>NZ_JBVJHP010000025.1:0-53971 GCF_055586745.1 Nonomuraea sp. NPDC049378
GCCACCAGCTTGGAGACCCAGCCTTTGGAGACTCCGTAGGCGCGGGCGACCTCTGCCTGGGACCGTCCCTCGACGACAACGGCGGTGATAACAATTCTGGCCTTAGACACACAGCCAAGGCTCATGATCGCGATGGTTGCCTATGTCCCGAGACACGTTCGGCCGAGGTTTCCTATGTCCTGCGACATGGGTTTCCTATGTCCTGAACCAGCACACCACACCCTCCGCCAGGTGACGACCGGCTGGTTCACAGCGTGATGGCCTCCGGCCCCAGCAGCGCCTTCACATCGGCGGCGAAGCTGGGCTCCGCGTTGACGGGGAAGTCCGGCACCGCCAGCACCATGGTCTTCCCCGCCGGGCGCTTCAGGTTGATGTGCAGCGGAACCTTGCCCTCGTGCAGCTTCAGCACCTGCCGGAGCTCCTCCAGCAACTGCGGGGTGACGCGTTCCTCCCTGAGCAGGAGGGTGATCGGGGCGCCGTCGCTGTTGACGCCGGACACGTCGACCACGGTGAGGTCCGTCGCGAAGATGCTGATGGCGCCGTCCCGGTTGTTGATCTGGCCGCGGACGGCCACCACGCTGTCCTCACGCAGCGAGTCGGCGTACAGCACGTAGCTCTTGGGGAAGAACAGGCACTCGACGGCGGCGTCCATGTCCTCGACCGTGGCGATCGCCCAGAGGTTGCCGGCCTTGTTGACTCTCTTGTCCACCTTGGTGACGAGGCCGCACACGCTCACGTCGCCGCGGTCGTCGCGGCCGGATTCGAGCAGGTCGGCGATCGTGGTGTCGCGGTTCCTGGCCAGGAGCCGTTCCGTGCCGGCCAGGGGATGATCGGAGACGTACAGGCCGAGCATCTCCCGCTCGAAGTCGAGCTTGGTCTTCTTGTCCCACTCCGTGTCGGGGACCGTGACGGTGAAGGCATCGTCGGCGCCCGCGTCGGCCAGCCCGCCGAACAGCGAGTCCTGGCCGTGCGCTTCCTGCTTCTTGATGCCGCTGACCTGGTCGACGGCCTGTTCGTGAACCATGAGCAGGCCCTTGCGCGGGTGGTCGAGCGAGTCGTACGCCCCTGCCTTGATCAACGATTCGATGACCCGCTTGTTGCAGGCGGTGAGCGGGATCTTGCCCAGGAAGTCGTTGAAGTCCTGGTAGAGGCCCTTCTCCTTGCGGGCCTTCACGATCGCTTCGACGACGTTCTCGCCGACGTTGCGGACCGCGCCCATGCCGAACCGCACCTGGGTGTCGCCGACCGCGACGAAGTCGAGCTGGCTGTCGTTGACGTCAGGGGGCAGGACCTGGATGCCCATCTTGCGGCACTCCGCGAGGTATACGGCCGCCTTGTCCTTGTCGTCTCCCACGGAGGTCAGCAGCGCGGCCATGTACTCGGCCGGGTAGTTGGCCTTCAGGTACGCGGTCCAGTAGGCGACCAGGCCGTATCCGGCGGTGTGGGACTTGTTGAAGGCGTAGCCGGAGAACGGCAGCATGACGTCCCACAGGGCCTGGATGGCGTCGTCGCTGTAGCCGTTGCCGCGCATGCCCTTCTGGAAGTTGGCGAACTCCGCGTCCAGGATCTCCTTCTTCTTCTTGCCCATGGCGCGGCGCAGCAGGTCGGCGCCGCCCAGGGTGTAGCCGGCCAGCTCGCGGGCGACGGCCATGATCTGCTCCTGGTAGACGAGCAGGTGGAACGTCGGGCCGAGGATCGGCTCCAGGGCCTCCTTCAGCTCCGGGTGGATGGGCTCGATGTCCTGCCGGGCGTTCTTCCTGTGCGCGTAGTTGGTGTGCGCGTTGGCCGCCATCGGGCCCGGCCGGTACAGGGCGAGTACGGCGGCGATGTCCTCGAACCGGGTCGGCTCCATCAGTTTCAGCAGCTGGCGCATCGGCCCGCCGTCGAGCTGGAACACGCCCAGGGTGTCCCCGCGCGCCATGAGCTGGTACGTCTTCGCGTCGTCGAGCGGGATCGTCAGGGTGTCGAGCGTGATGCCCCGGTTCTGCTCGATGATCTTGATGGCGTGGTCGATGATGCCCAGGTTCCTCAGCCCCAGGAAGTCCATCTTGACCAGGCCCATGTCCTCACACGACGGGTAGTCGAACCCGGTGATGATCACGCCGTCCTTGTCCCGCCGGTGCAGGGGGATCAGATCCATCAGCGGCGCCGAGGACAGGATGACCGCGGCCGCGTGCACACCGGTGCCGCGGATCAGTCCCTCGATGCCGCGGCCGGTGTCGATCACCTTCTTCACGTCCGGGTCGCTCTCGTACAGCGCGCGGATCTCGCCGCCCTCGTTGTAGCGCGGGTGATCCTCGTTGAACATGTCCGCCAGGGGGACGCCCTTGCCCATGACGTCCGGCGGCATCGCCTTGGTGATCTTGTCGCCGACGGCGAACGGATAGCCGAGAATGCGCGACGCGTCCTTGACGGCGGCCTTGGCCTTGATCGTGCCGAACGTGTTGACCTGCGCGGTCATGGCGCTGCCGTACTTGTCGGTGACGTAGTTGACCATCCGGTCCCGGTGGCGGTCGTCGAAGTCGAGGTCGACGTCCGGCGGGTTGATCCGCTCCGGATTCAGGAACCGCTCGAACAGCAGGCCGTGCTCCAGCGGATCGAGCTCCGTGATCCGCGTGGCGTAGGCGACGATCGATCCGGTGGCGCTGCCGCGGCCGGGACCGACCGGGATGCCGTTGTCCCGCGCGTAGCGGCAGATGTCGGCCACCACGAGGAAGTAGGAGGAGAAGCCCATCGGCCCGATGACCTTCATCTCGGTCTCGTACCGCTCCATCACCTCGGCGGGGACCGGGGCGCCGTACCGCATCTCCAGGCCGCGCTCCACCTCCTGGCGAAGCCACGACTCCTGCGTCTCGCCCTCGGGCACGTCGGGGTAGTCGGGCATCCGGTCCACCTGTGCGAACACGTCGCTGTAGTCGCCGACCATCTCGGCGACCAGCAGCGTGTTGTCGCACGCCTCCGGCAGTTCGGAGAACAGCGCGTACATCTCGTCGGCCGGCTTGAGGTAGTAGCCGGAGCCGTTGAACCGGAACCGGTTGGGGTCGTCCTTGTTCTTGCCGACGCCGACGCACAGGAGGCTGTCGTGGGCGTCGGCCTGGTCCTCGGTGACGTAGTGGGAGTCGTTGGTGACCAGCAGCGGGATGTCGAGCTGCCTGGCCAGCCGCAGCAGGTCGGCCCGCACCTCCCGCTCGATGTCGATGCCGTGGTCCATCAACTCCAGGAAGTAGTTCTGCTTGCCGAAGATCTCCTGGTATTCGCCGGCGACCTTGACGGCCTCGTCGTACTGGCCGAGCCGCAGGCGCGTCTGCACCGCGCCGGACGGGCAGCCGGTGGTGGCGATGATCCCGGCCGCGTGCTGCGAGACCAGCTCCTGGTCCATGCGGGGCTTGCCGTAGTAGCCCTCGACCGAGGCCAGCGACGACAGCCGGAACAGGTTACGCAGCCCGTCCGCGTCCTTCGCCCACATGGTCATGTGGGTGAACCGGCCGCCGCCGGAGACGTCCTTGCCGCCCTCGCCGTCCGCGACACCGGTCTCCGCGCGAGAACCCCAGAAGACCGGTTTCTTGAACAACCGGGATCCTGGCGCCACGTACGCTTCGATCCCGATGATCGGCTTGACCGGGCTGTCCTTCGCCACCTTCTGGAACTCGTACGCACCGAACATGTTGCCGTGATCCGACATGGCGATGGCCGGCATATCAAGCCGCGCTGCCTCTTTGAACAGCGGTTTGATCTTGGCCGCTCCGTCCAGCATGCTGTATTCGGTATGCACGTGCAGGTGCACGAACGACTTGCTCACCCGTCCCCCGATCCCACTTCGCCCGACCTGTCGCCTGAGCTTATTGCGTCTCGCGGGACTGATGACGCCTGCCGCTAGGCCCGCGCCCGCGGCCTCACTCGGGGACGCCCGCGAAGCCGTCGCCCACGCTGGCGGCGAGCTGCAGATAGGCGTCCCTGGTGGGCTCCTGGAGCCGGTCCAGATCGATCTCCGCGCCCTCCTCCAGGTGCGGGTCGTACGGCACCCGGATCACCGCTCGGCATCGGGCGGCGAAATGGGCCTCCAGCTTCTTGATGTCGACCGCCGACTTCGAGCGCGGCCTGACGCTGCACAGCACCACGGTCGCGTTCTTGACCAGGTCGCCGTACTGGTGCGCCTCCAGCCAGTCGAGCGTCGCCGAAGCCGCCCTGGCGCCGTCGACGGACGGGGAGCTGACCAGCACGATCTGGTCGGCGAGCCCGAGCACGCCGCCCATGGCGGAGTGGAGCAGGCCGGTGCCGCAGTCGGTGATGCAGATGGAGTAGAAGTTCTCCAGCACCTGGGAGACGTCCTGGTAGTCGTCGCCGCTGAACGCCTCGGAGACCGACGGGTCACGGTCGGAGGCGAGCACCTCCAGCCGCGACGGCGCCTGCGAGGTGAACGCCCTGATGTCGACGTAACGCTTGACCTGGTCACGCTCGTTGAGCAGGTCACGCACGGTCGCCGAGGTCTCCAGGACGAGCTTGTCGGAGAGCGTGCCCCTGTCGGGGTTGGCGTCCACGGCGATCACGCGGTCGCCGCGGATCTGGGCGAGGGTGGCGCCCAGGCCGACCGTGGTCGTGGTCTTGCCCACTCCGCCCTTGAGGCTCAGCACGGCCACGCGGTGGTGCCCGGCGGTCACCGGAGTGCGCGCCCTGGTCACGAGCTCGCGGCGGCGGCGCACCTCCGGGGGTTCGCCCGGCTTGATCCAGCCGCCCGACGCCTTGTAGACCACGCGGCGCCACCCCTTGGAGGGAGCGTTACGCCGTCCGCGGAGCAGGGACTCCGGGTCGAGGCTCTCAGCCGTCGGCCTCCCGGTGACCGGGGGTCTTGGCGGGGCGCTGAAGACGGGCGCCGGGGCGGGTCGGCGGCGCGGCGGCGCCGGAGGGATGTCCCGGTCCGCGGGGCGCCACTCGGGCTGGTCGGCCCACGGAGAACCCTCCTGCCCGGCGGGACGCTCACGCGGCGGGTCGTCGTGGGGCGGGCGGTCCTGGCGCTGGGAGCGCTCCAGCCGCAGGGGGCGGTCCTGGTGGCGGTCCTCCTGGACCGGCTCGGACCACGGAGAGCGCTCATCGGGCTGCGGACGCTCCTCCCGCTGCTGCTCGGGCTCGACCCGCCGCTCGGGGCCCGCCCACTGCGGCCCGGAATCACCCCGCTGCTCGGAGCCTGCCCACTGGGGACCGGAATCACCCCGCTGCTCAGGGCCCGCCCACTGCGGCCCGGAATCGGCCCACCGCGGGCGCTCGTTCCGCGGCAGGGTCTCGTCGGAACCTGTCCACCGCGGGGTCTCGTTCCCGGGAAGGGTCTGGTCGGATCCGGAGGGCCACTGCGAGGGCTCGCTCTTGGGGGGCGTGCTCTCCCAGGTGGGCTTCTCCTCGTCGGCCGGCTTCTCCTCCGCCTGCTTCTCCGTCTGCTCCTCCGGGCGTGCGGTCTCCTCGGCCACGGCCGGCTGCCGGGCCGTCAGCGGATCCTCCACAGCCGATCCCTCGGCCGGCTGGATGGACGCGGCCGAGGGCTGGGACGAGGGCTGGGACGAGGGCTGGGACGGGGGCTGGGACGCGGATGACGCGGACGGCTCCGCGGGCGGCGGCCACTCGGGCGGCGTGGACCACGGATCGTCCGCCGGCTCCGCCGTCTTGTCCTTGTCGGCCGTCTCCGGCGGCGCGAACGACAGCGTGAAGGTCTCGGTGTCGTCGGGGCGCGGCAGCGGCTTCAGCGGGGTGTTGAAGGGGTCGTCCGCGGGCGGCGCGGCCGGCTCCTCCTTCTTGGCGGCTCCGGCCTCGCCGAGCCACTCCCCCGCCTCGCTCTCCCCTTCGGGTACGTCCTCGGCCGCGGCCGTGCCGTACACGGAGTCGACCGCCGCGCGGAACAGCGGCGGCGTCGGCGTCTCGTGCTGCTGGGGCACGAGCGACCACGGGTCCTGGGGGTACGGCGAGGCGACCGGCTCGTCGGCGGACGCAGTCGAGACGCTGACAGAGACGGGGGTCTCCTCCGTCTCCTTGATCGCGTCAAGCCAGGCCAGCTGTTCCTCGAGAGATTCTTCTCGATCGTGTCTTGCCACCGTGTTCCCCCTCGGGTGGGTCTAAAGGGGCAGCAAATACCTTGCAGATTAACGCCACCTGCTCCTACGCAGCCCGGCAACCCAGAACTTCTTTGCCCGGCTACCGTGGTTCGCATGCGAGCCATTGAGATCACCGAGCCGGGCGGCCCCGAGGTGCTGGAGTGGCACGAGGTGCCGGATCCCGAGGTGGGGCGCGGAGACGTGCTCATCGACGTGACCGCCTCCGCGGTCAATCGTGCCGATGTCCTGCAACGTCAGGGGTTCTACGATCCTCCTCCCGGAACGTCGCCCTACCCGGGGCTGGAGGCCTCGGGCGTGGTGGCCGCGGTGGGCGCCGACGTCGAGCAGTTCAAGCCGGGCGACGCGGTGTGCGCGCTGCTCGGGGGCGGCGGTTACGCCGAGCGCGTAGCCGTGCCCTGGCAACAGGTCATGCCGCTGCCCGAGGGCGTGTCGCCGCGGGAGGCGGCCGGGCTGCCGGAGGTGGCCTGCACCGTCTGGTCCAACGTGTTCATGGTCGGGCGGCTGCGCCGGGGTGAGACGCTGCTCGTGCACGGCGGCGCGAGCGGGATCGGGACGTTCGCGGTGCAGCTGGCCAAGGCGCTCGGCTCCCACGTGGTCGCGACGGTCGGCACGGCGGAGAAGGCCGAGCGGGTCAAGGAGCTCGGCGCCGACGAGGTGATCAACTACCGCGAGGAGAACTTCGCGGACAAGGTACGCGCCGACGTCATCCTCGACATCATGGGCGCGAAATACCTCGCGGGCAACGTCAAAGCGCTGCGCACCGGCGGCCGGCTGGTGATCATCGGGCTCCAGGGCGGCCGCAAGGCCGAACTCGACCTGGGCGCCCTGCTCGCCAAGCGCGCGGCCGTGCACGCGACGGGGCTGCGCTCGCGTCCCGTGGAGGAGAAGGGCGCCATCGTCCGCAGCGTCGTCGACAACGTCTGGCCGCTGGTCGGGGCCGGTGCGGTGCGTCCCGTGGTCCACGCGGAGGTGCCCATGGCGGACGCCGCCGAAGCTCACCGAATGCTGGATTCCGGGGAGCACATCGGCAAGATCCTGCTAGTACGGTGAGAGTTATGAATGCTGAGGACAACAACACCCCCCACATCGTGGTGGTGGGCCCCGACTTCCAAGGTCAGGGCGATAGCGGCGAGGACGATCGGTCGGTCACCAACCTGGTCGAGCAGCCCGCGAAGGTGATGCGCATCGGCAGCATGATCAGGCAGCTTCTCGAGGAGGTCCGCGCGGCTCCCCTCGACGAGGCCAGCCGTAAGAGGTTGAAGGAGATCCACGAGTCGTCCATCAAGGAGCTCGAGGACGGCCTGGCGCCGGAGCTGGTCGACGAGCTGGAACGCCTGTCGCTCCCGTTCACCGACGAGACCGGCACGCCGCCGAGCGAGGCCGAGCTGCGCATCGCGCACGCCCAGCTCGTCGGCTGGCTCGAAGGCTTGTTCCACGGCATCCAGACCACGCTGTTCGCGCAGCAGATGGCCGCCCGTGCCCAGCTTGAGCAGATGCGCAGGGCGCTGCCCGGCGTGCCGCACGGCGAGGAGCCGCAGCCGCGGCCGCCCGGTGGTTCCGGCCCCTACCTGTAGAGCTTCTCGATCACCTGCGCGACGCCGTCGTCGTCGTTGCTCGCGGTCACGTGATCGACCGCCGCCAGCACGGTGGGATGAGCGTTGGCGACGGCGTACGCCGTGCCTGCCCAGCTCAGCATGGGCAGGTCGTTCGGCATGTCGCCGAACGCCACGGCCTGCGCGGGTTTGATCTCGTGCTGTGCGGCCAGCGCCGCCAGGGCACTGGCCTTCGTGACGCCTTGGGCGCTCATCTCGATCAGGCCTCTGCGGCTGGAGTGGGTGGCGGTCACCAGGTGCCCCACCAGCTCGTGCACGGTGGCCTGGAGTTCGTCCGGGCCCATGCCCGGGTGCAGGGCCAGCAGCTTGGCGCACGGACGTGCCGTGAGGGAGCCGGCGCGGGCGCTCCCCTTGGCCTTGTCAAGGGCGCCGAGGAGGAAATCCGACTCATGCGCAAAACCGGCTTCATACTCGACCGAAAATGCGAGATCGGCCACGTTCGCTCTTAGCTGAGCCACGACGTCCTCGAGTACATCCACCGTGATCAGGTGAGATTCCACTATCCGTTCGGTATGGAGATCGTAGATCAGTGCCCCGTTCGCACAGATGGCGAGCCCGTGGTGACGCACCGCACCCGCGACGCCGCCCATCCAGCGCGGCGGCCGCCCTGTCACGAACACTAGCGCCGCCCCCGATTCCTCGACTTTGGTGAAGGCCGCGGCCGTGCGGGGAGACACGGTTCCGTCGGTGCGCAACGCGGTGCCGTCGAGGTCGGTGGCCACTAGACGGGGTGCGGGAAGGCTCTGCATAACAGGTTCCAGTTTGCCTGGTGATGCCGCCTGACAGAAATCTTCCTAGGGACGGGAACACCAACGCGCCAGAATGGTGTTAGATGTGATGGCGTTGTATTAGCTGATCCCGTAGTGAAAACCAGCATGACTTTGTCTGAGCCACCCCGGGTGCTTGCTGTACGACACACCGGGATCCACGAGGTGTGGGTCCCATAGATTCACATCCTGAGGGAGAGCTTTTATGGCTCAGGGAACCGTCAAGTGGTTCAACGCCGAGAAGGGCTTCGGCTTCATCGCCCCGGACGGCGGTGCGCCGGACGTGTTCGTGCACTTCTCCGAGATCGTCGGCAACGGCTACCGCAGCCTTGAAGACGGCCAGCGGGTCGAGTTCGAGATCACGCAGGGCCAGAAGGGGCCGCAGGCCTCGCAGGTCCGAGCCATCTGACCTGTAGCAGCGAGAGAGAGACCGGGGTCCGCATTCCAGCGGGCTCCGGTCTTCGCATGTGTCGGCCAGGTCACGGCTGTGACTCGACTCACACAGCCGTTGAACCGCCGGACCCTCCCATACATCGACCTCTATATGAGGTATGCGTGGTCATGTCACCCCGTGACCGTCGCCGGGGTCTTCGTACTACTGGTCAACGACCACCTGCTCAAGCAGGCCTGGCCCGGGTTCGTCACGGGCAAGCTCAGCGACGTGGCAGGTCTCGTGGTGGCGCCCGCCCTGCTCGCCCTGCTCTTCCGGCGGCGGGCCGATCTGGCGGCCACCGCGCTCGCGGGGGCGCTGTTCACGCTCGTGAAATCGACGGAGACGGGCGCTGAGGTCGCCTCCCAGGTCTGGAGCCTCGTGGCGGGCCCGTCGCGCGTCCTGGCCGATCCCACGGACCTGCTGGCCCTCCCCGCGCTCGCGCTGGCCTGGTGGGTACGCGGGCGCAGCCTCCGTACCCGCTCCTCCAGATGGCGGATCGTCGCGGCGATGCCGCTGACCGTGCTGGCGGTGGCCGCCACGTCGGCCGACCACATGCCCGCCGCGGAGTCCGTCGAGGTGGACGGCGACCGGATCGTCGTCCACGTTTCGAGCGGCCAGGACTGGATCTCCCGCGACGGCGGAGCCACGTGGTCGGAGATCGACCGGGTGATGGCGGACGAGCCCAGAAGGCCGCAGAGCGCCGCGTGCGTGCCCAGGCAGGCGACCCGGTGCTACCGGGTGGTGCCGGACCGGATGGCCGTGCAGCAGTCCGACGACGGCGGCAAGACGTGGCGGCCGTCGTGGCCCACGTCCGGCGACGACCGCGAGCGGCTGCGCAGGACCTACTCCGGCGGGCACGGGCATCACCCGATGGGCCTGGCCGTGGTGCCCCGGCCCGGCGGGCACGACGTGGTCGTCGCGAACGGCCGGGACGGCATCCTGGTCCGCGACGTCCAGGGGACGTGGCGGCGGGTGGGCTGGCCCGGCTCGGCCACGGAGCAGGCCCCGGCCGTGGACGTGAGCCTGGAGCGGAGCGTGGCGCTCTTCCTGGCCGCCTGCATGCTCTTCGGCGGCGTCGGAGCGGGGATGCGCCAGTTCCACCGCGTCTACACCGGCTTCGCCATATTCGCCTGCCTGGGCTTCTTCGCCATGGTCGCCGAGGCCGCCCTTCTGGGTCATGACGCGCTCGGCCTGGTGGCGCTCGGCGTCGTCGCGGCCGTGCTCGGCACCCTGGTCTGCCTCGTGCTGGCGTTCGCGGGCCGGGCGCGTCCCGTGACGGCCGCGGTCGGAGTCGTGGGCGGGCCGCTCCTCTACGCGGCCGTCTATCTGCCCTTCGACGGCTGGGCCGGCGGCACGCCCGAGGCGTACGAGGCCGCCGTCGCGATCGCCGCGGCGCTCACCGTTCTCGTGCTGGTGGCGGGCGCCGCCCTCATCAGGAACGACGCGAGCCGTTCCGGCCCGTGACCTGGGACCCCTCTGCCCCTCTGCTACTCTGTGGCATAGATTGATTACTTTGCGTCACAATGGGGGCTCTGGTGAAAGTCGCCTGCGTCGGCGGTGGACCCGCCAACCTGTACTTCTCGATCCTGATGAAACGTGTGGATCCGTCCCACGACATCACCATCTACGAACGGAACCCGGCCGGCTCGACATACGGCTGGGGCGTGACCTACTGGGACGAACTGTTCAACGATCTCCACCGGGCCGACGCCGACTCCGCGCGGGCCATCAGCGAGAGCTCGGTCCGCTGGGACTCCTGGGTCGCGGACATCCGCGAACGCGCCACGGTGACGGTCGAGCAAGGGGAGGCCGGCTACGGCATCAGCCGGCGCAGGTTGCTGGGCATCCTCGCGGAACGCGCCGAATCGCTCGGCGTACGCATCGAGTGGGAGCGGGAGATCACCGACGAGGACGAGTTCGGCGACGCCGACCTCGTCGTGGCGGGCGACGGCGTCAACAGCGGGCTGCGCGACCGCCACGCCGAGCACTTCGGCCCCGAGTTCCATACCGGCCAGAACATCTACATCTGGCTCGGCACCACCAAGGTCTTCGACGCGTTCGTCTTCGCCTTCGTGGAGACCGAGCACGGCTGGATCTGGTGTTACGGCTACAAGTACAGCAAGGAGCACAGCACCTGCGTCATCGAGTGCACCCCGGAAACCTGGCGGGGGCTCGGGCTCGACCAGGGGAAGGAAGCCGACAGCCTGGCCATCCTGGAGAAGCTCTTCGCCGACATCCTCGACGGGCACCCGCTGATCGGGCGGGCACAGGCCGACGGCACCGCGCACTGGCTGCACTTCCGCACGCTGACCAACCGCACGTGGCACCACGGCAACGTCGTGCTGGTGGGGGACGCCGCGCACACCACGCACTATTCCATCGGCGCGGGCACCGCCCTGGCCCTGGCGGACGCCTCCGTCCTGGCCAAGGAGCTCTACCAGCAGAAAAATCTCGAAACGGCCCTCGCCGCCTACGAACGCGAGTCGAAGGCGAAGCTCCGCTCGCCGCAGAGGGCCGCCCGCAACAGCGCCCGGTGGTTCGAGAACCTCCCGCGCTACATCGACCGCTCGCCCATGCAGGTGATCACGCTGCTGGGCCAGCGGCACTCGGTCATGCAGCCGTTCGTGCCGCCGGCGCTCTACTACCAGTTCGACCGGATCGCCGGGCGGGTCGGAGGGCTCTTCGGGTTCGGGCGCTGACGGCGGTCGCTATTTGGCCGGCTCCAGCACGTCGAGGCCGACGTAGGGGCGCAGCGCCTGCGGGACCACCACGGAGCCGTCGGCCTGCTGGTGGTTCTCCAGGATCGCGACGATCCAGCGGGTCGTGGCCAGCGTGCCGTTGAGCGTGGCCAGGTGCTGGGGCTTGCCGTCCTTGTCGCGATAGCGGACGGCGAGCCTGCGCGCCTGGAACTCGGTGCAGTTGGAGGTCGAGGTCAGCTCGCGGTAGCGGCCCTGGGTCGGGATCCACGCCTCGCAGTCGAACTTCCGGGCCGCCGACATGCCGAGGTCGCCCGCCGCCGTGTCGATGATGCGGTAGGGGACCTCGATCCTGGCCAGCATCTCCTTCTCCCAGGCCAGCAGCCGCCGGTGCTCCTCCTGGGCGTCCTCGGGACGCACGTAGGAGAACATCTCGACCTTGTCGAACTGGTGGACCCGGATGATGCCCCTGGTGTCCTTGCCGTACGAGCCCGCCTCGCGGCGGAAGCACGACGACCACCCCGCGTAGCGCAGCGGCAGGTCGTCGGCCGCGAGGATCTCCTGCGCGTGATAGCCGGCCAGCGACACCTCTGAGGTGCCGACCAGATAGAGGTCGTCCTCAGGAAGGCGGTAGATCTCCTTGTCGTGGGCCACGTGGAAGCCGGTGCCCTGCATGGTCTCCGGCTTGACCAGCACCGGAGTGATCATCGGCGTGAACCCCGCCTCGATCGCCTGCTGCATGGCCATGTTGAGCAGGCCGAGCTGCAGCCGGGCGCCGACGCCCTTGAGGAAGAAGAACCGCGAGCCGGACACCTTGGCGCCTCGCTCCATGTCGATGGCCCCGAGCGCCTCCCCCAGCTCCAGGTGGTCTTTGGGGGTGAAGTCGAACGCGCGCGGCTCGCCATGGGTCTCCAGCACGACGTAGTCGTCCTCGCCGCCCTCGGGCGCGCCCTCATCGACGATGTTGGGCACCGTCTGGAGCACCTCGTCGAGCTCGGCCCCCAGCTTCTCCGCCTCGGCTTCCGCGGCCTTGACCTGGCTAGCGAGGTCTTTGGCCCGCTGGAGCAGAGCGGCCTTCTCCTCGCCCTGCGCCTTGGAGACCGACTTGCCCATGCTCTTCTGCTCGGCCCGCATGGACTCGAACGCGGTCAGCGCGGAACGCCGGCGTCCGTCAAGGTCGAGCAGCGTGTCGACGACAGAGTCGTCCTCACCGCGGGCACGCTGCGACGCCCGTAGCCGGTCGGGATCCTCACGAAGGGTACGCAGGTCAATCACAAGGAAAAGGCTACCGGCGCCGGACCGCGGCCCGCCCCTCTATTACGCCGAGTCGCCGCCGCCCGCCGCCGCCACCCCGCGTCACGAGCCGCCGCACGTGCCAGCGTACTCAGACCTGGCCGGAGCGGACCCGCGCCAGCCACTCGGCCGCCTCGCCGAACGCGCCGTCGGACGTGCCGCGCCTGATCAGCGGCGTCACCCCGTCGGCCCGCGGATAGCTCCCCAGGAACCGCACCTCGCCGCAGACGCGGTGCAGCCCCGCGATCGCCTCGCCGACACGGGCGTCGGCGATGTGCCCCTCGAAGTCGAAGTGGAAGAAGTAGCGGCCGATGCCGTCGCCCGTCGGCCGCGACTCGATGCGCGTCAGGTTGACCCCGCGTACGGAGAACTCCGTCAGCATCTCCAGCAGCGCGCCCGGGTGGTCGTCGGCGAGGAAGACCACCAGCGTGGTGCGGTCGGAACCGGTCGGCGCGGGCAGCGGCTGAGGGCGGCCGACCCGGACGAACCTGGTCACCGTGTCGGACCTGTCGCCGATGTCGGAGGCCAGCTCGACCAGCCCGTAGTGCTCGCCCGCGATGCGGGCGGCGATGGCCGCGTCGTAGGGGGAGCCGGGCAGCGACACTTCCTGGGCCGCGGCCGCCGTCGACGGGGCGGCCACCACGACGGCGTCGGGCAGCTCGCGGGAGATGAAGGCGCGGCACTGGGTGATGGCAGCGGGATGCGTGTAGACCCGCTTGACGTGGGCCATCTCGGTGTCGGGCCGGGCCAGCAGCGAGAACTGCACGGGCAGCAGCAGCTCGGCCGTGATCAGCAGCGGCTCGCCCCAGGCGAACTCGTCGAGCGTCGTGGTGATGGCGCCCTCGATGGAGTTTTCCAGCGGCACGACGGCGCCGTCGGCATCGCCCGCGCGGGCGGCGTTGAGCGCGGCGCTCACGTTGGCGCAGGGCAGGCGCTCGGCGGTGGGGTCGAGGAGCCGCAGGGCCTCTTCGGTGAAGGTGCCTTCGGGTCCGAGATAGGCGAGACGGGGCATGAGTCCAGAATATCCGCAGGTGGACAGCGCATGGTGACCATTCGGCCGAGCGCGTGGTGGACGACCGGCTACAGCTGCCACGAAGCCCGCGCCGTGATCAGCGGACCCAGCCCCAGGCGGGCCGCGCGCACGGCCTCCTCCTCTTCGGGCGACAGCTCCTGCTCGCCCTTTCCTCCCACCACGGACCGCACGTACGTACGCGTCTCGCTGCGCCCGTTGATCGAGGTCAGCACGATGCCGTCACCCAGCCCGTTGATCATCGCCACCGAGAACGACAGCCGCCCGGTCATCTCCGCGAGGGCGTCGTACCGGCAGACGGCCACGTCTCTGACGGCCTTGAGATCGCGCCCGCCCTCGTGCGTCTGCCGGGCGAGCAGCCGCCGGCAGTCCTCCACCGTGGCCTGCGCCCGGCGGAGGGCCAGACAGCCGATGAGCACGCCGCTGACCCCGGCCAGAACGCCCACGAAGACCCATGCGGTAACGAGCACGACACATAGCGTAATGGCCGGGTCAAGCAAGCATCCGGCGTTTCGGCACCCAGGACGCCAGCAGCCACACCAGGGCCAGCGCACCCAACCCGAACCCGTTCTGGACGATCTTCCCGAGCACCAGGCTGACGCCCGGGATGTCGGCCGCCTTCAGCGATACGCCCCACCACGGGACGGGCACCACGTAATAGAGCCACACCCCGGCCGCCACCCGCAGCCTGACCGGATCGCGGCCGTCGCCGACGATCGCGCCGAGCACCACGACGACGTAGGCCAGGTGGTGGATCCAGGCGACCGGCGAGAGCAGTACGGCCATCAGCCCGACGAGCGCGACCGCGGTGATGGAGTCGCCCGCCTGGTAGGCGTCCCGCGCGCCGCGGAACCCGTACCAGCCGACCGCCGCCACGATCACCAGCCAGATCGCGGACGTCAGCAGGTCGGGCAGGTAGAGGCGGATCAGCATGCCGCGGATCGACTGGTTGGTGGTGGCCGCGTTGGCGCCGAGGCGTTCGGGATCGAGCAGCGCCGAGAACCAGAAGCCGGCCGCGTCCTGCGGGATCACCGCGAACGGCAGCAGCGTGAGCACCGCCGCCGCGAACGCCGCCATGAAGAACGTCCGCCACTGACGGGTGACCAGCAGGTAGATCAGGAAGACTCCGGGCGTCAGCTTCACCGCCGTGGCCAGCCCGATCAGGAACCCCCGCGGCCACCACGGCCTCCTGGCCACGCAGTCCGCCAGGCACAACGCGACCAGCAGGATGTCGACCTGGCCGAACCGCACCTGGTCCCGGATGGGCATCATGTACGCGCAGGCCACCATGAACAGGGCGAAGGCCCACGGCGCGTAGTTCCGCCACGTGCCGAGGGCGCCCCTGAACGCGAAGCCCACGGTCACGGCGAGCGCCACGAAGATCCCGGCCGTCCACACCCACTGCGCGACGCCCCAGGACATCCCGGCCAGCCCGACGGCCAGCATCGCCGCGACGGGCGGGTAGGTGAACGGCAGCAGTTGCGGCGCGGGGGTGAAGTAGTCGTACACCGGCCGCCCGTCGAGGAGCATCTGCCCGCCGGTGCGATAGACGTCCAGGTCGACCAGGCGTTGATCGTCCGCATTGGTGAGCCATGTGTGCACCAGCGGGGTCACGGCCGCCGCGACGACGAGCACGACGACCGCCCACGCCCACCACTGCCGCCGCCCCACGCCCCCGGTCATCGGACCTGCTCCGTCGCTTCCCCCGCGTCGCGCGGCGGGCGGATCGCCGGCTGGGCGCTCACGGGTGGTCTTTTCCGGTGATCGCGCAGGCGTGGCCGCCGGCCCGCCGGAGGCTGCCGGGCCGGGAGTCGCTTCGGGATCGGGGCTTGACGTGGCCAAGGGTCAACGGAGTGTTGCTCGCCGCACGGTTCCCGCCCCTCGGGGGTGGCACGTACTCACGGACCTCATGACCGAGCAGCGTACCGTGCCGGGCACGCCGTCCCGGCCGCCGCCTTGCCCGCGCCCGGGGCCTCGGCCCGCGCCGTGCCGACGACCCGGCCCGCCCGCGCTCAGCATCTACGATCGGACGCACATCCTTCCCCGAAACGCTGGAGCTCCCGCACATGCCCAACGACGCCAGGCCGGACCCGTACGACGGCGGGCACGAGTCGCGCGGCCGACGGCGAGTGCGATCAGGCCGTTCCCTCCGCCGCGTGTTGACGTTGCTGCTGGGCATCGCCCTGGCCGCGGCCGTCGCGCCCGCGGCGGCGGGCGCGGATCCGACGCAGGAGCGGGCGGTCGGGGGGCGCGTGGCCCTGGTCGGCGTGCCCGGCCTGGAGTGGAGCGACCTCGACCGGTCACGCACGCCCCACCTGTGGGACCTCGTCGGCAGGGGTTCCTCCGCCTCGCTCTCCACCCGTACGGTGCCGCCCCCCGACCGGGGCATCACCTGCCCCACGGCGGGCTGGCTGACCGTCTCGGCAGGCCAGCGAGCGGGTACGCCGGGCAGGGGCTGCACCCCGGCCCCCGCGCCCCGGCAGTCGGGGCAGGGCGCCACGATCCCCGGATGGGAGGCGCTGAGCGCCCACCAGGGCGAGACCGGCTTCGACGCCCGGCTGGGCACCCTGGGCCGGGCCGTGGGGGACGGCGGAGGGAAGGTGGCCGCGATCGGCCCCGGAGCGGCGCTCGCAGCGGCCGACGCCTCGGGAGACGTCGCCGCCTACGCCCCCGACCTGGGCTCGGCCGCCGACCTGACCCCCTACGACCTCGTCGTCTTCGAAGCCGCTGACCTGGCGACCGCCTGGGCCGCCCGCCCCCTGGACGAGTACGGAGTCCCCGCACCGATGCCCGCCGAGGCCAGGAAGGCGGCGGTGGCCCGGGCCGACCGGCAGATCGGCGCCCTTCTCGGCAAGCTGCCCGCCGGCACCTCCGTCCTGCTGGCCGGCGTCTCCGACGTGACGCCCAACGCCCACCTCCACGTGGCCATCGCCGCCGGCCCGTCGGCTCCCGGCGGCCCGCCGTTCCCGCACGGCCGCCTCACGGCCACCTCCACCCGCCAGGACTCCCTGGTCACGATCACCGACCTCACCGCCACCACAGTCCAGCTCCTCGGCCTGCCGGCGCCCCGCGAGGTCGTCGGCCGCCCGTGGCGCTCCGGCGACGCCGCCCCGCCCGACCCGGCCGGCACGGTGGCGGACCTGGCCGACGCCGACCTGGCCAGCCAGGTGCTACGCGACGTACGCGGCCCCTTCTTCACCGTCCTGGTGACGGTGCAGCTCCTCTTCTACGCCCTCGCCGCCCTGGCTCTGCGCCGCCGCTTCAAGAACGGCACCCCGCCGCCCCCCTCCTCGCCGGAAACACCGGCCACCTCCGCGGTCGTACCGCCGGCGGACGGCTCGGCCGCGGGCCTGGCGAGCGCGTCCAGGCTGCTCGCCGCCGTCCAGGTCGTCGCGGTGGTCAGCGGCGCCATTCCGGTGTCGACCTTCCTGGCCCAGCTGGTGCCCTGGTGGACGCTGCCGGTCCCGATGGCGTCGGTGATCGTGACGATCGTCGCCATCGCCGCCCTGATCACCGCCGCGGCCTTCGCGGGGCCGTGGCGCTCCCACGTGCTCGGCCCTCTCACCGTGGTCGCCGCCGTCACCTCGCTCGCGCTCCTCCTCGACGTCATGACCGGCTCCAAGCTCCAGGTGAACGCCGTGACCGGCTACGAGCCCGTCACCGGAGGACGGTTCTACGGTTTCAGCAACATCGCCTTCGCCGTCTACGCCACCGGCACCCTGCTCGGCCTGGCCGGAGTGGCCCAGTGGCTGCTCGGCAAGAGGACGTCCAGGGTCGTGGTCGTCGCGGCGTGCGCGGCCTATGGAGGGCTGGCCGTCTTCGCGGACGGATGGCCGTCGTGGGGAGCCGACTTCGGCGGCGTGCCGGCCTTCGTGATCGGGCTGGCCGTCTTCCTCATCCTCCTGTCGGGCCGGCGCGTGTCACTGCTGAAACTGGCGCTCGTCGGCCTGGCGGGGGCGCTGCTCGTGGGGACGCTGTCGGTGTTCGACTGGCTGCGGCCGGAGCCTGAACGCACCCACCTGGGCACCTTCGTGCAGCAGATCATCGACGGCCAGGCGTGGACGGTGGTCGGGCGCAAGCTCACCGCCATGGTCGGCGTGACCGTCGGCAACTGGTCGCTGACCCTCCTTTCCGTGGTCGCGCTGGCCTTCCTCTTCCTGGTGCTCGCCCGCCCGTCACGCTGGGGCGCCTCCGCGCTGGGCCAGGTCTACGCGCTGGCCCCGGTGCTCAGGGCGGGCCTTTTCGGTACGCTCGCGTGCGCGTTCGTCGCCTTCCTCATGAACGACTCGGGCATCGCCATCCCCTCTATGGCGTTGACGGTAGCCGTGCCGCTGACGCTGGCCGCGTGCGTGCGCGCCCTGCAGCTCGCCACGCCCACACCAGCAGTGCCACGGTCAGGGCCAGCAGGGCCCACGCGAGCCGGGGCCTGAGCTCCGTACTGAGCCACACGAGGTCCTGTGGCTGGCCCTCCACCCTGGCGGGCAGGTAGGCCAGCGACAGGACCAGCAGGTGCGCGACCACGAACATGTCGAGCGCCGACGCCGTCACGAGCGCCAGCAGGCCGAGCGCCAGCCCGTCGTACCACGGCAGGATGTAGGGGGTCGCGAACACGTACGCCACCACCAGCACCGCCGCCACGACGGGAGCCTCCGGGCCTCCTCCGTTCGTGGCCACAGAACCGGCACGCGACGCCGTAACGGATGCGAGGCGGAACAGGGACCAGGCGACGAGTGCGAGCACGAGGAGGGAGCCCACCTGGATCTCTCCTCGGTAGGCGCTGCCGGTGCCCACGACGGACTGCAGCCAGCCCTGGACGAGCTTCCAGAACGAGGCGTGCGAGACGGCCTTGCTGGTGCGGGTGATCGGCTCGATCGCCGCCGTGCCGACGATCGCGTAACCGGCGACCACGACGGCGAGGGCGCACCCGGCCATGAGCGCCAGCCGGGCAGGGCGCCGTCGCAACTCCCAGGCCGGGCCCAGGGCGACGAGGCCGGCGTTGATCTTGATGGCCACGCCGAGGCCGAGCAGGACACCCGAACCCGCCGGGCGGGCCCTGGACAGCAGTGCCGCGACCATGCAGGCGACGGCGAGGGTGTCGGCGTGCAGGCCCGCCACCAACTGGTAGAGCAGGAGCGGGTTGGCGGTCCACAACAACGCGGCGCGCAGGCGTCTCGCCGGGTCGCCACGGGCGAATCGGTCGATGAGCAGGCCCGTCACGATGAAGGCGGCGGCGTTGAACAGGGCCAGCACGAATATGGTCAGCCGGAGCGAGTCGCCGCCCGCCCAGCTCGCCACCGCCTGCAGAGCCGTCGCCACCGGACCGTAGACGCTCGGCTCCTCCCGCCACGGCTCCTCGACCGCATCGGCGACGGGGTCGCCGGGAAGATCCACCGCGCCGTGGGTGTAGGGGTCGACGCCCAGCGTCACCATGCGGCCGTAGACGGCGTAGTTGAGGTGGTCGCCGGAACCCGAGGGAGGCAGGAACGCGAGCACGCCGGCGGCCAGGCAACCGATCATGACCGCCGTGCGCGCGAGCTCAGAGGGGACCCGGGGACCGCGGATGAGGGACAGGGCGAGCAGGAGGCCGAGGCCGCCGAGGACGAGGGCGGCGGCGGCCATGGCGATCGTGAGATGGGGGTCGGGCCGGACCTCGAAGGAGTAGGGCGGTTGCCAGGCAGCGCCGGTCAACACGGGGACCATCGGCGAAGGACCGAGCAGGCCGATGCTGAGCGTCAGCAGGATCGAGGCGCCGATCGCCGCCGTGGCCGCCCACGCGAGCCGGCCTCGTGCCTTGTCGCGCCACGATTGCGAAGTCACCGGAAGATTCCAGCACATTCGCCAGGTGGTTCCGGACGGACGAGGTCAGACCTCCTCACGCCGGACGTTCTCCCGATCACCGAGCGAACGTTTCCCGTACGGCAGATGGTCAGCGCTTGAATCGAACTTTGTCCAGATTTTGCGTGACAAGTGGCTCCCGCGTGGCCAGGGCGCGTGCCACATCGCGCAACTGCACGGCCCGGTGAAGTTGCGCCCGCCAGTCGGTGCCGGTGGCGCGGTGTGCCATGTCGACCTCGACTTCGGTGACCCGGAAGCCCTTGCGCAACAGGTCGATCGTCAGCGCCGTCTCCACGCCGAACCCGTGCGCCAGCGGCCTGGCCGCCTCGAAAGCGGCTCTCGTGAGGCAGCGCTGGCCGTTGAGCGGCTGGGCGGGCTCGAAGCCGGTCGCCCGGCGGATGCCCTCTTTCGACAGGCGGACGACTAAGCCGTGGCCGCCGAGCCGCACCCGGGTGGTGAACACGGCGATGGTCATGTCGGCCTCGCCCGCGCGTACGGGCTCGATGAGCGGAGCGGCGGCCTGGGCCGTGTCGCCCAGATCGGCGTCGAGGAAGAGGAGATGCCGGGGAGCGGCGTCCTCGTCGAGGAGGCGTACGGACTCCGCACCCGTCTCCATCGCGGCGGCCTTGCCCTTGTTGCGGCTGTGGCGCACCACCCGGGCGCCGGCCGCGCGGGCGACCCGGCCGGTCTGGTCGGACGAGCCGTCGTCGACGACCACGACGAGGTCGACGCCGGGCAGCGCCGCCGCCGCCCTGACGGTGGCCGCGATGCGGTCCGCCTCGTTGGCGGCCGGGATGACGGCCGCCGTGTCACCGCCCATCGAGCGTCACCTCCGCACGCGCGGCTTCCGTCATGATCCCTCGGCTATGAGAAACTCCTGCGGCACCTCGTCGTACACGGTGAACACCGAGTCGAGCCCCGTGACCTGCAGGATCTTGCGTACGGCGGGACGCGGCGCGGCCACGTCGAGCGCCCCTCCCTGCTCTTTCATGCGCTTGAGTGCCGAGAGCAGCACGTTCATCCCCGTGGAGTCGCAGAAATCCACGGCGGACATGTCGATGACCACCCGGCTAGGCCCTTCCTGCAGGAGCCGAGTGAACTCGGACTGCAGGTGGGGCGCCGTGTACAGGTCGATTTCTCCGGTGATGGCGACGAGCGCGCACCCGGCCTGTGATCGAGTCGAGACCTTGAGCTCCACATGGGCAGGCTAGCGGCGCGGAGGCTTCCGGTCACGTTGTCACGCCGATAGGGCGACCACAGGTTTTTGTCCTCCGTTTGGGCTCCATGGAAACGGAGAGTACGCGAAGCTTGACAGCGTGACATCGGAACTGGCAACCGCGTCATGGCGAAGGAGGGGCTGGGGCACGTCCGGCGGGCCCCCGGATCGATGAACGCAGACAATCCTGAAGATCCTCAGCGTCAGGGGCTCCGCGAACGGCTGGAGACCATCCTCATCCGCACAGAGAAGGCCACCTCATGGGATGACGAAGCAGGACGCCTCCGCGGCCTGGTGAACCACGAAGGCTATGTCCCCATCCGCACCCGGCTCGCGATCGAGGACCTCGACTTCCTCGCCGGCGCGCGCGCCGACCTGCTCAGGTTCTCCGAGCTCGGGCTCAGGCTGCTCGACCTCCACCAGCCGAGGGACGCGGGGGGCATCACGAGTGACACGGCCCACCCGATCCTGCGGTGCAGGAGCTGCATGTGGCGCTGGCCTTGCCCGACCTTCCGGGCGATGTCGGAGTCATTCGGACTGCCCCGCTCCGACGTCGACCTTCCGGAGAGCGCCTGAACACCCGAGGGATCAGCCGGCGACCAGGGGAAGCCGGATCTCGAACCGGCACCCCGGCCCGTCGTTGACCACCTCGATCCTTCCGTCGTGCGCCTCCACGATCCCCTGCGCGATGGCCAGCCCGAGCCCCGCCCCGCCGTCGGCCGTAGGGGTGCGTGCGGCCTCCCCTCGGAAGGCCACCTCGAACAACCGGGGCAGATCCTCCTCGGGGATCCCCCCACAGCAGTCGGTCACCGACAGGCATGCCATGCCCGTGTCGTCCACGCGGGCCCGCAGCACCACGGTCTGGTCAGACGGCGTGTGCCGGATGGCGTTGACCACCAGGTTGCCCAGGGCCCGCCCCAGCGCCCCCGCATCGGCCTCCACGGGCACGACCGCCGCCGCCTCGGCGGTGAGCACCACGCCCTTCGCGCGGGCCAGCGGCTCGGCCCCTGCCAGGGTGTCGGCGACGAGGTCGGCCAGCCCGATCCTGGCCCGCGACAGCCGCAGGGCGCCCGCATGGATGCGTGACAGCTCGAACAGGTCGTCCACCATCACGGAGAGCCGCTCCACCTCCTGCTTGATCTGCCCGTGGTAGCGCGCGACCGTCTCGGGGTCGGAGACCACGCCGTCCTCCAGCGCCTCGGCCATGGCCCGCATCCCGGCCAGCGGCGTGCGAAGGTCGTGACTCACCCAGGCCACCAGCTCCCGCCGCGCCCCTTCGAGTGCCCGCTCGCGCGCGTGCGCCTCCTCCAGGGTGTTGGCGATCGTCTGGAGCTCGGCGGGCAGCCCCTCGGGTGCCACGAAGGGCGGATGGAGCACGGCGGCCACCAGCCGCCTGCTCTCCCCGACAACCCGCTTGGCCAGCACGAACGCGACCCCGAGCCCCACGAGCCCGCCCACGGTCACCACGCTCAGCACGAAGTCCTTGACCGCCCCCGCGATGATCATCTTCATGATGATCGCCACGACGCCCGCCAGCGTGGCCGCCACGGCGACGACCACGACCACGGCCAGCATCACGCCGATCGACCGGGTGCGCAGCCGCCACATCACCGCCACGCCCGCGAACGCGATCAGCAGCCCGAGCCCGGCGGTCACGGCGACGACCATGGCCAGGTCGCCGACGGCCACCGCCGGCTGCGTCAGAGCGGTCGTCCGAGGCATCAGGGCCCGTCTTCCAGAGGTTCGTACCGGTAGCCGACCCCCCACACCGTCACGATCCTGCGCGGCCTGGTGGGGTCGGGCTCGATCTTCTCGCGCAGCCGCCGCACGTGCACGGTCACGGTGGACGAGTCGCCGAACGACCATCCCCACACCTGGTTGAGCAGCGCGGACCTGCTGAAAGCCTGGCGGGGGTTGCGCATGAGGTGGGCCAGCAGGTCGAACTCCCGCGCGGTCAGCAGCACCTCCCCACCCTCCAGGTGCACCTCGTGGGCGCCCACGTCCACCACCAGGCCCCCGTCGCGGAGCACGCCGGTGCCGCCCGTGACGGAGGCGCCGCGGGCGCGGCGCAGCACCGACTGGACGCGCAGCGCCAGTTCGCGCGGGCTGAACGGCTTGGTCACGTAGTCGTCGGCCCCGGTCTCGAGCCCGGCCACCCGGTCGATCTCCTCGCCGAGCGCGGTCAGCATGATCACGGGTACGGGCCAGCGTTCCCTGAGCTTCCTGCACACCTGAAGCCCGTCGAGCTTCGGCAACATCAGGTCGAGCACCATCAGGTCCGGCGGGTGGGCCAGCGCCCTGCGCAGCGCCTCGACGCCGTCGCCCACGCATTCGACCTCGTGCCCGTCGCGCTCCAGATAGCGGGCAACGACCTCCGAGACGGTCGGATCGTCGTCCACGACCAGGATGCGGGTGTTCACCACTTCACGGTACGGCCCGGCTTCGCGAAGGTGGCAAGGACGTCATTACTTCGTAAGCGTCGCGGATCATGCCACGAGGACGTACGGTGGCCTCATGGGTAGAGTCGTGATGCTCGTTCTCGGGACCCTGCTGGGTCTCTTCGTGTTGTTCAACTTCCTCCTGCCGATGGTGCTGGGGCTGCTCAAGGTCGCCCTGATCATCGGCGTGGTCGCTCTGCTCGTCTTCGTCGTGGTCACGGTGATGGGCAAGTCGTCACGGTCGCACTGAGCCGGTGACGCAGCTCCTGTTCGACCCGTGGCTGGCGGGGATCACCCTGGTGGCGGTCCTGCTGCTGGTCACATGGGCGGCCACGTTGCTGCCCGCCTTCGGCGGCGAGCCACGACGCTTCCCGCTGACCTACGCGCGGCGCACGGCGTTCCAGCGCCTGCGCGACCCGGACGCGGCCGGCCGCCCGCGTCCGCGCGCGCCCTAGGCATGCCCCGCTTCCTGCCAAGCGGGGCTCCTCAGGCACAGGCCGGGTGAGCCCTTCCTCTCTCACGCAGAAACAGGGCTCATGATCGATTCTCTTGTCACGTTCGTCATCACCGTGTCCGGGGGCCATGCCGCGCTCGGCATCGTGCTCTTCACGCTGGCCGTACGCCTTCTGCTGCTGCCGCTCAACGTGCGCCAGGCCCGCACCGCCAAGATCAAGGAGAGGCTGGCGCCCAGGCTGCGCGCGCTGCAGAAGCGCCACCAGCGCAATCCCGAGCGGCTGGCCAAGGAGGTCTCCGCCCTCTACGCCAAGGAGGGCAGCTCGCCGTTCGCCGGAATCATGCCGATGCTGGCGCAGCTGCCGTTCATGTGGCTGATGTACCGGGTGGCCACGCATCCGACCGCGCTGGCCGGGCATGACCTCTTCGGGGCTCCGCTGGGGCAGCAGGTGGCGGGCGTGATCGCTAATTACGGTCTGGTCAGCACCCCGGTTTTGGTCTTCTTCTTGGTCATCGTACTGGTCGCAGCGGTGGCGTGGTTCTCCGCGAGGCAGATCAAGATCACCGAAGAGCAGCCGGAGCTGATGAAGAAGATCATGCCGCTGCTCCCGTACGGCTCCGTGCTCGCCGCGCTCGTGCTGCCGCTGGCGGCCGGGATCTATCTGCTCGTCTCCACGGCGTGGGCCGTGAGCGAGCGGGCCGTGCTCGCTAGCCGGCCTCTCTGAGCGTCGCCACCTGCCCGTTCACCGAGCCGTTGCCGTGCGGCGCGGGCAGGATCGCCCACACCGTCGTCGTCTCGCCCTCGTGCCGGACGCCCCAGCTTTCCGCCACATATTCGACGATGCCGAGCCCCCGGCCCCCGAGCGAGGACAGGGTCGGGCGGCCGGCGCGTGGCTCCGTCGCCGCTCCACCGTCGCTCACCGCCACCTCGATGTGGTCGTCGTTGCGCAGCCAGGCGACCCGCACCATGCCCGAAGGAAGCGGATGCGCGTGCCGCAACGCGTTGCTCAGCAGTTCGCTCACCACGAGCACGGCGTCGTCGATCGCCGCGGAGAAAACCCCGCCGTCCTGCAGGTCAGTGCTCAGACGCTGGCGGGCGACGGCGACGCTGGACGGCGCGTACGGCAGCAGCACCACGCTTGACACACCCACCTCCCCGTTCCCTGTGCCCCCCACGGGAACACTCCCCGGTACGACCGAAATGCCCCGTTAGCCGACCCCAGAAACCGCATCTCGATCACAGCTTGTACACATTGGACGATAGATCAGCGCAACTGTGACCGCCTCGTTACCGCATCGGTGTGTCGGATCCGATAGGGCAGAACCAGCCGCATGCGGGTGCCACCTCCCGGTCTCGGATGGGCGCTCACGTCACCCCCTTGTGCCCTCGCGAGGCTGCGGACGATGTAGAGCCCGAGCCCTACTCCACCAAACCTTCTCCGGTCGCCGCTGTCCACCTGGACGAAGCGCTCAAAGATCCGCTCCCGGTCAGGCGGGGCGATTCCGACGCCCTCATCGTCGACCACCACGACGACGTTGCCGGCCTCGGGCCAGGCCTCCACGGCGATCAACCCGCCCTTGGGCGAGTACTTGAAGGCGTTCTCCAGCAGCTGCCCCAGAACGATGTCCGTGGCCAGCGCGTCGCCCAGCACGTTCGGCAGTTCGTCGGGGAGCCTCACCTCGACCCGGTGCCTGTCCGACAGCACGGGGAGCCCGAGCGTGGCGGCCCGGATCCGCTCGGCCAGGTCGAACTCCTCGATCCGGACCTTGAGCTCGTCCGCCCCCGCCCTGGAGCCCAGCAGCAGGTGGTCCATGAGCTGGCCGAGCGACCTGGACCGCTCGGCGATCGTGTGCACGGCCGAACGGCGCTCGGGGTCGCTCAGCTTGTCCCAGCGCGAGTCCAGCGTGCTGGCGAACCCCCGCACGATCGTGATCGGAGTGCGCAGCTCATGGCTGGTCGTGGCCAGGAACAGGTCCTTGGCCTCCTCGAGCTCCTTGGCCGCGGTCACGTCGCGGAAGTCGATGACCACCTCGCCGGTCTCCTCGATCCGCGCGCTCACCACGTCCAGCCAGCGGCCCGTCTCCAGCTGGAACGTGACCTTCTCCCCCGGCTCGGGCAGCGGGAACGGCGGCGGCCCGCCGATGACGTCGTCGGCCGAGAACGCGGTCAGCGCGGCGGCGGCCGGGTTCCAGCGGACCACGCGGCCCGTCCCGTCGAGCACGGCGATGCCGTCGGCACTGGCGTCGAAGACGGCCCGCTCGTGGGCCCGCTGCCGCACCGCCTCCTGGTAGGCGACCGCGTTGCCCACGGCGATGCCCGCATGCCCGGCGAGCAGCTCCAGCAGTTCCAGTTCGAGATGCCCGGGGACACGCCGGGCGAAGAGCGCGTAGAGGGCTCCGTACGGGCGCCCTCCGACGGCGGCCAGGCCCAGAGTGATCGTGTGCAGGCCGTCCAGCCGCGCCCACACCAGCTCTTCGAGCCCGTTCGTCTCCAGCATGACGGTCTTGCCGGTGCGTAACAGCTTGTCCACCAGGCTCGTACGCAGGTCGGTGGTGGTGCCCCTGATCGCCTCGGGCAACTGGTAGGTGCTGACCAGCCGCAACCGGTCGCCCTCGATCAGCACGAACCCGCCCGCGTCCGCGCCGGTGAGCTCCGTGAGGCTGGCCGAGATCCGGTCGAGCACGGCCGACAGCTCCAGCTCGGAGTTGATGTCGCCGACGACGTCCGTCAGCCGGCGCACGAGGCGTTCCCTGCGCGCCATGCGGTGCCTGGCCAGCTCGTCGGCCCGCGCCGGATGGTGCACGCAGATGTATCCGGCCACGGCGTTGCCCAGGCGCAGCGCGCTGATGTCCACCCGGAGGTCGAGGGGGACGCCGTCCTTGCGCAGGCGTTTGGTGCGCAACGACACGGACTCGCCCGTGCGTACGCGCTCCAGCACGGCGTTGAGCTCGGCGGTCAGCTCGCCCGGCACGATCGGCGCCCGCCGCCCGAGCAGGTCCTCGGCCGGCCACCCGAACAACCGCTCGGCGGCCTCGTTCCAGACCAGCACGCTCTGGTCACGGTCGAGCACCACCACGGCGTTGGGCGAACCGGCGAGCACCGCGCGTGCGATCTCGTCGTCACTACCGGCCCATTCGTCCCCCACACCTCCATAGTGCACGTGGCTTGGTAGGTGCGTCGGGCGATCCGTCCGATACGCTGCGGTCACGGCGATCTCGGCGGGTGTGGAGGGTGAGGGCGAATGGCGAGCGGTGATCTCGATGCCCTGTTGCGGGTGACCTCCAGCACCTACCGCGGCGAGACGCCGCCCGACATCGCGTTCGGCACCTACGACGGCGCCGTGGGCAGGCTGGTGCTGGCCGTGACGGGCAAGGGCATCGCGGCCTGCAGCTTCGAGGCGGAAAACGACGTCTTCGAGCTGGTCAGCCGGCATGTGGGCACGTTCATCGGCAACGACGCGCGGCGGCTCGACCCGGTGCGCAGAGAGCTGGACGCCTATTTCTCCGGCCGGCTGCGCGCGTTCGCCACGCCGGTCGACTGGGCGCTGGCCACCACGTTCGCCCGGTCGGTGCTGCAGAAGACCACGGCGGTCCCCTACGGCACGACCACGACGCTGGAGGAGATCGGCCAGAGCATCGGCAGGCCGCGCGCGCTGCGCGCGATCGGCAACGCGCTGGCCTCCAACCCCGTCTGCGTGATCGTGCCCTGCCACCGGGTGGTGCGCGAGGACGGCGCGCTCGGAGACTACGCGGGTGGCGCGAGCGCCAAGCAGCACCTGCTCAACGTCGAACAGCGCGCCTCCGCAACACGCCGATGAGCGCGGTCACGAGGGCCGCCACCACCGCCGCGCCGAGCGCGCCGTTCATCCACGGTTGCCTGGTGAAGCCGATGGCGTCGCGGGCCGACGCCCAGAACCCGTCCCAAGCCGCGATGGTGGGCGTCGAGGTGGTCAGCCAGTAAGCGGCGAAGCCGAGCGCCCACGGCACCAGCATCGACCAGCGCGAGGGGGCGTCCTCGTCGGTGTTCCAGCGGTTGGAGCGGCCGAACCCGAAATAGTCGACGGCCAGCACCGCGAACATCGGCACGAACACCGCCCCGATCACGCCCAGGAACGCGCCGTACGAGGTGACGTCGACGACCAGGGCGATCACGACCGTGAACACGCCGATGGCGGTCGAGATGACCCGCCGGTCGACGCGCGGCATCAGGTTCTGCAGCGACATGGTGGTGGAGTAGACGTTCGCGAACGACTGGTCGGTCTCGCGCAACACCAGGATGCCGAAGAACAGCGCTCCGAGCGGCGCGGCCACGAACGGGTTGAACACGGCCGTGTTGTCGGCGTTCACGGCGGCGGCGCCGGCGATGGCCACGGCGTAGACGCCGAGCCCGAGGCAGGCCACCTGGGCCACCGTGTAGCCGCCGACGATCCCGGTGAACGCGGCGCGCCCGGAGCGGGAGTGCCGGGCGAAGTCGGCGGCCAGCGGCACCCAGGACACCGACAGCGCGATCACGTAGTCGACGGCCGGAGCGAACCCGGTCCACGACCCGCCGGCGGGGGCGGGCGCCTCGGACAGGAAGTACCAGGTGAACCAGATCATCGACACGATCACGCCGACGGTGACGTACCGCCGCAGCAGGCGGATCGCGCCGAGCGGCCAGATCGTGAGCGCGGTGGTCAGCACGCCCGCCAGAACCACCCACACGGGGTACGCCACCCCGTCGAAGATAGCGGTGGCGGCCTTGGCGATCACCCACAGCTCGAAAGCGCCCCATCCGAGCATCTGCACGATGTTCAGCACCGTGGGCGCGTAGGAGATCCTGGCCCCGAACAGGCCGCGCAGCAGCACCATCGCGGGCTGGCCGGTGCGGGTGCCGGGGATGGCGGACAGGCCCACCATGGCCGTTCCGATCAGGCTGCCGACCACCGTCGCCACCAGCGCGGCGGCCAGGCTCAGCGGCGCGTCGCCCGTCGGGTTGAGCAGGAGCAGCGCCCCTGAGAAGCCGAGGAGGCTGACACCGAGGTTGGCCCAGAGCGCGCCCTGATCGAGCACGCCCAGGGTCTTGGGGGGCTGACCGTCGAGAGTCAGCGGAACTTCGTCGGCGACGTGCGACATCGCACACTCCCTACGCCGGCATTACCCGGACAGGTTCATGCGGTCGGCGACAGCCGTAGTCGCCCTCTCAGCCTGATTGCCTCAAGCTCCCGCGGATTGATTTGTACGTGCGGAGCCGGAATGTCCAAGTTCCGCGGGCCCCATGATGCCTCATCCCTCCGAGTTCGGCCAGCCCGGGGGACATGACCCGGGTGGCCGGCTCCGTGGTGGCGGCTGCGCCCGCCATGGCAGCACCACTCCCAGCGGGCGTAGCTGTACAGAACGACGACGTCATCCGCAACTCGTACAGAGCCGGCCGCCCCAAGGTTCTCGCCCACAGGGTCATGACCGCGACGGTCGGCAGGCCCCTGGCGAAGGCGCCCGAGGGGGGATCCCCTCGGGCGACCCGACCTGATCCGAGCTACGTGGCTTCCTGCCGGAAGTATTGACGCCTTCACCGTGCTTCGCTGTCCGCTCGCCGGTCAAGGGTGTGTCGTGCGTTGCCGAGGTAACTCTGATTCGCCTTCCGCAGGGCCTCGAACCGCCTGGCATGCTGTTCGATCATCTTCGTCTGAATTCGCCATTCCGCTGCGGCGCGAGCGGCGACAAGATCGGTCTTTTGCTTGCAGCGTACGTCAGCGGCGGCCACGGCCCGTTCCGCCGGTGAGACCTTGGGTACGTTGAGGTTCCACCGCCGGTCCTCCACCGCGGCTTGTGGGGTCTGGTAGTCGAAGCCGTTGTCGCGCATGCAATCGCTCCATGCCCGGGTGGCTATGACCACCGCCGGGTCTGCCGCGGATTGGTCGACCGCCGCGTATTCCAGGTCGACAAGCCATGCGGAGTCCCGGTCGCGGACGCCTTTCCAAAGGGCAGAATCCGCCTGGTCCACGCACCCGCCCGGGCCGAGCAGGGCGGACTGCTCGGCCTTGCTCGCACGGCCGGCCCATGCTGCCTCCTCCGCCTGGGCC
Organism: Nonomuraea sp. NPDC049378; assembly: GCF_055586745.1. Lineage (NCBI taxonomy): Bacteria > Bacillati > Actinomycetota > Actinomycetes > Streptosporangiales > Streptosporangiaceae > Nonomuraea > Nonomuraea sp. NPDC049378. The sequence continues at coordinate 29,935 of NZ_JBVJHP010000025.1, forward strand.
TGTGCTTCTTGCGGCGTGTCAGGGACGTGGTAACCGTAGCGCCGGGCGGCTTCTGAGTCGGCAAGGCCGTAGCGGCGGGCGTTTTTGCTGAGGAGCGGGTGGGCATCCGCAGCCGACGGTTTCCTCCAGACGAAGCCCTTCTTGGCCATGCATTCCTGTCTGAGCCTGGTCCGTGCGGCGGTGACCGTGGCAAGGTCTTCATCATTGAGCCGGTAGGCGTCGAAGGGCAGCGCGAAGGCCGCCCGGAACGGCGGTGTGCCTGGCTTCTGGGCAGCGCCCGCACAGGCGGCGACGCCGACGCCGACCAGCGTTACGACCGCCCCTGCCAAGAAAGAGGAATTCTTTCCTTGCGCACTCGTTCGTCGTGCCGACGCTCGCTTGATCCCCATACGCAGCGAGATTCAGCAGTTAACAAGTTTCAACGCGCTGGCCCGATTGTCGCCGATCTCATCGTTTTTCAACTTGCCATCCTCAGGCTGACCTACCCCCCGCCCGAATACGCTCATCGCTCCGCCGTATCCGACGTCCTGATAAAGCTGAACCCAGCACCACCCTTTTCTGACTTTGATCGAGCTGGTCTCGTTGTCCATCCCGTCACCACTATCATCGCCGTAATAGTCCAGCCAATTGTACTTCCTGAGGTCAGGCTTGCTTTTCTTGAAGTTGCGCCAGTGATCACCGTCCGCACCCTTATCCTGGTTGAAGTCCTCGTTCTCGTACAAGCAAACCCAACCAGCACTACACTTGCCGAAGGAGTCTGCGGCAGCGGGTGTTCCCCCGGCGAAAAGAACGGCGACCGTCGTGGCCGCCGTGACAGCCAGCGCGACCTTACGCTCCACTCTCATCACAAGTCCTTTCCCTGAGATCTCTTTTGAGGCGAGCCCAGTCTTCAGACCCGTTTCAGCGCCGTAAATAGCCCAGATTCCACGCCTTATGCGCAGACAGTCCACTTCAGGGCCAGACCCCGGCGTAGTGGATATTTGTCCGTTTTCTTGGTCATGTGAGGCAAGGAACGGCGAGGCCGCGGGTGGCGTCGCGGACAGACGGTCACGGTCCGCCACTTTCCTGTCGTGCCGTCCCTGACCTGGCGTTCGACCGGCATCGCCTGCCCGGCGTGCGGAAACGCAGTCCCCCCGTGACCGTGACGACCTTGAGAGTGCGGCGTTCCTCACGTCCACGGCGAGTAGGGATCACGCCGGCAGCGGGCCGAGTCGGCAGCGGCCTCCTCGACGGCTGCGCGGATCGGGGGATGGTGTCCAGCGCCTCGGCCAGAACCGGCAGGTCGGTCGGTGGGCCGGCGAGGGTGACGTGCTCCAAGTGGCGGGTGAGCACGTTGACCGGGATGATGGCACGCGAACGCGGCCCCTGTTCCTGATCGGCTGGCGTAGAAACCCAACGATCACCAGGGGTCGCGTTTGTCATGTGTGCCCGGGGTGCCTCAACCGCCCGGCCTCACAGCACATGCGGCCCATCAGCCGAGAACGCTCCGGCACATGGAGTGCCATGGGTAGCCCTTCTGGTCTGCTCCCGAGCGCCTATGGTGCGCGGCGGCGGGGCGTCCGGCTCAGGCCACGAAGGGTTGCTCCCCGGTCTCGCTGACCAGCGGACGGCCGGCCGCCTCCCACGACTGCATGCCGCCCCCGACGTTGACCGCGTCGCGCCCGAGCTGGTTGAGCCAGGCCGCCACCTGCAGCGACCGGCCGCCCACCCGGCAGACGACGTAGACCGTCCGGTCGCTCGGCACCTCCTCGACCCGGCCCTGGATCTGGGTCATCGGAATGTGCACCGCCTCACGGGCATGGCCCGCCCGCCATTCGTCCTGCTCGCGGACGTCGAGAAGGTAGGCGTCTGCCGGGATGCCGCCCGGCTCGATCTCAGGAACGGTCATGACCCCATCATCTCCCGGCGAGGGAGTGCCGTCGCCTGGAGGAGGAGCGACGCAGGAGCGACGGGGGAAGGCGACGGCACCAGGCGACCGAGCCCGCCTCACGAAGTGAGGCCATGAACACGGGAGGGAGTGCCGTCGCCTGGAGGAGGAGCGACGCAGGAGCGACGGGGAAGGCGACGGCATACGACCGCGCCCGTCTTACGAGGTGGGGCCCTGAACGCGGGCGTCGTACGCGGCGCGGGCGCGGGCGATCTCCTCCTGGTGGGCCTCGGTCCAGGTGACCAGGGACTTGATGGTCTCGTGCAGCGTACGGCCGAGCGGCGTCAGCGCGTAGTCGACCCTGGGCGGGACGACGGGGTGGACCGTGCGGCTGACCAGGCCGTCGCGTTCGAGCTGGCGCAGCGTGACGCTCAGCATGCGCTGGCTGACGCCGTCGATCTCACGGCGGAGCTGGGTGAAACGCAGGCTCTCGCAGTCGAGCAGGGCGATGACGAGGAGCGACCACTTGTCGGCGATGCGATCGAGGATCTGGCGCACCTCGCAGTCCTCACGGGTGTCCCACTGGCGCGCGTCGTAGTCGTCGTCCATGGTGCCTGCGGAGTAACCGAGTGACGCAGAAGTGCCTTCTTCCATGAAGTCTCATGGTGGCCGATGATGTGGACGGTTACCACAAGGAACCAACATAATTCTCCGTAACCGGGGGTTGTCATGCCTGTCCCTGCTCGTACGTGGGGCGTACTGATCGTTCTTTGCGGGGCCATCTTTCTCGAAGGCATCGACGTCGCCATGCTGAACGTCGCCCTCCCCGCCATCCGGGCCGATCTCGGCGTGCCCACGAGCATGCTCAGCGGGGTGGTGAGCGCCTACGTCCTGGGCTACGGCGGTTTCGTGCTGCTCGGCGGCCGGGCCGCCGACCTGCTGGGCCGGCGGCGCATGTTCCTGCTCTGGCTGGGGGTGTTCATGGCCTTCTCCGGGCTCGGCGGAGTGGCGAACGACGGCTGGGTGTTGTTGTTGGCGAGGTTCGTCACCGGAGTGGCCTCCGGCTTCATGACGCCCGCGGGGCTGTCGCTGATCACCACGAGCTTCCCCGAGGGTCGCGACCGCAACCGCGCCCTGATCATCTACGGCAGCACCGGCGCCGCCGGCTTCGCACTCGGCCTGGTGTTCGGCGGGGTGCTCACCACGTTCGGCTGGCGCTGGGTCTTCTTCGCCCCGGTGCTGATGTCGCTGGTGGTCCTGATCGCCGCGAGCCTGCTGATCGAGAGAGCGCCGGCGGAGGAGCGCCCGGCCGGCGGTTTCGACCTGGCGGGCGCGGCGAGCGTGACGGGCACGATGATGTTGCTGGTCTATGGAGTGGTACGCCTTGAGCACCCGTCCGAGGGCCTGCCGCTGACGCTCGCGATCTTCGCCGCGGCCCTGGGACTGCTGGCGGCGTTCGTGACCGTCGAACGCCGCTCACCGCACCCCCTGGTCCGCCTCGGCATCTTCAGGTCGGCGGCGCTGGTCCGCGCCAACGTGATGGCCGTCCTGCTCACGGCCTCCTTCTTCGGCTTCCAGTTCCTGGTCACGCTCTACCTGCAGGAGTTGCGCGGCTGGTCACCCATGCAGACCGGGCTCGCCCTGCTGGCGGCCGCCACCGACGTCGTGATCGCGCCGACGCTCACCCCGTGGCTGGTCAACCGGTACGGCAGCGCCAAGGTCGTCCTCGGCGGCCTGCTGTCGGGCCTGCTGGCCTACGTGCTCTTCCTGGGCGCCGGGCTGGACTGGACCTACGCCGCGATGGTGCCGTCGATGGTGCTGATCGCCCTGATGTTCGCCTTCGCCTACGGCCCGCTCATGATCACCGCCACGGACGGGATCGCGGCCCGCGAGCAAGGGCTGGCCGGAGGGCTGATCAACTCGTCGTTCCAGTTCGGCGCCGCGCTGGGCGTGTCGATGGTCACGGCGGTCAACGTGGCCGCACTCGGCGGCGCGACCACGCAGGAGGCCGGGATGACCGCCTTCCGCACGGCCCTGGCGGTCCCGCTGGCGGCCGCGCTCCTGGCCAGCGCCGTCGCGGCAACGGCCCTGCTCGCCAGGCGGCCCCACAGGACAACCGACGTCCTGGCAGCCGGGCTGCCGGAAGAACCCACAGGACACGGCCAAGCAGGCGCGGGAACCACGGAACACGGTCAAGGAGGCGCTCGTCACGGCGAGCAACCCGTGAGCCTTCACGACCGGCCATGACAGACGGCGGCCGGCGTCGGCGCGTGCGGTGACGCCGGCTGTGCCGTAAAAGATGGATTATTTCAACAGACGGGACAACCTCCGGTCGGCGAGGGGCTTGCCGCCGGTCTGGCAGGTGGGGCAATACTGCAGCGCCGAGTCCGCGAACGACACCTCGCGGATCGTGTCGCCGCAGACGTCGCACGGCTGCCCCGCGCGGTTGTGCACCCGCAGCCCCGACTTCTTCTCCGCCTTGAGGTCCTTCGCGGCCAGCCCGTGCGCCCGCTCGACCGCTTCGCCGAGCGTGGTGACGATGGCCTCGTGCAGGTCGGCGATCTGGGCGTCCGTGAGTGTCGCCGCGATCTTGAACGGGGACATCCTGGCCGCGTGCAGCACTTCGTCGGAATAGGCGTTGCCGATGCCCGCGATGATCTTCTGGTCGCGCAGCAGCCCCTTGATCTGCGTGCGGTTGCCGCCCACGATGCGCTTGAGCGCGGCGACCGTGAAGGACGGGTCGAGGGGGTCGGGGCCGAGTGCGGCGATGCCGGGGACCTCGCCCGGATCGCGCGTGACATAGACGGCGAGCCGCTTCTGTGTGCCCGCCTCCGTCAGCTCGAAGCCGGGCGCAGCCCCCTCGTCGTCGGGCGCGAGCCGGACCCGCAACGCGAGCGGCCCCTTGCCGGGGCGGACGGGCTTGGCGCCCGACAGGTCGTCGCGCCAGCGCAGCCATCCCGCCCTGGCCAGGTGGATGACCAGGTGCAGGCCGTCGCAGTCGAGGTCGAGGAACTTGCCGTGCCTCGCCACGCCGGTGATGCTCAGCCCGCCGAGCGCCGTGGCGGGCGGGTCGAAGGTCTTGAGTGCCTGGAAGCCGACCACGTCGACCCCCACGATCGTGCGGCCCACCGCCCGCTCGCGCAGGAAGTGGGTGAGTGACTCCACTTCGGGAAGTTCCGGCATGTCACCAGGGTACGGTCCGCGCCACGCCGTCCACAGCCTGTGGATGCTACGGCACGCTCCAGAAGGCCAGCTCGTGCGCCATGCCCTCCCTGAACTTCGCCTCCGCCCGCGCCGGGTCCGGGTCGGCCTCGTCGATCATCTGGGCGATGCGTACGGCGAGCGCGGCGAACCCGGGATCGGCGTACGTGTCCACCCAGGCCCGATATCTCGGCTCAGTAGGCGGATTCTCCGCCAATATCTGCCCGAGGGTCGAATATCCCCACATACACGGGTAAAGCGCCGCCAACCCCTCCCCGTACGACGCCGCCGACTCCAGCAGGAACCCCGTGTACGCCGCACACGCCGGCCCTTTCACCGCGCCCTCCAGGTCGGCCCCGAACTCCGCCGACAGCGACCTGTGCAGGTTCAGCTCGTCGTGGTACGTCGCGTGCGCCAGGTCCACCAGGTCGCCCAGATGCGGGTCGGGCGCCTGCCAGGCCAGCCGCGCGAACACCCGCACATAGTCCAGCAGGAACAGGTAGTCCTGCTCCAGCCACGACCTGAACACCGGTTCCGCCAGGTCGCCGCGGCCGATCCCGATCACCGTGGGATGGTCGAGCTGCGCCTGCAGCAAGGGACGGCCGATGGCGTGCAACTTCTCCGAAATGCTCATGGCTGGGAGGTTAGTGTCGGAAGATGACTGTGACGATCGCCGAAGAGTTCCTCCTGCTGTCCTACCGGGACGACAAGGGCACCCCGCTCATCGACTCCACGCGACTCGACTCCGCGCTCGCCGGCGCGCTCCTCGCCGAGCTCGCCGTGGCCGGGCGGCTCGAGTTGTCCGACAAGAAGGTGGCGGTCACGGACCCGAGCCCGCTCGGCGACGCGGAGCTGGACGCCACGCTGACCCGCATCGCCACCGAGGGCAAGGCCAGGAAACCCGCCTGGTGGGTGCAGCGGCTGAAGACGGGCAAGCTGCGCACGCGCCTGCTGACCAAGCTGGCGGAATCGGGCGTGCTGGCCGAGGAGCGCGGCAGGGCCCTCGGCATCTTCCCCGTCACCCGCTGGCCGGAGGCGCACCCCGGTGTCGAGGCCGACGTGCGCGAGCGGGTGTCGGCCGTGCTCGCGGGCGCCACCCCCGACCCCCGCACGGCGGTGCTGATCGCGATCGCGCACGCGGCCAGGCTGGACCGCAAGGTCTTCCCCGACGCGGACAAGCAGCGGATCAAGGAGATCTCCGAGGGCGCGTGGACGGCCGACGCCGTCGCCAAGACCATCGCCGCCATCAACGCGGCCACGATGGCCGCCATCAGCGCCGCGACCGCCGCTGGCGCTGCCGGCAGCGCCAGCGGCGGCTGACGGCGTCAGCGGGCGTCGAGCACGCTCTTCGGCACCGGCTTGTCCTCCTTCAGCGCGTTGAACAGCGCCAGCGCCTTCTGCCGGTCGGACTTGACGGCCACGCCGCCGTTGGGGAGGTTCTCGTTGCCGCCGAACGGCACCACCGTCGTCACCGGGCTGTCGCCCATGGCGAGCCCCAGCGAGAGCAGGTCGAAGGCGCCGGTGCTCGAATCGACCGTCACCGCGTCCGTGGCGCTCATCGCCAGCGGGATCGACGTGAACGGGTTGATGAGCACCCCCGGGCTGGCCGCCTTCTTCACCACCGCCGCGAGGAACTGGCGCTGCCGCTTGGTGCGCTCGTAGTCGGGCAGCGCGCCGCCCTTGCGCGTGCGTACGTAGCCCAGGGCCTGGGCGCCGTCGAGCACCTGCTTGCCCTTCTTCAGCTTGAGCCCCGCCTTGGGGTCGTTCACGGCGGCCGTCACGTTCATCTCGACCCCGCCCACCGCGTCCACGATGTCGACGAACCCGGCGAACCCGATCTCCATGTAGTTGTCGACGCGCAGGTCCGTGACCGTCTCGATGGTGCGGACCAGCAGCTGCGGCCCGCCGTTGTAGGCGGCGTTGAGCTTGTCGCGCTGCTTGCCGTAGATGGTGACGGCCAGGTCGCGCGGCAGGCTGACCAGCGTGGGCGGGTCGTCGGTGTCGGGGATGTGCAACAACATCATCGAGTCCGTACGCTGCCCGACAGCGCGCCCCGTGGCCAGCTTCTTGCGCTGGGCCTTCGACAGCCCTTTGCGGCTGTCGGAGCCGACGAGCAGCCAGTTGGTGCCGGGGCCGTCAGGGGGGCGCTCCTCGTAGTCGGCGAGCACGTCGTCGATGCCGCCCAGCCTCGAGTCGATCCAGAAGAACATGCCGACGGCCGCGACCAGCAGCGCGACCAGGAGCCCCGCGACGATCTTCACGATCGTCCTGCCCGAGAGCCTCTTGCGAGGTTCCCTCGGCTCCTGCCCGCCCCTCGACCTCAACGGCCGGACGGGACCGCCCCCGCCGCCGGAGCGCTGCCTGCCGTACACGCGCCCGCCCGACCGGCGCGGCTCGGAGCCGGGCGGGCCCGGCGGCGGCTCGGGGATCTGGGAGGCGGCAGGAAGCTTGTGGGTGGGCGCGCCCGGCCCGCCCGCCGGGAACCGGTGCGCGGGAGCGCCCCCTGAGCGCGGGACGTCGTTGGGCCGCGGTGGCAGCGGGCGGCCGTCGCCCGGCGAGCGCATGGCCCGCGTACGGTCGTCCTCAGACACTTCGCCTTCTCCCCTTTGCTTCGTACATAGACGCTACGTCCAACCCCCCGGCAGTGAAGGCGTTCGGTCAAGGATTTCCCACGGAAAAGTACACAGAACCAGCCGACCGTAACGGTGGAGCCGGGCCGCCGCCAAACCGGCGACGGGTCCTTGCGCGGGCTCGGGAAACATAGAGGCCATCGGCATCGTTACGGTTAGGGACGACCTCTATCGAAGGGATGATCGTGTCCGCTCCGGACTCGTGGAGTCTTTGCCCGTGCTCAGGCACGGGTTCCCCTGAAGGCTCACTGCGGTGAGCGCTTATCTCGGGCTGCTGTCCCTCATCCTCCTCACGGCGGCGACCGGCTATTTCGTCGCCCAGGAGTTCGCCTTCGTCGCCGCCGACCGCGGCATCCTGCGCGAGCAGGCCTCCGCCGGTGACACCGCCGCCGAGAGGGCCCTCCAGGTGACGTCCCGCCTCTCCTTCATGCTCTCAGGCGCGCAGCTCGGCATCACGGTCACCGCGCTGCTGGTCGGGTTCCTGGCCGAGCCGGCGATCGCCGTGATCGTACGCCCGTGGCTGTCCGACTGGGGGCTTCCCGACGGCATGATGACCGGCGTCTCCGTGGCCATGGGCGTGTTCGTGGCGACCGTGGTGCAGATGGTGCTCGGCGAGCTGGCCCCGAAGAACCTCGGCATCGCCAGGCCGGAGGCGGTGGCCAAGTTCCTGGCCCGCTCGACGCTGGCCTACCTCACGGTGGTGGGCCCGGTGATCCGGTTCTTCGACTCGGCCGCCACCGGGCTGCTCAGGCGGGTCGGCATCGAGCCCGTGGAGGAGGTCGAGCACGGCGTGACGCCCGAGGAGCTCTCGCGCATCATCGCGGAGTCGACCCAGGCGGGCGAGTTGCCTCCCAAGCTGTCGGAGCTGCTCGAACGGGCGCTGGAGTTCGGCGACCGCAGCGCGGAGGAGATCATGGTCCCGCGGCCCCGCGTGGTCGCGCTGCGCGACGGACAGCCCATCTCCGATTTGCTCGACGCCATGCGCGCGTGCGGTCACTCCCGCTACCCGGTCCTCGCCGAGGACGGCGACGTCGTCGGCGTGACGGGCGTGCGCGAGCTGCTCACCTCCGGCCTGGAGGAGGGCTCGATCTCCACGATCACCCGCCCCGCGCTGCTGGTGCCGGCCTCGGTGCCGCTGCCCGCCGTACTGGAGAGAATGCGGGTGGCCAAGGACGACGTCGCCTGCGTCATCGACGAGTACGGCGGCCTGGCAGGCGTGATCACCGTCGAGGACCTTGCGGAAGAGCTGGTCGGCGAGCTCGTCGACGAGAACGACCCGGAGCCGGTCGGCGCCCTCGAACACCCGGGCGGCGTCTGGGAGGTGCCGGGCAGTCTCAGGCTCGACGAGGTCGAGCGGGCCACCGGCGTGGCACTGCCGGAGAGCGACGACTACGACACGCTCGCCGGGCTGGTGCTGGCCAAGCTGGGCAGGATGCCCGAACAGGGTGACACGGTCACCGTCCCGATCAAGCCTGACACCGACCCGTTCACCGAGGACGTCGAGGAGCACCTGGCGGAGCTCACGGTCATGTCACTCAACCGCAGAGTGCCGGAGTGGGTGCGGCTGGCTCCTGCGCGACACGCGGAGGCCGCCCGATGAGCATGATCATTCTGAGCCTGGCGCTGCTGGCCTTCAACGCGCTGTTCGTGGCCGCCGAGTTCGCCTTCGTCTCCTCGCGCCGCCACCGCCTCGAGGAGATGGCCTCGGGCGGCAACCGCCTGGTCAGGCTCACCGCGAAGTCGGCGGTGCGCGGCGGCCGCCAGCTCTCCCTCATGCTGGCCGGCGCCCAGCTCGGCATCACCCTGTGCACGCTGGGCCTGGGTCAGGTGACCGAGCCGGCGATCGAGCACTATCTGGAGCCTGTCTTCGCCATGGCGGGCGTCCCTGAGGGCCTGCGCCTCCCGATCGCCCTGACCCTTTCCCTGGCCCTGGTGACGTTCCTCCACATGGTGATCGGCGAGATGGCCCCCAAGTCCTGGGCGCTGACCCACCCGGAGCGCGCGGCGCTCCTGCTGACCCTGCCGTTCCGCGGCTTCACGTGGCTGATGCGCCCTCTGCTCTCGGCGCTCAACGGCCTGACGAACGTCATACTCCGCCTCTTCGGCGTCAAGCCGAGGGACGAACTGGCGACGACCAGGACGCCGCGCCAGCTCGCCATGCTGGTGGGCGAGTCGGGCCGCATGGGCCTGCTGGACAGGGAGGAGCACGACCTCCTGACCCGAGCCCTGCGCCTGGACGACGAAGGCATCGAACGCCTGATGACCCCCATCGCCCAAGCGGCCAAGGTCGCCCCCACGGCCAGCGCTTCTGAGATCAAGCAGACAGCGGTGGCCACGAACCACCTGCGCCTCCTGGTGGAGAACGAGTCGGCCCTGGAAGGCGCCCTGCACGCCAGGGACGCCCTTCTCAACCCCGGCAAGACGGCACGCGAGCTGGCCAGGGAGGTGCCGAGGCTCCGCAGCACCACCCAGATCCCCGAGGCGGTGACGGCCCTCCAGGAGGCCAGAGCCCACCTCGCCCTGGTCACGGACCAGCAGGACGCGGTCATCGGGATGGTGAGCCTCACGGACCTGGTGGGCGAACTCCTGGACACCAGAACCAAAGCAGCCTGACTGTGAACTAAAACACACACCAACGGTCAAGCGACCAGAAAGCATCTTGCAACCACCAAGGCGTACGGTCCCGAGAGCCCCCATCACCGACAGATTCTCGAAAAGGAAGACCCCGACCCTTGCGATCCGCAACGAGCTTCGCCAATGTGGGTCTGCACAAAAGAACCCAGGAACACCACCGGACACCCACAGAGGGAAGGCCGAACACCACCCACGAGGGGAAAGGTCCGACACCACCACAAAAGGCCCTGGTCGAACACCAGCCACAACGGGGTTGTGACGGGGGCCCGGGGGTCTCCCCCGGGAGCGCCAGCGACCTGCCTGGGGGTCCGGGGGTTATCCCCCGGGAGACACGACGAGGGGACCCCAGGGAGCAACGCCTGAAAGGCTTGCGACCAAGGATCCCCTGTCAACGAGTGGGCGAGGAGGGATTTGAACCCTCACGTCCTTTCGGACACACGGACCTGAACCGTGCGCGTCTGCCGTTCCGCCACCCGCCCTTGTGGGTGCGGAAAGAACAGTAGCACGGAACAGTCACTGGTACTGAACCCGGATACGATCGCATAAGACACGGGAGCGGAGGAGCTGGGCGCGACAGCTGACGAGCGCCAGGGACGCCGTGAAGTGGAACGAGCGGAGACCGGGCGCCACGGGCGCCTGGGGGCCGCGATCATATGCACGGAGGAAGGGAGGTACCCGGTGGGAGTCCTTCAGCGCTTCGAGCGAAGGCTCGAAGGCTTGGTTGAGGGAGCCTTTGCGCGGGCGTTCAAATCTGACCTTCAGCCGGTCGAGGTCGCCAGCGCGGTTCAGCGGGAGATGGATGAGCGTGCGGCGATCGTCGCCCAAGGCCGCACACTCGTGCCCAACGACTTCGTGGTTGAGCTGTCCACGACCGACAGCGAGCGGCTTGAGGTCTACGCCGACAGCATCAGCCACGAACTGGCCAACCTCGCCAGGGAGTACGCCAAGGAGCAGGGCTACTCCTTCGTGGGACCGGTCCGGGTGCGTTTCGAGACGGCCGGCGACCTGGCTGTCGGGCTGTTCCGCATCAGGTCAGGCGTCATCCGCGGCGCCACGGTGGAGCAGGACGAGATTCGCCACCCGGCGAGCGACCTGCCTCCGTCGAGGCCGCACGCGTTCCAGGGGCGGCCCAGGCTGCTCGTCTCCACCCAGGACGACCCGCAGGGCGACCGTTCCTACGAGCTCACCACTCCGGTGACCTTGCTAGGCAGGGGCACCGACTGCGATCTTCGTCTGGTCGATCCGGGCGTTTCGCGTCATCACGCGGAGCTGCGTGTCGAGGGCCAGCTCGTGGCTCTCGTCGATCTCGGGTCGACGAACGGCACTTTTGTCAACGGCCAGCCGGTACGCAGGATCGAGCTCCAGAACGGCACGCGAGTGACGTTGGGGCGCACGACTCTGGTGTTCCGGCGCGATTAGAGGTAGACAGACGGTCCATGTCCGAGCTCACGCTGCTGCTGATCCGGCTCGCCTTCCTGGCGGTGCTGTGGTTTTTCGTCATTGCCGCAGTCGGCGTGATCCGGACTGACTTGTTCGGTTCACGCACGGCTCCCGCGGGCCCACGCAAGGGCGTGAAACCCGCCAAACCCGTGGCCAAGCCCAAGAGCAAGAAGGGTGAGCCACGCCAGCTCGTCGTTACCGGTGGCCCCCTGCAAGGCACCACCATTAACCTCACGGAGACGCCCATCACCATTGGCCGGGCGAACGACGCCACGCTGGTAGTCAGCGACGACTACGCATCCAGCCGGCATGCCCGGCTCTTCCCTCAGGACGGTCAGTGGATCGTGGAAGATCTCGGTTCGACGAACGGCACGTATCTCGACCGCTCGAAAGTCACCCGCCCGACCCCGGTGCCGCTCGGTGTTCCGATCCGCGTCGGCAAGACAGTCATTGAATTGCGCAAATGACCATCGCACTCCGCTACGCCGCCCGCTCGGACGTCGGCCTCCTCCGTGAAGGGAACGAGGACTCGGCGTACGCCAGCGGCCGCCTGCTCGCCGTCGCCGACGGCATGGGCGGGCACGCACACGGCGAGGTGGCGAGCTCAGTCGCCATCGACGCCATGGCCTCTCTGGAAGAGGCTCAACAGGGGGGTGACCTGCTCAACGCCATCGAGGCAGCCGTACGCGACGCCAACCGCAAGCTGCACGAGATGGTGGGGCGGGATCCCAGCCTCAAAGGCATGGGCACGACTCTCACGGCCATGCTCTGGCACGGCACCCAGGTCGCTTTGGTGCACGTCGGCGACTCGCGCGCCTACCTGCTCAGGCGCGGGGAGCTCTACCAGATCACCCATGACCACACCCTGGTCCAGCAGCTCGTCGACGACGGGCGCATCACGCCGGAGGAGGCGGCCACGCACCCGCAGCGGTCGATCCTGCTGCGCGCGCTCGACGGCAGCGGCGAGGTCGATCCCGACCTCACGCTCCGCGAGGCGCAGGTGGGCGACCGCTACCTCCTGTGTTCCGACGGCCTGTCGGGCGTGGTGAGCGCGGAGACGATGCACGCCACGCTCACCAACATCGACGATCCTGAAGAGGTCGTCCGCCAGCTCATCGACCTGGCGAACCGAGGCGGCGGGCCCGACAACATCACGTGTGTGCTGGCCGACGTGCTCGAGATCACCGATGGGCAGCAGGTGCCGGCCGACGCCGCCGTGGTGGGCGCCGCGGGCATGAACCGCCTGCGGGGCGCCGCGCAGGAGGCGGAACCGCCGGGGCGAGCCAGCGCGGTGACCGCACCCCAGCCGGTGATCGCGGACGACGGTGACTTCGACGAGCCGGTCGCGCAGGCGACCCGCCGGTCGGGCCGCCGTCGTCTGTGGCCCGTGCTGGTCACCGTGCTCGGCATCGGAACGCTCGCCGTCGGTGTCGGCGGTTACTTTGGATACCAGTGGACCCAGGACCAGTTCTTCGTCGGTGCGAGGGGCGACGAGGTGGTCGTGTTCCAGGGGATCAAGGTCGAGGTGGGCCCCTTCCAGCTCTTCGAGGTCTCGCGGCCCACTGGCCGGCAGCTCTCCCAGCTGTCGGAGGCGGATCAGGAGCTCATCAAGAGCACCTTCCCCGTCACCACCGTCGACGAAGGCATCACGAGGATCAACGCGTTGAAGTTCTCCGAGGACCAGCAGAGCGAAACGTCCCCGTCAGCCACCACGTCGCCCACGCCGACCGCGAGCGCGACCAAGACGAAACAGCAGCAGTAGATGAGCGAAGTCGCCGCCGAACCGGTCCCGATGCCGGCCAAGCGCCGCGGGGCTCAGCTGGTCATGCTCGCTCTCGCGGTGCTGATCGTCATGGGCGCGTACGCCAACGTGGGCCTGGCGGTCGACGGCCAGATCCCGGCCGGCATGCTGACGTACGGGCTGGGCCTGGGGGCTCTGATGCTGGCCGCCTACGCGGTGCTGGCGAAGTTCGCGCCGTGGGCCGACCCGCTGATCCTGCCGCTGGTGACGGTGATCAACGGCCTGGGCCTGGCGATGATCTACCGGCTGGAGTCCGCCGGCATGGGCGGCGCGTCCTCGACCAGCCAGATCATGTGGACGGGCCTCGGCGTCGTGATGTTCTCGGCCACCCTGATCGTGCTGCGTGACCACCGCATGTTGCAGCGCCTCACCTACACCGCGGGCGCGGTCGGCCTGGTGCTGCTCGCCATCCCGGCGGTGCTGCCAGGCTCGCTGAGCGAGGTGCAGGGCGCCAAGATCTGGATCCGCATCGGCGGTTTCTCCATCCAGCCGGGCGAGTTCGCCAAGCTGGCGCTGGTCGTCTTCTTCGCCGGCTATCTGGTGGCCAAGCGTGACGTGCTGGCCCTGGCCGGCCGGCGACTGCTCTTCATCGACCTGCCGAGGGCGAGAGACCTCGGTCCCGTCCTCGCCACCTGGGTGCTCAGCCTGCTCGTCCTGGTCTTCGAGAAGGACCTGGGCACGTCGCTGCTGCTGTTCGGCACGTTCGTCGCGATGCTCTACATCGCCACCCAGCGCACGTCGTGGGTCCTGATCGGCATCCTGCTCTTCGTCGGCGGCGCCTTCCTCGCCGGGCAGGTCTTCGACCATGTCGGCGCGCGTTTCGACTCGTGGCTCGACCCGGCCAACCCGATCTACTACGGCAACGACGCCGTCTGCCAGACGGATCCGCCGAGCGACGCGATGTGCGGCAAGAGCTACCAGATCATGCAGAGCCTGTTCGGGTTCGGCGCGGGCGGCATCCTCGGCACCGGCCTGGGGCAGGGCCATCCCGAGCTGATCCCGCTGTCGTTCTCCGACTTCATCTTCGCCGCGACGGGTGAGGAGCTGGGCCTGACCGGGCTGATGGCGCTGCTCATGCTCTACGCCCTGGTGGTGCAGCGGGGCCTGCGCACCTCGCTGGCGGCCCGTGACCCGTTCTCCAAGCTGCTCGCGGGCGGCCTGTCGTTCATCCTCGCCTGGCAGGTGTTCATCATCGTGGGCGGCGTGACCAACCTGATTCCCCTGACCGGCCTGGTGACGCCGTTCATGTCGCAGGGTGGCTCGGCGCTGCTGGCTAACTGGATCCTTATCGCGCTATTGGTACGCATGTCTGATGCGGCGCGTAAGCCTCCTCCTCAGGCGATCCAGAACGAAGGGATGACGCAGGTGTTCCAGCGATGAACAGCACGCTCAAGCGCACGGCCGTGGCCTGCCTGGCCATGTTCGCGCTTCTGATGATCAATGTGAACTACCTGCAGGCCGTGAGGGCAGAAGGCCTGAGCACCGATGCCCGTAACACCCGTAACTACTACGACCGTTACGCCATCGAGCGCGGCCGCATCACCGCCGGCGGCAAGGTGATCGCGCAGTCCGTCGAGACCGACAGCACGCGGTTCAGGTTCGTCAGGAAATACCCCGAGGGCGAGCTCTACGCGCACGTCACCGGCTTCTTCTCGCCGGAGAGCGCGAGCGCCATCGAGGGCACCCAGAACAAGCTGCTCGACGGCTCCAGCGCCGACCTGTTGCTGAGGCGGAGCATCGACCTGTTCACCGGCGAGCCGACCAAGGGCGCCAACGTCGAGGTCACGATCGACCCCAAGGTGCAGAAGGCCGCCTACGACGCGCTGCGCCAGAGCGGCAAGCGCGGCGCCGTCGTCGCGCTCGAGCCGAAGACGGGCGCGATCCTCGCGATGGTGTCGCTGCCGACCTACGACCCCGCCGAGCTGTCGCTGACCGACAAGAGCAAGGTTTTCCCGCGCTACGACGAGCTGGCCAAGCAGAAGAACCAGCCGCTGCTCAACCGCACCATCGACCGCACCTACCCGCCCGGCTCGACGTTCAAGGTCGTGACCATGGCGGCCTACCTCGAGGACGACACCTCACGGGGGCCGCAGACCACCGTGGAGGCGCCGCAGCGGCTCCCGCTGCCCAACACGAACATCAGCCTGCCCAACTACGGCGGCGCCGCCTGCGGCAGCGGCCAGGTCACGCTGGTCTTCGCGCTGGAGAGGTCGTGCAACACGCCGTTCGGCAAGATGGGCATCGACCTGGGCTACGACAAGGTGCAGGAGCAGTCGGTCAAGTTCGGCATGGGCGAGCAGCTCGCGATCCCGATGCCCGTGGCCCAGAGCGACTTCGGCCCCCGTGAGGACGAAGCGGCCGTCGCGATGGCCTCCATCGGGCAGCGCAGCAACCAGATGACGCCGCTGCAGATGGCCATGATCTCCGCGGGCATCGCCAACGAGGGCACGGTGATGAAGCCGTACCTCGTGAAGAAGGTCACCGACGCCCAGGGCGACTCGATCGAAGAGGCCGAGCAGGAAGAGCTGAGCGAGGCGGTCAGCACCGAGACGGCGGCCAAGCTGCGCGACATGATGGTGAGCGTCGTCAGCAACGGCACCGCCAACCGGGCGCAGGTGCCGGGCGTCCAAGTAGCGGGCAAGACGGGCACCGCGGAGACGTCCGACAACCAGCCTCCGCACGCCTGGTTCATCTCCTTCGCGCCGGCCGAGGATCCCAAGGTGGCCCTGGCGGTCATCGTCGAGTCCGGTGCGGCCAACGTCGGCGCGGAGGCCACGGGCGGCGGCACCGCCGCGCCGATCGGCAAGGCCGTGATGGAGGCGGTGCTGAACAAGTGAGAGACGGTAACCTGCTGGACCATGCGGCTCCGTAACCGCTACCTCCTGATCTCCCGCATCGCCACCGGCGGTATGGGAGAGGTCTGGCGTGCCCGCGACGAGCTGCTCGGGCGCGAGGTCGCGGTGAAGATCCTGCGCAGCCACATCCACGCCGACCCCACCTTCCGCGAGCGGTTCCGCAACGAGGCGCGGCTCACCGCGGCGCTGGCCGACCCCGGGGTGGCCCAGATCTTCGACTACGGCGAGGAGAGCGACCTCGCCTATCTGGTGATGGAGCTGGTGCAGGGCGAGCCGCTGTCGGCCATCCTGGCGCGCAACGGCGCGCTCGGGGCCGAGGTGGCGCTCGACGTCGTGCACCAGACCGCCAGGGCGCTGCACGCCGCCCACTCCTCCGGGATCATCCACCGCGACATCAAGCCCGGCAACCTGCTGGTCACGCCCGAGGGCTCCATCAAGGTGACCGACTTCGGCATCGCGCGGGCGCTGGAGGCGGCGCCGGTGACGCAGACGGGCACGGTGGTGGGCACCGCCCAGTACGTCAGCCCCGAGCAGGCGCAGGGTTTCCCGCTCACGCCCGCCACCGATCTCTACTCACTCGGCGTGGTGGCCTACGAGTGCCTGGCGGGGCGCACGCCGTTCCGCGGCGACACCCAGGTGGCGATCGCCCTGCAGCACCTCAACGAGCAACCGCAGCCGCTCGGTGTGGACGTTCCCTCGCAGGTGCGCGCGCTCGTCATGGCGCTGCTGGCGAAGGAGCCGGGCCAGCGCCCGGCCACGGCGCTCGAGCTGGCCGAGCGGGCCCATGCGCTGCGCGAGTCGCTGGCGGGCACCCGGTCCGGCGCCCGGTCCGGCGCCGACCTCAGCATGCTGACCGACCCGGGCGGCTTCCGCGTACGCGAGCCTGAGCCCGAGGACCAGCAGGCGACCGACCGCATCGCCCCGGCCACCGAGCCCCATGCCCCGCCGGCCCGCAGGCGCCGTAAGGGCGCCAGGGCGCTGGTTGTGGTCGCCACGGCGGGCTGCGCGGCCGCGGTCGGGCTCAGCGCCGTCACCTTCGCCAACCGGCCGCCGCCCGCGCCGACGCCTGACGTGGCCGAGCCGCGCGAGTCGCCGCCGCCGACGCCGCAGCAGGCCGAGCCCACGAAGAAAAAGCGCACCAAGCGGCCACCGGCGCTTCCGGTGAAGTCGCAGCGGCCTATACCCTCTCGGTCGGCTACCGTAAGCAAGTCGGCAACTCCCAGCAAGAAGCCGACGCCGAAACCGACCCCGACACGGACGACGCGGACCCCTACGCCCACGCCAACCCCGACGCCCACCACCACACCCACTACCCCGACACCCACCGCCTCGCCGGACCCGGGTGAGACAAACCCACCCAAGGAGCAGACGTGACGCGCAATGGGGTCGATGATGGACACCGGCGGCCCCCCGAGCAGGCCGGTACCCAAGATGAACGGTAAGGGACAGTGCAGGAAATGACTCAGCCTCGGCTACTCGGAGGTCGTTACGAGCTCGACGGTGTCGTCGGGCGCGGCGGCATGGCCGAGGTGTATCGCGCCCGAGACATCCGGCTGGACCGCATAGTCGCGATCAAGACGCTCCGGTCCGACCTGGCTCGCGACCACACCTTCCAGGCCCGATTCCGCCGTGAGGCGCAGTCGGCGGCCTCACTCAACCACCCTGCCGTGGTCGCCGTCTACGACACCGGCGAAGACGTCACCGACGGCACCCCCGTGCCGTACATCGTGATGGAATACGTCGACGGCCGGACGCTGCGCGACCTGCTGCGCCAGGATCGGCGGTTGCTCCCCGAGCGCGCGGTCGAGCTGGTCGACGGCATCCTGCGGGCCCTCGACTACAGCCACCGCGGCGGCATCGTGCACCGCGACATCAAGCCGGCCAACGTGATGATCACGAGGGCGGGCGACGTCAAGGTGATGGACTTCGGCATCGCGCGGGCCATGGCCGACTCCGCGGCCACCATGACGCAGACGGCCCAGGTGATCGGCACCGCCCAATACCTCTCGCCCGAACAGGCGCGGGGCGAGCGGGTCGACGCCCGCAGCGACATCTACTCCACCGGCTGCGTGCTCTACGAGCTGCTGACGGGCCAGCCGCCGTTCACCGGTGACTCGCCTGTCGCGATCGCCTACCAGCACGTGCGCGAGGAGCCGATCCCGCCCTCCCAGATCGACCGCGAGATCCCGCCGTGGGCCGACGCGATCGTGCTGAAGGCCATGGCGAAGGATCCTGCGCACCGCTATCAGAGCGCGGGCGAGATGCGGGCCGACATCCAGCGGGCGATGTCCGGCATGCCGGTCGACGCCCAGACGATGGCGATGACCGGCGACTACGGCCAGGGCACGCGCATGATGGCCTCGCCCCAGACGTCCGGCGGGCCGGCCACGCAGCGCAGCGGAGCCATTCCGCCCTACGAGTACGACGACGGCGACGGCGGCGGCCGGGGCGGCCGGCGCAGGGCTTCCAGCGGCGGTGGCGGCAACGCGGTCAAGACCGCGATGTGGATCATCATTCCGCTGCTGATCATCGGCGGGTTCATCACGGCCGGCTACCTGGTGTTCGGCTCCAAGGACACACCGGCCGAGACCCAGGTGGCGATTCCCGAGCTCACCACGCAGAAGGGCACGTTCGCCGAGCAACAGCTCAAGGGTCTGGGGCTCACCGTCCAGACGGTGCAGGAGTTCAGCTCCGACGTCGAGAAGGGCACCGTGATCAGGACGGAGCCCGCCCCCGGCACCAAGGTCGACAAGGGCTCCAGCGTCCAGCTGTTCGTGTCCAAGGGCACCGAGCGGGTGAAGGTGCCCGACGGCCTCGTCGGCCAGCAGCAGGCCGATGCCATGGCGGCTCTGGAGGCGGCGGGGCTGCGCGGCACGGTCAAGACCCGAAACTCCACCAAGGAGCAGGGCACGGTCATCGACACCAGGCCGAAGGCCGGCGAGTCGCTGGAGAAGGGCGGCACCGTCACCCTCTACGTGCCGAAGGACCTCGCCGAGGTGCCCAGCGTGATCGGGCTCACCCAGGAGGACGCGACCAAGCAGATCAGGGGCGCCGGGTTCAAGGTCAAGGTCTCCGAGCAGCCCAACGAGCAGCCCGAGGGCACGGTCATCCAGCAGAACCCGGGCGAGGGCACCAAGCTGCCGCAGGACACGACGATCACGATCGTGGTGTCCACCGGTCCCTCGGTCACCGACGAGGCGCCGCCCACGGACGACTTCCCGACGGACGATGTCCCGACGGACGACGCGCCGACCGACGACTTCCCGACAGAGGACGAGCCGCCGGCCGACGACAACCCGATCGGCGACGGCGGCTTCAACTGAGCCTCGCACGTGACAGGGCCGTCCATCCCCGTGGGGGGTGGACGGCCCTTCGTCATGTCGCGCACGCAAGAACGCCCCCGCCGCTCGGGGGCAACGGCGGGGACGCTCACTTGTCTGTCGCTCGCCGCGAGAGGTTTGTTACAGGATCCGGCGCAGCCAATTGCCCAGCAGGCGGTGGCCGTGCTCCGACAGCACGGACTCGGGGTGGAACTGGATGCCTTCGACGGGCGCCAGGCGGTGGCGCAGGCCCATGATGACGCCGTCGCCGGTGCGGGCGCTCACGTCGAGCACGTCGGGCACCGTGGCGGGCAGCACGGCGAGCGAGTGGTAGCGGGTCATCCGCACGGGGGAGGGCAGCGCCTCGAACACGCCCTGGCCGTCGTGGACGACGGCGCTGGTCTGCCCGTGGAAGAGCTCGGGCGCGCGGGCCACGGTGGCGCCGCAGGCGATGGCGATGGCCTGGTGGCCGAGGCAGACGCCGAGCAGCGGCAGGCCGCGCTCGACCGCGTGTCGGACCAGAGGAACGCTCACGCCGGCCGCCTCGGGCGTGCCGGGGCCAGGGCTGACGAGGACGCCGTCGAAGCCGTCGGCGTCGCTCACGTCCACGTCGTCGCGCGGCCGCACGTCGCAGTCGGCGCCCAGCTCGCGCAGGTACTGCACGATGGTGTGGACGAAGCTGTCGTGGTTGTCCACCACCAGCACACGGGTCATCTTCTGACGGTCACCTCGTCCAGCGTCACCACGGGCTCGAAGAGCGGGAACACCACGAACCAGAGTACGGCCACCGCCGCCGCGACCAGCACCAGGGCCGTCAGCACCCTGGTGCGCGGGGTGCCGGGCAACTTGCGCCAGAGCCAGGCGTACATGTCACTCCTCTCTAGGTTCGGTCTCCTTGAGCACGCCGTACACGATGAGGCGCTCGGCGGCCGAGTATTCGGGGTGGCAGGTGGTCAGGGTGATGAAGGCGCGCACGGGGCGGATGCCGGGCTTGCCGGGCACGGGGGCGAGCACGTCGACCTCGTCGGGCCGCACGATGTCCTGGGAGGTGACGCGGTAGGTGTAGCGGGCCTCGCGGCTCTCCACGACGATCTCGTCGTCGCGTTCGAGCTCGTCGATCTCGTTGAACGGGGCCGCGTACGTGGTGCGGTGTCCCGACAGCACGAAGTTGCCGACCTGGCCGGGCATGGCGCTGTCGGGGTAGTGGCCCGGGCCGCGTTTCAGGTGGGTGGCGCCGACGCCTTCGACGATGGCGTACTCGTAGTCGTGGCCCAGCCGGGGGATGCGCAGCACGGCGAGGGCCTGGCCCGGGCTGACCGTGCGCAGGCGCTCCTGCGCCGCCCGGTCGGCCGCCAGCTCGCGCTGGAGCAGCAGCTGCTGCCTCTGGGTGTAGGCGCCGGTGCCCCAGAGCAGGTAGGCGCAGAACAACATGAGGATGAGGCCCGCGGTGATGCTCGTCTCCCCCACGGCCCGGAGCATGGCCCGCATGCGATCAGGGTATTCCTGGACGATGCGGGCTCCAGGGATCGCCATGTCATGCGCGTGGCGACTATCCTTGGCACGCTCGCACTACTGTGCTTGAACTACGCTTACCGAAAGGCCTGTGGACGATCCGGAAGCCCAGGCCCTCAGCAGGAGTTACCCAGTGCCCAAGTCGAAGGCTCGCAAGAAGGCGGTTTACACCCCGCCGCAGAGGTCCCAGCAGGTCAAGGTCAGCCCCCGCTGGCTGGCGCCCACCATGGTCACGGCGTGGATCATCGGCATCCTGTGGATCGCCGTCTATTACGTCGCACCGACGACGCCCTTCATCGGCGACCTCCAGAACTGGAATCTGCTGATCGGGTTTGTTTTCATCATCTTCGGTGTGGTGCTTTCCACCCGCTGGCGTTAGTTCTTTCCACAGTCTTTTCCACAGCCTGGGGAAGCTCAGCTCATGGCCAGGATGGCCGACACCCTGACCAGCACGAGCACGGCCAGCAGGATCAGCGCTCCGCCGATCGCCAGCCCTTGCCACAGGGTCCTGTTGTTCTTGGGGGCGTAGGCCAGCGCCCCCGCCAGCAGCGAGCCCGTGATCAGCCCGCCGATGTGTCCTGTCCAGCTGATGTTGGGGAAGACGAAGGTGATCACCAGGTTGATCACGATGAGCACGGCGATGCCGCGCACGTCCATGTTGAGCTTGCGGCCCACCACGAACACCGCCCCGAACAGGCCGAAGATGGCTCCGGACGCGCCGACCGTGGGCTGGGCGATCGGGTCGATCCAGAGGCCGAGCACCGAGCCGCCGAGCGCGCTGATCAGGTAGAGGGCGACGAATCGGACATGGCCGAAGGCGCGCTCCAGGTAGGGGCCGATGACATAGAGCGCCCAGCAGTTGAACAGGATGTGGAACACGCCGCTGTGCACGAACGCCGCCGTGAGCAGGCGGTGATATTCGTCCAGCAGGGCCACGCCGGCGGGCCACATGGCCAGCTGCCTGGTGACCGTGTCGGTGAGATATTGGGCGCCGAAGACCAGGACGTTGATCACGAGGATCGTGTACGTCACGATCGGCGTGCGCACGATGCCGCCGCCGAAGGTGGACTTGGCCTGGCGGATGCCCTTGTTGCCCTCGGCCACGCACTCGGGGCACTGGAAGCCGACCGCCGCGTCACGCATGCAGTCGGGGCAGATGGGACGCTCGCACCGCTGGCAGCGTACCCAGGTCTCCTTGTCGGGGTGCCGGAAGCAGGTGGGCACCGCCTCAGCAGGCTGCTCGGGCTGCGGGGGCGGGCTCGGCGGCTGGCTGGTCATGACCGAAGCCTATGGCTTGTGCGGGGATGCCGCGTGACCGCCGCCCGAGGCCGGTGCGGACGTGCCGTGCGGCCGCCGGGCTGAGGCCGGTGCGGGCATGCAGCCGGCCGCGGGGCCCGAACCCCGGCGAGGCCGCCGCGGATCGGGCGGCCTCGGAGCGCCGGAGCATGGTGCTGGGTCAGGCCGGGACGCGGTCGATGGTGACCGACTCCAGGACGACGTCCTCCACGGGGCGGTCGTTGGCGCCGGTGCGGGTCTTCGAGATGGCGTCGACGACGTCCCGGCCCTCGACGACCTCGCCGAAGATGGTGTGCTTGCCGTTGAGGTGCCGCAACGGCGCGTGGACCGTCACGAAGAACTGCGAGCCGTTGGTGCCCTTGCCGAAGCGGATGCCCGCGTTGGCCATGGCCAGCAGGTAGGGGCGGTCGAAGAGGAGCTCGGGGTGGATCTCGTCGTCGAACTCGTAGCCGGGGCCGCCGACGCCCTGGCCCAGCGGGTCACCGCCCTGGATCATGAAGCCGGAGATCACCCGGTGAAAGATCGTGCCGTCGTAGTAGGGGCCGACGCCCTTCTCGCCGGTGCCCGGGTGGGTCCACTCGCGCGTGCCCTCGGCGAGCTCGACGAAGTTTCGCACCGTTTTCGGGGCCTTGTTGGGAAAGAGCTCTATTTTGATGGTGCCGCGATTGGTCTGCAGGTTAGCGATCAGCTTCTCAGCCACGAGACAGCTGCCCCCCTCTATGTACAGGGTCGATTCGTCATGTTCTGAGGACTATGGCCGTACGGCCTTTCCGGGCCATCCTCCCACGGACGGCAATGATTGAGCCGCCTTGTCCAGGGAAGGTCAGGCTCGGGCACCCAACGACAGGGGAGGTTGACGTGTCCCTGACAATGAAAAGACGCCGCGTGGTAGTGGAGATTCCCGCCACATGGGTGGGCCGAATGCGGGCCCAGGCCGTCCGTACGGGCCACCGTATGGCGCCGATGGCGGACCAGGCCAGAGTGGTCACCGCCCGGCGCATCGAGGACGCCCGCTACTGGGCGGCGCCGCGGCTGGAGTCCGCGGCACACGGGTTCGAGGAGCAACTCGCCCCCAAGGTCAGCCACATGCTGACCACGGCGGCCAGGAAGATCGACCCCAAGCCCGAGCGGTCGCGGCGATGGCCGATGCTCATGCTGCTGACCGGCCTCACGGTGGGGTCGATCGGCTACATGTTCTACCGCCGAAACGCCCAGCAGTGGACCGAACACATGAAGGACTCCGCTTCCGATGCGTCACGCTGGGTCAACGAGAGTGCGAACAAGACCGCGGAGTCGGCGGACCGGATGGCCACGAAGGCGTCCGACAAGGCGGATGAGGCGTCTCGCAAGATGTCCTGATCCCGCTGGGAAGCGGGGGGGGGGTGGGGGGGGGGGGGGGGGGGGGGGTGGCGGGGGGGGGGGGGGGGGGGTGGCGGGATGGACCTCGCGTGGGAGGGCGCCGTCGCCACGATCGTCGAAGA
>NZ_JBVJHP010000025.1:53981-125803 GCF_055586745.1 Nonomuraea sp. NPDC049378
GAGAAGGGGGAGAAAGAAAAGCCCAAAAAAAACCCCAAAAAAAGAGAGCCCACCCCCCCCCCCCCCCCCCCCCCCCCCCCCCCCCCCCCCCCCCCCCCCCCCCCCCCCCCCCCGCTTCCGTTGTGCCGGGGCCCGTCTCCGGCCGCCCATCCCTCGCATTCGGACATTCAGATGCGATGTCCAGGTGAGCCCAGTATGTTCCCGCGGGAACGGCGCATGACCCGCTCAACGGGCCTGAGGCCGCCGGCGATCGGCGAAGGGAAACACATGCAGATCCGTAGAACGCTCGGACTGGTCATGGCCGGCGCGACGCTTGCCTCCACCTGGCTGGTGGCCGGGGCCACATCGGCCAGCGCGGCCGGCCCGTGCGGCGCCGGCTACGCCAGGGTCGGCGTCTACGCCATCAACGGAGACGTCAAGAGGCACGGCACGATCGAGGTCTACTACAACGCCGGCAACGGCAAGAACTGCGCTCTCACCTACGGGTACGGGAGCTTCGCCAACGCGGAGAACTACAAGACAGCGAAGATCAGGCCCTCCGGCGGTTCCACCGACAACGACCACGGATGGTTCAAGTACTACGCCGGACCGGTGTACGCCAAGGCTCCGAGCAAGTGCATCGACGTTTACGGCGCGGTCGGCGGTGCGGGTCGCTGGCTGCGGGGCGTCCACTGCGGCTGACGCACATGGTGAACCGTCCGTGGTGGGGGTGGTTCGGCGTCGGTCTGGCGACCACCGGAGCGGTTACAGCGGTTTCGGCGTACGTGGCCTGGTGGTCGCCGCCTGACTGGCCATCGTTACCCGCCTCGTCCCCGGAGCCGCCCGGCCTCAGTATGGCGGCGCTCGTGCTGGGGATTCTGCTGGTCTGGTGGCTGGTCACCATCGTCAGGACGGTCCGCGGCACAGGCCGGCGCGACTCGTACGGCGGGCCGCAGGCCGACGAATGGCGTGTATCAACGCTGACCTGCGCCGCAGGACTTGTGGTAGCCGCCGTATTTCAGTGGATTGCGTTGAAGGGCGCCTTCGCGCTGGGTGAGCCGGGGGCGTCCGAGGCCGCCTTCACCACGGGCCTGACGGCGACGGCGGCAGGGTTCGCCGTGACAGCGCTCGCGTTCAGACCGGCGAAAAGAGGGCTCACCGGGGTGCTGGGCGGATCGGCCGTCGCGGTGGTGACAAGCGCAATCGTCCTGATCGCCGTCGTGGTGCTGCCCGTTGACGCCGGCACCACGACGAAAGCCGCCCCGCAGGCGGCGGTGCCGGCTTCGGTGGGAAAGATCGCATGGCGGTGGCAGACCCCGGACGGCGCGCCCCCATATGACGTCGCCGTCGCGGGTGCCGGCCTGGTGGTGTGGGTGAGAAACGGCGTCGTGGCGCTGGACAGCGTCACCGGCCGGGAACGCTGGCACTACCGCCGGCCGGGAAGCTTCGCGAAAGGTTTCCGGGCGTCACCTGACGGGAGCACCGTTGCGATCCGCTTCACCCGGCGGACGGTGCTTCTGGACGCGTACACAGGGGTGGTCCTCTCCGAGCACTCGAAGGGGTGGGGAGATGAAGACCCGTGGCTGAACTCCACTGGTGTGGTCACCTCCAGCCGTGGACAGCCGCTCGCAACTCTGTGGCCCGGAACGCTCACCGGCTGGCAGCCGACCGCCTCTGAGCCCGCCTGGCACTACGCCCCGCCGCGAGATTGCTTGACCGGCAAGGACCGGGACGAGCACCAATTCCGGACGATGGCCCGGGACGTGTTCGCCCAGATCATCATCTGCGCTCCGCGGATCAAGCAGAAAACATATGACCTTGACTGGTGGTACGGGTCGAGCGCGTTCACCATCGCCGTACTCGGGCTGGATCCCGCTACCGGCGCCGAGGTGTGGCGGCATGAGCGGAAGGTGTCGGCCAGTCCGGAGAGCGTCGAGATCCGCCGATCTGGAGACGCCGAGGCCCTGTCGGTGGTCTGGGGCGAGCGCGAGGGCGTGGTGCTGGAGCAGGCGTCGGGAAAGGTCCTCGCCCGGCAGCGGGTGACCGGCTCGTTCAGTACAGAGGGCTTCCTCGACGTCGTGAACGGTAAGAACTACGACAAGAAGTGGACCTACCGCTGGAAGCCGTTCGGCGCGGGTGGAGCGAAGCGAGTGTCGTTCTCCCTTGGGGGGCTCCATCGATCGCGCACCGGAGATCTTGAGACCAGGCAACTACCGCTGGCCGACTCGCTGGCCGTGGCGTACCCGTCCTGGGAGAGCCGCACGAAGATGACCGTAACCGTGCTGGTCACCCCGTGGGACACGGCCGACACGGTGCGGGTCCCCATCGGCCTTCCCTGGGCGGGGCCGACAGGTTCCCTCCAGCCATACTCCCTGCGACTGCTGCGCGCGCCCGGCGCGTTGGTCGTCGCCCAGATGGCGAGCCCGGTCGTCACCGGCCTGGTTTGAGGGCCAAGGGGCCACACACGCCGTGCCGGGCCGAGGGCTGCGGCCCGGCGCCGGGCCGCAGCCGTCGTCAGCGGAGCGACCTGGTTACTCGGCCTTCTCGCACGAGATCCTGATGGTCTTGGCCACGCCCTTGGGTGCGTCGGCGTGGTCCCTGATCAACACTCCCTCTGCAGGCAGGGCGGGCGCCGCCACCGCGTAACCGTCCTCGACCCGCGTGTGCCGTTCCGCCTCGTCCTCGGGGCGCGGCAGGGCCTTCACCTCCGCGGCCGGGTCACCGTCCCGGAGCACCACCGTCTCCCCGGGCTCGGCCTTCCTGATCTCGCCGTCGGGGCGGGTCGCCTTGAATCCCTTCGCGGGCAGGGCCTTGGCCAGCTCGATGGTCTTGCCGTCGCTCGTCTTGCAGATCACCTTCGCGCCGGCGGTGGGGCGGGCGGGCTCGTCGGCCAGGGCCGAGCCGGCCAGCCCGGTCACGGCCAGGGTGGCAACCGCGGCGAGGACCGCGAGACGTCGCTTGAACATGGTTCTCCTCACTCGATGTCGATCGAACGCCCCCGATCGTGCTCGCGCGTACCTGAAGCGACCCTGAAGAGACCCGAAACGATCTTCAGGTTGGCTTTAGGTGCGCTGCGGCACTCTTGTGCGTGTGCGAGTGCTACTGGTGGAGGACGAGGAGCGACTGGCCGACCTGGTGAAGGGCGGCCTGGCCGGTGAGGGCTTCGCGGTGGACGTGGCGCACGACGGGCGCGACGGGCTCTGGATGGCCACCGAGAACACGTACGACGTGATCGTGCTCGACGTGATGTTGCCGAGAATGAACGGCTACGCCGTCTGCTCCAAGCTGCGCGAGGCGGGCGACTGGACGCCGATCATGATGCTCACCGCCAAGGACGGCATCTACGACGAGGCCGAGGCGCTCGACAACGGCGCCGACGACTACCTGGCCAAGCCGTTCTCCTACGTGGTGCTGCTGGCCAGGCTGCGCGCGCTGGTACGGCGGGGCGGGCGGGAGCGGCCCGTGTCGATCAGCGTGGGCGACCTGGTGATCGACCCCGCCGGGCTGCGCTGCCACCGGGGTGAGGCGGAGATCGCGCTGACGCCGAAGGAGTTCGCGGTGCTGCACGCGCTGGCGCGGCGGGCCGGCGAGGTGGTGTCCAAGAGCGAGCTGCTGGCCCAGGCGTGGGACTTCTCCTACGACGGCGACCCGAACATCGTCGAGGTCTACATCAGCGCCCTGCGCCGCAAGATCGACGGGCCGTTCGGCCGGACGACGCTCGTGACGGTACGCGGGGCCGGCTACCGGTTGGAGGCGGCGTGAAACGGCCGATGCTTTCCTTCCCGGGGCTGTCGTCCTCGACGTCCTCAGAGTGGCCGGCCTCGGGGTTGTCGTCCGTACGGCTGCGGGCGACCGCTGCGGCGACGCTCGTGGTGGCGCTCGCGCTCGGCGTCGTCGCCCTGGGACTGGTCGCGGTGCTGCGGGGCAGCCTGGAACGCAGCGCCGACGCCGCGGCGGTCAGGAAGGCCGTGGAGGCGGTGCCGTACGCGCAGACCTTGTCGGTCGTACCCGCTCAAAAGGTGACACCGCCGGCCACCGCGTTCCACCCCGTGCAGGAAGCCACCGGGCCGACCACCGGGCCGACCACCGGCCCTCCCACCGAGCCTCCCGCGGACTCACCCGCCGGGCCGTCCTACCCCGCGCGGAAGGCGGAGCCGAGCGGCGAGCGGCCGGTGGGCGCGGAGAGCACGAGCGAGCTGATCTACGCGAACGACGGCGCGGTGGTCAGGGTCGCCGACCCCGACGTCATGCTGACCAAGGTGAAACCCGCGCCCGCCGCGACCGTCGAGTGGGCCGAGGCGGGCCAGTACGCCATCGCCGGTGTCAAGGTGAGCACGGAGGCCGGCCCCGCGATGGTGTGGTCAAGGGTCTCCCTGGCGAGCGCCGAGGAAGCCCTGAACACGCTGTACGGCGCCCTGCTGCCCGGCATGCCCGCCGTGCTGGCCGTGGTGGCCGGGATGACGTGGTTCTCGGTGGGCCGCGCGCTGGCGCCCGTGGCCGCGATCAGGGCGAAGGTGTCCGACATCACGGCCCGCGACCTGCACCAGCGGGTGCCCGTACCTGATTCCAAGGACGAGATCGCCGCGCTGGCCACCACCGTCAACGCGACGCTCGACCGGCTGGAGACGGCGGTCGGCACCCACAAGAGGTTCGTCGCCGACGCGGCCCACGAGCTGCGCAGCCCGATCGCCACCCTGCGCGCCCGGCTGGAGCTGGCCGAGCGGAGCGAGCTCACCCAGGAGGCGCTGGCCGACGTCGAACGCCTGCAGTCCCTGGCCGCCGACCTGCTCATGCTGGCCAAGCTGGACGCCGGTGAGCCGCCGCGCACGACGGAGCTGGACCTGGGGCAGGTGGCGGCCGAGGAGTCGCTGCGGGTCAGGCGGCGGCCCGACGTGCGGGTGGAGCTCGACGTCGAGCCCGACGTGGTGATGAAGGGCTCGCGTGCGCATCTCGACCGCCTGGTGACCAACCTGGTCGACAACGCGGTCCGGCACGCCGCCTCCACCGTGCGGGTGGGGGTGCGCGCCGAAGGTGATCAGGCGGTGCTCGAAGTGGCCGACGACGGGCCCGGGATCCCGCCGGAGCACAGGGAGGCGGTCTTCGACCGGTTCACCCGGCTGGACGAGGCCCGCGCCCGTGACGCGGGCGGGGCCGGGCTCGGGCTGTCGATCGCCCGCGACATCGCCGCCCTGCACGGCGGGACTCTGGTGTACGAAGACGCCGGATTTATCGCGAGATTTCCCTTGACCCCGGCCCAGGCCGCGAACGCGGGTCAGGACACGGAGCGAACATAGACGGTGCAGCGGCGCGTGACGGCGAAGCCCGACCCGGTGTAGACGCGGACCGCTCCCGTGGGGTTGTGGGCGTCGACGCCGAGCCCGGTGCTGGTGTAGCCCTGGGCGGCGAAGGCGGACAGGGCGTGGGCGATCAGCGCGCTCGCCACGCCCTTGCCGCGCCACTCCTTCAGCGTGCCGACGATCTGGATCCAGGCCTGGCGCTCACCGGTCAGGGCGAACTTGTGGTCGAAGAAGTGGGTGACCAGCACGCCCACCGGCTGGTCGCCGGCCATGGCGACGAACGTGGCCTCGGGGACGAAGTTGCGGGAGCCGGTCAGGCTGTGGCGCCAGCTCTCGGGGGTGTGCGGCACGCTGCCCCAGTGATCGCGGAACGCCTCGTTGCGCACGTGGCGGGCGCCGTCGTCGAGCTCGGGCGACCAGGCGGCGATCGACACGCCCTCGGGCGGGCGCGCCGAGGGCAGGTCGCCGGTCACGGACCGCTCCATGCGGGCGAAGAAGCGCGCGGCGGTGAACCCGGCGCCCTCCGCGAGCACCCGCGTGCCGGGCCGGTCGTCGAAGACGTCGAACGAGATCTCCACCGGCACACCGGGATGAACCATCGCGCCCACCTCGGGCGCCGCCCGCAGGCTCCAGTCGATGACCCGCCGGCCCAGCCCTCGCCTGCGGCAGGCCGGGTGCACGCCGCCCCACAGCTGCATCAGGTGCACGTCGCCGGCGGACTGCCGGGCCGGGAGGCAGCCGAAGGCGACGATCCGGTCGCCGTCTCTGGCCGCCAGCGTGCCCTCGGCCATGTCGAGCAGGCGGGAGGAGAGCCGCTCCGCCACGTCGTCGGCGCTGTAGACGGCGCCGGTCATGTCCTCGGCCTCGATGGCGGCCCAGAGCTCGGCCAAGGGCCGGGCGTCCTCCCGTGTCAGCGGTCCCCACTCCATGCCGGGAAGCCTAGGTGAGCCGCGTCGGGCACCCCAACTTCTCCCCGATGCGGGCCAGGCCCTCGGCGAACGCCTGGCGCGTCCGCCGGTCGAACCCGATGAAGAGCCGGTTGGCCAGCGGCACGCCCCACCGCAGCCACTCGGCCACGTTGTAGACGCGGTGGACGACGCGGGCGCCCTCGGGGTGGGAGGTGACCGACCATTCGCCGCGGTACCACCAGCCGCCCTGGTAGGCGACGGTGTGCTCGCCCGGCTCGGTTCTCACCGCGCCGCCGGGCCCCTGGCCGAGCAGGGCCTGCCACACCTGCTCGACGGGGGCCGAGACCACGCCGGCGACCTCGGTGACCAGCTTCCTCACGGCCGCTGCACCCGGGTGTTCTGGAACGAGGCGAAGCGCCAGCCCTCAGGGGTGCGCAGGGCGGTGAGGGTGATGATGGAGGCGCGGCTCGGGTCGGGCTCGCCGTCCACGGTGGAGCCGCCGCCCGAGATCACCAGGGCGACGTCGTCGGACAGCGCCTTGACCAGCGGCGCCTCGTCGGCGGGTCCGAGCTTGATCGGGGTCTCGAACAGTTTCCTGTGCGTGTCCTCGATGGCCTGCCTGCCGCGCAGGTGCAGGCCGAAGAACGTGATGTACTCGGCGTCCCGCGTGAACAACTCGGCGTACGCCGTGGCGTCCCCGGCGTTCCAGGTCTCCGTCATGCGGGCCAGCAGGTGGGTGACTTCTGCGGACATGGCACTGCTCCTTCTGTCGCGGCGCCTATCCTGTGAATGCGAGTTCGGGCAGGGCAGGCGCCTTGTTCGGGTCTACGGCCGCCGGGGTGTTGGCGCACTCCGGCGGCCTTTCACATCTCGATCGTGGGGGACCAGTCGAGCTCCCCCTTGCCGAGGCGGTCGAGCAGCCCGGTGATCCAGCCGAGCTCGGCGGTGTAGAGCGCCTGCTCGTACTCGATCTCGAGCATGAGGACGCGCGGCAGGCCGCCGGCGTCGAGCGCGCGCATGTGGGCGTCCAGCCCGGCCAGGACGCCCTCGATCGCGGCCCCGCGGGTGCGCAGCGCGCGCTGCGCGTCCGCCAGCGGGAGGCACCCCATGAGAGAGACGGCCGCGACGAACGTGAGCCGGTTGGGGTCGGGCGTCTCCAGCAGCCGGCGCAGCCGGGTGGCCAGCTCCTCACGGCCCTCGTCGGTGATCTCGTAGACCGTGCGCTCCGGCCTGCGGCCCTCGCGGCCGGTGCCGGCGGGCACGATCAGCTCGTCCTTCGCCAGCCGCTCCACGGCGTGGTAGAGGCTGCGTGGCAGGCCGGTGATGAAGTCCTTGTGCGTGTCGACGATGAACCGGTGCAGCTCGTACGGATGAGCGGCGCGCACCGTGAGCATGGCCAGCACGGTGAGGCCCACCAGGTCGTGCCGTCGCGCCATCCCGCCTCCTTCCATATTGCATTTTGCAATATAGCGCGTCGATGGCGGTCATGTCGACCACCGGCCACTCAGGCCGCGTCGAGCTGCATGAAGGCGCGGTCGATCGCCTGCCTGGACACGTCCTCGGGAAAGGGGAAGAGCTTGATCAGGTCACGCAGACCCTCCACATGAGCCCGTTCGGCCAGCTCGGCAACCAGGGACAGCTCCTCGCGCTGCGCCAGCGCGTACGCCCGGTCCACCACCGCGCCGTGCCCCGGCACGACCACCGGCTCGGGCATCTCCTCCAGCATCTTCCCCACGGTCACCGGCCAGTCGAGCGGGTAGGAGTCGCTGAACGCCGGAGGCGCGCCCTCCTCCACCAGGTCGCCGGCGAACACCACCCCCGCGTCGGGAACATGCACGACGACGTCGTTGCTGCTGTGCCCGAGCCCGAAATGCCGCAGATGCACCATGCGACCGCCGATGTCGAGGCCGGCCGCGGCGCTGAACGTCTGGTCCGGGGGCACGATGCTGAGCTCCTCCAGCTCGTCGCGCAGCTCCGGCGAGTTCTTGATGACAGCGGCCCGCTGCCGCTCGCCGTACAGCTCCAGCTCCTCCGCGCACCGGACGTGGCCCCAGATCTCGGCGGGGCGGAAGAGGGCGTTGCCGAAGCAGTGGTCGAAGTGGGAATGGCTGTTGACGACCGTCCACGGAGCGGAGGTGATCGTCCTGACCGCCGCGATCAGGTCCGCCGCCTCCCGGTACGACGTGCGCGTGTCGAGCACCATGCAGTGCCCGTCGCCCACGACCAGACCCACGTTCATGTCGTACGACCGGTGGCGCCGGACGTAGACCCGGTCACCGATCTCCTGCCACTGCTCACTCATGCCCACGAACCCTACTTTTAGCATTGGACTCATGGCATATGACTTCCAAGTCGTCATCGACACGGGCGACCCCCATCCACTCGCCGACTGGTGGGCCGACGCGCTCGGCTGGCAGGTGGAGCCCTCGAACGAGGCGTTCATCCGCGCCATGATCGAGAAGGGGCACGCCACCGACGACGACACCACCACGCACAACGGCGCGCTGGTGTGGAAGGCGGGCGCGGCCATCAGGCACCCCGACGGGCTCGAACGCGCACCTCGCGTGCTGTTCCAGCTCGTGACCGAGCCCAAGACGGCCAAGAACCGCGTGCACCTCGACGTACGCGTGGGCGCCGACAACATCGAGCCCGTGGTCGAGCGGCTGACCGCGAAGGGGGCGAAGGTGCTGCACCGCGGCCGCCAGGGGCCCAACTGGTGGATCACCATCGCCGACCCCGAGGGCAACGAGCTCTGCATCACCTGACCCGCACGTACGCGGGCTCCCGCACCGTCCGGTCAGCCCCGCAGGTACGCCAGCACCGCCAGCACCCTGCGGTGCCCGTCTGCGGCGGGCGGCAGGTCGAGCTTGGCGAAGATGTTGGCGATGTGCTTGGCCACGGCCGCGTCGGTGACGACCAGCTCCTTCGCGATGGAGGCGTTGGAGCGCCCTTCGGCGATCAGGCCGAGCACCTCCTGCTCGCGCGGGGTGAGCCTGCCCAGCGGGTCGCGCCGCCGTCGCAGCAGCTGCCGCACCACCTCGGGGTCGACGACCGTGCCGCCCGCGGCCACCCGGTCGAGCGCGTCGACGAACTCGCGTACGTCGCCGATGCGGTCCTTCAACAGGTAACCGACGCCCGCGCCGCCGCCGGACTCGAGCAGCTCGGCGGCGTACGTCTGCTCGACGTACTGGCTGAGCACCAGCACGGCGACGTCGGGATGGGAGCCGCGCAGGTGCAGGGCGGCCCGCAGGCCCTCGTCGGAGAAGCCGGGCGGCATGCGCACGTCGGTCACCACGGCGTCGGGGCGGTGCTCGGCGACGGCGGACAGCAGGGCGGGCGCGTCGCCGACCGAGGCGGCCACGGTGTGGCCGAACCGTTCGAGCAGCCCGGCCAGGCCCTCCCTGAGCAGGACGGCGTCCTCGGCGATCACTATGCGCACGGAATCTCCACTCGTACCAGGGTCGGCCCTCCTTCCGGGCTGGACACCGACAGTCTCCCGCCCACGACGGCCAGCCGGTCGGCCAGGCCGCTCAGCCCTGTTCCCCTGGCCGGGTCGGCGCCGCCCACGCCGTCGTCGCGCACCTCGACGACCAGCGTGCCGCGCTCAAGCCGGCCGCTGACGGCGCCCCTGGTGGCCCGGGCGTGCTTGGCGAGGTTCGCCAGGGTCTCGCTGATCACATAGTAGGCGGTGACCTCCACGGCGGTGGGCAGCCGTCCCGGCAGCTGGACGTCGACGTCCACCGGCACCGGCGAGCGTCCCGCGACGTCCTGCGCGGCCGCGCCCAGCCCCCGGTCGGTGAGCACCTGCGAGTGCACGCCCCTGATCAGCTCGCGGAGCTCGGCCAGCGCCTGCTTGGCCTCGTCGTGGGCCAGCCCGATCAGCCGTCCGGTGGGCGAGTCCTCCGGCAGGTCCAGCTTGGCCAGGCCGAGCGTCATCGACAGGGACACCAGCCGCTGCTGAGCGCCGTCGTGCAGGTCCCGCTCGATCCTGCGGCGCTCCATCTCGAACGCGTCCACCAGCCGCGCCCGCGACCTCAGCACCTCGTTCAGCTCGGACCCCTGCGGGGCGAGCACCGCCCGGGCCATGGCCCCTCGCGCGCCGCCCCAGGCGGTGGCCGTGTACGCGGCGACGGGCAGCAGCAGCACGCCGATCACGCCGGCCGCGACCCCGACGGATGTCGCCACGTTCGGCTGCACGGCCGGGGTGAGGATGAGCAGCACGGGACCCACGACGGTGAAGAGCACCATGATCAGGTCGATCCACCACATCGCGAGCAACGTCATGACCGCGAGCCCCAGCTCCCGCCTGCGCCGGTCCGGCGTCGCGGGTACGGGCACGTCGTCGACCAGCCGCAGCCGCCGCGGCTCGAACCAGGCGACGGGCAGTACGGCTCCGACGACGACCGCCGCGCCCACGGCGAAGCCCTGGGGCGACTCGATGAGCGTCGCGGCGATGGCGGCGAGCGCGAAGGCCGCGCCGGGGACGGCGCTGGCCAGCAGGTACGCCACACTCCGCCACGGCCAGGCCGACCTGAGGAAGGGCAGCGGGCGCCGGGTCAACGCCTCCAGCGCGGTCCTGTTCAGCACCCTATGACGGTAACCAGGGCCGGAGGACCGGGCAGTAGTCCAGGGTGTACCTTTCGCGAGGGCCAGGCCTCCTCGCCCTGCCACCCGAGCCGGACGGTCAGGTCGCCTCCGTCCGCCGGCCGAACCGGTCGGCCACCGTGTCGAACGCCTCCACCGCGCGCGCCGTGTCGGCGATCTCCGCGAGCGGCAGGCCGACCTGCGGGTCGTAGCACTCGAGGCCGGACTCGCGCTCGACGGCCCGCGCCATCTCGTAGAGCGCGTCGACGGTCCGCCGCGCGTCCTCGCCGTGCGTCCAGTAGGGGGCGCTCATCTCCCAGCCGCCCTCCCAGTGGTTCACGGAGATGCCGGTGCCCTCATGGTCCATCTCCCAGTTGGGCGGATATTCGATGATCCGCACCTCGCCGAGGATCTCGCGGGCCCGACCGACGACGCGCTCCCAGGCCGCCGGGTCGGGCGATCGCGGCTCCTCCAGCGCCTCCTCCCAGGACTGGCCGGGCGCGCGACGGGCGAAATAGAGGTCGTAGCTCATGCCGGACGAAGGTACTAGCCCTCGGGACCGGCCCTGTACCGGAACTCCAGCCCTTCGAACGCGCCCGACGTGCGCCACCGGTCGATGTAGCCGAAGTACGCCATGGCCCCGTGCGGATAGCCGGCGTTGAGCCAGCTGCGCAGGCCGAGGTCCTGGCCCTCGTTGTTGTAGTAGCCCGGCGTGCAGTCGGGGGAGCCGAGGATCCCGCCGCCGCCCGACAGCAGCAGCTCGATCCAGGCGTCCTCGGCCTCCTTGGTGACCTCGATCTCGCCGTGACCGTGGTCGAGGGCGTGCCGGATGGTGAGCGCGATGGTCCTGCCCGCCTCCGTGAGGTTGTGCGGGATGTTGGAGATGAGGTTCGCGCCCTGCGTCGGCTGGACGAGGAAGACGTTGGGGAAGCCGTGCACGTGGATGCCGTGCAGCGTGCGCATGCCCTCCGCCCAGCGCTCCGACAGCCTGACCCCGTCGCTTCCCGTCACCTCGTAGCCCGCGCGGCGGGTGTAGTCGGTGCCCACCTCGAAGCCGGAGGCGTAGATGACGCAGTCGACTTCGTACTCCCCGCCCGCGGCCACGACCCCCTTCTCGGTGATGCGTTCCACGCCCTTGCCGTCGGTGTCGACGAGGTGGGTGCCGGGGACGTTGAAGGCCTGCAGGTATTCGTCGTGGAAGCAGGGGCGCTTGCAGAGCTGGCGATACCACGCCTTGAGCTTCCGCGCGGTCTCCCTGTCGGTGACGACGGCGTCGACGCGGGCGCGGATCTCCTCCATCTTCTCGAAGTCGGAGTCCTCGAACGCGGCCAGCATGTGCTCCGCCGTACGCCGCCCGGGCGGGAGCGCCTGGATGCGCGAGCGCACGCGGCGGGCCAGATCGGTCCAGCCGTCCATGACCAGGTCCTCGTCGGCCGGCGCGCCGGTCTGGTTGGCGGTGAAGTTCTCCAGCCAGCGCTGCTGCCATCCGGGGGTCGCGACCCGGGCGAACCACTCGGGGTCGGTCGGCCGGTTGTCCCGCACGTCGACCGACGAGGGCGTGCGCTGGAAGACGTACAGCTCCTTGCAGGCTCGCGCGAGGTGCGGCACGCACTGTACGGCCGTCGCGCCGGTGCCGATGACGGCCACCCGCTTGCCGGCCAGCCGGTCCAGGGGCGCGCCCGACGGGTCGCCGCCGGTGTAGGCGTAGTCCCAGCGGCTCGTGTGGAACGCGTGCCCGCGGAACGTCTGGATGCCCGGGATGCCGGGGAGTTTGGGCACGTGCAGCGGGCCGATGCCCATGGTGACGAACCGGGCGGTGAAGCGGTCGCCCCGGTTCGTGCTGATGCGCCAGCGGGAGCGGGCCGCGTCCCATTCGAGGCTCTTGACCTCGGTGTGGAGGAGGGCGTTGTCGTACAGGCCGAAGTGCTTGCCGATGCGGCGGCAGTGTTCGAGGATCTCGGGCGCGTGCGCGTACTTCTCCGTCGGCATGTGCCCGGTCTCCTCGAGCAGCGGCATGTACACGTACGAGGCCGTGTCGCACTGCGCGCCCGGGTAGCGGTTCCAGTACCACGTGCCGCCGAAGTCGCCGCCCTTCTCGACGACGCGCACGTCCTCGACGCCTGCCTCCTTCAGCCGCGCGCCGGTGACGAGCCCGGCGAAGCCGCCGCCGATGACGGCGACCGTCACGTGGTCGTTCTTCGGGGGGCGTTCGGTGACCGGGGTGTAGGGGTCGTCGAGGTAGTGCGCGAAGCGGCCGGTGAGGCGGAGGTACTGGTCGTTGCCGTCCGGACGCAGCCGCTTGTCACGCTCCTCCCGATATTTCAGGCGAAGCGCCTCTTTGTCGATGATCGGGCGGTCGGTCATGCATCCTCCGCGACGAGTGGTCAGGACGCCGGGACACCAATTCCAGAATGACATTCGGGAAAACCCCCGGCAAGGATGGCTGACGGCTTACGCCGGGTCCGACGCGGAGATCAGGAGTCCGAGCTGCCTGACAGTGGTGGGCGACCACCATGGAGACCAGCTCCCGGCCCCCGCTCGGTGACCGGAACACCCACTATTGTGGGGGCCCGGCTCACGAGGAAGCGGATTCATGTTGGCTCATCGCGCACTGGTCATCGCCATGCTGCCCGCGATCGGGCTCCGCGTGCTCACCCTGCTCGGGTTCCCGCCGGCGCTGCTCTTCTACGGCGACTCGTTCGCGTTCCTGAGCGAGGAGCTGGCGCCGGGCACCACGCGGCCGTCCGGATATTCGCTGCTCCTGGCGCTGCTCCGCCCCGCGCACAGCCTGACCCTGGTGACGGTGCTGCAGCACCTGCTGGTGCTGGGGCTCGCCGTGGCGATCTACGCGCTGCTGCGCCGGCGCGGCCTGCCCGGCTGGGGAGCCGCGCTGCTGGTCACGCCGCTGCTGTACGACGAGTTCATGCTGCTCCTCGAGCACATGATCATGGCAGACGCGATCTTCATCGTGCTGGTCACCGCCGCGGTCGTGCTCATCGTCCTGCGCGTCACCCCGGCCACGGCCGCCGTCGGCGGGCTGCTGCTCGGCCTGGCCGGCATCACCAGGACCGTCGGGCTGCCGCTGCTCATCCTGGTCGCCGCCTACCTGCTGATCCGCCGGTACGGCTGGCGCCCGCTGGTGGCGCTGCTGGTCGCCGGCGCCATCCCGCTGGGCGCGTACGCGACGTGGATGAAGGTGGAGAAGGGCAAGTTCGGGCTGACCGAGGCCGACGGCAACTTCCTGTGGTCGCGGACCATGAGCTTCGCCGACTGCGGCGTGATCAAGCCTCCCGAGCGGCTGGCCGTGCTCTGCCCCGACATGCCGGTGGAGCAGCGGCCCTACCCGCCGCACTGGCTCTGGGAGGACTTCTCGCCGCTGCTCAAGGTGCCGGGCAAGGCCAACCGCAACCAGCTCGCCGGCGAGTTCGCCAGGATGGCGATCCTGGCCCAGCCCGGCGACTATCTGGCCGCGGCGGCGACCGACCTCGGGCAGCTGCTGCGCTGGGAGCGCACGGCCGTGGACGAGAAGACCCCCTACAAGCTCCCCGAGTCGGAACGACCGATCAACGAATCGGTGCGCGACGTGGCCGAGTCGTACGAAGCGGGGCCGGCCGCGACCCGGGTGGTGGAACCGGTCGCGGGGTGGCTGCGCGCGTACCAGCGGTTCGGTTACGCGCCCTTCCCGCTGCTCGTGCTGGCCCTCGGCGGGGCCCTGGTCGCGGCGGTGGTGCGGCGGCGGTGGGACGCGCTCCTGCCCGGGGTCGCGGCGCTCGCGCTGGTCGCCTCCCCGCCCTTCCTCGCCGCCTACGACGTCCGATATGTGATCCCGGCGATCCCGCTGGTGTGCCTGGCCGTGGGGCTGACCCTCGGCGCCCGCTCACCCTCGCGCCAGGACCCGGCCGCCGCCGAACCCGAGCCCGCCGGCCACGCCCGGGCCTGAGGGCGCCGCCGGTAACCGCCTCCGGTAACCGTGCCGGGCACGGCCAGGCAGGCCAGAGCCGTGCCGTGCGCTAGTCGATGGGGAGGCTCTTGAAGGCGCCCAGATCCAGCAGGTCGAGGTCGGCCTTCTCGGCCTTCCCTCCCGGCACGTCGGGGAAGATCGCGTGAAGGGTGACGGACTCGTTCGGGTCGATCGCGTTGGCGTGACTCCACCACTGCGTGCACGAGCAGACCTCGCCCTCCATGAGAGGGGAGAGCCGCTCGGTCGTGCCGGACGGCGTCAGGGTGATCTCCTGGAGGTTCCACGCCGGCCTGCCCAGCATGGAAGAGAAGTCGGCGCTCGCGCCGGTGGAGCTGAGATTCGTGAGCGTGCCTTCGAAGCGGATCTCGCCGCCCCACCGGTGGAGCGATCTGATCGTGAGGGAGAGCGGCACCCGCTCCCCTGACGCGTTCGTCATCGACGCGTCGCGTTGCGCGAGGGCGTCCGGATCACGAGGAGGGCGGGTGACCGGCGGCGTGGCGGTGGCGGTCACCCGGTCGTCCGCGGGTGGGCCGGTCCGCGACGTCTGCCACCACACGGCTGCCGTACCCGACGACGCCAGCAGCACGGCGCCGATCGCCGCCGCCGGCCGGCCCCACCACCTGTGCGGCAACCGGTCCCAGCCCCGCAGGGACGGCAGCGGAGAGCCGGGCCGGAACCGGCGCGAGGATGGCGAACCGGACCGGCGAAGGGCCGGCGCCGGGTCCGCGTCCCCGGGCGAGCGGCCGGCGCCTCCGAGCCTCCCGGACAACGGATCCGAGACGCCGGGCACCCCGGACGAAAGGTCCGAGCCACCGGAAAGCCCGGACGACGGATCCTGGTCACCAGGTGACCAGGACGAGAGGTCAGGGCCGTCGAGCAGGCGGGCCGACCAGGAATCGCTCACCAGATGCGTCGCCGTGGCCGCCGTGATCGCCTCGCGCCCGAGCAGGCGGTCGAGGAGCTGCTGGGCCGTCGGCCGCCGCTCCGGCTCCTTGGCCAGCGCCTGCTCCACCAGCGGCCGCAGCCGATCGTCCATGCCGCGCAGGTCGGGTGCGTAGTGAACCACCCTGAACAGCACCTCCGGCGCACCGCCCGTGCCGAACGGCGCCCGCCCGGTGGCCGCGTACGCCACCACCCCGCCCCAGGCGAACACGTCGCCGGCCGCCGTGACCTGCTCGCCGGTGGCCTGCTCCGGCGACATGTACGCGGGCGTGCCCACGATCGACGCGGACCGGGTCGCGTCCGGCTCCACCAGCTGGGCGATGCCGAAGTCGATCACGCGCGGTCCCACGGAGCTGAGCAGGATGTTGGCGGGTTTGAGATCGCGGTGCACGACGCCGGCCTGGTGGATGGCGGTGAGCGCGGTCGCCACGCCCACCGCGAGCGCCTCCAGGTCGGCCCCCGCCATGGGCCCCTTCTTCCTGATCTCGCCGGCCAGGTCGGGGCCCTCGACGTAGTCGGTGACGAGGTAGGGGACGTCGCCGTCGATGCCCGCGTCCAGCACCGGCGCCGTACAGAAGCGTGCCACGCTCCGCGCCGCCTCGATCTCCCTGCTGAACCGGCGCCTGAAGTCGGCGTCGGCGCCCAGGCCGGGGCGGAGCGTC
Organism: Nonomuraea sp. NPDC049378; assembly: GCF_055586745.1. NCBI lineage: Bacteria > Bacillati > Actinomycetota > Actinomycetes > Streptosporangiales > Streptosporangiaceae > Nonomuraea > Nonomuraea sp. NPDC049378. Next base: position 70,315 of record NZ_JBVJHP010000025.1, read on the forward strand.
TTGAGCGCGACGAGCTTCGACGCGCGATCGCGGGCGAGGTACACGATGCCCATCCCGCCCTCCCCCAGCGGGCGAACGATGGCGTATGGGCCGATGTGCTGGGGTTCGTGACTCACAGTGGTGATTGTTCCGGGAGTCCTTGGCGACAGGTAGCAGATCGCTTGATTCCGCGAGCCCTCGAACAGGGTGATGATCAAGGTGGCCGGCGCCTTCCACAAAGCTGGGACCGAAATGTCCGATTTATGAAGAAAACGGGAATTGATCGAGACAGCAAATTCGGAGCACCAGGTCTGCTAATTAGACCGTGCCATTCTCTTGATGATCTTGCTCATGACACATGCTCTGACCTGCGAAGACGCCGCGCTTTTCCACCCCGTTATCGAATCGCATTCTAGGCGTGAACGATCTGACACAGCCGCATCACGATCACCATGACGCATGGTCAAATATCCCTCATCCTCTGTTATGGTCCCTTCCTGCCCCAAAATAAGGGACACCCTTTACCCGAGGAGGATCATGCGGAGCGCCCGAAGGATCATCGCCATCAGCACCGCTCTGGCGGCGGCCACCGCTCCCCTGCTGGCTGTTGCGTCCCCTGCAGCCGCGCAGCCCGCGACGACGACCGTCCAGCGGAACTTGCCGCTGGACGACGTGCTTCCCCTCCAGGGCCTCAACCCCCTGGCACAGCTGAAGCGCGTCAAGCAGCTGCTGAAGAGCGGCTACGTGCCGCAGGCGCTGAGCGTGACGAACGCGGCCAACCCCCAGTACGCGTCTCTCTGGGTCAAGGACGTGACCCGCAAGGTCAACGTCCTGCAGGGCCTGACGGCCATCGACCTGCAGAAGCGCATCACCGAGCAGCTGAAGCTGGGCTACGTGCCCACCATCATCAGCGGCACCGGCTCGGGCCCTGGCGCCATTTTCGCGGCGGTCTTCGAGAAGAAGCCCTCCGGCAAGGCCGAGGCCAAGGTCGACCTGACCAAGGGCGCCTTCCAGAAGCTCAACGCCCAGCTCAGCGGCGCCGGCCTCAGCCTCGCCTCGGTCGACGTCTACGGCACCGTCGAGAAGCCGCTCTACGCGGCCGTCTGGGTCGCCGGCGCCGCCACCGGAGCCGTCAAGGTGAGCCTCGGCCAGACCGTGGAGGAGCGCGGCAAGGAGCTCCTGGCGATGGCCAGGCAGGGCCTGCGCCCCGTCCTCATGGCCATCGAGCCCGGCCAGCTCTACACCACCGTGTGGAGCAAGGGCCCCACGACCGGCCTGAAGGAGAACCTGCAGCTGTCCCGCGTGACCTACACCCTGCAGAACACCAAGATGAAGGCCCTGGGCTACACGCCCGTCGTCCTGGACACCGCGGGCAACACCTTCGCGGCGATCTGGAGCAAGGGCTGACGACTCGCTCGTGAAGAGCCGAGGATCCCGGTGAAGCCGCGGCCGCCGTGATCCTCAGTGCGCGCCCGACGCCACCTCGCCGGAGCCCGACCTGCCGACCGCGCGTGACCGGCAGCGTACGGGACGAGCGGGGTGCGGCGCGCCGATCCCCCCGACGCCGCGGCGGCCATCCCCCTCCCCCGGCGATCAGGGACGTCCTTTCCTTGATCGCCGGGTGGGCCGCAGCTCAGCCGGCGGCGGTACGCACCGGCAGCTCGCCGGGCGGGGTGGCCCCCAGTCACCTTTCGGTGGCGCCCAGCGCGCGCATGAGGTGGTCGGCGAGGGCTTCGAGGTAGCCGGGCTCCACGGGCGCCTGGCGGACGTTGAGCCGCCAGTGGATGGGGGCGGCGATCAGGTCGAGAGCGAGTTCGAGGTCCAGGTCGGCGGGGAGTTCGCCGCGGTCGACGGCCCGGCGCAAACCGGCCGCGCCGAGCAGCCGCCTCGGGGTGCCGATGGCGTTCTGGATCGCCTCGGCCAGGTCGGGGTTGCGGGCGGCCTCGGCGGTCAGGTCGGGCAGGATGAGGACGAACCGCGGGTGGGTCAGCCAGTCGCGGATGGCGTGCAGGCCCCCGATCAGATCTCCGCGTAGCGACCCGGTGTCCGGGAACTCCGCCAGCGGCACGCTCATCTCCGACAACACCGCGAGCACCATGTCCTGCTTGCCCGGCCAGCGCCGGTAGAGCGCGCTCTTGCCCACGCCCGCGCGCCGGGCCACCGCCTCCATCGACAACCGCCCGTAGCCGCGCTCGGCCAGCTCGTCCAGCACGGCTTCGGTGATCGCCGTGGTGATCTGCGGCTGGAGAACGGCGGCACCGGTCGGCGGGCGGCGCGTACGTGCGGTCATGCCCCGCAGCATACATGTGGACGGTACGGTACCGTCCCGTCCTATGATGAACGGGACGGTACCGTACCGTCCATTTGTTCGACCCTGGGGAGAGACCCATGACCACCGCGCGCGACCTCATCGCAGAAGCGCTCCGGCGCCTGCTCGCCAAAGACATGATCGGCTACGCCGGGCTCTGGGCCGTCGACGGCGTCATCGAGTTCCCGTTCGCCCCGAAGGGCTACCCCGCCCGGCTGAACGGCAGGGCCGCCATCGAGGACTACCTGCGCGGATATCCCGACCTGCTGGACGTGAAGGAGATCACCGAGCAGGTGGTCCACGAGACGGCCGATCCGGCCGTCGCCGTCGCGGAGTTCGAGATCGCGGGGGTGGCGGTGGCCACCGGGAAGCCGTACACGATGCGGTACGTCACGGTCGTCACCGTGCGCGACGGCGAGATCGTGCGCTGCCGCGACTACTGGAGCCCGCTCGCCGCGGCCGAGACGATGGGCGGGCTCGACGCGATGACGGCGGCCTTCACCGGCAGGAGCGCGGGCGCATGAACGTGCTGGTCATCGGCGGCACCGGCACCACCGGCCGCCGGGTCGCCGCCGGGCTGGGCGAACAGGGCGCGGACGTGCGCGTCGCCACGCGGTCACCGGCCGCCGCCGACCACGTACGCTTCGACTGGAACGATCCGGACACCCACCGCCCCGCCGTCGCGGGGGTGGACGGGATCTACCTGATCGCCCCCGCCGGCTCGCTCGACCCGGCGCCGCTGGTGCGGTCGTTCCTGGCCGGCGCGGTGGACGCCGGGGTGCGCCGGGCGGTGTTGCTGAGCTCGTCCGCGCTGCCCGAGGACGCGCCCGGCGTCGGCGCCCTGCCCCGGGTCGTACGGGCGACGGTGCCGGAGTGGGCGATCCTGCGTCCTTCCTGGTTCATGCAGAACTTCACCGGCGACCACCCCGTGGCGCAGGGCATCCGCACGGACGGCGAGATCGTCACCGCGACCGGGGACGGCCGGGTGGGGTTCGTGGACGCCGCCGACATCGCCGCGGTCGCCGTACGGGCGCTGCTGGACGCCGCGCCGCACGACACCGACCACCTGATCACCGGCCCGCAGGCGCTGAGCTACGCCGACGCCGCCGCCGTCATCACCGACGTCACGGGCCTGCCCGTACGGCACCGGCCCGTCGAGGCCGCCGAGATGGCCGAGCGGTTCGCCGCCACCGGCCTGCCCCGCGCGTACGCCGGCATGCTCGCCGCCCTCGACGAGGACATCCGGCACGGCGCGGAGGACCGCGTGACCAGCACCGTTCCCGACGTGACCGGGCGCCGGGCCCGGTCGTTCGCCGAGTTCGTCACCGAGCACCGGGCCGCGTTCACCGCTCCCGGGCGCGCGGACGAGGGGGTCACACACCAGACCCGGGAGGTCGCAGGAGAAGGCACGCGGGCCGGCTCTTCCGGCGCTTCCGTCGCCGGCTGACCGGCGCGGGATGTCGGTGGAGGACCGTAGGCTTCACGTCGTTCGGCTGGCAGGACGAGCAGGAAGGAAGTCACGTGGGGGATTGGTTCCAGACGATCGTGGACGTCGAGGCGTCGCCCGAGGAGGCGGGCGCGCTGGCGGAGGGCGTTCTCAGCTGGCTGGTCTCGTCCGGCGTGGTCGCCGCCGAGCGCACCGACTGCGTTCTCGGCGCCGAGCTCGGCCACGCGTCGGGCCCGCGCGCCGGCGAGGTGGTGGACGCCTCCGGCTGGAGCGGGCCGTGGCAGGGCGGCCTGGAGATCAGCGTCGGCCGCACCGTCTTCGACGCGGGGCAGGGCGACCCGACGGCGGTGACCTGCCCCCACTGCTCGGCGACGGTCGAGCTCATGGACGACGACTTCACGCTCGACCGCCAGGCGTGGGAGCCCTTCCGCGACGTCGTGCACGACTGGGACGAGGGGCGCGACGTCGTCATCCCGTGTCCGTCCTGCGGCCGGGCGGTGGAGCCGACCGGCTGGCGGTGGGCGGACGACTATTTCGCGTTCGGCCACCTGGGCTTCAGGTTCTGGGGCTGGCCGCCGCTCCGCACCGGCTTCGTCGCCGGGATCACCTCCCGGCTGGCCGGCCACCGCGTCGTGTTCCTCGACGGCAAGCTCTGAGCGCCGCAGGATCATCCGAGTTCGGCCATGACGCGCCGCATGTCGGAGACGGCCTGCAGGGTGCCGCGCACGGTCCCGGTCACCTTGGAGCGTCCCGACCTGGGCAGGTAGTCGACCTGTGTCTCGGTGATCCGCCAGCCGGCGGCGGCGGCACGCAGGACCATCTCGCACGGATAGCCGAACCGGCGGTCGGTCAGCCCGAGCGCGAGGAGCCGCTCGCGCCCGGCGGCCCGCATCGGCCCGAGGTCGTGCAGCAGGGCCCCGGTGCGGCGGCGCAGGATGCGGGCGAGGACGGCGTTGCCGAGCCGGGCATGCCAGGGCCAGACCCCCACGGTGCGCGGCCGGCGGGCGCCGAGCGCCAAGTCGGCGTGGCCGGCGGCGACCGGCGCCACCACCGAGGGGAGCTGGCGAGGGTCGAGCGAGGCGTCCGCGTCCATGAAGCAGACGACGTCGGCGGTCGCGGCCAGCAGGCCGGCGTGGCAGGCGGCGCCGAAGCCGCGCCGCGGCTCGTGCACGACGTGGGCGCCGAGCTCGCGGGCGACCTCGGCCGAGCGGTCGGTCGAGCCGTTGTCGACCACGAGCGGGCGACAGCCGGCGGGCATGTGTCCGAGGACCCAGCCGAGCGCGGCCTCCTCGTTCAGGCAGGGCAGGATCACGTCGACCGTCATGACCGGGCGAACTCCTTCATCCCCGCGTCGAAGCCGATCTCGGCACGGAAGCCGAGCTCCAGGCCCGCACGTTCAGGAGAGGCCACGATGTGGCGGACGTCGCCCAGCCGGTAGCCTCCGGTGATCTCCGGGCTCGGTCCGCCCTGCTCGGCGGCCAGCGCGTCCGCCATCTCGCCCACGGTGTGCGGGGCGCCGCTGGCGATGTTGTACGCCCTCAGCGCGCCGGGCCGCGACGGGGCCATGACCGCCGCCAAGTTCGCACGGGCGACGTCGCGCACGTGCACGAAGTCGCGGAGCTGGCGGCCGTCCTCGAACACCTTCGGAGCCCGGCCCGCCGCCAGCTCGGAGCGGAAGATCGCGGCCACTCCCGCGTAGGGGGTGTCGCGGGGCATGCGCGGGCCGTACACGTTGTGGTATCTGAGCGCCACGGCGCTCCCGCCCGTCTCCCTGGCCCAGTTGGCGGCCAGGTGTTCCTGGGCGAGCTTGCTGGTGGCGTAGGCGTTGCGCGGATCGGGTGCGGCGTCCTCGCCGATGGAGGCGCAGCGCACCGGCTCGCCGCACTGCGGGCAGGTCGGCTCGAACCGGCCCCGCTCCAGGTCCTGCACGGTACGCGGCCCCGGCCGGACCCGGCCGTGCCGGACACATTCGTAGTCGCCCTCGCCGTAGATCACCATCGAGGAGGCGAGCACCAGGCGGCCGATCCGGTGCCTGGCCATGGCGGCCAGCAGGACGGCAGTGCCGTACACGTTGACCGAGGCGTAGTCGGGCAGGTCGGAGACGTCCACGCCGAGCCCCACCTTGGCGGCCTGGTGCACGACGACATCGACGCCCGGCAGCAGCGCGTCCAGGACCGCCGCGTCGCGCACGTCGGCGCCGTCGCGCAGGTCCAGGGCGGTGACCTCGTGACCCGCCGCCTCCAGCGTCTCGGCCACGTGCCCGCCGACGAAACCGGCCGAGCCGGTGACCATCACTCTCACTCCGCCGACGCTAGCCCGTGACCCCGGCCGCGCCGAAGAGACGTAAGCGGTTCGTAAGGGCTCTTACGGAGGGCGAACAGCCGGCGCCGCCGGAGTCCGTGAGCGGCCCGGGAATGCGAGGCTGCGGCCTGTGAGACGAAGCCTGCTCCTCGCCTGCGGGGCCCTCGCCGCCCTGGCGGCCGTCCTGCTCAGGATGGTCGCCGGGCCGCCCGGCCTGGGCTGGACCCTGGCGGCCTGGGCGCTGTTCGCGGCCGCCCTGTGGCTGGTCAGGCGGGTGCCGGAGCGGCGGCTCGGCGCGCTGGTCGTCGCCGGCGGGATCTTGCTCGCCGCGACCGGGCTGGCGGCCCCGCCGAGCAGCAGCACCGACTCCTTCCGGTACGCGTGGGACGGCCGGGTGCAGGCCGCGGGCATCTCCCCCTACGACCACCCGCCGGCCGACCCCGCGCTGGCCGGCTTACGCGACGGCTGGCTCTTCCCACCCGCCTGCGACGCCCCCCGCCTGTGGCCCCTGCCCGGCGACGGCTGCACCAGGATCAACCGCCCCGCCGAGCCCACGATCTACCCGCCGGTGGCGCAGGGCTACTTCCTGCTGGTCCACTGGCTGTCGCCGGAGGGCTCCCGGCACAAGGTCCTCCAGCTCGGCGGCTGGGTGATGGCCGTGCTCGCGCTGCTGGCGCTGTGCCGGCTCGCGGGCCCCCGGCGGGCGGCGTGCTGGGCGTGGTGCCCCGCGGTTCCGGTCGAGGCCGTGAACAACGCGCACGTCGACATGCTCGGCGTGCTGCTGGTGGTGCTGGCGTTCGGCGCGGTCGGCGCGGGTCGCTCCCGCGGCGCGCTGCTCGGCGCGGCCGTGGCGGCCAAGCTGCTGCCCGCGACGGCACTCCCCGGCGCCCTGTCCGGCGTGCTGGCGAACGGCGTGGCGTGGCGGCGCGCCCTCGTCACCGTGGTGCCCGCCGTGCTCGTGGTGGCGCTGTCCTACCTGCCCTATGTCCTGGCCTCGGGCGCCGCCGTCCTGGGATACCTGCCGGGCTACCTCAAGGAGGAGCGCTACGACGGAGCCGGCCACGGCAACCGCTACGCCGTCCTGCGGCTGCTCCTCCCGGACTCCTGGGCCCCTTATGCCGCCATCGCGCTGCTCGCCCTGATCGTCCTCCTCGTCCTGCGGTACGGCGACGCCGACCGGCCCTGGCAGGGCGCGCTGCTGGTCAGCGGCTCGCTCCTGCTGCTGTTCACCCCCGGATACTCCTGGTACGCGCTGCTGCTCGTCGCGCTGGTCGCCATGGACGGGCGGAGGGAATGGCTGGGCGCCGCCCTGGCGGGCGCGGTCGCCTACACCGCCGGCCCGACCGACCCCGACAGCCTCGGCGCCCCCTTCTACGCCGCCGCCGCGCTGGCCGTGCTGATCGGCTGGGCCGTACGGAGGCCTCGTCCCGCGGAGGTACGCCCATGAACCCCAGCACCATCTCCGCCAGGTTCACCAGCCGGCTGCGCTCCGAGCAGGTGGCCGCCAAGCTGGGCGTCTGGCTGGGCGTGAGCTTCACCGTCGCGTTCGTCACCGGGCTGTCCAGCCACTTCATGCAGCACCCGCCCGCCTGGCTGCTGTGGCCTTCCCGGCCGGTCAACCTCTACCGGTTCACCCAGGGACTGCACGTCATCGGCGGGATCGCCGCGGTCCCGCTGCTGCTGGCCAAGCTCTGGGCGGTCCACCCGAGCCGCTCCGCCGGCCACGCCGCCGAACGCCTGTGCGTGCTGCTCCTGGTGGCCGGCGCGTTGTTCCAGCTCGTCACCGGGGCACTGAACATCGCCTACCTCTACCCGTACCCGTTCGGCTTCCTCCAGGCGCACCACTGGACGGCGTACGTCGTCTACGGCGCGCTGCTGATCCACGTGGCCGACGAGTGGGCGAAGGTCAGGCGGAACCTGTGGACCCGCGTGGAGAGCCAGGAACGCAGACGCCTGTTGCTCACCGTCGCCGCGGCCGGCGTGACCACCGTCCCCGACGGCTACCGGCTGCTGGTCACGGGCGCCGTCCGCACGCCTGCGTCGCTCGGCTACGCCGACCTGCTACGGCTGCCGCAGCACACCGTACGCCTGCCGATCGCGTGCGTGGAGGGCTGGAGCGTGGAGCGCGAGTGGACCGGCGTACGGCTGCGTGACCTGCTCCTTTCCGCCGGCGCCTCCCTGGACGCCTTCGTCGCCGTCGAGTCCCTGGAGCGGGCGGGAGGGTATCGCAGCAGCGAGGTCCGGCCGCCTCACTGGAGCGATCCGCTGACGCTGCTGGCCCTGCGGACCGCCCTGATGCTGGCGGGGACCCTGGTGCTCGCCACCCTCCCCACCGTGCTGGCGCTGGGCCGTCGGGCCGACAACCCGTCGATCCTCCCGCTGTCGTACGGCGTCAACCTCGTCATCGTCCTCGCAGCCATCGCCCTGCTCGCGGTGGGGGATCGCCTGCTGCCGGCTTCCAGGAAGGACTGAGCACCCTGAGCCATCACCCGTTCCAGATCGTGATCATCGCCAAGGAACCGCTGCCGGGGAGGGTCAAGACGCGCCTCACCCCGCCCTACACCCCGGCCGAGGCCGCCGCCCTCGCCGCGGCCGCGCTCCGCGACAGCGTGCGCGCCGTCGCCGCGGCCCCGGCCACCCAGCGCGTGCTCGCCCTCGACGGGCTGCCGGGCCGCTGGCTGCCCGCCGGGTTCGTGGTGATCCCGCAGCGCGGCGCCGGCCTGGACGAACGCCTGGCGGCGGCCTTCGCCGACGCCCACCTGCTGCGGCCGGACCCCGTCGTGCTGATCGGCATGGACACCCCGCAGGTCACCCCCGCCCTGCTGCGCGAGGCCGGGCAGGCGCTGGAGCGGCACGACGCGGTGTACGGCCCGGCCGCCGACGGCGGCTTCTGGCTGCTCGGCCTGCGGCGGCCGGACCCCGGGCTGCTTTCCGGGGTGCCCATGTCGCATCCGGAGACCGGCAAGCTCCAGCTGGACCGGCTCGAACGCGCCGGGCTGGCCGTGCACCACCTGCCCGAGCTGACCGACGTCGACACCGCGGCGGACGCCGCCGCCGTCGCCGCCGAAGCGCCCGCGTCCTGTTTCGCCGCCGCGCTGAGGGAGCTGAGCCGGTGATCGGGGAACTGTACGCCGACGCCCTGGCGGGCGAGAGCGCCGAGCTCGAATACGTGGACGGCACCCGCGCCACGCTCGAGACCGCCCGCTGGTTCGAGCCGATCGACGGAGACGAGGAGCTCCTCCGCCGCTGCGCCAGCCCCACGCTGGACGTCGGCTCGGGCCCCGGGCGTCTCACGGCGGCGTTGACCCGGCGCGGGATCCGCGCGCTCGGCATCGACATCACACCGCGCGCCGTCGCCCTGACCCGCCGCGCCGGAGGCTTCGCGCTGCTGCGGGACGTCTTCGACGACGTTCCCGGCAGCGGCCGCTATGCGACGGCGTTGCTCGCCGACGGCAACATCGGCATCGGCGGCAACCCCGAGGCGCTGCTGCACAGGGTCAGGCAGCTCCTCCGGCCGGGCGGCACGATCGTGGCCGAGGTCGCGCCGCCCGGGACGCGCAGCCGGGTGGACCGGCTCCGGCTGCGCCGGGGGCCGCTGGCCGGGGAGTGGTTCGGCTGGGCGACCGTTTCCGCCAGCGACATCCGGCGCATCGGGCTGGCCGCCGGCTTCGCGGACGCCGGCTGCTGGACCGCGCACGGCCGCTGGCTGGCACGCCTGCGCTAGGCACGGGTCCTGGCCTGCCTGCCGGCCTCCGTCATGCGGGCGTCGCGGGCCGATCGACCGTCCTGGGCAGCGCGGCCATCAGCGCCACCAGCACGACGGCGACCGGCGCGCCCCAGATGAGCACGTCGGGGATCGCCGCGGCCGTCGACTCCGGGCCGGGGGCGCGGTCGTGGAGCTCCCGGGCGAGCAGGTTCCCCGCGGCTGCCACGCCGGCCGACAGGCCCAGGCCGCGCACCGACACCGTGGCGGAGGTGGTGGCGGCGAGGTCCGCCGGGGTGGCCGCGTTCTGGGCGACGACCACGAGGTTCTGCATCAGCAGGCCGAAGGCGAGCCCCAGCACGCCGATCTCCACGGCGAACAGCGCGTAGCCGGCGCCGGGGCCGAGGTTGCCCAGCAGGACGAACCCGGCCGCCGCGATCGCCGCACCGGCGATCAGGTAGGGCCTGAACCGGCCGCTCGCGCCGATGCAGGCGCCGGCGAGCGACGAGACCGCCATGAAGGTGAGCACGTACGGATTGAGCGCCAGGCCCGCCTGGGTGGCTCCCATGCCGTGCGCCGCCTGCAGATAGGTGGGCAGATAGACGACGGAGCCGCCGAGCAGGGCGCCGAGCAGCGCACCGGCGGGCAGGACGACCCGCAGCGTGCGGTCGGCGAACAACCGCGGCGGGAGCAGCGGATCGGCGGCACGTCGTTCCCGCCACACGAACAGGGCCGCCAGCACGACCACCGCCCCGATCAGCGCGAGGATCACGCCGGAGTCCCACGCGTGCACGCGGCCGCCCCACTCGGCCACCAACAGCAGGCTCACCGTCGCGCCCACGATCAGCGCGGCCCCCGCCAGGTCCACCTTGCCGTCCCCGCCCGCCCTGGGCAGCCGTAGCGCGTACGCGACGAGCGCCATGCTGAGCAGGCCGAGCGGCAGGTTGACGGTGAAGATCCAGCGCCAGCCCGCGGCGTCGGTGATCGCTCCGCCGGCGAGCGGGCCGCCCACGCTGGCCAGGGCGAACACGCCGCCGGTGAAGCCCTGCACGCGGCTGCGCAGCCGCTGCGGGTAGAGCTCGGACAGCACGGTCGTGGGCAACACGAACAGCGCGCCGGCGCCGACGCCCTGCACGGTCCTGGCGGCGATCAGCTGGGGCATCGTCTGCGCCAGGCCGCACAGCACGGAGCCCGCGACGAAGACGGCGATGGCGACGAGCAGGACCGGGCGGCGGCCGTACCGGTCGCTTATCCGGCCGTAGAGCGCGCCGGTCGCCGTCGAGGCCAGCACGTACGACGTGACGACCCAGCCGATCGTGTCCAGGCCGCCCAGGTCGGCGGCGATGTCGGGCAGGGCGATGGCGACCACCGTCTGGTCGAGGACCGACAGCAGCATGCCGAGCAGGAGGCCGGCCGTGGCGAGCGGCACGTTGCTCGTTCTCGATGAGGCGCGGAGCACAGCGGTCAGCCCTTTGCCCGCGCGAAGGGGTCCGGCAGGCCGAAGTCGGCGCCGATCAGGTCCTGGTCGATGACGGCGCCGGCCAGGGTGCCGCCGGCCGCGGCGGCGACGACGGCGGCCAGCGGCACCGGTACGGTGGCCCGCCGGGCCATGTCGCCGGCCGCGTACACGCCGGGCACGCTCGTCCGGGCGAACTCGTCGATCTCGACGCATCCGTCGGCGAACGTCGCGCAGCCGAGGCGGGCGGCAAGCTCGGAGCGCTGCCGCGGCACGTTCACGACGAACACCGCCTCCCTGGCCAGGGGCGGGCCGCCCTCGAAGACGACCCGTCCGAGCTGGTCACCCGTGCCCTCCAGGCGGGCGACGGGCTCGCACCGTACGGTGACGCCGTTCGTCTCCAGCGTGGTCCGCGACGCCGCGTCCAGCGGCTCGCCGCCGGTGCAGAGGGCGACGTCGGCGGCGAAGCGGCTCAGCTGCAGCGCCAGCCGCACCCGGGCCGGCGCCGCGCCGAGCACCGCGACCCGCTTGCCGGCGCACTCGTAGCCGTGGCAGTAGGGGCAGTGGAAGGCGGAGCGGCCCCACAGCGCCTCGACCCCGCGCGGGCCTGGCAGGTCGTCGGCCAGCCCGGTGGCCAGCAGGAGCCGGCGCGCGTCCACCGTGCCGCCGTCCGCCAGGTCCAGGCGGAAGCCGCCGTCCAGCACCGCGGCGTCGGTGACCGTCCCGGCCTCGACCCGCACCGACGGGTACGCGGCGAGGTCGGCGCGGCCGAGTTCCCGCAGCCGGGCGGGCGGCGTGCCGTCGCGGGTCAGGAAGTTGTGCACCTGCCCGGCCCTGGCGTTGCGGCCCTCGCCCGCGTCGACCAGCAGGACCGTACGGCACGTCCTTCCCAGGGTCAGGGCGGCGGCCATGCCGGCAGGACCTGCGCCGGCGATGACGACGTCGATCATGTTGTCCTCCACGTGTCTTGACGTGGAGGAGAGTCTGCAAGTTAATGTCAACATGAAGTCAAGCGAATCCATGCGGATCGGGGAGCTCGCCGAGCGGTTCGGGCTCGCGCCGCACGTGCTGCGCCACTGGGAGGCGATGTCCCTGCTGGCCCCCGCCGCCAGGGTGAACGGCCGCCGCCGCTACACGCAGGAGCACGTCATTCGCGTCATGACGATCATCCGCGCCAAGTCGGCGGGAATGAGCCTGGAGCAGATCAGGGAGATCCTGAACGTCTCCGGCCAGGCCGAGCGCCAGGCGCTCCTCCGGCGGCACCACGAGGAGCTCGAACGCCGGTCGCGGGAGATCGCGGCGTCCAAGACGCTGATCGAGCACCTCATGGAGTGCCGCGCGGACGACTGGACCCGGTGCCCCGACTACCGGCGCATCGTGGAGACCGCGACGCCCGCTCAGGACATGTGCATGATCTGACCCGACCGCTGGCAGCGGCGGACGACCGGCTCCAGGTAGTCGACCAGCGGCCCGCCCAGCTCGGCCGGGGAGCGTACGAGTGCGATCCGGTCGAACTCCGGGTCCTCCTCCGCGGCCTGCAGGGCCGCGAACCGTTCGCGCAGGTACGCCGCCGGCCGGCTCGGCGCGCTGAACAGCACGCCGACGTTCCCGGTGGCTCCGCGCGTGACGAGCCAGAGGCTCAGGTCTTCAGGTGCCGTGTCGACGCCGGTCTCCTCGACCAGCTCGCGCACGGCATGCCTGCCCAGCGCGGCCAGGTCGAGGGGGTCGTCGCCCTGGGGCGGTTCCATGGAGCCGCCGGGCAGCTGCCAGCGGCCGGGCGCGACCGTGACCCGCGACATCCGCCCGACCAGCAGGCGCCCGTCGTCCGCCGGCTGCACGACGGCGACGAAGAGGGACGGCAGCCACGCGGCGCAGCCCATGACCCGGCGCAGGACGTGATGCCGGAACGTCGTGCGTACCCACGAGACCACCAGGCGGTGCGGCCCCTCCCAGCCGAGGCTCGCGCACGCCACCACCGGACCGTCGAAGAGGCTCGGGTTGGCCTGGACCGCCTCCTCCCACAGGCGGTCCATGGCCGCCCGCTCGTCCGGCGACAGCCGGGGCGCGACGGTTTCGACCAGGGAGAGCCGGTGGACGTCCAGGAGCTCGACGCCGGGCGTGCGCGGCAGCGGTCGGGTCATACCTCATGGTCACCCTTGGTGATGACTCCATCACCGGACTTGACCCGACCTTTGTCGCCGGAGCACCCGTCGTGCCGGATAAGACGTAGGGTCCAGATCTGCACCCATTCCCGCCGTGCGCACGCCGGCCCTCGCGAGATGGACGCCGACATGACCGTCACTCCCGCACACCTGCGCGACCTCGCGAGCCGCGCCGAGGCGCTCACCGCCGAGGTCCTGGCGCTCTGCGACCGCGCCGCCCGGCCGGAGCCCGAGCCCCTCACGACCGCGCGGCAGGCCGCGAGCCGGCTGGCGCGGGGCGCGGAAGACCTCCACCGGGCGGCCGCCGACCTGGCCAGGCTCCAGGTCCAGCCGTGCGGCCTGCCGTGGGGCGTCTGCCCGGAGCACGGCAACACCCTGTCCTCCAGGGCCGGTGTCACCACGTGCCGCGTGTGCGGGCGCGCCTGGGACCATGACCGGCTCGGCCGGCCGTGCGAGGAGCCGGTGACCTGGAAGGTGATCGACCGGGCCGGCACGGAGACGCGGATGTGCGACGGGCATGTCTTCGGCGCCCGCGCCGCCGCCGCGGGGGCGACCTTCGCCCGCCTCGACGAGAGCTGAGCCCGCTCGGCGACACGCCACTAAATTGCATGGTTCATTATCTTGTATCGTTCGTGTTTATGGGGATACGGTGGCGGCCATGACCGCACCCAAGACGCCGACGACCGCCGACGAGCTGCGCGGGGCAGGGCTTCGGGTGACGGCGGCCCGCGTCGCGCTGCTGGAGACCGTCAGGCACGGTGACCATCTCGGCGTCGAAGCGATCGCCGCCGGGGTGCGCGAGCGCGTCGGCCACATCTCCCTGCAAGCCGTGTACGAAGCCCTTCACGCGCTCACCGCCGCGGGCCTCGTACGCCGCATCGAGCCGGCCGGCAGCGCCGCCCTGTTCGAGGGGCGGGTCGGGGACAACCACCACCACGTCGTGTGCCGGTCGTGCGGTGCCGTCGCCGACGTCGACTGCGCGGTCGGTCACGCACCCTGCCTGGCCGCGTCGGACGACCACGGTTTCTCCATCGACGAGGCCGAGGTCATCTACTGGGGCCTGTGCCCCGGCTGTTCCACCAGTCGCAGTTCCTGAGTACCAGGAAGCCCGATATCGGAAGGAATCCATGTCCGAGAACCACGAAGCAATCGTCACTGACCCCAAAACCGAGGGCGAGGGCGGCTGCCCGGTGGCGCACGAGCGCGCGCTGCACCCGACGCAGGGCGGCGGAAACCGCCAGTGGTGGCCTGAGCGCCTCAACCTGAAGATCCTCGCCAAGAACCCGGCCGTGGCCAACCCGCTCGGCGCGGAGTTCGACTACGCCGAGGCGTTCAAGAGCCTCGACCTCGCGGCCGTGAAGCGCGACATCGCGGAGGTGCTGACCACCTCGCAGGACTGGTGGCCGGCCGACTTCGGCCACTACGGCCCGTTCATCATCCGGATGGCGTGGCACAGCGCGGGCACCTACCGGATCAGCGACGGCCGCGGCGGCGCCGGCTCCGGCCAGCAGCGTTTCGCCCCCCTCAACAGCTGGCCGGACAACGCCAACCTCGACAAGGCCCGCCGCCTGCTGTGGCCGGTCAAGAAGAAGTACGGCAAGAACCTCTCGTGGGCCGACCTCCTGGTCCTGTCCGGCAACGTCGCCCTGGAGTCGATGGGCTTCAAGACCTTCGGCTTCGCCGGCGGCCGCGAGGACGTGTGGGAGCCGGAGGAGGACGTCTACTGGGGTCCCGAGTCCACCTGGCTCGGCGACGAGCGCTACACCGGCGACCGCGAGCTGGAGAACCCGCTCGGCGCGGTGCAGATGGGCCTCATCTACGTCAACCCGGAGGGCCCGAACGGCAACCCCGACCCGCTCGCCGCGGCCCGCGACATCCGCGAGACGTTCCGCCGCATGGCGATGAACGACGAGGAGACGGTCGCCCTGATCGCGGGCGGTCACACCTTCGGCAAGACCCACGGCGCGGGCCCGTCCGACCACGTCGGCCCCGACCCCGAGGCCGCCGGCTTCGAGGAGCAGGGCCTCGGCTGGCGCAACACCTTCGGCACCGGCAAGGGCGGCGACACCATCACCAGCGGCCTCGAAGGCATCTGGACCAACACCCCGACCGCCTGGGACAACAGCTTCTTCGAGATCCTCTTCGGCTACGAGTGGGAGCTGTTCAAGAGCCCGGCGGGCGCCCACCAGTGGCGGCCGAAGGACGGCGCCGGCGCCGGCACCGTGCCGGACGCCCACGACCCGTCGAAGCGTCACGCCCCGACCATGCTGACCACCGACCTGTCGCTGCGGGTCGACCCGGTCTACGAGCCGATCTCGCGGCGCTTCCTCGAGAACCCCGACGCGTTCGCGGACGCGTTCGCCAGGGCGTGGTTCAAGCTGACCCACCGCGACATGGGCCCGGTCGAGCGCTACCTCGGCCCGGAGGTCCCGTCCGAGACGCTGCTGTGGCAGGACCCGCTGCCGGCGAGGACGTACGAGCTGATCGACGCGGCGGACATCGCCGAGCTCAAGGGCAAGATCCTCGCCTCGGGCCTGTCGGTGTCGCAGCTCGTGTCCACGGCGTGGGCTTCGGCCTCGTCGTTCCGCGGCAGCGACAAGCGCGGCGGCGCCAACGGCGCCCGCATCCGCCTCGAGCCGCAGAACGGGTGGGAGGTCAACGACCCCGACGAGCTGGCGCTGGCGTTGCGCTCGCTGGAGGGGGTCCAGCAGGCCTTCAACTCCGCCCAGACCGGCGGCAAGCAGGTCTCGCTGGCCGACCTGATCGTGCTCGGCGGGTGCGCGGCCGTCGAGAAGGCCGCCAAGGACGCCGGCTTCGACGTCCAGGTGCCCTTCACGCCGGGCCGCGTGGACGCCTCGCAGGAGCAGACCGACGTGGAGTCGTTCGCGGCGATGGAGCTCACCGCCGACGGCTTCCGCAACTACGTCGGGAAGGGCCACCGGCTGCCCGCCGAGTTCCTGCTGCTCGACCGGGCCAACCTGCTGACCCTGAGCGCGCCCGAGATGACCGTGCTCGTCGGCGGCCTGCGCGTCCTGGGCGCGAACCACGGGCAGTCGCCGCTCGGCGTCCTCACCGAGACGCCGGGGAAGCTCACCAACGACTTCTTCGTCAACCTGCTCGACCTGGGCACGACGTGGAAGTCGACGTCGCAGGACCAGACCACGTTCGAGGGCCGCGACAGCGCCACGGGCGAGGTCAAGTGGACCGGCACCCGGGCCGACCTCGTCTTCGGCTCGAACTCCGAGCTGCGCGCGCTCGCGGAGGTCTACGCGAGTGACGACGCGAGCGAGAAGTTCGTGACCGACTTCGTCGCGGCGTGGGACAAGGTGATGAACCTCGACCGGTTCGGCCTGCGCTGATCAGACGGCGTCCAGGCCGGCCGGCGCGGGCCGGCCTGGACATCCTCAGGCGTCCAGCACCGCCTGAAGAGGAAACAATCAGGTGTCCAGCACCGCCTGGAGGAAGTCCCGCGTGCGCTGCTGCTCCGGCTCGTTGAAGATCTGCTCCGGAGGCCCGTCCTCGACGATCTGCCCCTGGTCGAACATGAGGACCCGGTGGGAGATGTCCCTGGCGAAGTTCATCTCGTGGGTGACGCACAGCAGGGTCAGGTTGCTCGAACGCGCGATGTCACGCAGCAGGCACTGCACGCCGGAGACGAGCTCGGGGTCGAGCGCCGAGGTGACCTCGTCGAGCAGCAGCACTTCCGGCTCCATCGCGAGCGCCCGAGCGATGGCGACCCGCTGCTGCTGGCCTCCCGACAGCTGCGACGGATGCGCGAGCGCCTTATCGGACAGCTCCACCATCTCCAGCAGCTCGCGGGCCTTCTCCTCCGCCTGCTCGCGCGGGACGCCGAGGGCCCGCACCGGCGCCTCGGTGATGTTGCGCAGCACGTTCATGTTGGGGAACAGGTTGAACTGCTGGAACACCATGCCGATCTTCTTGCGGACCTGACGCAGGTGCTTCTCGTCGGCGGGCACCACGCGGTCGCCGCGTTTCATGTGGGACAGGCACTGGCCGTCGACCTCGATGGTGCCGGAGGTGACCCGTTCGAGGGTCATCAGCAGGCGCAGGATCGTCGTCTTGCCCGACCCGCTCGGCCCGATCAGGGTGACGCGTTCGGCGGGTTTGACGTGGAAGTCGAGCTCGCGCAGCACCGTCACGTCGCCGAACCGTTTGACGACCTTGTCGAACTGGATCATCCACTGCTGGTCGTCGCCCACATGTGGATCTTTCTCGGACTGCGTATCAGGTATCAAGACGGCGCTCCATACGACGGACGAGCATCGACGCCGGGATTGCGATGAGCAGGAAGAACAGCCCGGCGATGGTCATCGGCTCCAGGTAGCGGAAACTCTCGGAGCCGACACCGCGGGCGAGCCCGACGACGTCGACGACAGTGATCACGGACAGCTGCGGCGACTCCTTGAAGATCGCCACGACGTAGTTGCCCAGGGCGGGCAGCGCCCGGCGTACGGCCTGCGGGAGGACGATGCTGATCCAGGTGTAGGGGCGGGGCATGTTGAGGGCGATCGCCGCCTCCCACTGCCCCTTCGGCACACCGTCGATGCCCGCACGGTAGACCTCCGAGGTGTAGGCGGCGTAGTGCACGCCAAGCCCGATGATGCCCGTCGTCAGCGCGGTCATCTTGAACCCGAAGTCCGGCAGCACGTAGTAGAGCACGAACAGCTGCACCAGCAGCGGCGTGCTGCGGATGAACTCCATGACCGCGCCCACCGGCCGGCTGATGTACGCCCTGCGCGAGCGGCGCAGCAGCGCCACGAACAACCCCAGCACGAACGCGAGCACCGCGCCGCCGAGCGTCGCCTGCACGGTGACCAGCAGTCCCTGCGTGAGCAGCTGGGGAAGGATCTCCAGCGTCCAGTCCCAGTCCCAGATCATCGGGCCGCCTCCACTGCCGCCGTGGCCCGCCGCCGCCGCGGCGTGCCCCGGCCCACCATGCGGGCGGCCCGCCGCTCGACGAACCTCATCACCAGCGTGATCGCGTACGAGAACAGGAAATAGATCACCAGCATCAGCGCGAACACGATCAGCTGGTCGCTGCCGGAGTTGACGAGCAGCCGGCCCTCGTAGGCCAGATCGGCCACGGTGATGACGGACAGCAGCGACGTCGCCTTGAGCAGCTCGATGAGCAGGTTGTTCATCGGCGGGATCATCTCGACGAACGCCTGCGGCAGGATGACGTAGCGCATCCGCTGCAACGGCGAGAAGTTCAGCGCGATCGCGGCCTCACGCTGGCTGGGCGGCACGGCCTGCAGCGCGCCGCGCACCACCTCCGAGCCGTAGGCGCCGAGGTTGAGACCGAGCGCCAGCACGCCGGCGAAAACCTTGTCCAGCTGGTAGCCCGTGAGGATGGGCATCGCGTAGAAGAGCCAGAACAGCTGGACGAGGACCGACGTGCCGCGGAAGAACTCCATGTAGACGCGGGCGACGCCTCGTACCGTCCGCAGCGGCGAGGACGCCATCAGCCCCACGATCAGCGCGATGACGATGGCGAGCGCGGCGCCGCCCGCCGCGCTCTGCAACGTGACCGCGGCCCCCTGGCACAGGAAGGGCATCGTCTCGCCGAAGACGCCTGGCAGGTCCCCGCTGCACGGGTTGACAGTCATCATGCTCGCGTCAGGAACCCGCGCAGAGCTGCTGGGCGGTGAGCTTGGCGGCGTTGTCGACCTCGGTCTTGGTGAAGCCGAACTTCTCGATGAGCGGCAGCACGCCGTTCGAGTCCTGCAGCTTCTTCAGCTCGGCGTTGAACGCCTCGATGAGCCCGGTGTCCTCCTTGCGGAAGCCGAACCCGCCCGCGCCGACCTGCTCCTTGCCGTCGACGACCGGCACGAACGACTCGGTCACCTCCAGCGGCTCGTCCGCGTACTGCTGCTGGAGCGTCCAGCGCAGCGAGACGGCGGTGAGCGCGATGGCGTCCACCCGGCCGGCGAGGATGCCCTTGAAGGCCGCGTTCTGGTTGGGGAAGACCTGGATCTGGCCGCCCTCCACGCCACCGGCCTCCGCGTAGCCCTTCTCGACGGCGCCTTCGAGCACGCCGACCTTGGCGCCGCCCCTCGCGATCTCCTCGAAGCTGGTGATCTTCTTCGGGTTGCCCTTGGCCACCAGGAACGCGGTCGTGCCGGCGTAGTCGGGGTTGGAGAAAGCGATCTGCGAGCACCGCTCGGGGGTGATGAACATGCCGGCGGCGATGAAGTCGTACTGCTTCGACTGCAACCCGGGGATCAGGGAGCCGAAGGAGTCGACGATCTGCGCTTCCATGTTGTCCACGCCGAGCGCCTTGAAGATCACGCGGGCCACCTCTGGGGCCTCGCCGGTCAGGTTGCCGTCCTTGTCGCGGTAGCCGTACGGCTGCTCGTTGGCGATGCCGACCTTGATGGTGCCCGTCTGCTTGAAGCGGGCGAGGGGGTCAGCGCTCTGTGAGGCGCTGGTGGTGCCGCCGTCGTCGACGCGGCTGCAACCGGCGATGAGGGCGGGGCCGCCGACGAGGGCCGCCGCAGCGAGTCCCGAGCTTCTCAAAAAATCCCGACGCGTCCAACGGTTGGCCGTCACGCTTTACTCCCGTTCGTGCCGTTGTCGTTACTATGCTCATCCGAACGGATCATCAACCGCCGTTCGGTTTCCTCTGCGAAAGGGGAAGGCCCGGAGGTACCGTGGCCTCGCGATGCGCTCCGCCGCTTCGGCGCCGCTCGTAGACACCCGGCCCCGCGCACGCGGGCAGGGCCTCCATGCGTACGTCGAACCGGCGATGCGTTTCGCCAACATGGGCCCCGAACCTAGCGGACGGACCTGTGTGCTCCTCCGAACCGGCTTCGGTCCGCGATGTTTGAGGCCCCGGTTTAGCCGGGTAGGGAAAATGGCTTGTCCTTTTTCCGAGTCGTCCGGTGGGTTAAACGTCGCGCCAAGGTTAGCAACTACCCCGCCTGAGCTGGGAAAACGTCGTCGGCCCCGCGATCTCTCCGGCTTTCCGAAACGCTTGCGGAGCCGTCACGGGAAGATCTCGAACCGAGCACAGGGTCCCGCGTCCAGGGGATAAATATGTGATTCGTGTTACGTGACATTGATGTCAACCTGTGACCTGGGTAAACCCATCCGTCCCACCGGCACCACCTGCGCGCGCAGGGCCGGACACTTCGGCAAAGTCCCAGCTCAAGCAAGGAGAACTTGGCACACTTGGACTGGATAACACCCCTTGATATCAGATAATCTGATTCCATGAAGGTGATGACCGCCACCGAAGCCTCCCGGAGCTTCGCCGCCGTCCTTGACCAGGCCGAACACGGGGAGACAATAGTGGTGACCCGCGGAGGGAAGCACATTGCCGTGATCGGCCCCGCGCCTGTCGCACCAGGGCGCATGGTCAAGGCGTTTCTGGCCAGAAGCGCGGGGACACTCGACGATGATTTCGAGGCCGATGTAGCGGCGGCCCGCGAGACGGTCGATGACGAGATGAGAAACACATGGCCCGACGCCTGATCTTGGACACAGGTGTGCTCATCGCCGCAGAGCGCGGCAGGGCGTCCATAGTCTCAGTGATCGACGATGCCGATGATGTGGCGATCGCGGCGTTCACTGTGGCCGAACTGCTGGGCGGTGTGGAACTGGCCGATGCTGCCCGACGGCCCGACCGGCAGACCTTCGTGGACAACGTTCTGGCGTTGATTCCCGTCGAGGAATACACGACCAACGTCGCCAGAGTCCATGCACGTCTCATGGCGCATGCTCGACGAGAAGGCAAGCCTCGTGGAGCGTACGATCTGCTGATCGCCGCGACAGCTGCGGCCACGGCGAGAACAGTGATCACGATGGACGCTTCCGCCGCGTTCGATGATCTGCCGGGCGTCCGCGCTCAGGTGGTTCCCCGCTAAGAGCCGGTCGTCATCCCCGGCGAGGGCTTCACGAGCAGCGTCACCGCCGCCGCGAGCAGCGGGATCGCGACGGTCAGCAGGCCGATCGACGTCCACGGGGTCCCGAACGACACCCGCGGCAGCGCATCCCAGCTGGGCGAGGCCGTGAAGGGCCAGGCCAGCAGCAGGCCGATCGCGCACCCTGCCGACGCACCCGTCACGGTGCCGCAGGCCGCGGCCAAGGCAGCCCGGCACGCGATGAGACCGCGTACGGCGAAGCCGGAGCCGCCGCCCACCCGGCGCAGCAGCAGGTGCGAGCGGTTCGACCGGATGGTGGCCACCAGCGCGCCGGCGAGGGCGATGAGCGCCATCGTCCCGGCGACGTACAACCAGCGGGACGAGGCCTGATACCCCTGCTCCAGGTACACCTCGGCGCTGTCGCCCAGCCGGTCCTGGAGCCGGTCGCGGTCGGCTTCCGAGACCCGATGCAGGGAAGGATCGACGATCAGCGCCTCCGTGTCGAGTTGCAGGCCCAGCTCCCGCACGACCTTCGCGGGAATGAAGACGGCCTCGACCTCGGGAGTCGCGGGTCCGGCGCTGATCGCGGGCACGGCTTTCACGGTCGTCTCAGCGAACGGCGCGGAGGCGTACGTGATCTCCACGCTACCGGCGCGCCGGGTAACTCGCTCCGTACGGTCGCCAGCGCGGTCGTCACGTGCTCCGGTGCGAACCTCACGACGAGCGCGCCCGAGCGGGCCTGCGGAGAGTAGTTCGCCCTGGCCTGTGCCGTCCCGGCCGCCACGAGGATCGCCACAGCGACGGTGACGGCCGTGGCGGTCATGGTCGCCGCCACCGCGGGAGCCGTACGCGCGCGATGGTCCGCAAGGTGGCGGGCCGCCAGCCGTAAGGGCGCCGGCAGCCGTATCCCAGCCCGCCCGAGCACTCCCAGCAGCCACGGGACGAACGGCCCGAGCCCGAGAACGACCATTATCGCGCCCACGATGACTCCCAGCAGGGCCGTCGCCGAGACGTCATGGCGCCCGTCCTCGCGCGTCGACCATGCCACGAGCGCCATGGCCAGGAGGCCGAAAATGACCAAGAACGCTCCCGAGGCCAGGTGGGCGAAACGCATCTCGCCGTACCTGCCGCGAGGAGCTGTGACCGCCGCGAGGATCGTCGAGCTGAACGTCAGCGCCACGGGTAAGCCCGCAAAGGCCACGTAAACCAGGAGAAATCCGATGTCCACCATGGAGGGACACTACGGGCAAGACGATCAGGTAGGGCGAGCCACGATGGCTGGCCATGAGCGATATTCTCCGGTCATGGGACGTGACGAACGTGGTGTGACTCCTCAGGATGAGGACTTCTCGGCCTGGTACAACGAGCTCGTCGCCAAGGCGCAGCTCGTCGACAGAGGCCCGGCCAAGGGCACCATGGTCATCCGACCGTACGGCTACTGCCTGTGGGAGCTCATCCAGGACGAGCTCGACCGCCGGATCAAGGACACCGGGCACGAGAACGCCTATTTCCCTCTCCTGATCCCCGAGAGCTACCTCCGGCGCGAGGCCGATCACGTCGAGGGGTTCTCGCCCGAGCTCGCCGTCGTCACGCACGCCGGCGGCAAGGAGCTCGAGGAGCCGCTGATCGTCCGGCCCACCTCGGAGACGATCATCGGCGAGATGATGGCCAAGTGGGTCTCCTCCCATCGCGACCTGCCGCTCCTGCTCAACCAGTGGGCCAACGTCGTGCGCTGGGAGCTGCGGCCGCGCATGTTCCTGCGCACGACGGAGTTCCTCTGGCAGGAGGGGCACACGGCGCACGCCGACGAGGCCGACGCGATGCGCGAGACGATGCTGGCGCTCGATCTCTACACGGAGGTCGCGCGGGACGTCGCGGCGATCCCGGTCGTGCCGGGCGAGAAGACGGCCGGTGAGCGGTTCGCCGGCGCGGTCCGCACGTTCACCATCGAGGGCATGATGCGGGACGGCAAGGCGCTCCAGGCCGGCACCTCCCACTACATGGGCACCAACTTCGCCAAGGCCTTCGACATCCAGTACACCTCGGAAGCCGGTCAGCTGGAGCTGTGTCACACCACGTCATGGGGCATGTCGACGCGGATGATCGGCGGGGTCATCATGACCCACGGCGACGACAAGGGGCTCGTCCTGCCGCCCAGGCTGGCCCCCTACCAGGTGGTCATCGTGCCCATCGGACGCGGCGAGCAGGGCACGCGGACCGCGGCCGCGGCGCGGGAGCTCGCGGGGCGGCTCAAGGCGGCCGGGGTGCGCGTCCACGTCGACGATCGCGCGCAGCTCTCGCCCGGTTTCCGGTTCAACGACTGGGAGCTGCGCGGAGCTCCCGTACGGCTCGAGCTCGGCCCGCGCGACCTCGAGTCCGGCACCGTGGTGATGGTCAGGCGGCTCGGCGACGAGGGCAAGCAGAGCATCCCCCTGTCGTCCGCGCCGGAGCTCCTTCCCGGCGTGCTCGAAGACTTCCAGGCCTTCCTGCTCCGGCGGGCCACCGAGTTCCGCGACGCTCACACCGTGACGGTGGACACCTGGGGCTCCTTCGCGGAGGCCGTCGCGTCGGGATGGGCGTTGGCGTTGCACTGCGGCAAAGCCGCGTGCGAGGCCGACATCAAGGGC
Organism: Nonomuraea sp. NPDC049378; assembly: GCF_055586745.1. Classification (NCBI taxonomy): domain Bacteria; kingdom Bacillati; phylum Actinomycetota; class Actinomycetes; order Streptosporangiales; family Streptosporangiaceae; genus Nonomuraea; species Nonomuraea sp. NPDC049378. The sequence continues at coordinate 94,181 of NZ_JBVJHP010000025.1, forward strand.
AAGGTCGCGGCGACTCCGCGCTGCGTTCCGCTCGACGGCGCCTCCGAGACCGGGCGGTGCGTGCTCTGCGGCGATGCCTCCGCCTACGGCAAGCGGGTCATCTTCGGGCGGGCCTACTGACTCTCGCGGGCGTCGATCAGCTCGTCCATGTGCGTCTCCGCCCAGGCACGCGCCGCGTCCAGCAGCCCGAGCAGGCTCCGGCCGAGCGGGGTCAGCGCGTAGTCGACGTGCCTGGCGGGCCCGGCGTGGACCGTACGGACGACGAAGCCGTCGCGTTCCAGCGCCCGCAGCGACTTCGTGAGCACTTTGGGGGTGATGGTCCGCAGCGGTACGAGGAGTTCGGAGAACCGCCGGGGACCCTCTTCGAGGCACTGGATGATCATTCCCGCCCATTTGTCCCCGATCCTGATCGGCATCAGGCCGGAGGGGCAAACCGGGTCGAACATCTCCGGATCCAGCGGCTGCGTCACGGAACCACCGTAACCGCGCTATCCACGCGGTAACCACGGCCCCGGCTACCTTGGCGCAGCACATCGGAGAAGAGGTGGACCATGGGAAAGATCATTGTGTTCGGTGCCGGTGGGCGCGCTGGGCGTGCGGCCGTCGGCGAGGCCCTTCGCCGCGGCCACCAGGTCACCGCAGTCGTCCGCGACCCGGACAGGCACCGGCACCTCACGGGCGCCGCAGTCCGCGCCGGCGACGTCACCGAGGCCGGCGCGGTCGCCGGCCTCGCGGCCGGGCACGACGCCGCGATCATGGCCGCGTACGACGCCGGCGCACGGCCCGACGCCTTCTTCCCGGCCGCCGCCCGCGCCCTGCTCGACGGCCTGGCGCGGGCCGCGGTGGGCAGGCTGGTCGCCGTCGGCCTCGCGGCGACGCTCGAGACCGCCGACGGCACACCGTTGATGGACACCCCAGGCTTTCCTCAGGAATTCCGCCCCATCTGCCTGGGGCACGCGGCCGCGGCGGCCGTGCTGCGCTCCTCGGACGACCGGATGGACTGGCTGATCGTCAGCCCGGCCGGCGACTTCGACCACGCCGGCGCACGTTCCGGCCGCTATGCCGTCGCAGCCGTCGACATGACCGGTCGCATCTCCTACGGCGACCTGGCGGTCGCCCTGCTCGACGAGATCGACAACCCTCGCCACCATCGCACGCACATCGGCGTCACCGCAGCGCCGCGGTGAAGTGAGGGCGGTTGGCGCTGGTGAAGGCGTGTTCGCGCTCGGACCAGGCGATGCTCTCCTCCGGGTCGGCCGACCCGTGAGCGGGGCCGGTCAGGCGCCCGGTCCACCACCGGATGTTGCGGACCTGGCGGTCGAGGATCGCGTCGACGACGGCGGCGCGGCGCTCGGCATCGAGTCCGTAGGCGTCGGCGAGGACCCGCACCTGGGCGGCCTGTTCGGCGGCAGGCGGCGCGGTGCTCTTGGACGAGACGCACCACGTCCAGGCCATGTAGCCGATGTCCTCGAGCGGATCGCCGGGGGCGGCGGTGTCGAAGTCGATGAAGGCGACCGGCAGCCCGGCGCGGAACACCGTGTTGTTCGGCCCGGGATCGTGATGGCAGACGACCGGGTGCTCGCCGGTGAGCCCGCTGCCCCGCGTGGCGTCGTGCAACGAACGGAGCAGCACGCCGGCCGCGGCGACCTGGGAGTCGCTCCAGCGCCGGAACGTGGCCGGCACCCAGCCGGGCAGGTAGCTGAGAACGTCACGGCCGGCCAGGTCGCGTCCGAGATGGCGCGGCGCTCCCTGGAACCGGCAGCGCTGAAGGTGCGTGAGCAGCCGGGCGACGAAATCGGACGAGTCGGTGGCGGGGCGCCGAACCGTATCGGCGACGCGGACGACGCCCGGGGTGATGCGCCCTCCGGTCAGGGGAATTTCGGCGGGGACGTCGCGCATGGCGGGGAGTTCTCCTGGCTGTTCCGCAAACGCTCCGCATGACGAAGCCCGTTGTGGGGCCTCATCGATCACGTTTTAATGACAAAGAGTTTAGGCGCCCGTCGACCCAGGGAGGGGAAGCGTGCGACCGACATTCTGGAGAGCGCGGTCAAGGCATCAGTGACGGGTGGGAGTCCAGATGTATGACGAACCGGCACCGGCACCCTCACTCGCAGCGCGCGTCTGGAACCTCTTACGCCAGGTGGGGGCACTTTTCCGCCGCAGACTCGTGGTGATCGTCGTTGTTGTCGCCGTACTGATATCCACAGTCGTACTCGTGAATTACACCCAGGGGTGGTGGCCCTGGGGCGGTTGCGAAACGCAGAGCGAGGACGTCGTCGCCATCGACGGCGAATGCGTCGGGCTGATGGACCCGGCCGAGGGGACGATGGTCCTGGGCGAGGAATACCGGCCGCTGCTCGAGGTCATCGCGGCGGAGAACCGCAAGGTCACCGAAGGCACCGACTACAGCACGATCGCGCTCATGGCCCCGATGGGGGCGGGCCCGCGCGGGCTGGTCGGAGATCGTGCTCTCCACCAGCTCGAAGGGGCGTTCATCGGCCAGTACCGAGCCAACCAGTCCGAGACGTTCCCCAAGATCCGGCTCGTGCTCGCCAACACCGGCCACGACGGCTCGAAGTGGCGTACGGCGGTGCAGGCGGTGCGGAAGAACGCCGCGACGGGCGCGACGGGCAGTCCCGGTCAGATCGTCGCGGTCACCGGAATGGGCCCGAGCCAGCAGGAAAGCATCGACGCCGCGCGGGCCCTGGCCAAGGATCCCGGAATTCCGATGGTGGCCGACTTCATCACCGCGGCCGGATTCAACACCACCGGCGAGATCGACGGCAGCGGACCCATTCCCGGTCTCACCCGCACCGCGGTCAGCACCTCTGCCCAGCTCGAAGCCATCGCGAAAGAGCTCAAGGACAAGAAGGTCAAGGGCAGCGCGGCGCTGATGTGGGCCGAGGTGACCCCGCAGGGCACCAAGGACCTTTACGCCCTGTCGTTGAAGGACGCCTTTCTCGATCCGGAGCTGGGGCTGAAACCGTACGTCGACGAGTCCGGGCTCAGCTTCCCCTTCGACCCGCGCGGCGGCCCCTCGCTCCTCCGGACCATCAGCGACACGATCTGCGGCACGAAGACCGACATGATCTTCTACGCCGGCCGCCAGACGTTCATGCCGACGTTCCTCAAGCTCCTGCGCAACCGGCCCTGCCGGTCCACGCCGATCACCGTGGTCACCGGCGACGACGCCCAGAACCAGGACCCGGAGGACCCGTCGCTGCACGACCCGGAAGCGCCCATCAAGGTGATGTTCGTGCCGCTCGCCGACCCCAAGCGGCTCGATCACGAGGACAACGAGCACCGCCAGCTCTACCAGCAGTTCCGTAACGAGTTCGTGGCGCCCCACCATGGCGAGACGTTCTCCGCGGCGCACCTCGGCAGCGGCTTGGCGATCATGGCGTACGACGCGGTGACCGCCGCCGCCACCGCGGTGCAGAAGGCCGCCATCGGCGCCGACCCGTCCCAGCTCAGCCTGCCGTCCACCGCGGCGGTGCGCGGGCAGCTCTACCTGTTCACCGGCACCAACGTCATCCGCGGCGCCAGCGGCGCCTTCACCCTCGACTCCAAGACCGGGGAACGCGTGAACGTCACCGCGCCCACGCCCGTGACTATCCCGTAATGGCGACCACGGCCATCAGCGCCACCGCCGCGACGAGGAGCAGCAGCAGCCACCAGCGTGCGGCGGGTATCCGGCCGAGCCGTACGCGCTCCAGCTCCCCCGCCTCGGTGAGGCGGAGCACCGCCGTGCCGATCGTGAACCGATCACCCGGTCGCAGGGTCGCGTAGAGCACGGGGCTGCCGTCGATGTACGTCCCCAGGCCCCCGCTGTGGTCGTGCAGCCGGTACCCGGCGCTCACCTTGCGGACGGTGGCGTGCGCCGGGGCGATCCCCTCCTCGTCGATCACGATGTCGGCCGCGGGCCCGCTGCCCAGCGTGGTGGTCTCCTTCAGCGTTCCGATGACGGCCGACAGGATCCGGGTGCGGGGCACCGTCGCCTGCGCGTTCTCCGACTGGTGCCCCACGAGGCGGCCGAGCAGTTCCATGGTGGTCGGCCGCCGCGCCGGATCCTTGGCGAGGCAGTCGGCGATCAGCGAACGCAGCGGCTCGGAGATCACCGTCACGTCGGGGGTCTCGTTCAGGACCCGGTTGATGATGACGGCCACGTTGCTGCCCGCGAACGGCATCCTGCCGGTGGCGGCGAAGTACATGGTGGCCGCCCAGGCGTGCACGTCGGCGGGGAAGCCCACTTCGGCGTCCGCCCCCACCACCTGCTCCGGCGCGAGATATCCGGGAGTTCCCACGGGCGTGGTGATCACGGCGGTCGCCTCGAGGGCCCGGGCGACCCCGAAGTCCACGACCCGTGGCCCGTCCGGCCCGACGATGACGTTGGCGGGCTTGAGGTCCCGGTGGACGACTCCCACGCCGTGGATGGCCGCCAGCGCGGTGGCCGTATAGGTCGCCAGCCGTTCGAGCGCGGGCCCCGACAGCGGCCCGTGGTTGTCGACGAGCTTCTGCAGGGACGGGCCTTCCACGTACTCGCTCACGATGTACGGCTGGTCACGGTCGATGGCGGCGTCGATGATCATCGCGGTATAAGCCCTGGGCACCCGCGACGCGATGGACACCTCGTCCGCGAACCGCCTGCGCGCCCTCGGGTCGGCCGCCCCCTGCGCGTGGATCACCTTGATCGCGACCCGGCCGGCCTCGCTCTGCCCGAGGTAGACCGTCCCCTGACCGCCGGCACCCAGACGGCCGAGCACCTCGTAGGGCCCGATGTGCCGTGGCTCGCCGGTGTCCATTCACGCTCCCAACGTGACCGCTACGACGACGGCGATCGCCGCCAGGACGACGAGCAGCACCACGACCGCCCCGCGCCGGCCCCGCGAGCCGTCCCCCACCGCGGACCTCCCCCGCCGCCACGCCTCGCGCAGGTTGGAGTCGGTTTCGACGTAGATGCGTTCGGGAGTGACGAGCCACTGCCACGACTCGCCGGCCGCCCGCCATCGCGCGGTGTCCACTGATTCCGGTGAACCGTCCAGACACTGCCTTATCAGGCGGCGGTGCCGCAAGGGCAGCACCCTGGCGAGCGCGGCCTCGTCGGGCGACCACGCCTCGGCGCTTTCCTGGAGGCACCGTACGACGGCCCAGGCGAACTTGTAGTAGTCGGACTCCTGGGTGAACGCGCCTTCACGGGGGAGTTTCCACTGCTCGGGATCGGCCTCCGCCAGGGCGCCGCGGCCCCCGGCCGGCAGGCAGGAGTCGCAGTCCAGCAGGTACACCGCGGGCGCGGGGTCGATGGTGAAGACGGCGTTGCGCAGTTGCAGATCGCCCACCACGTAGCCCTGCTCGTGCAGCCACTGGACCGTCGCGAGCAGCTGCCCGAGGACGGCCAGTTTGTAGGGCGGCTCGTAGTAGCGCGTGCCGTAGTGATCGCGAAGGGCACTCACCCGCTCGGGCGAGCGCGTGAGCTCATCGAGGTGCCGCGGCACCAGCCGGTCGCGCAGCTCGACGAACATCTGCCTGGGAGCGGGCCTGATCAGGATGCCGGTGATCCGGTCGTGCCGGACCGCCGCGACCGGCCACGCACAACGCTGGTCGAGCGTCGCGCGGTCGTGCCGGGGAAGTTCGCGCCGCCAGCGCACCATGGCCAGCAGGGCCTTCTCGTCCAGCCCGGCCAGCGTCTCCTCGTCGTACCGTTTGAACAGGAACCGGCCTGGGACGCCGCTGACCCCGCACGGCGCCAGGCTGCGCGCCTGGCCTCCCGGGCGCAGGGAATAGGCATCGGCGTCCGTGGGGGGTGTCAGATCCGCTTCGTCGACCACGTCTGGGGGATTCATCGTTCTGCCGCCGCACTCCTGTCACAAGACGGCCGTGTCGTGGCGGCCCGCCCACAACGCCAGAACGGTCCGGTCGTCGTCGTAGGTCGACAGATGGAAACCCACATCGCGGTAGAAGCTGCGCAGCGCGGGCGGCGAGCTCCACGATGTGACGAGCTGCTGGGCGAGCACGCTGCCGCCGCCGCCCATGGCCGTCCCGAACCCGTCGCTGCACAGGACGAGCACATCGCCCGGCTGCCAGTCGATCTGCCGTTCGCGCAGCTCGCCGAGGTCGTCCGGCAGGGCGGACGTGACGTTGTCCGGTCGCCGCCCGTCCGGAGGGAACAGCTCGGTCCACGTCCCGTCGTGGAGCCACAACGCCGGCGAGTCGCCGATGGCCGCGCAGGCGGCGATCCCGCGCCCGCCGTCCGCGGGGACCACCGCGATCGTCAGCGTCGTGGCGGGCGGATCCGTCCCCCTGCCGGCTGGTTGGCTGACGGGGCCGGCGAACCGGGCGGTGGCGCGCACGACCTCCCCGGCGATGGCGGCGAAGGCCGCGTGCCAGCCGGGCTCGGGGGTCAGGGCGAGGTTCGTGGCGGCGCGTACGGCCACCGCGGCGGCGTGTTCGGCGTGCGGCGTGCTGCCCAGCCCGTCGGCCACGGCCGCGATGACCCACCGTCCGTCCGCGCTCAGCCGTACCGCGTAGGCGTCCTGGAGGGGCTCGCCTCGGTAGCGATGGCGCCGCCCGCGGATGCTCACGGCGCGGATCGTGGTCTGCGCGAGCATGCCGCCGTCGAGCGCGACGCCCGGGGCGCGCGAATCCGCGCCGCCCGCCAGCAGGACCGGCAGCGGCTGGGGAGGCGGGCCGAGCGGCGTCCTGCCGTCGACGACGTCAGCGGTACGGTTCCTGCGCGCCAGCACGAACCGCCCCAGGAGTACGGCGCCGGCGCCGGCGACGCCGGACAGGATCCACAGCGGCCAGCCCTCCTGCGCCGGGCTGGGCGTCACGGTCACCGTCACCGTCGGCTCCGGTGACGGAGCAGGCCGCGCTCCCACCGGACCGATGCCGATGACCAGAAGTAATCCCGCCAGCGCCGCTTTGATCATCTCAGCTGCCGCATCCCCGCGGGCCCGCGTAGAACCGCCGTGTTCCTGTTGACGGAGGCGCTGATGCTGTCGGACACGGCCTGCGCGATGCCGTGCAGCACCGTGGCCGCCCCTGTCGCGACCTCGCCCGCGAAGGCCAGCACGTCACCTCTCAGCGTGGTGGCGACCCGTCGCAGGGTGTCCTCCTGCACCGTCCCGAAGCCGAGGGCCACGATGTACGGGGCCGGGTCGAGGCTCGCCAGCCGGTCGCGCGCGGGGCCCCAGATCTCGACGTCCTGATGGTTCGCGCCGACGTACGGCTCGCCGTCGGTGATGAAGAAGACCACCGGCGCCCGTACGTCGAAGTGCCTGGACAGCTTTCTGTGGTCCTTTTCGATGATCTTCACGAGCCCGCGGAAAGCCGCCAGGTAGTCCGTCTGCATGCCGGGCCTCAGAGCCGGGACCCTGATCGCGTCGCACGGCCTGGTCAGCGGCAGCACCACCTCGACCTTGTCGGCGAAGGACACCACCGCGACGTGCGCGGCCTCGCTGACACCCGGGTCGCCCGCCTCCAGCTCGAAAAGCAACTCCCCCACGCAGTTCGACAGCACCTCGAAGGGGGTGGGCCGTCCGTCCTCGCGGGCGGTGTGCATCGAATGCGACACGTCGCACACGATGTAGAAGGGGAAGGCACGAGGGCGCCCGTTAGCCGATGTCATCGGATTTTCATCCTTATAGGGATTACCGGTCTTGGCAAGGTCGGCGAACGAAAGGATGCGGCCTACCGGACCTGCTCACGTCCCTCGGACACGGGCGTGCAGGTGCATGTCATGCCGGCCGTCGTCATGCACGGCGGCGCTCCGGCGCCGCGGGCGGCCGGGAGCACCCAGTAGGCGACCCCGGCCACGGGAGCGCGGAACAGGCGGCACAGCGGTGGCCACGCCGGCGGAAATCCGTTCGACAGGCAAGCCTGCGGTGCACTGTGATGGTGCGGCCGCCCGCCGCGCGGAGCGGGCCGATCTCAGGAGTTGCTCTTGGCGACCTCGGGCACCGCCGGGTCCCGGCCCACGATCACTGACGCGCTGGCCAGGAGGCTCGTCGACACGCAGTTTCCGCGGTGGGCCGGGCTGCCGCTGAAGCTGCTCGACCCGGCCGGCTCCGACCACGTGATCTACCGGCTGGGCGAGCAGCTGTCCGTGCGGCTGCCCCGCCACGCCGGCGCCATCGGGCAGGCCGCCAAAGAACTCGAGTGGCTGCCCCGGCTCGCTCCCCACCTGCCCCTGGCCATCCCGGTGCCGGTGGGAGTGGGCGAGCCCGACTTCGGCTACCCGTGGCGGTGGGCGGTGTCGCGCTGGCTGGAGGGCGAGGTGGCGACCGTCGAGGCGCTGGCCCACTCGTCCGCGGCGGCCGTGCGACTGGCGGAGTTCCTGGCCGCCCTCCAGCAGTTCGCGGCCGATGACGTACGGACCCTGCAGGCCCGCGACGACCTCACCGGACAGTCGTTGAAGAGCCGCGATCAGGCGACGCGGGCCGCCATCGCCCAGGTCGGCGACGTGTTCGACGCCACCGCCATGACCGGCCTGTGGGAGAGAGCCCTGCACGCCCCCGCATGGGATCGCCCGCCGGTCTGGTTCCACGGCGACTTCCACACCGGCAACCTGCTGACCGTCGACGGCCGCCTCAACGCCGTCATCGACTTCGGCGGGCTCGGCATCGGCGATCCGGCCTGCGACCTCACCATCGCCTACACCCTGATGTCGGCCGGCAGCCGGGCCGCCTTCCGCGCCGCGCTCGGCGTGGACGACGCCACCTGGACCCGCGGTCGCGGCTGGGCCCTCACCACCGGCCTGAACGCCTACACCTCCTACGCCGCCGCCAACCCGAGGATCGCCGCGCAGACCGCCCGCCAGATCACCGAGGCCCTCATCGGCTAGGTCGGCAGCGGGCTGATCCCGCCGCCGCCGGCGAAGACGTGGCGGGGCTACTGGCCGAAGGGGACACCGTCGAAGGTGCCCGACAGGGCTGGGCGGGTGGAGAACGCCGCCCAGGTCAGCGCCACCTCGTGGGTGCGTCCGCCGGTCTCGGCGCGGAGCGTGGCGGTGGCGCGGCCCTCCGGAGTGAGCTTGATCGGCCCGCTCACCCGCAGGTCGCGCACGAACCGCACCTCGTCGAGTGTGATGTCCTGGCCGAAGGTGACCAGGCCGCCCCGTAGCCCCGGCTCGTCCCGCACGCTGGTGTAGGCGTGACCGTTGGGGTTGCGGCGGGCGGTGGCGTCCGCGGCGGTGGCGAAGGTGGCCGCGAGCACCCGCCGCTGGGCGACGCTGAGGTTGCGAGCCGTCTGTGGCGGCACGTCCCCGACGGTCCGCGGGAAGGCGCCGAGGGCACGATAGTTCTCGCCGGTGCACTGCGAGTCACTCACCTGCCTGGTGGTCAGGAAGGTACGCAGCATGCCGCGCACGCAGTCACCCATCGGCGACGCGAAGGAGGTCAGCGCATGCGGCCCGAAGGGGACCCGCACGACGGTCGCGTTCGGGAAGGCCCGCAACGATCGGGCCACTTCGGCGGGGCTGTTCTGGTCGATCTCCCCCGCCATCACCAGGACGGGCACGGCGAGCAGCGCCAGTCCAGGTGGGCGCGGCGGGCTGTGGCGCGGAGTCGGCCAGTAGATGCACGGCTCGACGCTGCCGATTCCCGAAGGGAAGATGTCGGTGATCCGATAGGGCCCCAGCGGGCGTGCCCGCTCGTAGTAGCGCTCGGCCTGGACCTGCCGCTCGGCCGCCGAGGCGCGCCGGTCGAAGGGGAAGGTGCCGTCGCCGCAGCGAAAGCCCAGATATCCGGCAACGTACGCATCGTTGGCCGGGGGAAGCGCCGCGGGAATCAGCCGGGCCAGGCGGTGCAGCGGAGCCGGGTCGCCGTGCAGGTAGGCGTCCGCGGCCGCGGTGGCCTCCCGGCCGAACACCGGCTCCCACACGTTGCTGAGCGCCACGGTCTGGAACACCGACACCTCGGGGTCGGGCCGCTTCCGCAGCCGGTCCACCAACCGCGTCCACGTGTCGGTGGCGCTGCCCGGCAGCGCGTCGCACGCCTTCGACCGCGCGCAGACGAGATCGAGTTGGCGAAGTCTGGACCAGTAGTTCTTCCAGCTCGCGTACCCGTCGCGGTTCACCACCACGGAGCTGTCCAGGAAGATCGCGTCCAGGCCGGCCGGATAGCGGGCGGCGTACGCCTGGGCGTACAGGGTGCCGTAGGAGTTGCCGTAGAAACTCACCTTGCCCAGACCGAGCGCCCTCCGAATCGCGTCGAGATCGTGCGAAGCCTGGTCGGCGGTGAAGTACGCGCCCCGCGGCCCCACGCTCTTGGCGCAGGCGGCGAGGGACTCGGGCTTGTCGAGGCCGGCTCCCGGGCAGTGCAGCGGCGAGGACTTCCCCATCCCGCGCGGATCCATGACCAGCAGGTTCTTGCGTTCGAGCACGGGCCCGAGAACGTGCTGCATCGTGGGTACGGTCGTCAGAGTCTGCCCTGGCCCGCCGAGATTGGCCACCACGGTTCCGTCGGCGACTTTGGCTGGAATCCAGGCGAAGGCTACGGAAATGCGCTCGGAGGAGGGGTTGTCCCAGTCGAGGGGAACCTCGATGCTGCCGTCGCAGCGCGTGGCCGCATTCGCGCAGTCATGCAGGTCGGTCGAAGGGGCCAGCGTGCCGGGCAACAGGGCCGCGACCAGCGTTGATCCCAAGGCTTCTGCGATCATGCCGACAGCTTCGCCTGCCGTGCACCGGATGTCTTCGGCCTGGCGGAGGATTCCCTCTGGGAGCCGGCTCCCAGAGCCGTCAGCGACCCTGGGATGATCTCAGCGCCCTGACCAGCCGCCTCTCCGACCGGACGCGCCCGCGTCGCGTCAAGGGCGTTCCCACCACGGCTGCACGCCCTCCTCGGCGACGAACTCGTGGAAGTCCATGTTGGCGATCTCCAGGTTGCACGCGAGCGACCCGGCCATGCGGCATGGGAGAACGGCGGATTGCCCGGGCGTGTCGTACAGGTCGACCACGGTCAGCGGCCGGCCGGGCTCGGCGAAGGTGCGGCCGTCGGCCAGCGCGACCAGCGTGGTGTGCTCCTCGGGCGGCACCAGCGCCGGGACCTCGCCGGGCTGGAGACCCTCGAAGGCCCGGTCGTCGACGACCAGCGCCGCCAACGGTGCGTCGTCGTCGATCGCGTCCTCGTCCATGCCGACATGGCCGTCCTCGTCGGCCCCGCCCAGCTCGTCCAGCAGGGCGCGCCAGCCCTCCTCGTCGTCGAAGGAGGTGCGGACGAGCAGGGCGAGGTCGGTCGAGGGCAGCGCGGGGAACGACCGGTGCGGCGGCGCCGCCGGCACGGGGAAGGCGGGCCGGCCGCCGTCACCGAGGTAGACGCCCGACCGGTCCATGTCGCGTACCAGGTCGTCGAACGCGAGCGTGCCGGATCGCAGGGCCGCCAGGATCTCGCCGAGCCGGTCCGGCGCGACCCGGACCCCGCGACCGGGGATCGCCACCAGGTCCACCAGCAGGGGCCCGTCTCCGCCGTACACCACCGGGATGTCCACCAGGACGGCGACCGGCGGCACGGGGCCGCCGTCCGGGATGAGCGCCGGGACGTTGCCTCCGTGCAGGTAATCCCATCCGGAGTCCTCGACAGGGCGGAGCCGCATCCCGCTGTCCCCGAGAACGAGCACGTCGCCGTCCCTGCGCCCGCCGATCTCGTCGGGCAACCCGCCGTACAGAGCCTTACCGTCCTCGTAACACGTGCAGACCAGCAGCACCTCGCCGGGCGCCGGATGGGGAAGCTCGGGGCGGGACATGGATCCTCCGAAGACGAGATCGAAAAGGTCACGGGGACGGCCGGCACGGGCCGGCGTCCGGGGAGAGAAGGGCACGGACCCGGCCGGGAGTGTGACCCAGCTCGTCGCGCATCACCCTGGTCAGGTGGGCCTGGTCGCTGAAGCCTAGGCCGGCCGCGAGCGCCGCGAGGTCCGTCTCGCCCTGGTCCAGGCGCGTCAGCGCGCGGCTCACCCGCACGCGGTTGCGGTAGCGGCTCAACGGCATGCCCACGTGATGGCGGAAGGTGTGGCTCAAATGGGATGGGGAGGTCCGCAACCGCCGGGCCAGGGCTGTCAGGCTGGCGCAGCCCGGCTCGTCAGCGACGATCGCCTCCCGGGCCCGGTCCGCCAGCTCCCGCCGGCCGGGCGGGGACACGTCCCGGGGCTGCTCGCGCAGGGCCGGCAGGAGGAGGTCCAGCAGAGCCTCGACGGCGGCGAAGCCCGGGTCGGCGCCAGGACGCAGCAGCAGGCGGTGGGCGAGTTCGAGCCGCGCGTCGACCCGGACCGCGGGAGAACGGACCGCATCGAGCCCGGCCGTCAGCACATCGCCGGTGAACGTGATCGACGTGCACACGTCACCGCCCGCCGGATGGGCGAAACGGATCTCCTGCCCCGGACGGTGCAGATAGCCGGTGGTGGGCTCGACCGTCAGCTGCCGGCCCTGGGACTCGAGGCGGAACCGGCCCCGCCGCACCAGCACGATCTGGGCGGCGGACGACGTCTCGGGAGCCGACCAGCCGGCGTGGTCGTCCGCGCACTCCACCGCGCTGACCACGAAGTGTGGGCTCTCGATGAGCCTTCTCGCCGTACGCACCGGACAACCCTAAGCAGCACCACCGACAGTTTCGTCCGCATATTTCTTCAAGACCGGGCGGCGCGAACGGCCGATGCTGCGTACATGGTTACTGTTGTTCCTCAGTCGGTGACGGCTGCCCGCCGGGGCCGGATGCTGGCCGTGCTGCTCACCGGGCAGGCCATGGCGTCCATGGACGGGTCGATCGTGTCCGTGGGCGCGGTGACCATTCGCGAGGGCCTGCACGCCAGTGGCGCCGAGATCCAGCTGATCGTGTCGGGCTACCTGCTGATCACCGGCGTGCTCCTGGTCACATGCGCGCGGATCGGCGACGTCATCGGGCACAGGCGCGCGTTCCTGCTGGGGCTCGGCTGGTTCACCGGGGCGTCGCTGCTGTGCGGGCTGGCCCCTGACCCGACCGTGCTGGTGCTCGCCCGCATCGCCCAGGCCATGGGTGCGGCACTGCTCACGCCGCAGATCTTCTCGCTCATCCACATGCACTGGGAGGGCGCGGCACGCCGCAGGGCGATCGGCGTCTACAGCATGGTGCTCGCCCTGGGAGTCGCGCTGGGGCAGGTCATCGGAGGGCTGGTGGCCGGCGCCGACCTGTTCGGCCTCTCCTGGCGGCCCATCTTCCTGATCAACATCCCGATCGGCGTGATCCTGCTGATGGCCGGCCCGCGCGTCCTGCTGAACTCCCGCACCGACCAGCCGGTACGCCTCGATGTGGCCGGGGTGGCCCTCCTGACCGTCGCCATGACGGCGCTCACCGTCCCGCTCATCTTCGGCCAGGACCACGGCTGGCCCACGTGGGCGTGGATCTCCCTGGCGTGCGGCGCCGCGCTGCTGGTGGCGTTCGTCCGCCACGAAGCCGGAGCGCCGCACCCGCTGCTGGACCTCGCGGCGCTGCGGCCGGGCGGAACCAAGTCAGGGCTGGCGGCCTGCTGGATCATCATGGGGTGCTACACCGTTTTCCTGCTCACCCTGACCCTGCACCTCCAGACCGCGCTCGGCTACTCCCCGCTGGAGGCAGGACTGGCGTTCGTCCCGTACGCCCTCGGCTTCGGCACGCTCAGCCTGAGCTGGAGCCGCTACCCGCAGTGGCTGCAGAACGCGCTGCCGATCGCCGGACCGATCATGTTCGCGGCAGGGTCGGCCCTGGTGGTGCTCCTCTACCGTGACGAGTGGAGCCCGCTCGGCTCCATCCCGCTGCTGCTCATCGCCGGGGCCGGCCACGCCGCCGGATACAGTCCGCTGATCGCGCAGATCACCTCCCTGATGGAGGCGCGGTTCGCGTCAGCGATCTCGGCACTGAACGCCAGCGGCCCGCTGCTCGCCGGGGTGACCGCCGTCGCCGGGCTCGGAAGCGTCTACTTCGCGGCGCCCTCCTCCGCCGACGGCCTCCTGCGCGTGGTCACCGCCGGCATCGTCCTCGCCGCGATCGGTACGGCCTGCGCCATCCGGGTCGCCCTGCTGGCCCGGCGTACCGTACGAGAAGGTGCGAACTGAGGTGCGGGACGGTGGTCGCGGTCGCCCACGTGCGGGACCGCACAGGGTTCACCGCCTGTCCGCGTGACGCAGCAGGACGGCCCTGGCCAGGTCCGCGGGTGTCCCCGTGCTGGTGTCCACCGTCACGTCATAGGCGACGCCATGGTCGTGGACCGTCCGGAAATGCCCGCGTGCCAGACCGGGTGGGTTGCGGCGCCCCGTTTCTCGTTGCTCGGCGACCGCCAGCGGACACATCACGCCCACGAGCAGAACATCGAGACCGGCCAGCGCTTCCATCCACATCGGCAGCAGATCCGGGGTCAGCAACATCTCGTCGATGACGACGTCGTCGCCGCCGCGGGCGAAGGAGGCCGCGGCGGTGCAGGCCGAACGGATCATCCGGCGGCCGACCGGGCCGTAGCGGATGACCACGTGGGGATGGCCGTCCTCGTCCTGAGTGGTGCGGTCGTACCAGAAGCCGGACCTGCTGAGCGGGCCGTCGCGTCCGCCGCCCCAGTTCGGGGGGACGAGGCTGAACAGGGTGTCGATTCCCCAGTAGACGAAGGGGATGTCGCTCTCGTCCTGGATGGCCCGGGCCAGAGTGGTCTTGCCGGCGCTCGATGTCCCGTTGAGGAAGATGACGCGTCCTTGGCGTCCGGCGTATGGCACGCCGGCCACTGTAGTCGCCACCAGGAGCGTATGCCGCTCGTCGTCGTACGTTCGGGGCCGTCTATCGGTCTTGCGCCACCAATCTGGCGAATGGCATCAATCCCCTGAGCCACGCCGGCGGCGAAACATTTCGAAATGAATCTCCGGGGAATGCCGACGTGATCCCGTTTTCGAGTGGTGCGAGCGCGACGTTCGCGGACGCCCTGTATGATCCCTCTCCTGTGTGATCACTCCCCGAAAAGAGAAGGTTATGAAGTCATACCTCCGTAAGGCCCTCGCCGGTTGCGCCGCCGCCCTGGCGGTCATGGTGGCCTTCCCCACGCCCGCATTCGCTATCAACCACGCGGACTGCAACGTGAGTTACAGCCGTGAATTCTTGCAGATCTTCAACGGTACGGACCGCCACTGCTTCGCGAACGGCGGCACGATGAACGTGGCCATCTACGGCGTGGGCCTGATCTCCGCAGGCAACAACAATGTGGCAATCGAATACATCGATGACTTGGGAGGGCCCGCCAGAGCCATGCTGATTCCCAAATGGAACATGTGGGAAGGCTCATCACAGAGCAGCGGCAACATGCACAAGGTGTACCGAATCAGGATCGTTTAGGTCGCATCCCGTGACAGCCGGCCGGACGGTGAGCACCTCCAACGTGCGGTTCCTCGCGGCCATGCCGCTTCACACTGCCGGTCGGCGGCGGGAACATCAGTGCGTCCGTGCCCCTGCGAATCACGGGAAGACGGCGCCGGCACGCGCCTTCTTGGCGAAGTTTTGAGGACCGGTCCGCCAGGGGCCGCCATAGGCTGGAGAAGATCCGCAGATCACGCCTCCGAGGAGGAAGCCATGGCGAAGTTCATGGACGTGCATCACGGCATGAAGGGCATCACCGACGAGCAGCTCCAGCAGGCGCACGCCGCCGACCTCGCGATACAGAGAGAGGAAGGGGTGACCTTCCAGCACGCGTGGGCCGACCCTGAGGAGGGCGTGGTCTACTGCCTGTCGGAGGCGCCGGACGCGGATGCCGTCCAGCGCATCCACCAGCGGGCGGGGCACCCGGCCGACGAGATCCACAAGGTGCCGCTGACCGCCTGACCGGCGAGCGAGGGCGTCGGACGACTCCGCCGGATGATCAGATGATGGCGCTCGCCGAGTTTCAGCCGGTCTTGCCGGCCAGCAGGAACACCCTCGGAAAACCGCGCCTCGCATCCTGGTCTCCGGGAAACACCAGCCGGGCCGTCTCGACCATGCCCCGCTGGCGGAGCATGCCGGAAACCATGTCGGTGGACCATCGGTAGGCCGGCGCAACGACGTGATCGTACGACTCGACCGCCTGCGACGGGTCGTCAGTCCCCGAGAAGGACAGCAGCACGTGCCCGCCGGGTGCGAGCACGCGGCCGAACTCGTCGAACACCTCGGGCACCCGCTCGGGCGGGGTGTGGATGATCGAGTAGTGGCTGAAGACGCCCCCGACGCTGCCGTCGGCGAGCTCCAGGGCCAACATGGAGCCGACCTCGAACGGGAGGCCGGGATGCTCCTGGCGGGCCTGTGCGATCATCTGCGGCGACAGGTCGATCCCGAACGCGTGGAGCCCGCGCGCGTGGAGGTAGGCCGTGTAGTGCCCTGGCCCGCACCCGAGATCGGCGATGGACTCAGCGCCCGTCGCCTTCACCAGGTCGGCGAACGTGTCGATGAGGGCTCGGTCCAGCGGCTGGCCCGCGAGAGGGTCGTGGAAGAGCGCGTTGTACTCGGCCGCCCTCGCGTCGTAGCCGCTGCGGGTCGTTTCGAGGAAGCCGGCTTCAGTCATAGCCGATCAAAGTACCCCACTCCGGGCTGAGATCCGGCCGATGTACGGCAGACCGGCCTTCGTCGCCGCCCTGTCGGAAGCGGGCCTACCCGGGACGCTGGTACAGGGCGTCCAAGCCGACGGGCCCGCTGTCCTCGCTCTCACTCCTCCCCGGTCTTGCGGTTCTCCGCCAGCGCGTACGAGAGGGCGATGCCGAGACACAGGGACAGCGAGATGCCGAGAACGAAGTTGTGCAGCACGACGCCCAGCCCCATACCGATCGCGATGCTCGGCCACATGCCGACCTTCCAGTTGGGGGAGCTCTTTCCGTTCGTCATGGTCCGATCTTCGTACGCGACCGTGGAGCGGCGTAGACATCGCAATCATGAGTACGACATGACAGCTGTCACACGGGGGGGGCACGCGACGGGCACGGCTGGCAGACTCACCACGTGATCACAGATGCCCTCGTCTTCCTGCAGTCTTGGTACGCCTCCTGCAGCAATGACGGCTGGGAGCACGGTTACGGCATCACCATCGACACCCTGGACAATCCGGGGTGGCGCCTGAAGATCGACCTGGTCGACACGCCTCTTGCCGGAGTCTCGCTGGACCGCCTGGTGGTGGAACGCACCGAGGACGACTGGGTACACGCCTGGTGCAACGGGATCCGCTTCGAAGGAGCATGCGGACCTCTGAACCTCGGTGAGCTGCTGGAAGCATTTCGGGACTTCGCCCGCGATGCTGGTCTCACTGATGCTCAAACCGGGTAGGCGGAGGCCAGCGACCTCGAGAAGCCCCGGCGACGGCGTCCGGCACAATCACCGCATGTTCAACTTCGGAATTCCTGGTTACAGGCCGGAATGGTTGACCAGCCGCTCGGCGATCACTGCCATTCACGGGGCGCGATTGGGCCATCTCGTCGGCAGGCGGCTGACCCGAGCGCTGGTGGTGTGGGATGTCGACGAGGACGAGTGGTTCGCCGACTGCCCGGTCCTCCTGGACTTCGAGGGCGAGCAGGTCGAGATCAAACACAGAAAGTTCGACGAGCTCTCCATCACCTGGAACACCATCGATCCAGCGCGCTCGCCGGACCGGCCGGACTTTCACCTCGCGTGGCGAGATGACGTACCGGATCAACTCACCGCACTGGTCGGGCAGCCTTGTTCCGCAGCGGAGTTGCTGATGTGGAGAAACAGGGATCTCGTGGAGGGGACGATCGTGACCTTGGGGTTCAGCTTCCCGAACGGTCAAGTGACGATCTATAACGCCCTCGATGAAAACGGCATCGAGTTCACCCCTCCCGCCGATGCCTACGCGCGATACAGGCTCGGAACATCTGATCAGTAGGCGCCTGACGTTCGGTCTGGCCGGCCGTCGTGCTGGTGATTTTGTTGGTCTGAACGGACAGCGCTTGGAGGTGAGTTTCGACAGCGGTTGAAGATCAACATTAACATGGGGCGGAATGTTGGCGAGAAACGACAGCGCCCGCTCCCCCGTGATCAGACGCGTCCTGTGCCATCGAACCTTGAGCATGTGGTGTGGATCAGTCAGCTTCTCGGCCCTGAAGGGACCGAGCTTGCAGCTCCTCGCCGTCGATGGATTCGACGGTTCAGGCCGCGTCGTCGGCAGCGTGACTCACTGCCCAGCCCACCTCACCGCGTGCGGCGATGTTGCGGGCTGCGTTGACGTCGGCGTGCTCAGCGAAGCCGCACGACGTGCACAGGAAAGTTGCCTGGTCGGGCCGGTTGAGCTTGTCGATGTGCCCGCACCGGGAGCATTGCTGGCTGGTGTAGGACGGATCGACAAAGATCACCGCGACCCCGGCCCGGGCCGCCTTGTAGGCGATGAAGCCTCCCAACTGGTGGAAGCTCCACGAATGCAACGCGACCCGCTGGGGCTTGCGAAGCCGTACCCGCCCGCGGATGCCCTGGAGGTCTTCCAGGGCGATGCCGCGTCCGGTGCGTTCTGCCTCGGTCACGATGCGTTTGGCGATGACGTGGTTGACGTTGGCGGCGAACCGCGCCTCCTTGCGGCGCCGCCGCTTCAACAACCGCTTGGCCGATTTGGTCTTCTTGGCCTGCAAACGGCGGCGTAGCTCGCGGTGCCGGTGCTGGACCGCGTTCAGGACCTTGCCGCTGTGCCGAACCCCGTCGCTGGTGGTGGCGATGTTGGCGATGCCCAGATCGGTCCCGAGGAAGCCATCCGGGACGGCCACCGGCCGGTCCGGGACTTCGATGGCGGCGTGCAGGAACCACAGGCCGTCCCGGCAGACCAGGTCCGATTCGCCCCGGCGATGGGCGGCCAGCAGCGCCAGTTGGCCGTCCGAGCCGGTGAAGGCGATGCCACGCAGCCGCCCGGCGATGGTCCAGATCGACACCGTCCGGTCGTGGTGTTGCCAGGACAGGCACCGGTCGTCGTAGGGCTGGGCCGCGCGCGGGCGGAAGGAGATGGGTTTGCTTTCGGCTTTGATCCGCCGCGCCGAACCGGGCTTGCCGAGGTGTCCGGCGGCCAGGGTGGCGTGCAGGGTGCGGTAGGCGTCGCACACCTTCTTGATCACATGCTGGGCGGCTTGGGCGGCCAGCCCGAACTCGGCCTTGATCAGCTCATAGGCGGCCTTGCGCAGGTCGTAATTGCGGAAACAGCGGGCCTCGAAGGCGAGCGCGGCGACCCGGGTGGCGGCGGCGTTGGCCGCGCGCAGGGTGGCGTCCAGGGCCGCCGCCTGCTCGGGCGTCGGCAGCAGCTTCACCTGCACCACCAGCCTCACAATCGAACACACTACCATTCAGTCCATGTCACGCGATGGGAACCGGATCCCGATATCCGGCGAGGCCGTAGCGTGGTCCACAGCCTGCATGCCCATTTGGTCTTCACACCCAAATACCGGCGCGGCGTGTTCACCGATGAAATCCTGCGCCGCTGCGAAGAGATCATGATCGAAGTGTGTGACACAGCTTCGGCGCCGAACTGGTCGAGTTCAACGGCGAGCACGACCATGTCCACCTGCTGGTCCACTACCCGCCCAAGGTCGCCCTCTCGGTCTTGGTCAATTCGCTCAAGGGCGTCTCGGCCCGGCTGCTACGCAAGGAGTACAGCGCCCATGTCCGCCGCTACCTGTGGGGCGGGCGTTTCTGGTCGCCCAGCTATTTCGCCGCTTCCTGCGGCGGCGCACCCTTGTCCATCATCAAGGAGTACATCGAGAACCAGAAACGGCCAGGCTGAGCCGCTCACACCAACCAGCCGTCACGGCACCGCTCGGGCCTGGAGGCCCTCCCGCGCTGTCGTTTCCTCCCGGGCGTAAACGCCCCCGGGGTTCCACGCCAGAGTCGGCTGAAATGATGGACGCCGCGCGACGAAGACGAACTCTCGGCCGGGTCCGTCAGGCGCTTCGCGAACCTCCTCGACCACGTAGCCGTGCGTGGCCAGGTCCCTCTCGACCTCCTGCCGCTCACGGAAGCGCAACGTCGAGTCCGACGTCAGGATCTGGCCGTCCGCAGCGAATACGTAAGTCCACCGGAATGTCACCAGCGGCCAACTCACGTCGATGAGCTGGACCCAGCTCTCGACGGCGCCGACGTTTGGAATCTCCGTCACGCTGTAAGAGCTCTCGCGGTTCCACTCCTCCCAAGCGCGCCTCGCCGGATCCCGTGTCTCGAACACCAGGCGCCCGCCAGGCACCAGTGCTTCGTAGGCCCCCTGCAGCGTCTTCTGCCATATCTGCGGATCAACAATGGCCTGGGCGACGTTCGCCGTCATCGTCGCGAGGTCAACCCGCAGCGCCGGGAGAGTTCTCGCATCACCGCAGATCCAGCGTGCTCGCTCACTGCCCGGTTTTGCGCGAGCGACGTCGATGGACGCCTGGGCGGGATCGATGCCGATGACCTCGATCCCGCGATCAGCCAGTAGGAGGCCGAACACTCCTGTCCCGCAGCCAATGTCCAGTACTCGATGCGCCCTGAACTCTTCCGCCATCCGGACGTATGCATCGAGATCGCTGCGATCAGGGTCGAGGTGGTCGTAGATCGCGGCGAGCCGTGGATGCCCGAAGCACTCGTCAGTCATGCTGCAGAACGTATGAGGAGCCGGCCCTGGACAACCACTCGGTTTCGCGACTCCTCAGTCCGGATGCCCGAACGCATCCGCGAGCGGCTCTCCCGCCATCCGAACCACCTGCACTTCGCACCGATCAAACTTCGATGGCACGAAGTGCCGGCCGTCGTTGAATAAGGCCAGGTCAGGCCGGGGTTCGCTTCTCGTGCCAGGTGTAGTAGAGGAAGGTGCTGTCGGGGCCGGTCAGCGTGCCGTGGACTTGCCAGAAGCTGTTGGGGGGAATGTCGTAGCGGAAGATTTTGTCCCCGGGCCGGTCGTCCGTGAACATGGTCTTCTACCCGTCGTTCAAGTCCCGTACGTTGATCGTGAACGTCGAGGTGTCCGGGATGTCGAGGCAGATCTCGTACGTGTACGCCTGGGGCCCGTTGATGTTGTAGGCAAGACCTTCGATGACGCCATCGCGGTCACGCTCTCGCTGCGCTGATCGCTGCAGAGCGCTGCCTTCGGACTGGACGGTTCACGACGCCTACATGACCCTCCGGGCCGCGCTGAGCAACGCGGCGGCGCGTACCTTCAGATTTCCGTGACTCCAGCACCGGCGAAGGTCAACAAGGCCATTTCCTCGATCACGGGGAATGGCCTTCCGCGCGGGGCACACGCCGACCGCTCTTCCTGCCGTATCGTCTCTTCCTGCCGTATCTACGTGGACCCCGTTGACGCCCTGGGGTGGCTTGCGGTTCGTAGCCAGACCATCGGATCAAGATGATGAAGAGGCCGACGAGGATTGTGACCACACCAGAAGCGAAGGCCAGAAACGCAATGACGGACTCGCCGTCTGGATCGCCGAGTCCGGACGGTCGCCCGTCGATCCAGTCCATCGCGGGCCGTGCCTGGGTGGCGACAATCACTCCGAACGCGGTCGTGATCGCACCCAGGACATGACCAGGAGGACGCGTCCACCAGCCCATGACCGCCAGCACGAACCCGAGCACCAACGCGACGGGAACCGTTAGGAACTGGCCCATGCCCAGGGCCGTGAGCACTGCGAACCGCGCGTGCTCGAAACCGTCGCCACGTGGCCCCGACCAGAACGGCACCACTACCAGGCCGCTGAGAAGGCCGATCGCCAATAACCGGAGCATAGCCACGCACACATGATCGTGGACTGGCTGGTTGCTGTGCCACCTCAGCTGAGCATGTAGCTGTACTTCGCAGCTGTACAAGATCGAAAAGGCCACTTCCCGATCTCGGGATGCGGCCTTCGACGTGCGGTGGAGCCTAGGAGATTCGACCTGAATTCCTGCTTGCAGATCGGCCCGATCTTCGGGCGCAACTGCCTCGACGTGCGCCAAGGCAGTCCGAGAGTGGTCACGATTTACCGCTGCTGACCGCCCTTAATGGCTCGCTGATGGCCCGACGATCACGCCTTGCGCTCCCGCTTCGATCGATGCCACTCTGACCGGCGTGTACGACGAGAACCTGGTGGGCCTCTGGGACAGTGGGCCCTACGACCTCGGGTACATGGAGACCAGTTGGTTAGGATTTCTGCCGGATGGCCGCGGCTGAAGTGCATGGGCCAACGCCGCCGGTGGCATCGAGGTTGGTCGCTTTCGCTGGCATTGCCCAGAACCAGCAACCCTGGAGTTGCGCTACGAATGGCAGGTTTCCGGTGGTTGGCAAGACCCAGGAGATGCATCTCGATTCGGCTCGATCGACAGCCAAGGGCCATACCACGAGGTGCTGAAAACCGGCTACGCTGTCAGGCCAGATGTGACGTTCTCGGAGCCGTTCACCGCTCTTCACCTGGAAGAAGATGTCAACTTCTGCTCGGCCTACGGTCTGAAACGGCGTGGGCTCTCACTCCAGGACGACCCTGCCTATCACCTCGCACCATGGCAATAGCCATTCGGGTCATCGCGGACTCAGCCAAGCTCAGCGCTGCTATGACGACTGGGTACACACCTGGAGCGATGGGATCCGCTTCGGAGGAGCGTGTGGGCCTCTGAACCTCGGTGAGCTGTTGGAAGCATTTCGCGACTTTGCCGGCACAAGTTCCTCATGAGTAGGCAGGATGTGAGCAATGGGTCGGCGGCGCGGGGACGACTGGCAGGCCAGGTCGCGGCGGCTGTACCCACTGTCCGCGCACGCGGTGCTGACGCGGCCCGTCGGGGGTGCGTGGCCGGGCGGGAACCCGTTCATGTGGGAGTTCGTCTACTGGCGCGCGCTCGCACGTGACGGGGTGGCCGCTCGGCTGCTCGGTCTCGTGGTGCCGGTCGTGTGCGCCACTTGCAGCGCGGTCTGCCGGTTCGTGTACGACGACCTCGACCTGGTTGTGCTCGCCGTCCTGCTGGTGGCCGGGCCTGGCATCTTGCTCGCGCCCTCGTACCTCGCGAGTTTCCTGCTGCGGCGCCCGTACTGGCAGCCAGGTGTGGTGAGCCTGATGCTGCTGGGCTTCGCGGTGGGGTTTCCCCTGATGTTCCTCGCCCAGACGCTCATCGACGACCTGCCGCACAACTCAGCCGCGGCCCTGCTGCTCGACTGGGCCACGGTGCAAGGGCTGTCCATCGCGCTCGGCCCGGTCGCCGCGGCCGTGCTCTGGCTGCCCGTGGGCGTGGCCCTCTTGCGGCGATCGCACCACAGAAGGTGACGCACTGTAACCACCCGCAGGGAAGCCTGCGACGAGAACAAGGCCGAGGCGCACACCATGCTCGCTGATCCAGAGCCGAGCGCGCACCGAGCCGACGCAGTGCGCGACGTCGAGACGAACGCGCTGACGGCGACCGGTCCACTGAGGGGTCAGCTCCAGGCCTGGCGTTCCCGGGCGCGGGGGTCGTCGACCTGGGTCCACTCCGTGTCGATGCGCATGGTCGCCCTGCGCTCGGTGTCGTACGGGTCCCAGCCGGGATTGCCGGTCCTGGCGAACCGGATCCAGGTCTCGTGTACGCGGGTGGCGAGGTCCGCGGGGGTCTGGCCGGGGCCGAGCAGGGCGTTGGGCCCGTTCAGCTCGGGCCGGTCCGCGAGGTCGAAGACGAAGGGCAACTCGACCGCGTGGGTGGCGCCGAGCTCTCCGTCCAGGGCCTGGGAGCGCCAGGCGAACTCGTAGGCGTAGGTGCCGGAGCCGGGATGGGCGGCGTGTGCGCCGGCCAGCGCGCGGCTGCCCGCGCCGAACAGGGCATCGGCCATGATGGCGGAGCGCAGTTCCGCGAAGGACGCCTCGGGGTGCGACCTGCGGTAGGTCTCGATGAGGTGCGCCGGATCCGGGTGCGAGCGCGCCGCCGCCTCCTGGACGTCGGCGGCGGTCGAGGTGGCGTACTTGCCCACCGGGACCAGATAGAGGTTCCCCTCTTCGGTGTTGGTGCCGACGAGCAGGTCGACGCCGGCGCCCAGGCCGGCGGCGACGCATTCGGCGGGCTGCGTGTCGAGGACGAGGCTGAAAGGACTGAGTCCGATCAGCGGGTCTGCGTGGGTCTCGGTCCGCAGGTCGATGCCCGCGAGCCGGGAGGCGGCCTCGACCAGGCGTTCGTCGGAGACGCCGGCGAAGGCGGCGACATGGGGCTCGACGCCCAGGGCCGCGGCGGCCGCCTTGGTGACGCGGGCGGCCTGCTCGGTGGTGAACGCGCCCAGGCCGTTGCCGCTCTGCACGATCGCCCGGCGGAACAAGCCGGCGGCCTCGGGGGTGGCGAGGACGCCGCCGACGATGGTCGCCCCGGCCGACTGGCCGAACAGGGTGACGTTGCCGGGGTCACCGCCGAAGACGGCGATGTTCTCCCCCACCCAGCGCAGCGCGGCGACCACGTCGAGCAGGCCGCGGTTGGCGGGCGCCCCGGGGATGTCGAGGAACCCGGCGATGCCGAGCCGGTAGTTGAGGGTGACGAGGACGCCGCCGTCACGGGCGAACGCGGAGCCGTCGTACATCGTGGACCGCGTCGAGCCGGCGACGAACCCGCCGCCGTGGACGAACACCATGACCGGCAGCGCGTCACCGCCGGCGGCGGGCGCGAAGACGTTGGCCGTGAGGTAGTCCTCCCCGCGGCTCCAACCGGCACCGAAGTAGGGGGACATGTCCACGCTGCCGAGCTTGCGTTCGGACTGCGGCGCGTTGGGCCCCGGCGCCGTGGCGTCCCGCACGCCGTTCCACGGCTCGTGCGGCTGCGGCGGCGCGAAGCGGCCGGCGCCGCGGGGCGGGGCGGCGTAGGGGATGTTCATGAAGGTGCGGGCGGCGCCTCGGCGCAGGCCACGGACTGCTCCCTGCGCGGTGGTGACGACGAGGTCGGCGTGGTGGTTCATGGTGGTGCCTTTCCTCACGGGCTCAGACCTGCTCGGTGTACGGGGCGAAGGGCGCCCAGCCCTTGATGGCGAACTTGTCTCCCTCGCGGGCGACTTCAGCGGCGCCGTGGCCGCCCAGGTGCGCGGGAATGACCAGGGCGTTGGTGTCGACCGCCCGGCCCAGGAGCTTGCGGCGGGTGGCGCGGGCTCCGGCGGGGTCCTCGCAGAAGCAGCTGTTGGAATCGGGCTCGTGGATCTGGAGCGGGTTGTGCAGCAGGTCGCCGACGAAGAGGGCCCGATCCGATCCGGATTCCAGCGTCAGCACCGACGAGCCCGGCGTGTGCCCCGGGGCGAGGTCGAGGCGCAGGTTGCCGTCGATACGGTGGCTGTCCTCCCAGAGCCGGGTCTGGCCGGCCTCGTGCACGGGGGCGACGCTGTCCTCGAAGACGTTCTGGTTGCCGCGGCCCAGCCGGGGCTTGTGCTCGCTGGCGGGGTTCCAGAAGTCGAAGTCCGCCTTGGGCATGAGGTAGGTGGCGTTGGGGAACGTCGGCACCCAGGTCCGGTCGTCGAGATGGGTGTTCCAACCGACGTGGTCGATGTGCAGGTGCGTGTTGATCACGATGTCGACGTCCTCGGGGCGGACTCCGGCGCGGGCGAGGTTGTCCAGGAAGTCGGTGTTCAGCCGGTTCCACACGGGCGCGTACGGGCGGTCCTTATGGTTGCCGACGCCGGTGTCGACCAGGATGGTCCTGCCCTCGCTGCGCAGTACCCAGGTCTGGATCGCCGAGTTGACGATCCGGGTTTCCGGGTTCAGGAAGTCCGGCACCAGCCAGGAACGGTGGGACTGCCACGCCCCCGCCGGGCTCTCCGGGAAGAACGTTTCGGGCGTCATGTCGACAGGACCGAAGTACTCCCGGACACGGGTCAGCGTGACGTCGCCCAGGGTGATGGTGTCCATGATTGTCTCCAGTTCGATCGGTTCCGTGCTCGGGGTCGCGGCCGAGATCCGTGCGGAGCGGCCGCTCATGACGGATACGGGGGTGCCGATTCCCTGCGGGGCAGCCCGCCTGGCTGCGGCGTCTTCAGCATCGGTACGCCGCCGCGGTCGGGTGCGGGGCATCGGGCCGTGTGGTCCTCGCCGGCGGGAACAGGGCCGCCCGGTACGCCTCCGTTCCGTGGACGACCCTGCTCGCCCATGGTGCGCCGGCCGGAACCTGCTGCGGTATGAGTCATGTGACTGCATCTGAACACCAGGTCACGTCCACGGTCCTCGCGCTCATCCGCAGGCGGCACGGCATCGGCCGGGTAGGTGCGGGCGAGACGGCGCGGTGCCGAACGGAGGACCGCCGGAATGTCCCGGGCGGCGCGTACGTTGCAGGCTGGTTGAACGCACAGACTTGAGACCGGCGCCCCGCCCGGTGCGCGGCGAGCTGGACAGCCTGCCGCCGCGGCAGCGCGCGCCTTCCGCGCTCCGGACCGTCCTGGGGCTGGACGAACGCGCCGAGGCCCCCGATGGCGTGCTCGTCGGTTCGGCCGTTCTCACCCTGGTGTCGGCCCTGGCGGCATCGACGCCGCTGCTCATAGTGGTCGATGACGCCCAGTGGCTCGACCGCGCATCGCTGGACGTCCTGTCCTTCGTGGCCCGGCGCATGGACAGTGAACCTGTCACGCTGCTGGTGGGCGTGCGCGCCGCGGCCTCGCTGCCCGGGCTTGACAAGGGCTACGAGCGCCTGGAGATCGCTCCGCTGAGCAGTGAGGCGGCCAACCGGTTGCTCGACCAGCAGCCGACGCCACCCACCGGCCGGAACCGGGTACGCATCCTTCAGGAGGCGGCCGGCAATCCACTGGCCCTGATCGAGCTCGCCCGCGCCGGCGCGACCCGGCGCTCCGGTGGCAGCAGCGTGGAGGGCCCGCTGCCCGTCACCGACCGGCTGGAGCGGATCTTCGCGGGGCAGACGAAATTCCTGCCGGAGGCAACCCGCCGCCCCCTGCTGCTGCTCGCGGCCGCTGATGCCGCAGACGCGCCGACAGCCTCTCGTGGTCTCCCCGAGGTCGACGACAAGGCGTGGACACCCGCGGAGCGGGCCGGCCTCGTACGCCAGGACGGCCCCCGGATCTCCTTCCGCCACCCGCTCATCCGCTCGGCCGTCTACCATGCGGCCTCCTTCGAGGAACGCAGGCAGGCACATCTCGCTCTCGCGAAGCTGAGCGAGGAGCCCGACCGCCGCGCCTGGCACCTCGCCGCCGCGACCACGCGTCCAGACGAGGACGTGTCGGCCGCCCTGCGGCAGACGGCCGACCGGGCGCGGCGCCGGGGCGGCTATGCGGCCGCTGCCGCCGCCCTGGAGCGCGCCGCGGAGCTGAGTCCGCGCCGCGCGGACCAGGCGCAGTTACTGACCGAGGCCACCGTCATGGCCGTCTTCACCGGCCAGCTCGGCTGGGTGGAACGCCTGGCCGCCGAGGTCCGCGAGCACAGTGACGACCCGGCGCTGATCAGCAGGGCCTGGCTGGCCACCGGGCAGCTCATGACCCTGCGCCGGAACCACGCGGCGGCCTTCGCCCTGCTGACCCGCATCGCGGACGAGGCGGCGGCCACCCGCTCGCCCCGCGCTCTGGACGCGCTCGCCGCAGCCGCGGTGGTCCGCTACTACTCGGGCGAGGAATCCCAGCGACAGCAGATCGAGAACCTCCTCTCCGCCATACCGCACTCCACCGGCAGGGACACCCTGCACGCCTGGGTGCGGGCCGTCTCCGACCCCCACGGCGCGAGAGCCCGCCTCGCCCCGGCGCTGCCCGGACTCATCGCGGAGGCCAAGGACGACGCCGGCAGCCTGACCGTGCTCGCCGTCGTGGCCTGGATCCTGGACCAGACCGCCCTGGCCGTCAGGACCTTCGACGAGGCGTACGACCGGTGGCAGGCCCGTGGCTCGCTGCCGGACGGCCTGGGAAGCGCCGTCGGCTGGGCCTATCTGGAGCAGGGCCGGTGGTCCGAGACCCGCACGGTGGCCGCCGAGATTTCGGCGGTGGCGACAACGGCCGGGCTGGACCACGCCGAGGCGTGCGTACGTGCGCTCGACGCGACGGTGCTCGCGTTGCTCGGCGAGGCGGCCGACGCGCGACGCGGTGCCGAGCGGGCGCTGGCCCTCGTCGATCCGCTGGAGAGCCGCTCCATCGCGGTCTCCGCCCGCCGGGCCCTGGGCCTGGCGGCAGTGGCCGAGGGCGACTACGACACCGCGTACGCACAGTTCCGCTCCGCCTTCACCGACGACGGCGATCCGGTTCACTACCACGTCTCCTACACCGTCCTGGCCGAACTCGCCGCGTCGGCCGTCCGCCGAGGGCGACGGGAGGACGCCGCCGTACTGCTGGAGCGATCGGCCCGGCACCTCGGCCCCGGCATGTCGGCACGGATCACCGCACTGCTCAACCGAGGCCGGGCCCTGCTCGCCGAACCGGACGACGCGGAGCCGTACTTCCGGGCGGCGCTGGTGGACGACACGGGCGAGCAGTGGCCGTTCGAGCGGGCGCAGACACGGCTGGACTATGGCGAATGGCTCAGGAGGCAACGGCGCATCGCCGAGGCCCGCCCGCTGCTGACCACGGCACTCGAAACCTTCCAGCGGCTTGGCGCGCGGCCATGGATCGAGCGGGCGAAGGCAGAGCTGCGAGCCGCCGGCGTCGACGCCGCCAGCAGCGTGGTGCCCGGTGCCCTCACCGAGCTCAGCCCCCAACAACAGCAGATCGTCCAGCTCGCGGCCCGCGGCCTGACGAACCGTGAGATCGGAGACAGGCTCTACCTCTCACCGCGTACCGTCGGCTCCCACCTCTACCGGGTGTTCCCCAAACTGGGCATCACCGCCCGGTCACAACTCCGCGACGTGCTCGACGGCACCCTGTCGGCCAGCGGATACCACGGCCGAGTTCCGATCTGACAGATGTGCGGAACGCGACGAAGAGCGACCACATCGGCTCGTCGCCGTAGCTCCCTGACAATAGGCGATCCGGCCGGTAGAACCGAGGCAGCACGGGGCGCGGGCGGTGGTGGAGTCGACGCTGCGCCGGCTATACCGCAGGCAATCCCGCTGATCTCAACTCCTTACTGTAACGCCTTGCTCGTATGACCTTGCAGACCGCTCACAATTAGCACTTTGCAGCCTAGTCATTCTAGACCGCTTCGCGCGTTAATAGGTCCGAGAAGCCGCTATTGCGGCGGCTGAGGAGCTGCCGCCCAACGCCAATCGCGCTACATCTGCGACTGAAATCCTGCCGCAAACGATCTTCTCAAACACGCTCTAACAGACGTCCGTAGTCGCACTCTAACCCACGCCAGCTGCACGGTAGCCGTCGGTCGTCGCTTTGCTCTTGGCTGCAGACCTAAACTGACTGAGCGTAAATCAACAACAGGGATCCATAAGCGTCATGGGCCCTCCACTGTGCCACCCACAACGCTAAGTGCACACAGCAACCCGCTATGTGCATGATATTGAGAAGCGCTTAATGGCACGCCGAGAGGGCGCCATAACAGGAATATGATCAACTAGTCAAGACTTGATCTTGACACTTTCGCGACGAACAATCAACTGACCAGCGAGGTGTGGCCCGATCGTCGGGTGTCTGCGCCTTCCTTGCTTTGGGAGATGCATAGGATGCGCCTCCTAGACATGCCCGGAGGAAAAATGAAAACTCAGATGACCGTAACATCTATTCTGGCCGTCGCATTAGTAGTAACGCCTGGGCTGGCTCAGGCAGCATCGTCTCCCACTCCTCCTGATCCTTCAGCGCAGGCCTCCGACCAAGGCGGACGACAGCAGGTTCTCCTACCCCGAGAGCAGCAGCCCAAGGTGCAACGACCTACCCTCGACAAACTTTCCCGAGAAGCCAAGGCCAACGGCATCTCGCTGCGCGAGGCGCTCGACAGATACGCGGCGGAGATTGTTGCATCCAACCCCTCCGCTCTCGCGGAAACTCCCGATGGACCTGCCTCTGATCCGTCTATCAAGATAGACGGCATCCCATTCGAAGAACTGGTTGACCTTAGCCGACTCGCAGAGACTAAGGGGATAACCATGGAAGAGGCGATCGACCGATACGCATGGATCCCGCAGCTAAACGACGTCTACGCGAAGCTCAATGACGCCTTCCCCGATGCACTGTCGGGAATCAGGTCAATTCATGACGGCCGCGGCGCTCGAATCGGGTTTAAGGGAGAAATCCCGCAGGAGGCTGTTGAGCTTGCGAAGACCCTCCCTGTGCAGGTAGAAATCGTCGGCAATAAGGGGTTCTCTCAAAAAGAGCTTAGAGAAGTTCTCAACTCCCGAAGCCGCAAACTCGGCACACAATCAGAAGTCTCCGAATTCGTGGGGCGTTATGATCTCGACACTGGGATAATTGCCTACGATGTAGCGCTGCAAAAGAATCTAAAAGATCCATCGGTGCGCGACCGCGCGCTTTCCGGTCTGCAGCCAGAAGCTGCCGCCAATCCCAATATTCGAATCCATATAAAATTGAACGACTCCCTGGATTTGCAGCCAACAGATAATTACCTCCGCGGAGGTGCAATTCTCGACGGTACAGACGCCGACGGCAACGGAATTGCCACAGATTGTACCAGCGGCTTCAATATCATCTCGGGATCCGGTGAGAGGGCAACCACAACCGCTAGGCATTGTGCAGACGACGAAGCTTATTTTCGATACAACAACCATCCCTCATATGACACAGGACAAACTACGCTGGGTCGCATGTTCCGTGCGCCAGACTTCGATTTCGCTCGGTATCAGACCGGGAGTACGACCTACACCTATACTCGAACCTTTTACTATGCGCTGAATCGAACGCGCTACGCTCGAGCTGGCGGAACATCTCCCCGCGTCGACGATCCGGTCTGCACGTTCGGTAGAACCAGCGACACTCAGGATGGAGCATATCGATGCGGCATAATCCTCGAGAGCGACGTCGATTACATGATGGAAGGCCGCACTTACCACGGCGGAATCAAAGTGGACATCCATACTAAGGGCGGCGACAGCGGTGGTCCCCTCTTCTACGGGAGCACAGCGTGGGGTATCACATCTGGAAGCGTGGCGAGCGGTATCTCCATCTGGGCAGCGACTGACCGGATCAATGATTCTGGGGGCATGGGCAGCAACTGGAATGTGTGGACATGCCCCACATGTTGACATGAGATAGTAGGGGTCTTGGGCGTGACATCTGCCTGGTTGCAGGTTGCACGCCCAAGTTCTCCCATAGCTACAGGACAAGGAACGGTGATTTTTTTGACACGGCTATGGATGGGCGCTTTGGTGTTAACGCTTGTAAGCTTGGCTGGATGTTCAGAGAAACGAGAAAAAGGGATCATAGTAATTGGTGATGACCCGGTTGTCCTCATCCATGGGGCCGAAACAACGCCGCAGGCAGGTTATGAGCTGAGGTTGGGCTATGACACTGTCAGTAGGTGTCTCAGATTGCTGGGTAAAGAAGGTCAAATCTCTGCGACTCCCGTCTGGCCTACCGGCACAAAGCCTCTCTTGAGGGACGGCAAGCGAGGTGTAACCCTCGAAAAATTCGGTGCTGTATTCGAAGGCGACCAATTAAGCTTAGGCGGCAGTTTCATCTCCGGCGACCAACGCCACCAGTCGGACAGCGAAGCAGTGGCTAGATGCATGAAGGGTCCTGCCGAAAGGGATATCGTCCTAATTGGGCAAGTCGACAGCAAAACGGCCAACTACAGAGGCTGAAAGTCTGAGGTGTCACCTCGCGGTTGCATGCGTACGGCGGGATTCGGGAGTATGCCGGTGGGATGCGTTATCCGGATGGTGG
>NZ_JBVJHP010000026.1:0-86620 GCF_055586745.1 Nonomuraea sp. NPDC049378
GGCGCCCCCCCTTTGTGCTGCTGGGGGTGGGGAGCGGGAGGGAGGGAGACGGGGGGGCCCCCCGGGACGGTCAGGCCCACTGCGCGCCGCGGCTAGACGAGCCCGCGGCGGGCGAGCAGCGGCTGGATGCTCGGCTCGCGGCCGCGGAAGTTGCCGAACGCGGTCAGCGGGTCGATGCTCCCGCCCCTGGAGAGCAGCTCGCGGCGGAAATGGTCGCCGTTCGCCCTGGTGAGCCCGCCGTTCTCCGTGAACCACTCGACGCTCTCCGCGTCGAGCACCTCGCTCCAGATGTAGGAGTAGTAGCCGGCGCTGTAGCCGCCGGCGAAGATGTGCGCGAAGTAGTTCGTACGGTAACGCGGCCTGATCACCGGCATGGCGACCTGCGCGGCCTCCAGCGCGGCGGCCTCGAACGCCTCGGGGTCGTCGACCGTCTCACCCGGCGTCAGCTTGTGCCAGGCCCAGTCGAGCAGCGTGGCGGCCAGATATTCGACGGTCTTGAAGCCCTGGTTGAACGTCGACGCGGCCGTCAGCTTCGCCACCAGCTCCGCCGGCATGGGCTCGCCCGTCTCGTGATGCTTGGCGTAGTTGGCCAGGACCTCGGGCCAGGTCACCCACATCTCGTTGACCTGCGACGGATATTCCACGAAGTCGCGGGGCACCCTGGTGCCGGACACGCGCGGGTAGCGCACGTGGGAGAACAGCCCGTGCAGCGCGTGGCCGAACTCGTGGAAGGCCGTGTTGACCTCGTCGTACGTCAGCAGCGTCGGCCCCGAGGCGGGCTTGGTGATGTTGAGGTTGTTCATCACCACGGGCGGCTGCCCGAACAGGAACGACTGGTCGACCAGGTTGTTCATCCACGCGCCGCCGCGCTTTCCCGCCCTGGCGTAAGGGTCGAGCACGAACAACCCCAGCCGGCTCCCGTCTTCGTTGAACACCTCGAAGACGGTCACGTCGGGGTGGTAGCCGCTCAGGTCGGGCCGCTCGGTGAAGGTGACCCCGTAGAGCCTGCCGGCGGCGAAGAAGATGCCGTCGCGGTAGACCCGGTCGAGCTCGAAGTAGGGCCGCATCGCGGCGCCGTCGAAGTCGTAGCGGGCCTTGCGGACCTTCTCCGAGTAGTACGACCAGTCCCACGGTTCGATCGCGAACCCGGCCTGCTCGGCCAGCGCCTCCGCCTCCTTGTACGCGTTGCGCACCGCCGGGCCGACGAGCTGGCCGAGCATCTCCTCGACCGCCTCGACGGTCTTGGCGGTCTGGTCGGCCACCGTGTAGGCGGCGTGGTTGGGGAAGCCGAGCAGCGCCGCCCGTTCGGCGCGCAGCGCCGCCATCCTGGCCGCGAGGTCGAAGTTGCCCGGCGCCCGGCCCACGCTCAGCTCGTAGAGCCTGCGGCGCACGTCACGGTTGGTGAGCTGGGCGAGGCCTGGCTGGTTGGTGTAGTTGAGCAGCGGCAGGGCGTACGTGCCGTCGTCCCTGCGCAGCGACTCGATCTTGGCCTCGTCGAGGCCGTCGAGCTCCTTGCGGTCCGTCACCACCAGCGCCGACTCGGTCGACGCCTTCAGCAGGCTCTGCGCGAACTCCGTGGAGAGCTTCGACAACTCCTCGTTGAGCTCGCGCAGCCGGCCCTGCTCGGTCTCCGACAGGTCGGCGCCCGCCCTGATGAAGTCGTCGCGGTATTTCTCCAGCAGCCAGGACTCCTCCGGGTCGTCCGTGGCCACCTGCTTGATGCGCGCCCACAACGCCCGGTTGAGCCGGATCGCGTCGCTGTGCCTGGTCAGCTGGGGGGAGATCTGCTTCTCGATCTCCATGATGCCGTCGGTGGAGTTGGAGGAGGCAATGCTGGAGAAGGCCGTGGCCGTGCGATCAAGGATCTGCCCCGATCGTTCGAGCGCGGCGATCGTGTTGTCGAAGGTCGGCGGCTCGGGGTTGTCGGCGATCGCGTCGACCTCGGCCAGTTGCTCGGCCATGCCGCGCTCGAAAGCGGGAACGTAGTGCTCCTCGCGGATGTCCGCGAACGGCGGCAGTTGGTAGGGCAGATCACTAGGGGCGAAGAACGGATTCTCGGCCAACGCTCGGGCTCCTCCACGTGGTGTTTTGTCCCCTTCAGCTTGGCATGACCGGACCGGTGCCGCAGGCAGCGGAGGACGGGTTGGCCGTTCGTTTTGGTCTTAGCCCTCCGGCTGGGCTATTCTTTCGGACATCGCCGAAGCGCGCCCGAGAGGGTTCGCCCCGGTGGGGTATGGTGTAATTGGCAGCACGACTGATTCTGGTTCAGTTAGTCTAGGTTCGAGTCCTGGTACCCCAGCATTTGGTGGACGCCTCCCGGTGAGGCGTCCATTTTTTCTATTTCGCCAGCCGGTGCAGAATTTCGCTGATCTGCTGATACGCCTTGGCGGTCGGCGCGTGCGAGGTGTTCACCGTGAAGACCTTGAACGTGTTCTTCGGCGTCGCGGCGTCCGCCTCCCTGATCATGCGGTCCTGCAGGGCGATGGGGATCACCCGGTCGCGCGAGTGCCGGATGTAGACCCGGGGCACCCGCCCCCACTTGTCCTTGTGCCCCCGGCTGTCGGCGTTCGGCACCTGCAGGGACTCGTCGGGCAGCAGAGAGTTCAGCATCGCGAGAAACTCGCCGTCGTCGGCCTCGGCCATGAACGCCGCCTTGACGCCGTCCAGGAACTTCTTGTCGTTCGAGCGCCAGTTGACGCGGATCGCCTTGATCACCCGGGGATCGGCGATCACGCCCGGCACGATGTTGCCCGTCAGGCTCGGCTTGCCCTCGGGCGTCTCCAGATATTCGGCCGGCGACTTCAGGTCGGTGCAGCAGTAGGCCGTGTCGTAGACGAGCCGGTCGATCAGGTCGGGCACCTCGTCGGCCGCCTTCGTGATCGCCGCGCCGCCCAGGCTGCCGCCGACCAGGATCACCGGCCCGTACCGGGAGACCCTGCGCACGGTGTTCACCGTCGCCTCGACGTAGTCGTCCAGCGTCACGCCCGCCACCGGCGACGGCATCGTGGCCAGCTTGTTCAGGTCCTGCGGCGTCTGGTAGGCGCGGGTGAACTGCTCGGAGGGGCCGTGCCCGGGCAGGCTCACGCCCACGGAACGGTGGCCGCGCATCGTCAGCTCGGCGTCGGCCGCGGCCGTGCCGTTCGCGCCGGTCACGAAGACGAACGTGGTCACCTCCTTGCGCTTGGGCGCGACCCTGGCGCCGGCCGTCGCGGTGGCGGCGCTCGCGCCCGCGACCGCGGCGTACTGGATCATCTTTCGTCTGCTCGGATTGCTCATGAGGCGATGCTCCCTGAGCGTGCCGGGCCCGCACATCGCCCGCCGGGCTCGACGTGCGGCCGATGCCCGGCATCCACCGATCGGTTGATGTCGTGCCAGGCTTGACCCATGAGCCGGCTCGACGGGCGCGAGCGCTGGGTCTATCTGGCGCTCGCCTACGCACTGCTCGCGGTCTCCGCGATCGCGGCCGCCGTCATGGGCGGCGACACCCCGGCGCGGTGGCCGGGCTGGCCCGTGCTCGTGCCGGCCGCCGCGGTGTGGCTGGCGCCGATCGCCTGGCTCCATACGCACCGCGACACGCACCGCGCGCTCGTCGTGGGGCACTTCCTGGTGCTCATCGCCCTCGCGGGGGCGCTGGCCGCCGAGCACGCCGCCTTCACGGTGTTCGCCTCCGTCGGCTACCCGCTCGCCATCGGGATGTTGCCCGCCCGGCTGGTCATGCTGGGCGTGACGGTGACCGCCGTGGTCAGCCTGGCCGCACAGGCGAGCCCGGGCGCCCGTGCCTCGCTGCTCAGCGTGATCGCCGCCGTGGCCCTGCCGCTGGCCCTGGCGGGCTGGTACGTCTCCGCCGAGCACGACAAACGCCGCCGCCTGGTCGAGCGGCTGCGCGCCGCCATGGACGAGAACGCCGAGCTGAACGCCCGCCTGCTCGACCAGGCCAGGAGCGCCGGCGTGCTGGACGAGCGGCACCGCATGGCCGGCGAGATCCACGACACGGTCGCCCAGGACCTCGTCGCGCTGATGGGCCAGATCCACGCCGCCGCCCGCGTCTGCGACGGCCCGGCCCGCCGCCACCTCGACCAGGCCGCCGAACTGGCCCGCCGCAGCCTGTCCGAGGCCCGCAGGTCCGTACGCGCGCTGCGCCCAGAGTCGCTGGAGGACTCCCGGCTGCCCGAGGCCGTCGACCGCATGGCCCGGTCCTGGTCCGAGTCGTCGGGCGTCGGCCTCGCCCTGGAGCTCACCGGCACCCCGGTCGCGCTTGCCGCCGACGTGGAGGCGGCGCTGTTCCGCATCGCCCAGGAGGCGCTGGCCAACGTCGCCAAGCACGCACGCGCCACCAGAACGGCCCTCACGCTCTCCTACACCGACGAATCCGTGCTTCTCGACGTCCGGGACGACGGAGCCGGCTTCGACCCGCAGACGCCCGCTGACGGGTTCGGGCTCGACGGCATGCGCCGGCGGGCACACGGCGTGGGCGGCACGCTGGCGATCGAGTCCGAGCCAGGACAGGGCACGGCCGTCGCGGTGTCCGTGCCCGCCATCCCGCCGGCCGGGCAGGGTGACGCACGTTGACGGCGGACGACCACCTCACGGAGGGAACACGATGCGGCTGAGGCTGCTGATAGCCGACGACCATCCGATCGTGCGCGACGGCCTGCGCGCGGCTCTCGGCGGCGAGCCCGACATGGAGGTCGTCGGAGAGGCGGCCGACGGGGCGCAGGCCGTGCGCCTGGCCGCCGAGCTCCGGCCGGACGTCGTCCTCATGGATCTGCGCATGCCCGGCATGGACGGCGTCACCGCCATCCGCGAGCTCTCCGGCACCGGGCCGCGGGTGCTGGTGCTCACCACGTTCGACACCGACGTCCTGCCCGCCCTCGAAGCCGGAGCCAGCGGCTACCTGCTGAAGGACGCTCCGCCCGACGAGCTGGCCCGAGCCGTCCGCGCCACCCACGAGGGAGAGACCGTGCTGGCGCCCTCCGTGGCCGGCCGTCTGGCCAGCGACCTGCGCAGGCCCACCCGGGGCCGGCTGAGCAAGCGCGAACTCGAGGTGCTGCGCCTGGTGGCCGGGGGAGCGACGAACAAGAAGGCGGCGGCCGAGCTGTTCATCAGCGAGGCCAGCGTCAAGACCCATCTGCTGCACGTCTACGCCAAGCTCGACGTCCGCGACCGCGCCTCCGCCGTCGCCGAGGCCTACCGCCGCGGACTGCTCAACGGCTGACGGATCAGCCGTCGTGATGGCGTGGCATGGTGCCGGTCGAGGAGGTGCCGGTCGAGGGAGCGACGAGAGACCAATGAGGCGCCAAGCCGGTGCGGTAGAGTCGCCCGATTTATGGAGGAATTTCGCATTCGCGCGGGCAGTTTGCCCCGCTTCGTCGCCCCGTTCGCCGCACTCCTCGTGCTCTTCTTCGTCGTCATCCTGCTGCTCGGCGCCATCTTCACCGGCAGCACCCTGCTGGGCATCGCCATCGGTGCCCTGGCCACCGGCGGCCTGCTCGCCGTCCTCGTCGCCAAACACCGCCGCATGAGCTCGGGCACCGTCGTCCGCTTCACCGCGGAAGGCGTCGAACTGACCGACTCGCTCGGTTTCCGCGTGCACCTCCGCTGGCCCGACATCACCCGGATCGACGTCGTCGACACCCAGCTCGCCAACCCCAGGAGAGTCGGCCGGCCGGGTGGGGTGCGGGTGCGCGCGCAGGCGCTGCGCTCTGTGGGGCTCATCGGCTGGGGCGAGCGCGCGGTCCCGCCCCGGATCCCCGGCTGGATGCGCGACCGGCTGTCCCGCGTCCCCGTTGACCCGGCGACGGGCCGTCCGGAGGTGACGATCCCGCTCGGCGAGTTCGACGCGCTGTGGCAGCGCGGCCGGATGGGCGACTGGGTTCGCCACTACAGGCCCGATCTGATGGGCCGCTAAGTGGTTTGGTTGTGGTCTCCGGGGTGCGGTAGAGTTACGCGCGTCGCCGGGGAAGCCCGGCACATCAGCTTGTGGACAGGGTCCCGTCGTCTAGTGGCCCAGGACGCCGCCCTCTCAAGGCGGTAGCGCCGGTTCGAATCCGGTCGGGACTACCACTGTCACAAGCCAGCGAAGGTCCCGTCGTCTAGTGGCCCAGGACGCCGCCCTCTCAAGGCGGTAGCGCCGGTTCGAATCCGGTCGGGACTACGTCTGCATCACCGCTCCGGCGCGATTCCGCTCCGGAGTTTTTCTTTTCCGCCAGGGTTTCCGCTACTGGGGTTCTTCCCATCCAGAACCGCATGGCGCCGCCCTCGGGCAGGTCGCGGGTGAGGCCGAGGCCGGCCCACCTTCTGTCCCGCACGGTTACCGCTGCCGGGGTTCTTCGCCGGTCGCCGGCTCTCGCGCGATCGGCCCACAGCGCGCACGTCACGGCGCCCGGCCCTGCGAGCCGCGGGAGCGTTCCCCTGGACGGGCGCCGACCCCGTGCGGCGGGTGGGGGCGGCCGCCGTCAGCGTAAAGGGTGGGAGGAGCCCGGCCACGCACGGCGCCGCAGCCTGATCGTCCAGCAGCAACCCGCGACGGAACACCACGCGCGGTGCCGCGCCGGAAACGATGGCCCAGCCACGCGTGCCGCACGACCGGGAAGGCCCGTGCAGCCGATCGCGACACGCGCGGATGGCGAAGGCGCTCGCGCCGAATCGACCAGAGGGCCCGCGCCGCCGATCGCGAAACGCGCCGCGGACGGGCCCCGAGTGGTCAGATCACAGGGAGCGGGCCTTGAAGAGGGCGCGCCGGGCGGCCTTGGCCACCTGCTTGTCCGGATGCACCTGCGAGATCAGATCCAGCAGCTCCTCCACGTGCGCGTGCGGGATCTTCCAGATCACCTCCAGCAGGTTGCCGACCATGTCGGGGCCGATGTCCTGCAAGCTGCTCACGAACTCCGACCGGCCCAGCCCGGCCGAGATGGTCCACATGTCGAGGATCAGCCAGTGCGTGTCGTCCTGCGTCGGCTCAGGCGCCCCTTCGACCTCCAGCTGGCTGAGGTGGGTGGCGGCGTAAGGGCGCAGGGTGGGCTGCTTGAGCGCCTCCCGCCAGGCGGGGATGGCGGCCTCGCCCAGGGTGCCGACCACGCTGGCCGCCTGCACCCTGATCAGCGCGTCGCTCTCGTCCTCGCCCGCGGCCTCCAGCAGCTCCTCGGCGGCCTTTCCCGGCTCGCGCAGCCGCATCCAGGCGGCGAACTCGGTGTCGGCCTCGTCCTCGGGCAGCTCGGCGCTGAGCGCCAGCAGCTCGTGGGCGCTCATGGACTCGATCGCCGGTCTGGCGTCGACCTCGATGTCGGCGTCGTCGACCAGGTGGACGACCCCCTCGGTGCCGAGCGGCGTGAGCCTGAGGGTCTTGCCGTCGACTTCCACCATGCCGTAGCCGATCAGCCAGTCGATCGGGGGCGCGAGCGGGTCGGCCGCCGCCTCCCACGCGTCCGATCCGAGCTCGTCGAGGTCGGCGGCGGCCTCCGCCAGCTCCTGGCTCAGCTCGTCGAGGTCACGTGAGCCGCCGGCCAGCAGGAGCCTGACCAGCAGGCCGCGGGTCAGGCCCGCCAGCGCCATCGTGAGATCGTCGTCGTCGAGCTCGGGGTCGCCGTAGTCGACCGAGTGCAGCCCGAGCATCCAGGCGTCGAGCACGTCCTCGTCGTCGTCGAACGGCCACTCCGACGTGTCGTCCTGGACCGCCACCGTGTTGGCGTCGCCCGGCTCGAGGAACTCCAGATCGACGGCCAGGTTCCAGATGTTCCACAGGTAGGGGACGGCCTCGGCGACCGGGCCTTCGGTCTCCGGCCTGGGCAACCCGACGGCCGCCAGCGCCTCCTCCACCTCGGTGTCGCTGAGCAGGGTCTCCTCGCCCACGCGCCGGCCCGAGCCCACCCACACGGCCAGGTCGCGGGCCTTGGCGATGAGCGGCGCCTCGCGGGCGGCCGCGGCCAGCTCGGTGTCGGGCCGCAGCCTGATCGTGTCGAGCTCGGCCAGCTCGTCGGCGAACATCTCGAAGTCGCCGAGGTCGCCGGTCTCCTCGTCCTCCTCGCCCTCGCCGTCGTCGATCAGCTCCTCCATCAGGTCGACGAACTCGTCTTCGACGTCGTCGAGCTCGGCCTGCAGATCGGCGAGGGAGTCGGAGCCCTTGGCGAGCCTGCCGGTCTGAGAGAGGAACGTGAGGTACGCGTCCACGGCCGGGAGCATCCCGTCGGCGGCGGCGTCGGGATCCTCCACGACCTTGGGCATGCGGTCGAGCAGCAGGTTGCGCAGGTCGGCACGCTTCCACGTGCCGAGGTCCTGCGAGAAGGCGAGACGGTGCCAGAGTGCGGCAGGCCCCACGAGCTCGGGGTCGCTTCCGGGCGCGTTCGCGCGCGCCCACATGATGAACTCTTCGAGCAGGGGTCGCAGCTCAGTGGCGGCTACCTCGATGCGATCTGTCACGCACTCAGGCTAGTGCGCCCGCGAGGCTGTCGGCCCCAGAAATACCTGGTTTCGCCGATCATGACAGCCGATCATGACGTGCGGCGCATCGCCTCGGTAATGCGTTCGGCCGCCGCCATGACGGGCACCGCGTGCAACCGCCCGGGGGCTCGCGTGAGCCGTTCGATGGGCCCGGAGACCGACACGGCCGCGATCACCTTGCCTCCACTGCCCCTTATGGGGGCGGACACGCTGGCGACCCCCTGCTCCCGCTCGCCGACGCTGTGGGCCCAGCCCCTGCGACGGACGGACGCGAGCGTGGCGGCGGTGAACTTGGCGCCGCGCAGCCCGCGGTGCAGCCGGTCGGGCTCCTCCCAGGCGAGCAGGATCTGCGCTGCCGAGCCCGCCGTCATGGGCAGCGCCGAGCCCACGGGAACCGTGTCGCGCAGGCCGCTGGCCCGCTCCGCCGCCGCGACGCAGACGCGTTCGTCGCCCTGGCGGCGATAGAGTTGCGCGCTTTCCCCGGTCAGGTCCCTGAGCTGCATCAGCACGGGGGAGGCCACCGCCAGCAGCCGGTCCTCGCCGGCCGCGGTGGACAACTCGGAGAGCCGCGGGCCCAGCACGAAACGGCCCTGCGTGTCGCGGGTCACGATGCGGTGGTGCTCAAGTGCGACGGCCAGCCGATGGGCCGTGGGACGGGCCAGACCGGTGGCCTGGACGAGCTGCGCCAGTGAAGCGGGTCCCGCTTCGAGGGCATTGAGTACAAGAACTGCCTTGTCGAGTACTCCGACTCCGCTAGAGTTGTCCATAGGACGATACTGCCGTCTCGACATATGAGAAGGCAAGTCACAAAGGTTCTCCCGCGAGGGAGCGCCGGTCTCTGGACTGAGGAGCGCAGGGAGCGGGGCGACCCCAGCGACAAGGGAAGAGACCGGATCCGAGCGACTGAGCCGCGATGCGTCGCATCGCTCTATGCAGGAGGAGATCACATGGGCCGCACACTGGCCGAGAAGGTCTGGGAGCAGCACGTCGTCAGGCGCGCCGACGGCGAGCCCGACCTGCTCTACATCGACCTGCACCTCATCCATGAGGTGACCAGCCCGCAGGCGTTCGACGGGCTCCGTCTCGCCGGCCGGAAGGTGCGGCGTCCCGATCTCACGATCGCCACCGAAGACCACAACGTGCCGACCGTGCTCGGCCC
This sequence comes from Nonomuraea sp. NPDC049378, assembly GCF_055586745.1. Classification (NCBI taxonomy): domain Bacteria; kingdom Bacillati; phylum Actinomycetota; class Actinomycetes; order Streptosporangiales; family Streptosporangiaceae; genus Nonomuraea; species Nonomuraea sp. NPDC049378. The sequence goes on from NZ_JBVJHP010000026.1 coordinate 9,596, forward strand.
GATCGCCGACCCGGTGTCCAAGAAGCAGGTCGAGACGCTGCGCAAGAACGCCGCCGAGTTCGGCATCAGGCTCCACCCGATGGGCGACGCCGGGCAGGGCGTGGTGCACATCATCGGGCCGCAGTTCGGCCTGACGCAGCCGGGCATGACGATCGTCTGCGGCGACTCCCACACCTCGACGCACGGCGCGTTCGGCGGCATCGCGTTCGGCATCGGCACCTCCGAGGTCGAGCACGTGCTGGCCACCCAGACGCTGCCCGCCTACCGGCCGAAGACGATGGCCATCGAGGTCTCGGGCGAGTTGCCTCCCGGCGTCACGGCCAAGGACCTGATCCTGGCGATCATCTCCAGGATCGGCACCGGTGGCGGCCAGGGCTACATCGTCGAATACCGCGGCGAGGCGGTGCGCAAGCTCTCCATGGAGGGCCGCATGACGGTGTGCAACATGTCGATCGAGGCAGGCGCCCGCGCCGGCATGATCGCGCCGGACGAGACCACGTTCGCCTACCTCAAGGGCCGCCCGCACGCGCCGCAGGGCGAGGCGTGGGACCAGGCCGTCGAATACTGGAAGTCGCTGCGCACCGACGACGACGCCGTGTTCGACAAGGTCGTGGAGATCGACGCCTCGACGCTGACCCCCTACGTCACGTGGGGCACCAACCCTGGCCAGGGCCTGCCGCTCGCCGAGTCCGTGCCGAGCCCCGACTCCTTCGCCGACCCGGTCGCCCGCTCGGCGGCCGAGCGGGCGCTCGACTACATGGGCCTCAGCGCGGGCACCCCGCTGCGCGCGATCGAGGTCGACACGGTGTTCGTCGGCTCGTGCACCAACGGCCGCATCGAGGACCTGCGCTCGGCCGCCGAGGTCCTGCGCGGCCGCCAGGTGAAGACCCGCACGCTGATCGTCCCCGGCTCGATGCAGGTCAAGCTGCAGGCCGAGCAGGAGGGCCTGCACGAGGTGTTCAAGGCCGCGGGCGCCGAGTGGCGCGAGGCCGGCTGCTCGATGTGCCTGGGCATGAACCCCGACACGCTCAAGCCGGGCGAGCGCAGCGCCTCGACCTCCAACCGCAACTTCGAGGGCCGCCAGGGCAAGGGGGGCCGCACCCACCTGGTGTCGCCTCAGGTCGCCGCCGCCACCGCCGTGACCGGCCGCCTCACCGCTCCCGCCGACCTCTGACGCGGCCGCGGTGAGCCGGAGCCGGCCTCGCCGGCCCTTCCCGCGTAGACCTTCAGACCTGTAGACCCGTAAGGAAAATCGATGGAAGCCTTCACCACCCACACCGGCACGGCGGTGCCGCTGCGCCGCAGCAACGTCGACACCGACCAGATCATCCCGGCCGTCTGGCTCAAGCAGGTCAGCCGCACCGGCTTCGAGAAGGGCCTGTTCGCGGCCTGGCGTGAGGACCCCGAGTTCGTCCTCAACGACGCCGCCCACGAGGGCGCCTCGATCCTGGTCTCCGGCCCCGACTTCGGCACCGGCTCCTCGCGCGAACACGCCGTCTGGGCGCTCCAGCAGTACGGGTTCCGCGTCGTGATCGCCGCCAGGTTCGGCGACATCTTCCGCAACAACTCCACCAAGATGGGCCTGCTGCCGGTCGTCCTGCCCGGCGACAAGGTGGCGGACCTGCAGTCGGCGGTCGAGGCCGACCCGAAGCTCGAGATCACCGTCGACCTGCGGGAACGCCAGGTCCGCTGGGCGGACGAGGTCATCGCTTTCGAGATCGACGACTACACCCGCTGGCGGCTCATGGAGGGCCTCGACGACATCGGGCTGACCCTGCGTCACGCCGGCGACGTGGCGGCATACGAGAATGGTCGGCAGCCATGGCTGCCGACGACCGTCTAGAAGACGACGAACTGGCGCGGCGGTTGCGCGAGGCGCACCGCCGCGTCCGCATGCTCCCCGCCGCCGACAAGGAACGGATAGCGCGCCGCTATCTGTCGATTTGTGACCTTGCGAAGCACGATCGGAAAAGGGCTGCGCTGCGCCTCGACGCGTTTCTGGCCTCGCTTGACGAGCTTCCCGACACGCCACGAAGTGCGGAAAACGCGCCCGGTGATTGAGTTCCCCTGCGATCCCGCCTACTTTCGAGCCCGTAAGGGGTTTCTCCGTCAAACACGTAAACTGGAGCCCCGAGCCGTAACTGGGGGAGCAGGACTTTCATGAACAAGCGTGAACTCGTCGAGGCCATCGCGGATCGGGTGGGCGACAGGAAGACGGCCACCGAGGCCGTGAACGCGGTCGTCGACGCCATCCAGAAGGCCGTGGCCAGCGGCGACAAGGTCTCGATCACGGGCTTCGGCGCGTTCGAGATGGTGAACAAGCCCGCCCGCACGGCGCGCAATCCGTCGACCGGTGCGGAAATCAACGTCGCGGAGAGCTGGGCGCCGAAGTTCCGTCCCGGCTCCGATTTCAAAGAGCTGGTGAACGAGGGCGGCAAGAAAATCGGCAAGAAAAAGTAAACTCAGCGGACCACGCCCGGGCCGTCCGGCCCGGGCGTCCGCATTTAAGCACCGGGCACCGGGAAAGTGGAGAGCGTGATGTAAGTGATCTCGCCTCCGGACATCGCGAGATTGACCCGCTGCCCCGAGCGCAGCAGCCGCAACGGCCCCGCGTCGAAGGCGGGCGTGCCGAACTCCAGCACCGTCCCGTCGTCGAGGAACACCGTGCCAGAGCGGGTGGCCTCGTCGTAACTCCGCACCGTCGCCTGCACGAGGACCAGCCTAAGGCGGCCACGCCAGGCGGTCCAATAATCGTTTGTCTCCGCCCGCGCAGGTCGCGAGGATCGCCCGTCATGAGACATCGAGGTGACTTCGCGCTGTTCGCCTGGGCCAACGGCATCACCCAGATGGGCACCCAGGTCACCGTGGTGGCCCTGCCGCTGACCGCGCTGTTCACGCTCGACGCCGGCGCCTTCGATCTCGGCCTGCTGTCGGCCGCCCAGATGCTCGCGTTCCTCCTGATCGGGTTGCCCGCCGGCGTGTGGGTGGACCGGTCGCGGCGCCGCCCGATCATCATCTGGGCCGATGTCGTACGCGGAGCGGCGCTCCTTTCGGTCCCCGTGGCCGCCTGGCTGGGCGTGCTCACGCTGCCCCAGCTCTACGTCGTCGCGCTGGTGCTCGGCGCCGGCACGGTGTTCTTCGACGTCGCCCATATGAGCCTGCTGCCCGCCATCGTGCCCAAGGAGCGGCTCGAACGTGGCAACGGCGTACTCGAGATCACCAAGAACGTCTCCCTGCTCGCCGGGCCAGGCGTCGGCGGCTGGGCGGTGGCGGCGCTCACCGCCCCGATCGCTCTCCTCGCCGACGCCGTCAGCTATCTCGTCTCAGCGCTCCTGCTGGCGGGCGTGCGGGCGGAGGAGACGGTGCGGCGAAGCGAACGGTCCCTGCGCCACGAGGTCGTGGAGGGCCTGAGATTCGTCATGGGCGAGCCCGTGCTGCGCAGGATCGCTGCGGGCGGCGCGCTGGCCATGACCGCCAACTCCATCTGCCTCGTCGGCCTGCCCCTCTACCTGGTCAAGGAGCTCGGCGTCGGCTCCGCGCAGTACGGCCTGCTGCTGTCGGCCGCCGCCGTGGGCTCCCTGGCGGGCGCCGCGCTGGTGGCCCGCGTCACGGCCCGCTTCGGGACCGGCCGCACCCTGTACGGCTCCGCGGCGCTGGCCACCGTGCTCTACCTGCCCGCGCTGGCCACCGGCCCTGGCTGGCGGCTGCTGGTCTTCCCGGTGGCCGCGTCGTTGTTCGGCGTGGCCGGCGCGATCTTCGGCATCGCCCAGCTCAGCTACCGCCAGCGCATCACCCCTGGACACCTGCTCGGCCGGGTCAACGCCAGCATGCGCTTCCTCATGTGGGGCGTCGTGCCGCTGGGCGGGCTGGCCGGCGGCGCGCTGGGGGAGTGGCTCGGCGGGTACGCGGTCTTCGCCGCGGGCATCGCCCTGCTGGGCCTGTCGCACCTGGCGGTGGTCACCGCGCCCGCCATCATGAGGACGGCCGCCACTCCCTGACGACCGCCCGGTCATGTGCCCGGCGCCGCTCCGGCCGGCACGCCACATTCATGTGCCCGGCCACAACTCCTTGACCACCGCCGCGGTGTGCCTGCCGAGCCCGAGGGCGACGGCCGCGCGCAGGTCGTCGGGTGTGTCGACGTCGCGGCGCACCGAGTCGATCCCCGGCACGGCCAGCTCCTTGGCGCCGGTGGCCAGGTGCTTGGCCCGCGACTCCCCGCCGAACCTCGGGGTGAACGGCGTCCCGGGAAGCACTCCGTAGAAGGTCGTCCCCACGTCGAGCGCGTCGGGCACGAACGCCTGGTCGAACTCGGCCGCCGCCTCCAGCGCCAGGCCGAGTTCGGCCGGCCGCAGGGCGGGCAGGTCGGCCTGGAGCGCGCCCACCGCGTCGCCGGGCGCGACGCGTACGGCATGGGCGGCTCCGGTGCGGAGCGCGGTGTTCAGCCCGCGATCAGGGTCGTGCACGACCTCGGCGCCGAGCCCGGCGAGGGGGCCCGCGGCGGCCGGGTCGGCGGTCACCACGATCACCCTCGCCACCCGCGGGCACGAGAGCGCCGCCGCCACGGTGTCGCAGGCGACGGCCACGGCCAGTCTGGTGCGGTGCGGCCCTGTCGCCGCGGCGAGCCGGGTTTTCGCCGCGACCAGCGTCTTCACCGGAATCACCAGTGACCACCGGATGCTCGTCAATGCTGCTCCTTCGCTGGAGACCCCCGGCTTCGGCCGCGGGGAGGAAAGCGGATCCGCCGCGTGGTGGCGCGGGGAACGTCAGTTCGCCATCTAGGCGGAGCACGATTAAGCGGGAGCGGCTCTGCCCGCTAAGATCCCGGGTGTGCGGACGGCGGACAAGTGTCGGGCCTACCCGGGTCCCGAGCAGGCGGCGGTGCTCGGTCGCACGTTCGGGTGCGTCCGCGCGGTGCGGAACCGGACACTCGCCTGGCGGCACCCGTCCACGGTGACCGTCTCCCGCGGTCCCGACGGCCGCCGGCACGTCCCGCTCGCCGTGCAGGTTCGCGGTCCCGGCCGGGCCCGGCCGCGGGCGCCGTGGCCGGGGTGGAGTCCGGTGTGAAGAACGTCGCGGTGAAGGTGGGAATCCCCCGCCGCTAGGCGTGGGGAGGAAGCCGGAACCTTGAGCGTCGCGCCCCCGCACCCCCCACCTCGACATCCCGAGCAGCCAGCAGGGAGACTTGGGGCGCATCCCGCAGGTGTTGGAGGAGACCATGAGCCGCCCCACGCGACCGTCGCGTTTCTGGGAAACCCTGGCCGTAGTCGTGGTGAAACCGCTCTCCCGGCTCCTGGTCAGGAAGGACTGGCGCGGCGGGGAGCGCATTCCCCGCACCGGCGGCGTGATCATCGCGACCAACCATCTCTCCTGGGCCGACCCTGTTCTGCTGTCGCACTTCCTCTACAACAACGGGCGCTGGCCGGTAATCCTCGCCAAGTCCGCGCTGTTCAGAGTGCCGTTCCTGGGCCGGGCCGTGGCGGCGCTGCTGGCCATCCCGGTCGACCGCGGCAGCAACGAGGCGGCCAGATCGTTGCAGGTCTCGGCCGAGCGGCTCGCCGACGGGTGCGCGATCATGTTCTACCCGGAGGGCACCTGCACGCGCGACCCCGGCCTGTGGCCCATGGTGGGCAAGACGGGTGCCGCCCGGCTGGCGTTGCAGAGCGGCGCGCCCGTCATCCCGGTCGCCCACTGGGGCGCGCATGAGCTGCTCCCCTACGGGGAGAAGAAGCCCAGGCTGTTCCCGCGCAAGACGTTCCGCGTGAGCGTGGGTCCGCCGGTCGATCTGTCGAAGTACGCGGGCCGGCCACCGCACGCGGCCGTGCTGCGCGAGGCGACGGCCGACATCATGGCGGCGATCACCGTGCAGCTCGCGGAGCTGCGTGGCGAGAAGGCGCCGGAAACCCCCTACGATCCCGCCGGACGGTGATGGCATGACAAAGGTGGCCGTTTTCGGCACGGGCTCGTGGGGCACGACGTTCGCCATGATTCTGGCGGAGGCCGGCAACGAGGTCACGCTGTGGGGGCGCAGGCAAGAGCTGGTCGAGGCGATCGACCGTGATCACGGCAACCCCGACTATCTGCCGGGCATCGAGTTGCCGGCCACGCTGCGCGCCACGACCGACGCCGCGCGGGCCCTCGACGGGGCCGACTTCGTGGTGCTGGCCGTGCCGTCGCAGCAGTTGCGGCCCAATCTGGCCCGCTGGCGCGAGCACCTCCCGCCCCGTGCGGTGCTGGTCAGCCTGATGAAGGGCATCGAGCTGGGCACGACCAAGCGGATGAGCGAGGTGATCCGTGAGGTCGCCGAGGTGCCGGAAGAGCGCGTCGCGGTCATCTCCGGGCCCAACCTGGCCAAGGAGATCGCCATGCGCCAGCCCGCCGCCACCGTCGTCGCATGCGCCGACGAGTCCGTCGCCGCCCGTCTCCAGTCGGCCTGCCACCTGCCGCCTTGGTTCCGCCCGTACACCAATCCCGACGTCGTCGGCGTGGAGCTGGGCGGCGCGGTGAAGAACGTGATCGCGCTGGCCGTCGGCGTCTCGGCGGGCATGGGCATGGGCGACAACGTCAGCGCCATGCTCATCACCAGAGGGCTGGCGGAGATCTCCCGGCTGGGTGCGGCGCTCGGCGCCGACGCGCACACGTTCGCGGGGCTGGCCGGGATGGGTGATCTCGTGGCCACGTGCACGTCGCCGCTGTCGCGTAACCGTACGTTCGGCGAGAACCTCGGCAGGGGCATGACGCTCGACGAGGTCGTCGCCGCCACCAAGCAGACGGCGGAGGGCGTGAAGTCCTGCGAGTCCGTGCTGGAGCTGGCCAGGAAGCACGACGTGGAGATGCCGATCACCGAGGTCGTCGTCGGAGTGGTGCACGACGGCATGTCGCCGGCGGAGGCGGGCATGTTGCTGATGTCGCGCTCGCCCAAACCCGAGCGTTACGGCGTATAAGAGAAAGGCCTGATTGCGGCGTGCTCAGCTCGCTGTGACAGGGACACCCCGGTAGATTCGGACACCATGAGCAAGCCACGCGTCGCCGTCGTTTTCGGAGGTCGCAATTCTGAGCACGCCGTGTCCCTGATGGGCGCGGGCAGCGTTCTGGAAGCGATCGACAGGAGCAAATATGAGGTGATCCCCATCGGGATCGCCCAGGACGGCAGGTGGGTGCTGGCCACGTCCGACCAGCGGTTCGCCATCGAGTCGGGCGAGCTTCCGGTCGTCGACGGCGCGGGCGCGGCGCTGGCGCTGCCGTCGGGTGGCAACGCGCTGGTGGCCTACGATCCGGGCAGCATCCCCGTGGAGCTCGGCTCGGTCGACGTGGTGTTCCCGGTGATGCACGGGCCGTTCGCGGAGGACGGCACGATCCAGGGCCTGCTGGAGATGGCCGGTGTGCGTTACGTCGGCTCGGGCGTGCTGGCCAGCGCCGTCGGCATGGACAAGGCTCACATGAAGACCGTGATGGCCGCCGCGGGGCTGCCCGTCGGCCGTCACGTCGTCGTCCGCGACCGCGACTGGCGGCTCGACCGGGAGCGCGTGGTCAAGGAGGCCGAGGCGCTCGGTTTCCCGGTGTTCGTCAAGCCCGCGAGGGCCGGTTCCTCGCAGGGCATCTCCAAGGCGTCCGACCGGTCCCAGCTGGAGGCGGCGGTGGAGGCCGCCAGGCAGCACGACCCCAAGGTGCTCATCGAGGCCGCCATCGCCGGCCGCGAGATCGAGTGCGCGGTGCTGGAGTCGCCCGGTGACGAGCCGGCCGCCGCGTCGATCCCCGGCGAGGTCAGGGTCGAGGGCGGGCAGGAGTTCTTCGACTTCGAGGCGAAATACTATCCCGACCAGATGTCGCTGACCGTGCCCGCCGACATCCCGGCCGAGACGGCCGAGGAGCTTCGGGCGATGGCCGTGCGCGCGTTCGAGGCGCTCGACTGCGAAGGGCTCGCGCGGGCCGACTTCTTCTACACGCCCGAGGGCGGGCTCGTCTTCAACGAGATCAACACCATGCCGGGGTTCACGTCGTTGTCGGTGGCGCCGCAGCTCTGGGCCGCCTCGGGCCTGTCCTACCCGGCGCTGGTCGACCGGCTCATCCAGCTCGCGCTGGCCCGGCCGGCAGGGCTTCGCTGAACGATCGCGCGGTCAGCGGGCCGACGTCCTGGCTATCGGTTTCGACAGGTCCGCGAGCACCTCGGCCGGCACGTGCTCGCCTCCGACGGTGACCTCGACGTACGCGGTGTCGGTCACCGCGGTGAACAACGTGGGCCTTTCCGGATCGGCGAACCAGCCCACGCCGCCGATCTCCTGGAGCTGGTCGGTGGGCGCCATCCTTGCCGGGCGGCCCACCCCGCAGCGCAGCGCGATGGTTCCTTCCCCCCACACGGCGACGTACGGTGACTCAGGCGTGGACGTGCCGCGCTCGTCACCGTCGAGGGTCTCGGGCAGCAGCCCGGCCAGCTTGTCGCACGCGGCCACCGCTTCCCCCCGCGGCGTGGGCGGATCGACCTGCACCGTGCCGCACCCGGCGAGCGTCAGCAGAACGAGCAGGACGGCGGCGGCACGCATGCGACGACTGCCTTCAGATGTGGACGATCGGACACGTCAGGGTACGAGTGATCCCTTCCACCGCCTGAATCTGCGCGACGACGAGCTTGCCCAGCTCGTCGACGTTGTTGGCCTCGGCGCGCACGATCACGTCGTAGGGCCCTGTCACGTCTTCCGCCTGAGTGACCCCGGGAATGCCGGAAATCTCGTGGGCCACGGCGGCGGCCTTGCCTACCTCGGTCTGAATAAGGATGTAGGCCTGCACCATTACGTCCTCCCGGGCGATTGGATCACGCCGATGGGTAACCGTACCCTGTGTGCGTCAGGAGGTGCGTCATCACAGTCGGAGATCTCGGCGAATTCGGTGTGGTAAATCGTATTACCGCACGCCTTCCCCAGGGTGCGGCGGTGATGGTGGGGCCGGGTGACGACGCCGCCGTGGTGGCCGCGCCCGACAGGCGTGTCGCGGTCTCGACCGACCTGCTGCTGGAGGGCCGGCACTTCCGCCGCGACTGGTCCGGCGGCTATGACGTGGGCCGCAAGGCCGCGGCCCAGAACCTCGCCGACGTGGCGGCCATGGGCGCTGTCCCCACCTCGATCGTGGTGGGGCTCGGCATCCCCGCCGACCTGCCCCTGGCCTGGCTCGACGAGCTGACCGACGGGTTCCGCGACGAGTGCGCCGTGGTCGGCGCCAGCGTGGCCGGAGGTGACGTCACCCGGTGTGACCAGGTCGTCATCGGGGTGACCGCGCTGGGCGATCTGCAGGGGCGCGCTCCCGTGCTCCGCTCGGGGGCCAGGCCCGGGCACGTGGTGGCGGTGACGGGCCGGCTCGGGTACGCGGCCGCCGGATGGGCGCTGCTGGAGGAGGGCCTGCCGGCCGGCTCCGCGGCCTTGGAGGAGGTCGTGGCGGCGCACCGCAGGCCGTCACCTCCGTACGCGATGGGGCCGCGGGCGGCCGAGCTGGGTGCCGGCGCGATGCTCGACGTCAGTGACGGGCTGCTGCAGGACCTCGGCCATGTCGCCGAGGCCAGCGGGGTGCGGATCGAGCTCGATCCGCAGGCGTTCGCCGTGGCGGAGCCCGTCGCGGTGGCGGCGAAGGAGATGGGGGCCGATCCGCTGGAGTGGGTGCTCACGGGCGGTGAGGATCACGCGCTCGCGGCGGTCTTCCCCCCAGAGGTACGCCTGCCGGAGTCGTGGCAGGTCGTGGGCCGCGTGGTCGAAGGCGCCGGCGTCGTGGTGCATGGCCGGAAGGTCGGGCGACGAGGCTGGGATCACTTTGAGTGACTACTTGTCCCGATTTGCGTGAAAGTTTCCGGATTTAGGCCGTGACTAACGGGATTGTTGTGACAGCGGCGTAGTGAAGGTGTTATGAAGATTGGCGGCCACTGTAACCGGGAGAAAGGGCAGCCATGGGCCGCCACGGCACAGGTGGATCCGAAGACGGGGACGAACGGGGGAACGGCAGCGCATTCTGGGGTCCTGACGAGGAGGTCGACCAGCCAGGCTGGCCTTCCCTGCCGGACCAACCCGAGGTGACGGGCCAGTGGGCTCCCATGCCACGGCGTACGGACGCACCGCCGCCGCGCACGCCGCAGTCCGAGCCGTTCGAGACCACCGGAGCCTTCGCGCTGCCCGCCGACGCCGCCAGCGGATTCCCACCGGCCACCGGCTCCAGGAGCCCGTTCCAGCCACCTCAGGGACAGGGGATCGAGGAGGCCGGGCCGATGGAGACGACGGGCGCGTTCGCCCGCCCGTCCGAGTGGGGCCCGCCCGCCGACCGGCCCTTCAACGGACCTGGCGCAGGACCTGGAAGCGATCCCGCCGACCAGACGGCCGTGTTCGGCGGCCACCCCGGCATGCCGGCTCCGGGAGCCCCAGGGTCGGGCCACGCGAGCGCCTTCAGCCGTCCCGCGGACGGCGGGCAGTTCGGCGACCAGGCCCACCAGCCGTTCGGCGGCCCTGCGAACCCGCCCGGCCCGTTCGGCGCCTCCGGGGGTCCTTCTGATCCGTTCGCGCCGGACGACAGGTCCGGGCCGTTCGGGGGCCAGGACGACCGGACCGCGTTCTTCGACGGGGCCGCGGATCGCTCCGGGCTCTCCGGCGAGCCCGATGACCGCACCGCCAGATTCGACGCGCCCTCCGGCCCTGCCCCGAGCAGCGGCCCGCCCGAGCCCGGCGACGTCAAGGTGGCCGGAGCGCCGACCGCCGCGCAGGCGCCGGCCTGGGCCAACACGGAGACAGGCTTCCTGGGCTCCGGCTGGTCGGCCGACTCCGGCCCCGCCGGGCCCGAGGAGCCCCGCGACCGTCGCGGCCGCCGCAAGGGCCGCCGCGACGACGAGCTGCTCTCCGGCGCCTCGTCGAGCGGCGGCAAGGGCCGGGTCGCGCTGCTGTCCGTCGCCGCCGTGGCCGTCGTGCTCGGCGGCACCGTGGCGGGCGTCAAGTTCATGAGCACCTCCGGCGGCACGGACAAGTGCGCGGACACCACGTGCGCGGCCGTGCAGGGCGCCACCAACCGGCCGGGACCGGAGGTCTCCCAGCCTCCCGTCGAGGAGACCGAGCCGGAAGAGGAGCCCTCGGAGGAGCCGGTGGAGGACACCGGACCGGCAGAGACCCCGACGCCCACCGTCACGTACCAAGCCCGCCCGCGCCACACCGAGCAGGCCAAGCCGACGCCCACCAAGACCAGGGTGAAGAAGTCGAAGGAGCCGGCCAAGGAGCCCCCGCAGGAGCCGGTGCAGGAGCCGGACGATGAGAGCGTTCCTCAGGACACGCCACTCGACGAGCCCTCCTCCGTGGACGCCGACATCGGCGCCGCGCCGACCACCACCAGCGCCCCCGATCCCACGGACGACGAGGGATCCTTCGGTTCGCCGCCCGCCGGCACGGGCTCGGTGAACGTCCAGCAGACCATCAGACAGCGGATGACCACGTATGCGGTCAACCTGCGCCTGTCCAACACCTCGGCGGGGACGCTGCGGAACCCCACGGTCTCGGTCCCGGTCGAGGGCAGGGTCGTGGACGTCCGGGGCGCCGACTGGACGCAGGACGGTGACCTGCTGATCCTCGACCTGTCGGCCCAGCTGCCTGTCGGTGCCACGGCCGAGGTGTCGTTCACCGCGACGGGCAGGGGCGCGCCGGCGGCCAACTGCGGGATGGTCAGCGGGGAGTGCGTCGTCAGCTGAGTGGTTGGATAGGGGACATGACGGAGCGATCCCCGCAAAACGCCCCTTCCACGGCGGTTTCCACCCCGCCACGCGTGCTGACCGTCGCCGGCTCCGACTCCGGGGGCGGCGCGGGCATCCAGGCCGACCTGAAGACCATGATGGCGATGGGCGCTCACGGCATGAGCGTCATCGCCGCCGTGACCGCCCAGAACTCGCTGGGCGTCCAGGGCTACTGGGAGCTGCCGCCCGAGGCCGTACGCGCGCAACTCGACTCGGTGCTCGGCGACATCGGCGCGCAGGCGGTGAAGACCGGCATGCTCGCCTCGCCTGTGCTGGTCGAGACGGTGGCCGACGCGCTCGGCCCGTACGACGCGCCGCTGGTCGTGGACCCCGTCGGAGTGTCGAAGCACGGCAACTCGCTGCTCGCTCCCGAAGCGATCGAGACGATGCGGACGCGCCTGCTGCCCGTGGCCACCGTGGTGACGCCGAACCTGTGGGAGGTGGAGCAGCTCACCTCGGTCAAGGTCGATGACGAGGACGGCCTGCGCAGGGCCGCCGACGCCGTCCTGGAACTGGGGCCCGCGTGGGCGCTGATCAAGGGCGGCCACCTGCCCGGGGCCCCGGTCGACCTGCTCACCGACGGCACGGAAGAGTTCCGCTTCGCCGCCGAACGCCTCGACAACCGCCACACCCACGGCACGGGCTGCACGCTCGCCTCGGCCATCGCCTCCCGCCTGGCGATGGGCGACGACATGCCGTCGGCGGTGGGCAGGGCGAAGGAGTACGTGACGGGAGCGATCGCCAGAGGTTTCCCCCTCGGCGGCGGCATCGGCCCCGTCGACCACGCCTGGCGCTGGCGCTGACCGTCTCCTCCGTGAACCACGGCGCGGGAGAACCGTCCACGTGGGTGCTGAGCCGCTCTCCTGTCGCCGGGCCGGCGTGAGGCGACCGAGGGACCGCCCGCGCCCCGCACCGGCTCTCCTGGGCTGTCGTGTCCCGCACTGGGCTCCTCCTGGCGCGCGGTCGTCCCGGGCCTTCCCAGGGCCCGCAGAGCCCTGCTCCCAGAGGTTCCTCCGCCCCAGGCGGGGCACTTCGGAGGTGAGGGAGAGCCCCGGTCACAGGGGGGTGGGATGACGAAAGCCCGCCGGTTCCCTCAGGAACGGACGGGCTTCGTGAAAAGCGCGGACTAGCGGGTGACCTTGCCCGCCTTGATGCACGAGGTGCACACGTTCAGCTTTTTCGGCGTGCCGCCGACGACCGCGCGGACCGTCTGGATGTTGGGGTTCCAACGACGGCGGGTGCGGCGGTGGGAGTGTGACACGTTGTTGCCGAACGTCGGCCCCTTGCGGCAGACATCGCAGACGGAAGCCACGGTATCGCTCCTTAAAACAGTCGATGTAGCCCTGTCCGCGGATGAATTCCGGGCGGAGGGCATGCCGGGACAACCGGCCAGCCAGACGAGAATATCCGATCCACCCCGATGGGCGCGAACCAGAGCACTGGACCAGGTCCGATGCGGCGATATTCTCCTCGCACAACCGTAGCGCATCGGGGAGGTCGGAGGGCCGGCATGAAGATCCTCGACCCGCCCGCGGTGCGCCGCTGGGCCCGGCTGGCCGCCGACGCGCTCGGCCAGGCCAGGACGGAGATCGACGCGCTCAACGTGTTCCCCGTCGCCGACGGTGACACCGGCACCAACCTGCACCTGACCATGTTGTCGGCGGCCGAGGCCGTCGAGTCGCTGCCCGACGACGTGGACGCGGCCGTGGTGTGGCAGACCCTCTCGTACGGCGCCCTCGTCGGCGCGCGCGGCAACTCAGGGGTGATCGTCAGCCAGGCGCTGCGCGGGCTCGCCGAGGTGCTGAAGGAGGGTCCCGACCTGCGCGCCGGGCTGCTCAGGGCCGCCACCCTCGCCAGAGAGGCCGTGGCCAGGCCGGTCGAGGGCACGGTGCTGAGCGTGCTGGAGTCCGCCGCCAGGGCCGTCCAGGACACCGAGGCCGGCGACCTGGGCGCGGTGGCGCGGCAGGCGGCGGAGGAGGCCAGGGTCGCGCTGCGCCGGACGACCGGCCAGCTCGACGTGCTGGCCCGCAGCGGCGTCGTGGACGCCGGCGGCGCCGGCGCGGCGATCGTGCTCGAGACGCTCGCCTCCGTGATCACGGGTTCGTCCACCGGCCACTACGACGTTCCCGCGCCGACCGCGCGGGTGGCGCCCATGGCGGAGGTGGGGGCGGGGTACGAGGTGATGTACCTGCTGGACGCCCCCGACCGCGCGGTGCGGGCGCTGCGCGAGGAGCTCGACGCCATGGGCGACTCGCTGGTCGTGGTCGGCGGCGAGGGGCTCTGGAACGTGCACGTGCACGTGGCCGAGGCGGGCCCCGCGGTCGAGGCAGGGCTGCGCGCGGGCAGGCCGCACCGGATCAGGATCACCTACCTGGCCGAACGCACCCACCGCGGCGGCGCCGGCAGGGGCGTGGTGGCGGTGGCCGCGGGAGACGGGATCGCGGCGCTGTTCGAGGAGTGCGGCGCGGTCGTGGTGCGGCGCGCCCCCGGCGCCAGGCCCACGCTGCCCGCCGTGCTCGCCGCGATCAGGCAGGCGGGTGGCGAGGTGGCCGTCCTGCCGAACGACGAGGGGGTCAGGGCGGTCGCCGCCGCGGCGGCGGAGATCGCCCGCGAGGACGGCGTCACGGTCAGCGTGCTGCCCACGGAGGCCACCGTGCAGGGGCTGGCGGCGCTGGCCGTACACGATCCGCTGCGCCGTTTCGACGACGACGTGGTCGCGATGACCGACGCGGCGGGCCACACGCGGCGCGGGCACGTGACGGTGGCCGACAGGGAGGCGTTCACCAGCGCGGGGGTGTGCCGCCCCGGTGACGTGCTCGGCCTGATCGACGGGGACGTCGCCGTGATCGGCGACACGGTCGACCACGTGGCCACCACGGTCGTCGACCGGATGGTGGCGGGCGGCGGCGAGCTGGTGACCCTGGTCACGGGCGCGCAGGCGCCCGCCGGGCTCGCCGGCCGCGTCGAGGACCATCTCAGGCGTACGCGCCCCGATGTCGACCTCGTCGTGTACGACGGCGAGCAGGGCGGCTACCCGCTCCTCATCGGCGTGGAATGACGGCGAGCGCCGAGCCGCGCCTTCCGTGCGGGATTCCCCGTGAAGGCGGCCAGGATCGGCACGCGGGCGGCGGGGGAGGGGATTCCTGTCGGCCTCAGGCGGTAGAACTAAGTGCCGTGAGCCGTTTCGACGAGCCTCTGACGAAGGCCCTCGACCCGAAGACCGCCAAGCTGCTGCACAGCGTGCTCGGCCTGGAGACGGTCGGCGACCTGCTGCGCCACTATCCGCGCCGCTATGCCGAGCGCGGCGAGCTGACCTCGCTCGACGCGCTGGCGGTCGACGAGCACGTCACGGTGGTCGGCGAGGTGACCAGGCTGATGCGCAAGCCCATGCGCAACCGGGGCGGCACCTGGCTGGAGGTCGAGATCGTCGACGGCAACGGCAACCGGCTCTACCTGTCGTTCTTCGGCAAGGGCTCCCACGTGGCCGAGTCGCGGCTCAAGCCGGGGCGGCGCGGGATGTTCGCCGGCAAGGTGGGGTTGTTCGGCGCGCGGGCCAAGCCGCGCTGGCAGCTCGCTCATCCGGAGTTCGAGTTGTTCGAGGAGGGAGAGGCGAGCGCGGAGGAGTTCGCGGCGGCGCCGGTGCCGATCTACCCGGCGGGCAAGGACGTGACGCCGTGGGCGATCAGGCGCGCGGTCGGCGTCGTGCTCGACACGCTGGGCCCGCTCGAAGATCCGCTGCCGGCCGAGCTGCGGGCCCGCCACGGCCTGCAGGACCTGGGCGAGGCGCTCGTGGCCATCCACCGGCCGAAAGACTTCGCCGAGGTCGGCAGGGCGCGCAAGAGGCTGAAGTTCGACGAGGCGTTCGTGCTGCAGGCGGTGCTGCTCCAGCGGCGGCAGGCGGCCACCGCCTGGCCCGCCAGGCCGAGGCCCAGGCGGTCCGGCGGCATGCTGGACGACTTCGACGCGCGGCTGCCGTTCGCGCTGACCGAGGGCCAGGCGAAGGTCGGCGAGGAGATCGCCGCCGACCTCGCGCTGGAGCATCCGATGCACCGGCTCCTGCAGGGCGAGGTCGGGGCGGGCAAGACGGTGGTGGCGCTGCGCGCGATGCTCCAGGTGGTCGACGCGGGCGGCCAGGCGGCGCTGCTGGCGCCGACCGAGGTGCTCGCCCAGCAGCACCACCGCTCGATCACCACCATGCTGGGCGACCTGGCGCAGGGAGGCATGTTCGGGGGCACATCCGTCACCCTGCTGACCGGCTCGATGGGCGCCGCCGGCCGCCGATCGGCCCTGCTCGACGCCGCCTCCGGCACGGCGGGCATCGTCGTCGGCACGCATGCTCTGCTGCAGGAGCACGTCCAGTTCGCCGACCTCGGGCTGGTCGTGGTCGACGAGCAGCACCGGTTCGGGGTGGAGCAGCGCGACGCGCTGCGCGAGAAGGCCGGCGGGACGCGCCCGCACGTCCTGGTGATGACGGCCACGCCGATCCCGCGCACGGTCGCGATGACGGTCTTCGGCGACCTGGAGGTCTCGACGTTGTCCCAGCTCCCGTCGGGTCGTGCCCCCATCACCACCCACGTCGTCCCGGCAGCCGAGAAGCCCCACTACCTCGAACGCACCTGGCAGCGGGTCAGGGAGGAGGTCGGGCTGGGGCGGCAGGCCTACATCGTGTGCCCCCGCATCGGCGACCTGGAGGGCGACGAGGGCGATTTGGCGACCCCCGCCGACGAGGAGCGGCGCCCGCCGCTCGCGGTGCTCGACGTGGCCCAGCTCCTGTCCGAGGGGCCCTTCCACGACCTGCGGGTCGGCACGCTGCACGGCAAGCTGCCTCCGGAGGAGAAGGACGCGCTCATGCGCGCCTTCACGCGGGGCGAGCTCGACGTCCTGGTGGCCACCACGGTCATCGAGGTCGGGGTCGACGTGCCCAACTCCTCCGTCATGATCATCATGGACGCCGACCGCTTCGGCGTCTCCCAGCTCCACCAGCTGCGCGGTCGGGTCGGCCGGGGCGGCCTGCCCGGCCTGTGCCTGCTGGTCTCCGACTTCCCCGAGGGCACCCCGGCCCGCGCCCGCCTCGACGCGGTGGCTGCGACGCTCGACGGGTTCGAGCTGTCACGGGTCGACCTGGAGCAGCGGCGGGAGGGCGACGTCCTGGGCGCGGCGCAGTCGGGCAAGCGCTCCTCGCTGAAGCTGCTGCAACTCCTGCGCGACGAGGACGTCATCGCCACGGCCAGGGAGGAGGCCGGCGCGCTGCTGGCCCGCGATCCCGAGCTCGCGTCCCACGAGGGTCTGCGCGCGGAGATCGAACGGCTGCTGGCCGACGAGCGTGCGGAATACCTGGAGAAGACCTGAGGCGGGCAGGGCGGCCGCCGATCAAAACGATCATGTAAAAGGCCCAGCCGCGGGGACGGCCTCCCCCCGAATGCCGTCCCCGGCTGGGCCCACCCTCGGGTCAGGTGCCGAGGGAACCGGCGTGCGGAAGGGCTCACGATCACGCCGGTCGGCCTTCATGTGGGTCACCTTGAAGGCCGCAGAACTCATCATGCGGGCCGATCCTCCCGATGTGAATCACCCTTGCGTAGTCGAGGCAGACACTTGTGCATCCTTGACCTGCGCGAACATACGGAACAATGGGTCACATGACGCGGATCATCGCAGGCATCGCGGGTGGCAGGCGCCTGGCCGTGCCGCCGGGGCGCGGGACGAGACCGACCAGTGACAGGGCGCGAGAAGGGATCCTCTTGACGCTCGACTCCCTGCACGGGATCCGCGACGCCCGGGTGATCGACCTCTACGCCGGTTCGGGCGCGGTCGGGCTGGAGGCGCTGTCCAGGGGTGCGGCCGCGGCCCTGCTGGTCGAGTCCGATGCCAGGGCCGTCAGGACGATCAGGGCCAACGTCGATTCGCTCGGCCTCGACGGCGCCCGCGTGGTGGCCGACAAGGTGACGCGGGTGCTCGGGAAGGCGCCTGACGAGCCGTACGACATCGTGTTCGCCGACCCGCCCTACGCCACGACCGACGGCGAGGTGGAGCGGGTTCTGGAGTTGCTGCGCGACAACGGCTGGCTGGCTGGAGAGGCGTTGGTGGCGTTCGAGCGGGAAAGCAGGGGAAAGGCCCTTATGTGGCCGGAAGGCTACGTTGAGGAGAGGGTCCGTCGATATGGTGAAGCGTCCGTTTGGTACGGTCGCGCCGCCGGGAACCCGTAGACCTGCCCGTAAACCTGGGAGGCGTCTTGCGCCGCGTAGTCTGCCCGGGGTCGTTCGACCCCATCACCAATGGCCACCTCGACATCATCGGCCGGTCCGCGCGGCTGTACGACGAGGTGACCGTGGCCGTTCTCATCAATGTCGAGAAGAGCAGCCTGTTCACGGTCGACGAACGGATCGACATCCTGCAGACCGTGACCAAGGAATATCCGAACGTCAAAGTCGAGAAGTTCCATGGCCTGCTGGTCGACTTCTGCAGGCAGCACGACATCCCCGCCATCGTCAAGGGCATCAGGGTGGTCAGCGACTTCGACTACGAGCTGCAGATGGCGCAGCTGAACTACCGCCTGTCGGGGGTCGAGACGCTGTTCATGCCGACCAACCCCGAATACTCGTTCCTCTCCTCCAGCCGGGTGAAGGAGATCGCCCGATACGGCGGCGACGTGTCGGGCCTCGTGCCGGATCTGGTGCACAAGCTGCTCATCGAGCGCCTCAGAAGCTAGCGCCCGAGCGTTGAGGGAACGGGCGCGGCGCGATGCGGTCGGGGGGTATGCGGGGGGCATGCCCCCCGCAGGGCTGCTATTCTTTCTTTTCGGCCTTGTACGACGGCGACGGTTTTCGCCATGCCTAGCGAGAGCAGGATGACTCAGCACCTCGACCCCCGCTCCCCTTGGGTGATCTCCACTCATGACCTGGGAAAGCGGCCGGGCACGATGAGGCAGATGACCCTGTCGCTCCCGGCACCGGCAGATCTCGGCGTCGACATGATCGGTGTCCCCAAGGACGCCGAAGTCGAGCTGGATCTCCGGCTCGAGGCAGTGATGGAAGGCGTGCTCGTCTCAGGCACGGCGCAGGCCCCGCTGGCCGGGGAGTGCGCGCGGTGCCTCGACCCTGTCACCTCGGATGTCGAGGTCAACTTGCAGGAGCTGTTCTTCTACTCCGACGAGGACGCCTCGGAGGAGGATTCGCTGCTCGACGGGGAGCTGCTCGACCTCGAGCCGACCTTCCGCGACGCGGTGGTGCTCGCACTTCCGTTGAGCCCGGTGTGCAGGGATGACTGCGAAGGGCTCTGCGCGGAGTGCGGGATCAAGCTGGCCGAGGCCGGCGCGGGTCACCGGCACGAGAAGATCGACGCCCGCTGGGCGTCGTTGCAGGGTCTGATTTCCGAGAACGATAACGATCAGGAGAAGTGACGTGGCCGTCCCGAAGCGAAAGATGTCGCGGAGCAACACCCGCGCCCGTCGCTCCCAGTGGAAGACGACTGCTGTCGCCCTGGTGAGCTGCCCGCAGTGCCGTTCGCCGAAGCAGCCGCACATCGCGTGCCCCACCTGCGGCACCTACAACCGTCGTCAGGTCATCGAGCCGTCCGCCTGATTGACGTGATGCCGGCCGGGTGCCATTGTGCCTCGGTCGGCGTTACCGTTTCGGATGCGTGCGGCGGCGGTTCGCCCGCGGCCGTGGTGGACGCCGGGGCTACGCGTTACCCCGACGCCCACCACGTTTTCGGGCATCTTCCGCAGCCGGCGCGCCGTGTGAAGATGTCCGAGGAGGAAGCACGTGGGCGCAGGTCCTAAGCCGGTGGCCGTGGAGGTCGCCAGAGACGAGTTGGAGCGGGTCCTGGCGGTCGCCCTGGATCCCGCGATCCTCGAGCGGGCGCTGACGCACCGCTCCTACGCGTACGAGAACGGTGGCCTGCCCACCAACGAGCGCCTGGAGTTCCTGGGCGACTCGGTGCTGGGCCTGGTGGTCACCGACACTCTCTACCGCAACCATCCCGATCTGCCCGAGGGCCAGCTGGCGAAGCTGCGCGCCGCGGTGGTCAACATGCGGGCGCTGGCCGACGTGGCCCGCGGGCTCGGGCTGGGCCGGTTCCTGCGGCTCGGCAGGGGCGAGGAGGGCACCGGCGGGCGCGACAAGTCGTCCATCCTGGCCGACACGCTCGAGGCGCTCATCGGCGCGGTCTATGTCGACAAGGGTCTCGACGAGGCGTTCCGGGTGGTGCACCTGCTGTTCGACCCGCTGATCGTGCGCTCGGCGTCGCTGGGCGCGGGGCTCGACTGGAAGACCTCCCTGCAGGAGCTGACCGCCTCCGAGGCGCTCGGCGTGCCCGAATACCATGTCGAGGAGAGCGGCCCCGACCACGCCAAGTCGTTCACGGCGATGGTGCGGGTCGGCGGCGAGTCCTACGGCTCGGGCACCGGGCGCAGCAAGAAGGAGGCCGAGCAGCAGGCGGCCGAGGCGGCGTGGACCCGCATCAGGGCTCGCAGGGAGCAGCGGGAGAGCCAGCCCGCGAGCTGAGTGTCCGCGTCCGGGGTTTCCACAAGGTGAGAGTTCGGCGTCCAGAGGGCGAGGTGCGTGTTGCCCGAGCTGCCCGAGGTCGAGGTCGTCAGGCGCGGCCTCGCGCAATGGGTCATCGGCCGTGAGATCGCCTCGGCGGAGGTGCTGCACCCCCGCGCGATCAGGCGTCACATGCCCGGCCCCGACGAGTTCACCGCGCGGCTGAAGGGCCGCACGCTGCTGTCGGCCGAGCGCCGCGGCAAATATCTGTGGTTGCCGCTGTCGGGCGCCGAGGAGGCGCTCATGGCCCACCTGGGGATGAGCGGCCAGTTGCTGGTGGTCGACGGTGACGCGCCGCCGGAGAAACACCTCAGAGTACGCCTCCGCTTCGAGGACGGCGGCCCCGACCTGCGCTTCGTCGACCAGCGTACGTTCGGCCACATCATGCTCACCGCCCTGGTCGGCGGCGTGCCCGAGCCGATCGCCCACATCGCGCCCGACCCGTTCGAGTCGGCGTTCGACGAGGAGGAGTTCACCCGCAGGCTCAGGGCCAAACGCACCGAGATCAAGCGGGCCCTGCTCGACCAGTCGCTGATCAGCGGCGTCGGCAACATCTACGCCGACGAGGCTCTGTGGATCGCCCGGCTCCACTGGGCCCGTCCCACGCAGACGCTCACCAGGCCCAAGATCGCCGAGCTGCTGGCCGCGGTCCGCGCGGTGATGGCCGCCGCCCTCCAGCAGGGCGGCACGTCGTTCGACAGCCTCTACGTCGACGTCAACGGCGACAGCGGCTACTTCGAGCGTTCTCTGGAGGTCTACGGCCGGCGCGACCTGCCGTGCTCGCGCTGCGGCGCCCCGATCCGGCGCGAGGCGTTCATGAACCGGTCGTCCTATTCCTGCCCCAGATGCCAGCGACGACCGCGCCCAGAGCGGCCAGGCCCGCCGCCAGTCCCATCACCGCGCTGATCGAGACGCCGTCGACCACCCGGCCGCCGGCGAGCGCGCCGAGCGCGATGGAGACGTTGAAGGCGCTGACGAACAGCGCCGTGCCGAGCTCGCCGCCGCCCTCCCGCATGATCCACAGCTGGAGGGCGACGCCCACGCCGCCGTAGCCGAGGCCCCACACCACGAGCAAGGCCAGGGGCAGCCCGATCACCGGCAGCGCCGCCGTGGCCAGGGCCATGAGCGCGGCCAGCGCGATCAGCACCGGCCTGGGGTTCCTGGCGGCCAGCGCACCCGAGGCGAAGTTGCCCGCCACGCCGGCGGCGCCGTACACGAGGAGCGCGGTGCTGATGAGGGCGGGGCCGGCGTGCGAGACCTGCTCCAGGAACGGCCGGACGTAGGTGTAGGCCGCGAAGTGGCCGGACACGAGGAGGACGGTCAGCACGAGCACGAGCCTGAGCGGCCGTGAGAGCCACGCCGCCCGCCTGCCGGGCCGGCGGGCGGCCTCGGTGCCCCCCGCGGCGTCCCGCGCCGGTGTGGAGCCGTTCTGGGCGGTTTCGCGGTCGTTCCGCGGCCGGGCGGGCGTGGGCGGCGGGTCGCCGGGCAGCGGCGGCAGGGTGGCGGCGAGCACGGCGAGCAGGACCAGCGCCACCACCCCCATGGCGATGAACGCGCTCCGCCACCCCGCGAACGACGACACGAACGTGGCCGCCGGCACCCCCAGCACCGACGCCACCGACACCCCGGACAAGATGATCGACGTGGCCCGTCCGACCGACCGGCCGGGCACGAGCCGGGGCGCCAGCCCGGCCGCGAACGCCCAGAAACCGCCGATGCTCACCCCGGTCAGCACCCGGGCGGCCATCATGACGACGTGGCTCTGGGCGAACGCGCCCGCCAGGTTGGCCACCGCCAGCAACGCCATCAGCCCCAGCAGCGTGACCCGCCGGTCGACCCGGCGGGTGGTCACCGCCAGCAGGGGTGCGGCGACCGCCGCGACCAGCCCTGGGGCCGTCATCATCAGCCCGGCCGTGCCGTCGGAGACCCGGAGGTCGGAGGCGATCGCGGTCAGCAGCCCGACGGGCAGCATCTCGCTGGTCACGATGGTGAAGGTGCCGACCGCGACCGAGGTCACGGCGAGCCATCGCGCCTGGGTGGAGGCGCGTACATCGGTCATTGTCATGTCGCTCAGCCTTCTGGCGTCCGCGGGCGGGAACAATGGCGAAGGCCGAAAGCTTGGTTTAGGCAGGCTAAGCGATCGGTGGAGGTGGAGATGGAGTTCAGGGAACTGGAGTGCTTCGTCGTGCTCAGCGAGGAGTTGCACTTCGCGCGTACGGCCGAGCGCCTCTACCTGTCTCCGGGCCGGGTGAGCCAGCTCATGCGCTCGCTGGAGACCAGGATCGGCGGCCGGCTCTTCCAGCGGACCAGCAGGCGGGTGCGCCTGACACCGCTCGGCGAACGTTTCCTGGCCGACCTGAGGCCCGCGTACGAAGGGCTGGCCACGGCCGTGAGCCGGGCGAAGGCGGCCGCCCGCGAGGTGACGGGCGTGCTCAGGGTGGGGTTCCTGGCCACGCCCACGGATGTCGTGACGGGCAGCGTACGCGCCTTCGAGAGCCGCCACCCCGGCTGCGAGGTCGAACTGGTGGAGATCCCGCTGTCCGACCCGTTCGGCAGGCTGCGGGCCGGACGGGTGGACATCGTGTTCACGCTGCTGCCGGTGGGCGAGCCCGACCTGGCGGTGGGCGAGGGCCTGAACCGGGTGTCGTACGAGTTGGGCGTCTCCACCCGCCATCCCCTGGCCGGCCGGGCGAGCATCGGCGCCGAGGAACTGGCGGGCCTGCCCCTGATCGGCCTGGACGGTCCAGCACCGCGCGCCTGGCGGGAACGCGTGGCACCCTCCGTGACCCCTTCAGGACGTCCGATTCCCCGGGCCGGTACGGTGACCACGAGCCAGGAGGGCCTGACCCAGGTGGCGCTCGGCCGGGGCGGCATGCTCTTCTGCGCCCCCACGGCCGCCCACCACAGGCGTCCCGACGTGAGCTTCGTCCCCGTCGCCGGCCTGCCTCCGTCGATTCTCGGCCTGGCCTGGGCGCGGGCGGCCGAGACGGCGGCGATCCGGGCGTTCCGCGACGCGGCGGCCCGGCACGCGCTCGGCTCGGAGGCCTTGGTGGCGTGAGAGCACAGGGGAGATCAGATGTCGGAGAACACGAAAAATACCGAAAAATCGGAGAACGTCCGGGTGACTGCCTGGGTGCGGGGGAGGGTCCAGGGTGTGGGGTTCCGCTGGTGGACCCGGGCCAGAGCGCTCGAGCTCGGACTGGCGGGATGGGCGCGCAACACCGAGGACGGCCGGGTGGAGGTGGTCGCCGAGGGGCCGCGGTCGGCGTGCGTCAAGCTGCTGGAGCTGCTCAGAGGTTGCGACACGCCGGGCAGGGTCGATGGAGTAGTGGAACGTTGGAGCGAACCACGAGGTAGTTTGGGCGGTTTTGTGGAGCGATAGCGACTTCCCCTAAACCCCCCAAATGGGGTATAGTTGTATGTCGGGAGTGCCCATCAGTAGGGCTCAGCGGTTCGATCGACTTGACCGCCCACACTGCCGGTGCGACTCTTGTTAAGTACCACGCGCACCCCTCCCGCGGAATAAGAAGTGCGCGAACCAGTCTGGTCACTCAGCGTGGAGGACCCTTTACCATGGCGAAGGCTCTACTCGGCCACGTCGGCGGTCCTGACCCTCGAATGGTCTCGGAAATGCGCCGCCTGCAGCAGCGTATCCGGGATCTGGAGGCAGAACTCATCCGACTTCAGGCCACGAATGACGCTCTTGCGGCGCAAACCCGCGACGAGGCGCTAAGCCGCATGCAAGAGCGCGAGCCGGCACTCACCTGAGAGTGATCGGAGCGCAAGACCCAGGGACGTCTCGAAGAGGCGTCCCTTGTTATTTTCCCCTGCTCGGAAAGCTTCCTTTGCCCTGGTCACGCCGGTTCCGACGGCATGCGCCCGCGGGCCGCATCAGGGACCAGTAGTCTTTTCCGAAGTCGTCGAGGGAAAAGGGGGCCGCGCTTGTATTTGAAGACCCTCACCCTGCGCGGCTTCAAGTCCTTCGCCTCCGCGACCGCCCTGCGGTTCGAGCCCGGCATCACCTGCGTCGTCGGCCCCAACGGCTCGGGCAAGTCCAACGTCGTCGACGCCCTGGCCTGGGTCATGGGCGAGCACAGCGCCAAGTCGCTGCGCGGCGGCAAGATGGAGGACGTCATCTTCGCCGGCACCTCCTCCAGGCCCCCGCTCGGGCGCGCCGAGGTGACGCTGACCATCGACAACAGCGACGGCGCGCTGCCGATCGACTACACCGAGGTCACGATCAGCCGGCTGATGTTCAGGTCGGGGCAGAGCGAATACGCGATCAACGGCGACACCTGCCGCCTGCTCGACATCCAGGAACTGCTGTCCGACTCGGGCATCGGCCGCGAGATGCACGTCATCGTCGGGCAGGGGCAGCTCGACGCCGTGCTGCACGCCGGGCCCGAGGATCGGCGGGCGTTCATCGAAGAGGCCGCCGGCGTGCTCAAACACCGCAAGCGCAAGGAAAAGGCGCTGCGCAAGCTCGACGCCATGCAGGCCAACCTGACCCGCGTGCAGGACCTCACCACGGAGCTGCGCCGCCAGCTCAAGCCGCTGGGCCGCCAGGCCGAGATCGCCCGCAAGGCCGCCGTCATCCAGGCCGACCTGCGTGACGCCAGGCTCCGGCTGCTGGCCGACGACGTGGGCACGCTGCGTGCCACCCTGGAACGCGAGGCCGCCGACGAGGCCGCGATCACGGCCAGGCGCAACCAGGTCGAGAACGAGCTCGCGGAAGGCCAGCAGCGCGAGACCGCGCTGGAGGCCGCCGAGGCGGAGGCACAGCCCCGGCTGGCCGCCGCCCAGGAGACCTACTTCCGGCTCTCGTCGCTGCGCGAGCGCATCACCGGCCTCGAACAACTCGCCGCCGAACGCCACCGGCACGCGCTCGACGCCGCCGCCATCGAGCGCAGGGGCCGCGACCCCGAGGAACTGGAGCGCGAGGCGGCCGAGGCCCGCGAGCAGGAGCTGATCCTCAGGGCCGAGCTCGAACACGCGCACGAGCTCCTGGAGGCGGCCGTCGAGCGGCGCACCGAGGCCGAATCCGAGCTGAACGCGGAGGAGCAGCGGCTCGCGATGGCCGCCAGGGCCGCCGCCGACCGCAGGGAAGGGCTGGCCAAGCTGCGCGGCCAGGTCGATTCCGTACGCAGCAGGGCCAGGGCCGCCGAGGAGGAGATCGGCAGGCTCCGGGCGGCGGTGGCCGACGCGACCGAGCGCGAGCGCCAGGCCACGGAAGACCTGGAGGCGCGGCGGCTGGAGGAGCCCGCCGCCGACCCCGCGCTTGCCGAGGAGCTGGCCACGGCGCAGGCCATGGTCGAGGAGGCCGCGGCGGTCGCCGACGAGGCGCGGGCTGCGGCCGAGGAGGCCAAGGCCGGCCTCGACGCGCCGCGGGCCGCCCTGCAGTCCGCGAAGTCGGCCGTGGCCACGGCCCGCGCCGCCGACCAGGAGGCCCAGCGTTCGGTGGCCGCGCTGGCCGCGCGCAGGGAGGCGCTGGAGCTGGGGCTGGCCAAGGGCGACGGCGGCGCGGCGCTGCTGGACGCCGGCCTCGCCGGAGTGCTCGGCCCGCTGGCGGCCGCCATGCAGGTCACGCCGGGGGCGGAGCCGGCCGTGGCGGCCGTGCTCGGTCCCGTCGCCGAGGCGATCACCGTGAAGAGCCTCGGCGCCGCCGTCGAGGCCATCGACCTGCTCCGCGCCCAGGGCAAGGGCCAGGCCACGCTCCTTGTCGCCCATGCCCCCGGCCATCCCTCATCGGCCCCGTCCGGCCAGGAGCCCGCAGCCGACCCCGCAGCGGCGGGCGCGACAGGCGCGGGTGCGGCGCGGCGGGGGGAGGCCCCCGACGGCAGTCGCTGGGTGGCCGACCTCGTCACCGTGCCCCGCCATCTCCGTCCGGCACTCGATCACGTGCTGGCCGGTGTGGCGGTCGTCGACGATGTGCAGGCCGCGCGCGAGCTGGTCGAGCGCCATCCCGGCCTGCGGGCCGTCACCACGCACGGCGACCTGGTGGGCGCGTACGTCGCCGATGGCGGATCCGACGGCGGCACCTCCGTGCTCCAGGTCCGCGCCGCCCTCGACGAGGCGGTCAAAGACCTGGAGGAGGCCGAGAGCAGGGCGGAGGAGACCGTCAGCGCCCTCGACGAGGCGATCGACCAGGAGCAGGCCGCTCAGTCGGCCCTGGAGGCCGCGCAGGCCCGCGTCGGCGAGGCCCAGACCGCCGTCACGACCGCCCAGGCCGGCGTGAGCGCCGCGCAGGGCACGCTCGACCAGGTCAGGAGCCGCCAGCGGGAGGCCGACCAGCGCAACGCCGCGGCCGCCAGGCAACTGGCCCAGCTCGAGGCCGCCGCCGGCGCCGCCCGCGCCGAGGCCGAACGCCTGGCCAGGAGCGTCACCAAGGCGGAGGAAGCCCGCGCGGAAGGGCTGGAAGAGCTGGCCGAGCTGGAGATCCGGCTGGCCGAGGCCGAATACGCCCAGGAGCTGCAGTCCGAGCCCACCACCGACGGCCGCGACGAGCTGGCGGGCGCATGCGAGGCCGCCAGGCAGCGCGAGATGGACACCCGCCTGCAGGTGCGCACCGCTGAGGAGCGTGTCAAGGGCATCGAGGGCCGTGCCGACGGCCTGCTGCGGGCCGCCCAGCGCGAGCGCCAGGAACGCGCCCAGGCGGCCGCCCAGCGCGCCAGGCGCAGGCAGCAGGCCGCCGTGGCCGAGGCCGTCAGCAAGGGCGCCAAGCGGGTGCTCGATGCCCTGGCGACCTCCATCCAGCTGGCCGCCGGGGAACGTGACGAGGCCGACCTCACCAGGGTCGCCGTCGACGCCGAGCTCAAGCAGGTGCGCCTGCGCGTACGCGAGCTCGGCCAGGAGCTGGACAAGCTGGTCAACCGGGTGCACGGCAGTGAAGTGGCCCGCACCGAGCAGCGCCTGCGGCTGGAGCAGATGGAGCAGCGGGCGCTGGAGGAGTTCGGGGTCGAGGTCGAATCCCTGATCTCCGAGTACGGCCCCGACGCCCCGGTGCCCGGTGACCCGCCCGTGCCGTACGTCCGCGAGGAGCAGGAGAAGCGCGCCAGGGCGGCCGAGCGGCAGATGAACCAGCTCGGCAAGGTCAACCCGCTGGCGCTGGAGGAGTTCGCGGCGCTGGAGGAGCGGCACGCGTTCCTCACCTCGCAGCTCGAAGACCTCAAGAAGACCAGGCGCGACCTGCTGACGGTGGTCAAGGAGGTCGACGACCGGGTGGAGCAGATGTTCGCCTCGGCGTACGACGACGTGGCCAGGGAGTTCGAGCAGATCTTCACCAGGGTCTTTCCCGGGGGCGAGGGCCGGCTGGTCCTCACCGAGCCGGCCGACATGCTGACCACCGGCATCGAGGTCGAGGCCAGGCCGCCGGGCAAGAAGGTCAAGCGGCTGTCGCTGCTGTCGGGTGGCGAGCGCTCGCTGACGGCGGTGGCGTTCCTGATCTCCATCTTCAAGGCGCGGCCGTCGCCGTTCTACGTGATGGACGAGGTCGAGGCCGCGCTCGACGACACCAACACGCAGCGCCTGCTGACGTTGTTCGAGGAGTTGCGGCAGAGCTCGCAGCTCATCGTGATCACCCACAACAAGCGCACGATGGAGATCGCCGACGCCCTCTACGGCGTGTCGATGCGCGGCGACGGTGTCACACAGGTGGTCAGCCAGCGACTGAGGGAGCGCGAGTCGGCCTGATAGGTGTGGCCTTGGGCATGAGCATGGGGGTCGATCTGGAAAACTGACATCTTGTGGATGGTTACCTCGGCGTCATCGTGATCGTGGCCGTCGTCGCCCTGCTGGCGGTCGGCGGTCTGTTCCTGCTCTTCCGGCCGGGCCGAAAAGCGCCGCCGCCGGTCAAGCCGCCCGAGTCTCCCGTGCTTCCCGAGGAGAAGCGGCCCGCGGGGGCTGGCGAGGAGGGCGAGGGGGCGACCACCACGCTGCCGCCTCCGGCCAAGCCGGCCGAGCCGGTCGTGGTGGAGCCCGAGGTCGAGGTGCCGCCGCCGTCCGCGGGCCGGATGGTGCGGCTGCGCTCGCGGCTGGCGCGCTCGCAGAGCGCTCTGGGCCGCGGGCTGCTGGAGCTGCTCTCCCGCGACCGGCTCGACGACGACGTGTGGGACGCGATCGAGGAGAGCCTGATCACGGCCGACGTGGGCGTCGCGCCGACCCAGGTCATGGTCGAGGAGCTGCGCACCAAGGTCAAGGTGCTGGGCAGCCGCACGCCCGAGGAGGTGCGCGGCCTGCTGCGCGAGCAGCTGCTCACGCAGGTCGGCCCCGATCTCGACCGCACGCTGCACGTGCGCAAACACGGCGAACGGCCCGCGGTGGTGCTCGTCGTGGGCGTCAACGGCACCGGCAAGACCACCACCACCGGCAAGCTCGCGCGCTCGCTCGTCGGCGACGGCAAGAAGGTCGTGCTCGGCGCGGCCGACACCTTCCGGGCGGCCGCCGCCGACCAGCTCCAGACCTGGGGCGAGCGGGTCGGCGCCGACACGGTGCGCGGCCCCGAGGGCGGCGACCCGGCCTCCGTGGCCTTCGACGCGGTCGCCAAGGGCACGGAGGAGAAGGTCGACGTCGTCATCGTCGACACCGCCGGCCGCCTGCACACCAAGACCGGTCTCATGGATGAGCTGGGCAAGGTCAAGCGGGTCATCGAGAAGAAGGCCACGGTCGACGAGGTGCTGCTCGTCCTCGACGCCACCACCGGCCAGAACGGCATGCGCCAGGCTCAGGTGTTCGCCGAGGTGGTCAACATCACCGGCATCGCGCTGACCAAGCTCGACGGCACGGCCAAGGGCGGCATCGTGATCTCGGTGCAGCGGGAGCTGGGGGTGCCGGTCAAGCTCGTGGGGCTGGGCGAGGGGCCCGACGATCTGGCGCCGTTCGATCCCGAGGTCTTCGTGGACGCGATTCTCGGCGACTGAGGACAATTTCCGGCTTGGCCGTAATTCGTCCTGAAATACGCCTTACCAGATATCCATTGATTGATGTCTTTTTCGTGTGCTGACATGTACCGGTCCAAGCTGAATGCTCGGTTCCATTCAACGACGAAGGGGCATCATGAAGAAGATCGTTGTTCACCGGCCAGGGACCGTGAAGCCGACCGCCGCGGCAGCGCCGAGGCACGGCACCTGACCCACCCCGGCCGGCGCCTGATCGAGGGCGCCGGCCCCGCCCGAGCACGGAAATGGGGTCGTGTGGACACGATCATGCTGGACGCGGACCGCCGCATCGGCGGCCCGTACACGCTCGCCGCCGGGCTGCTCGGCCATCTCGTCCCGGCCGCCCTGGCGCGGCATCCCGAGCTGGTCGCCGCGCATGACATCGAGATCCGGACGGCCGGGCCGAAACTCCGCGACGTCGTCCCGGCGCGCAGGCGCTCGCTGGCCGACGACCTCCCCCGCGCGCAGCGCATCCTCATCCCCGCCGCCCGGCGCAGCCTCAGGATCGCCAACGGGCTGGCCGAGTTCGTCCGTGACCACCTCCACCGCGCTGGCCCGCTCGCCGTGACCGTGGCCAACCTCGACGCCGCCGACCACACCGACACCGAGCTCGTCGCCGTGCTGCGGCGCCGGCTCGACCCCGGCCTGCTGCGGATCGACGAGGGCCCGCAGGCGCCGTCGACAGCACCCCCGACAAGGGCGCTGCCGGGCGACTTCGACCGCTACCGCGACGAGGGTTTCCACCACGCGATGGCCGAGTCGGGCCTGGAGGCGCTGCGCGGCATGGCGTACGACGCCGACCCGGGGCGGTGGCGGCAGCTCCTGCAGCGCGTGGCCGCCTCGCTGGAGGCCATCGAGCGCGAGGACGAAGCCCGAGAGCTCTACGACCGCGCCAGACGCGAGAGCACCGACCCCAAACATCGCGCCACCATCGCCTACGCCACCGCCATGATCCTCGTACGCCACCACGACCCCGCCCGGCGCGACCCCGAGGAGGCGCTGGCCTGGATCAACGAGGCGATCACGATCACGTCGCTGCTGCCCGACCCCAGGGAGCGGGCCTTCCACCTCGGCTTCGACCTCAACGGCAAAGCCCTGGTCGAGGTGCGCAGGGGCCGCCCGGCCGCCGCGATGGAGCTGGTGCGGCAGGCCATCGACCTGGCCGAGGCCGACCTGCCGGCCGAGCATCCGATCCACAAGCTCGTGCTCCGCGCCAACCGGGCCCAGCTCCTGGCCATGACGGGCCGGGCGGAGGAGTCGCTGGCCGACTACACGCGGGCCATCGAGGCCGATCCCGGCTATCCCGACTACTACCTCGACCGGGGCAACCTGCTGCACAAGCTGGGCCGCGACGACGAGGCGCTGGCCGACTACGAGAGCGTCATGCGCCTCAGCCCGCCCTTCCCCGAGGCGTACTACAACCGGTCCGAGCTGCGTTACGCGGCGGGCGACCTCGCGGGTGCCCGCGCCGACCTGGATCACACGCTGGAGCTCGACCCGGAGTTCGCGCCCGCGTACGTGAACAGGTCCGGGCTGAGCTCGGCGGCCGGCGCGTACACCGAAGCCCGGCAGGACGTCGAGCGAGGGCTGCGGCTCGCGCCGCGCGACCCGCACCTGCTGTGCGTGCTCGGCCAGGTCGAGCTGGCCGAGCAGCGCCACCCGGAGGCGCGCGCCGCCTTCGACCGGGCCCTGGAGCTCGCCCCCGATCTGGTCGCGGCCTGGGCGGGGCGGGCCGAGCTGGCCTTCGAGCTCGGCGACCACGGCGCGGCCCTGGCCGACCTGACGAGCGCGCTCAAGCGTGCGGAGACGGCCGAGCTGCTGTTCAACAGGGCGGTGGTGCACCGGGCCGCGGGACACCCGGGCGAAGCCCGCCACGACCTTCTCAGGGCCGCGGTCCTGGCACCCGGCGACGGCGACATCGGGCAGGCTCTCAGCGAGGTCTGAGCCCATGGGACGGCGCTACTGGCTCCTGCTCAGCGCCTTCCTCGCCTCCTCGCTCGGCACCTGGATCTACCG
This sequence comes from Nonomuraea sp. NPDC049378, assembly GCF_055586745.1. Classification (NCBI taxonomy): domain Bacteria; kingdom Bacillati; phylum Actinomycetota; class Actinomycetes; order Streptosporangiales; family Streptosporangiaceae; genus Nonomuraea; species Nonomuraea sp. NPDC049378. Next base: position 40,825 of record NZ_JBVJHP010000026.1, read on the forward strand.
GCTGGCCCTGCCGCTCCTGGTCTACGACCTGACCGGCTCGGCGCTCGGCACCGGGCTCGTGTACGCCATGGAATACCTGCCGTACGTCGCGCTCGGCATGGTCGGCGGGGCGCTCGCGGACCGGGTCGACCGGCGGCGCGTGCTCGTGATCGGCGACCTGACGTCCGGCGCGGTCACCGTGCTGCTCGCGGTGATCGTGACGGCCGGCGTGCGGCAGGTCTGGGCGATCTACGCGGTGGCGTTCCTGCTGGCCTGCGTCGATCCCCTCTACCAGCCCGCGTTCCGCTCGATGGTGCCCTCGCTGGTCCCGGTGGAGCGGCTGCCGCAGGCGAACGCGCGGCTCCACATGGGCGAGCACGCGGTGAACATGGTCGGCCCCGTGATCGGCGGCGCTCTCGTCGTGGGTCTCGGCCACCAGGCCGCGATCTACGTGGACGCGGGCACGTTCCTGCTGTCGGCCCTGCTGATCTGGCCCGTCAGGGCGGCGCGGGGCCCGCTGACGAAACGAGGCCGGTCCGTGCTCGCGGACATCGGAGAGGGCCTCAGCTTCCTGTTCCGTGGCGACAAGGTGGTGCTCACCACCGCGCTCGCGACCGCGGCGTGCAACTTCGGGGTCTGGCTGCTGCTGGCCGGGCTCGTCTACTACCTCAGCTCGTACCACGGGTTCAGCCCGGGGGAGATCGGCGTCGTCTACGCCTTCCAGGGGGTGGGCGCGGTGCTCGGGGCGGCGCTCGGCAGCCGGTTGCTGCGCAGGTATCCGCCGGGACCGGTGATCTGCCTGGCCGTCGCCGCGGGCGGCCTGTCGATGCTGGCCATGATCGTGGCGCGCGGCCCTGTGCCGATCGGGCTCGCCTGGCTGGGGCAGTTCGCCGCGGCGGGGACGTCGATCGTGGCCATCGCGACCGCGCGCCAGCTGCTCGTCCCCGACCATCTGCTCGGACGGGTGCTCGGCACGGCCAGGATGATCGCCTTTCTGTCCATCCCGCTCGCGTCGCTGGCCACGGGCGTGTTCGAGTCGGGGACGCGCAACGCGTACGCGCTGATGGCCGTCGCTGGTGTGAGCTGGCTGGCCATCGCCGCGGTCGTGGCGCACACGCCGCTGGGCCGGCTCAGGCTTCCCGCCCTGCGGGACGGGCACGCGGGCCGATCGGCACCACCAGGGGAGTCCCGGCCACCGGATCCTCGATGACCTTGGCGTCCAGCTCGAACACCTCGCGCAGCAGTTCCTCGGTCAGCACGTCGTGCGGGGCGCCCGAGGCGATCACCTGCCCGGCGCGCATGGCCACGAGCCGGTCGGCGTAGCGGGCGGCCAGGCTGAGGTCGTGCAGGACCATGACGACCGTGCGTCCGGCCCGCTGGTGCAGGTGGCGTACGAGCTCCAGCACCTCCACCTGGTGGGCGAGATCGAGGAAGGTCGTGGGTTCGTCGAGCAGCAGCAGGTCGGTGCCCTGGGCCAGGGCCATGGAGATCCACGCCCGCTGCCGTTGCCCGCCCGACAACTCGTCCAGCGGACGTTCGGCCAGGTCGGCGAGGCCCGTCATGTCCAGCGCCGCGGTGACCGCGCCCTCGTCGTCGGAGGACCACTGCCGATACCACGTCTGGTGCGGATGCCGCCCCCTGGCCACCAGGTCGGCCACGGTCAGGCCTTCGGGGGCGACGGGCGCCTGGGGAAGCATGCCGAGGATCTTGGCGACCTCCCGGGTGGGGAGCTTGTCGATGCGCTTGCCGTCGAGCAGCACCTCACCGCCCTGCGGTTTGAGCAGGCGGCCGAGCGCGCGCAGCAGGGTGGACTTGCCACAGCCGTTCGGGCCGATGATGGCGGTCACGGTGCCCGCCTCGATGCCGAGGTCGAGCCCGTCGACGATGACGCGCTCGCCGTACCCGAGCCTGACGTCGGCGGCCTGCAGTCTCACTTGCGTGACCTCCAGATCAGATGGATCAGGTAGGGCGCGCCCAGCACGGCGGTGACGATGCCGACGGGCAGCTCGAGCGGGGAGAACGCGGTGCGCGCGATCAGGTCGGCGCCCGTGGTGAGCACGCCGCCGATGACCGCCGAGCACAACAGGGGCGGCCGTCCTGACCGGACCAGCCTGAGCGCGATCTGCGGAGAGGCGAGGGCCACGAACGCGATCGGGCCGGCGGAGGCGGTGGCCACGGCCGCCAGCAGCACGGCGGCGAGAATCAGCAGGGCGCGGGCCGGATTCATGCGGACGCCGAGGGCGGTGACGGTGTCGTCGCCGAAGCGCAGGGCGTCGAGCGAGCGGGTGCCGAGCAGGGTCAGCGGCACCAGCACGGCCAGGGCAAGCGCCGTGGGCGTCACGTGCTCCCAGCCCCGGCCGTTGAGCGAGCCGCTGATCCAGATCATGGCGCGGCTGGTGTCGTTGACGTCGCCGACCGTGAGGAGCCAGAACTTGATGTTGGTGAACACGGCGGCCACGCCGATGCCGACCAGCACCAGGCGGTAGCCGTCCAGGCCCCGCCGCCAGGCCAGCCCGTAGACGACGGCGGCGCCGAGCAGGCCGCCGAGCAGGGCGAGCGCGGGGATGCCGAGGGTGGACAGCAGGCCGCTCACGCCGCCGTAGACGCTGCCGCTGGCCACCACGCCGGCCACGACCGTGACGGAGGCGCCGGTGGTGACGCCGAGAATCTCGGGGCTGGCCAGGGGGTTGCGGGCGATGGACTGGATGATCGCCCCGGACAGCGCGAGCGCCGCGCCGACGAGGGCGCCGGTGAGCGCGCGCGGCAGGCGCAGTTCCATGATGACGAAGTGGCCCGCGTTGCCGGCGTCGAACGTGCCGGCGACCACGTCGGCGAGGCTCATCTCGATGTCGCCGATGCGCATGTTCAGGCCCATGAGCAGGGCGAGCAGGACCAGCCCGGCCAGGGTGAGCACGACGCCGCGCGGGCGCACCTGCCAGGACAGGCCGGCGACGCGCAAGGGGAGGGCGGTCACAGGCGCACCGGCTTCCTGCGCCGTACGAGGGCGACGAAGAACGGCGCTCCGAGCAGCGCGAGCACCACACCGACCTCCAGCTCTCCCGGCGGGGCGACCACGCGTCCGATCACGTCGGCGAGCAGCAGCAGCGCCGCGCCGACGAGCCCGGAGTACGGCAGCAGCCACCGGTGGTCGGTGCCCGACAGCGGACGGACCAGGTGGGGCACGATGAGCCCGACGAACGCCAGCGAGCCGCAGGCGGCGACCGACGCGCCCGACAGCAGGGTGACGGCGGCGACGCCGACGGCGCGGGTCACGGGGATGTTCTGGCCGAGGCTCCGCGCGACGTCCTCGCCGAGCGAGAGGGCGTTGAGCCCGGGGGCGTTGACCGCCGCCAGCACGAGGCCCACCAGGATGAACGGCAGCACCTGCCAGACGACGTCGGCGCCGCGGGCCGCGATGGAGCCCGCCTGCCAGAAGCGGAACACGTCCATCGCCTGCTCGTCCAGCAGCACGATGGCCGAGGTCAGCGCGTAGAGGAAGGCGCTCACGGCGGTGCCCGCGAGCGCCAGCGTGACCGGGGTCGGGCTGCCCTTGCCACCCGTCATGCCGAGCGCGAACACCGCGACGCTGGCGACCAGCGCCCCCGCCAGGCCGAACCAGATGTAGCCGAGCAGGCTGGAGACGCCGAGCAGCACGATCGAGGACACCATCGCGAACGCCGCCCCCTGCGTGACGCCGAGCAGGCCGGGGTCGGCGAGCGGGTTGCGGGTGTGGCCCTGCATGAGCGCGCCGGCCACGCCGAGCGCGACTCCGGCGAGCACGCCGAGCACCGTCCTGGGGACGCGCAGCGCGCGGATGACGATGTCGTTCTCGGTGCCGGTCGGCGCGGTGAGCGCGTGCCAGGCGTCGGTGACCGGCACGGACTTGGAGCCGACGGTGACGCTCAGCACCACGGCGACGAGCACGGAGGCGACCAGCACGATCAGGACCGTGAGCCGCCGGTGGCGGACGCCACGAAGCCCGGGGGCGACGGCCGTTGCGCTCACCCGCGCCCTCCTCGATGTTTGCCGGATCCCGGTGCAGTATGCCAGCTTAGGCAGGGCTAACCTAAATTAGGTTTGCCTTATCTTGACCGAAAGGGTGCTGATGAGACCGTTGCGCGCGTTGGTCTGCGCCGTCCTCGTGGTGGGGCTCGCCGCCTGCGGTTCCGCGGAGACCGCCGACGCCCCCTCGCCGAGCGCCCCCTTCAGGACCGTCAAGCACGTCATGGGCGAGACGGTGATCCCGGAGCAGCCGAAGCGGGTGGTGGCGCTCGACCAGAGTTTCGTCGACGCGGTGCTCACCCTGGAGACGCCGGTGGTGGGCTACACCACCTACCGCTCGATCGACACCGAGCTCCCCGGCTATCTCGGGGCCGTCGCCGAGCGGTACGGCAAGCGGGCCGCTCCGGTCGGAACGCTGGAGCAGCCGAGCCTGGAGAAGATCATCGCGCTCAAGCCCGACCTGATCGTCTCGGCCAAGGTCCGTCACGAGGCGCTGTACGACAAGCTCTCCAAGATCGCGCCCACGGTCTTCAGCGAGACCACCGGGGCCATCTGGAAGGACAACCTCCGCCTCATGGGCCAGGCCCTGGGCAAGGAGGCACTCGCCGACACCAGGATCAAGGAGTACGAGGAGCGGGCCGCCGCGATCGGCGAGGCGATCAAGAAGAAGGACGGCGAGCTGCCGACGATCTCCGTCGTGCGCTTCGCCGGCGAGCCGACGACCCGGCTCTACGTGGAGAACTCCTACTCCGGCGTGGTCATGAAGGACGTCGGCTTCCCCCGCCCTGAGGGCCAGCCGGCCGCGAAGGACGCCATCGCCGTGGACGTCAGCCAGGAGCGGATCGCGGAGCTGGACGCCGACCAGATCTTCGTCGCGACATATCCGGATCCGTCGTCTGACGGGCCCAAGGAGAAGTTCGTCAACAACCCGCTCTGGGGCAAGCTCAAGGGTGACAAGCACGAGGTCAGCGACCTGACCTGGATGAGCGCCGTGGGCATCCAGGGCGCGCACGCCATGCTGGACGACGTGGCGAAGTTCTTCGCCGTCGATCCCGCCAGACCCGCCTCCTGACGCCCATGGAGGTCGGGGAACAGCCGGCCCGGCGCTGTCGTTGTGCACCGACTCGGGGTTGTCAGGTGCCCGGCGACGGCCGTGGCCGGCCCGATCCGGCCAACTCGTGGACGGCAGGCAACGACCCGGTTCGAACTAGTTCGATGTTCGAGTGAACTCCCGGCCGCATCGGCTCGTCTTTCAAGGAAAGGTTTACACCCCGGCCCGAGGGCAGCGGAAAGACGTGCAGATGTGTGTCACGGCAACGGTCGGCATCGACCTGGTGCATGGCGTCGGCCACCCAGCGGCGGGTGCCAGGGACATGACGGCCGGCGAGACTCATGCCTATACGCTATCCCATGTGACTCTTGCCACTCTTACTGTGAAAATGGGTGGGTAGTGTTATGATAATGAGACTTGTCCGGCCGTGGACGTGACCACGCACGCCGCGAGCAGATGGACGAAGACCTCTTCTGACCAAGGCGGAACCGCACTAACGCGCCCCTTACCTGGTGCTTGCGATGATGGAACCGCTGTCAGGCGGCTTGTGCCGAAACGGGGGATAGCGCAAGGGGGATTGATTTGATCACTATGACCGATGAGCAGCGTCAGGACTGGTTCGAACGGGACGTCGTGCCCGTGACGTCGCAGCTGTTCGCCTCCGCCATGCGCCTGACCCGCAACACCGCCGACGCGGAGGACCTCGTGCAGGAGACGGTGGCGAAGGCGTACACGTCCTACCACCAGTTCCGCGAGGGCACCAACCTCAAGGCGTGGTTGCACCGGATCCTCACCAACAACTTCATCAACGACTACCGCAAGAAGCAGCGCTCTCCCAAGCTGTCCGCGGCCGAGGACATCGAGGACTGGCAGCTGCACGCCGCCGAGTCCCACTCCTCGACCGGGCTGCGTTCCGCCGAGAACGAGGCGCTCGACCGGCTCCCCGACAACATCGTGATGAACGCCCTGCGCAGCCTGCCCGAGGACTTCCGCGTGGCCGTCTACCTGGCCGACGTCGAGGGCTTCGCGTACAAGGAGATCGCTGAGCGCATGGGCACCCCGATCGGCACCGTGATGTCGCGCCTCCACCGAGGCCGCCGCCAGCTGCGCGGCATGCTGGAGGGATACGCCCGCGAAGAGGGCGCCGTACGCGTCCCCGCACAGAGCGCCGCCTAGCTCAGAGCCACGGCTCCGGCGCGCGCCTACGGTCCCATGGCGAGACGGAGGCGGACGCGCAACAGGCCGTCCTCGGCGCGCAACTCGACGAGATCGCACAGTTGCCGGCTGATCCAGAGCCCGTATCCCCTGGGGGATCCGGGCTCCGGTGGTATGTAGCCGGGCAGGGGATCGTGGAGCGCGCCGCCAGGGTCGGCGATCTCGCACACGAGCTCCTCGTCGTCCACCCACATCGTGATCGTGCCGTGGCCTGCGCCGTGCTCGATGCTGTTGGCCGCGATCTCCGACGCGCTGAGCACGAGTGACGGGACGAGGTCGCCGTCCATGCCCGCCGCCCTGGCGTAGTCGCCGACGCTGCGGCGCAGCCGCTTCAGCTCGCGCGCGGTGAAGTCGAACGTCTTGGCGTCGCCGCCCGGCTCGGGCAGGGGCGCGCGATCGGTGTCCAGCACCAGGTCGTGCGGCTCGACGAAGCGGGCGCAGGCCCCCTCGCCACCGGGGCCGAGCAGCAGGGGATGGGTGACATGGGTGTGGTCGAGCACGCCAGCGGGAACGTGGCGGACGTCGTAGAGGCACCACAGGATCGCCGGCCGCGCGCGGAGCGCGGCGTTGATGACGGACTCGTAACGGATGAGCTCCCTGACATCTCGCGCGCTCCTGCCCTCCCAGACGGGCTCGCCCACGACGAACGTGCGGCGGCCGCGCGTGTAGTCGTGCAGGCCGGCCAGGGTCCGGTAGGGGTGGGTGTACCAGGACACGGAGTCGCGGAGGTCGACGCGCCCGGCGTCGCGGCCCAGGGCGTCGGCCAGCAGGCGGAGCTTGGCCGGCCCGGTGATCACCAGGACCCGTCTGCCCTCGCCCAGCGCCGCGCGCACGCGCGGGACGGTCAGGCTCACGAACGCCTCGTCCGAGCCGTACGGCACCGCGACGTGCCTCAACGGCTCGTCACCGGAACGTGCCCGATCAGGGCGCACGGGCGAAACGTAGCAAGGCTAGGGATGCTGTGCAACGGCTATCAGCGCCACCGCCCCGAGCGCGCAGGCCACGCCGGTCATCTGGACGGCCCGCAGCCGCTCGCCGAGCACGTGGCGGGCCAGCAGAAGGGTGCTGGCCGGGTAGAGCGAGACGAGCACGGCGACGAGGCTGAGCAGGCCGTCCTGCTGGGCGAGCAGGAAGAGCACGTTCGCCGTCATGTCCAGCACGCCGGCGGCGACGATGATGTCCAGTGACCCCGGCCGCGGTCTGAGCGTCCTCCGGGTGACCAGGGCGAGCAGGGCCACCACGGTCACCGACGAGAGCCTGGCGCCGACCAGCGGCCACAGGCCGGACTCGTGGGAGGCCATGGAGAGCAGGACGAAGAAGCCGCCGAACCCGGCGCCCGCGGCCAGCGCCGCCGCCACCGAGGCGACGGAGCCGTGTCCGCCGCCTGAGCTGTCCTGGCTGACCAGCAGCACGGAGCCCAGCGCCAGCGCCACCCCGACCAGTGCCCAGGACGCCGGCCGCTCGCCGGTCGCCAGCCCGAACACCACGGGCAGCGCGGCCGAGGTGACCGCGGTCGTCGGCGCGACCACCGACATGACGCCCGTGGCCAGCGCCCGGTAGAACAGCACCAGCCCGGCCGCCCCCGACATGCCCCGCGGCCAGCCCCCATGACAGCGCCGTGTCGCTGAACGCGCCGGGCAGCAGCGGCAGCAGGGCCAGGATCAGCCCCAGGCCGGCGATCTGCGACAGCACGACGACCGAGAGCACCTGGGTTCGTCTGGTGGCCAGGCCGCCGAAGAAGTCGGCCGTGCCGTAGACCACCGCGCAGGCGGCCGCCAGGATCACCGTCATGTCGCACTCCGTCCAGTCCAACAAACTGCACGCTTAGTACAACATATTAGGTTCAGCACAGTGCAATAGGTTTTCACTACACTGCACTCCATGGAGGACCCCGAGCTGATCACCCAGGCCATCGCCAACAACGTCCGGGCCCAGCGCTCCCACCGCGGGCTGACGCTCGACGCGCTGGCCGCCAGGTCGGGGGTGAGCAGGGGGATGCTCGTCCAGGTGGAGCAGGGCCGGACCAACCCGAGCGTCTCCACGCTCACCAGGATCGCCTCCGCCCTGGGCGTCACCGTGGCCCGACTCGTCGAGGTCGCCGACGTGCCCATGGTGCGCGTCATCGACAAGGCCGACGTCGTCACGTTCCGCCAGGGCGACGTGCAGGCCCGCCTGCTCGTGGGCGCGGACGTGCCGATGATCCTGGAGTTGTGGGACTGGCGGCTGGCCCCTGGCGAGCACCACGACGGCGACGCCCACCCGCCCGGCACCCGCGAGATGCTCACGGTGCTCGACGGCGAGCTGACGATCACCGTCTACGGCAAAAGCCACACCATCGGCAGGGACGACGCGGTGCTCTTCACCGCCGACCGTCCCCACCGCTACGCGAACAACGGCAAGGAGCAGCTCAGGTTCGTCATGGTGGTCGCCGAGCCCCGCGAGACACCCGACCAATGACGGAGATATCCCTTATAAGCGGCTGGCACCCGTTGTCTGGGTACATCACTGATGTGTGCAGAACGTCGGCAGGGGGTGGCGGGTGAGTGAGGCCCGAGCGGCGACGGAGAAGCTCCAGGCGGAGCTCCACGGTCTGGGCGTCACCAGCGCGTACGACGTGGGCGACGATGCGACCGTCTCGGTGTGGATAGGCCTGGTCGTGCGCTACAGGGACGGCTTTTACCGTTGGCAGGAAGGGCCGGTGAAACGTCGGCATCTGGGTACGGATCCGGCCGGATGTGCCATGCGCGTGGCGCGCCGCTCCGAAGAACTGCGGGCCGATATCCCACCCTGGTGGGATGACCTGGTCAGGGAACTGCGGGGGAAACCGGCCCAGGACTATCCGTAGCCCCCCGTACGCGGTGTTTCGGGGGGACGCATGCGCGGGTGGGCTCTGCCGCTGGCCCTGTTGGCTCTGGTCAGCTTCGCCACCCAGGTGGTGGTGCACCCCCATCCTCCGGCGCTCCCGATCGTGCCCGTCCAGCCGCCGCAGGTCGAGCGCTCCGTTCTGGCCAGGCGGCTGGAGTCGATGCAGGCCGACTGGCCGCGCCACGTCGACTGCGCCTCGGCCAAGTGCGTGGCCCTGACCTTCGACGACGGGCCGGGCGAGCACACGGACCAGCTGCTCGACGTGCTGGACGAGCGCCACGTCAGGGCCACGTTCTTCGTGGTCGGGGAGATGGTGGCGGCCGGCGGCGGGCGAGCCGTGCAGCGTATCGCGGCCGACGGGCACGAGCTCGGCAACCACTCCTGGAGCCACCGGGCGCTGTCCGAGCTGACGCGGAAGGAGCTCCACCGGGAGCTGCGGCACACCGGCCGCCTCGTGCGCCGGCTCACCGGGGTCAGGATGCGGGTGATGCGGCCGCCGTACGGGCTGACGGACCGGCACGTCGCGGCCGAGGCACGCCGCGCGGGCATGGCCCAGATCCTGTGGAACGTCGACACCTTCGACTGGCGGGACCGGACGCCCGAAATCGTGGCCCGGCGGGCCGGCCGGGCCACACCCGGCTCGATCATCCTCATGCACGACATCCACCGCACCACCGTGAAGGCCGTGCCCGCCCTGCTCGACGCGCTCGCGAGAAGGGGCTTCACGTTCGTCACGGTCTCAGAGCTGTACGGCCACCGGAGCCCCACGCCGGGGAGGAAGTACATGAGGCGGTGACCCGGGGCGGCCCGGCCGCGTGGCAGGCTGGTCCACATGGGGTTCACCGGCTTTCCCGACGAGGCGTTCCTGTTCTACGAGGGGCTCGAGGCTGACAACTCGAAGACCTACTTCGGCCGGCACAAACAGCTCTACGAGGAGGCCGTGCGGGAGCCGATGCTCGCGCTCGCCGACGAGCTGGCCACGGAGTTCGGGCCCGCGCAGCTCTTCCGGCCCTATCGTGACGTGCGCTTCGCCAAGGACAAGTCGCCGTACAAGACGCATCAGGGCGCGTTCGTCGACCTGATGCCGGGCATCGGGCTCTACGTGGAGCTGAGCGCGGCCGGGCTGTTCACCGCGGGCGGCGTCTACACGAAGGCCCCCGACCAGGTCGCCCGCTATCGCGCGGCCGTCGACGAAGACCTGTCGGGCAAGCCGCTGGAGTCGATCGTCGACTCGCTGGAGGCGGCCGGCTACACGCTCCACGGCGAGCGGCTCAAGACCAGGCCGCGCGGCTTCGACGCCGGCCACCCCCGCATCGAGCTGCTGCGGCACAGGTCGCTCCACGCGGGGAAACGGTTCGAGCCGGCGCCGTGGGTGCACACGCCGCAGGTGCGCGAGCGGGTGGCGCGCACGTGGCGCGACTTCGGGCCCCTGGTCGAGTGGCTCTGCACCCACGTGAGAGGCAGCGAGCTGCCGCCCCGCTGACCTGGCCGCCGGAGCAGGAGGCCGCGCCCCACCGGCCTGGCCGCGCCAGGCGCGGTGCGTCAGGCGCGGTGGGCCGGTGGGTCAGGCGCGCTTGGCGCGGGCCGCCGCGCGGCCGCGGGTCGCGGCGTCGAGCACCACCTTGCGGATGCGCACGGCGTCAGGAGTGATCTCCACGCATTCGTCCTCGCGGATGAACTCGAGCGCCTGCTCCAAAGAGAGCACGCGCGGCGGGATCAGCTTCTCCGTCTCCTCGCTGGTGGAGGAGCGCATGTTGGTGAGCTTCTTCTCCTTGGTGATGTTGACGTCCATGTCGTCGGACCGGGAGTTCTCGCCGATGATCATGCCTTCGTAGACCTCGGTCGTCGGCGAGACGAACAGCGTGCCGCGCTCCTGCAGGTTGAGCATCGCGAACGCGGTCACCGGGCCGGACCTGTCGGCCACCAGCGACCCGTTGTTGCGGGTGCGCAGCTCGCCGAACCAGGGCTCGTAGGAGTCGAAGACGTGGTGGACCAGGCCCGTGCCGCGGGTCTCGGTGAGGAACTCCGTGCGGAAGCCGATCAGGCCGCGCGCCGGGACCACGAACTCCATGCGGATCCAGCCGGTGCCGTGGTTGGTCATGTGCTCCATGCGGCCCTTGCGCACCGCCAGGAGCTGCGTGACCGCGCCGAGGTATTCTTCCGGGCAGTCGACCGTGAGGCGCTCGACGGGCTCGTGCACCTTGCCGTCGATCTCTTTGGTGACCACCTGCGGCTTGCCGACGGTGAGCTCGTAGCCCTCGCGGCGCATCTGCTCGACCAGGATGGCCAGCGCCAGCTCGCCGCGGCCCTGCACCTCCCAGGCGTCGGGCCGCTCGGTGGGCAGCACCCGCAGCGACACGTTGCCGACCAGCTCCTTCTCGAGGCGGTCTTTCACCATGCGCGCGGTGACCTTGGAGCCCTTGACCTTGCCCACGAGGGGCGAGGTGTTGGTGCCGATGGTCATCGAGATGGCCGGCTCGTCGACCGTGATGAGCGGCAGCGGGCGCGGGTCGTCGGGGTCGGCCAGCGTCTCGCCGATCATGATCTCGGGGATGCCGGCGATGGCGATGATGTCGCCGGGGCCCGCCTGCTCGGCCGCCTTGCGCTCCAGGGCCTCGGTCATGAGCAGCTCGGTGATCTTCACGCGCTGGATCGTGCCGTCGGTGCGGCACCAGGCCACCTGCTGGCCCTTTCGCATGACGCCCTGGTGGATGCGGCACAGCGCGATGCGGCCGAGATAGGAGGAGGCGTCGAGGTTGGTGACGTGGGCCTGGAGCGGCGCGCTCGGGTCGTAGGTCGGCGCCGGGATGGTCGACTTGATGATGTCGAACAGCGGCTCGAGGTCTCCCGAGTCGGGCATGCCGCCGTCGTCGGGGCGCTCCATGGAGGCCCTGCCCGCCTTGGCCGAGGCGTAGACGATCGGGAAGTCGATCTGCTCCTCGGTGGCGTCGAGATCCATGAAGAGCTCATAGACCTCGTCGACGACCTCTTTGATGCGGGCGTCGGGGCGGTCGACCTTGTTGATGCACAGGATGACCGGCATCTTCGCCGACAGCGCCTTGCGCAGCACGAAGCGGGTCTGCGGCAGCGGGCCCTCGGAGGCGTCGACCAGCAGCACGACCCCGTCGACCATCGAGAGCCCGCGCTCGACCTCGCCGCCGAAGTCGGCGTGGCCGGGGGTGTCGATGATGTTGATGGTCATGCCGCCGTGCTTGACCGCGGTGTTCTTCGCGAGAATGGTGATGCCCTTCTCGCGCTCGAGGTCGTTGGAGTCCATGACGCGGTCGTCGACGTCCTGGTTGGCGCGGAAGGCCCCGGACTGCCAGAGCATGGCGTCGACCAGCGTGGTCTTGCCATGGTCGACGTGCGCGATGATCGCGATGTTCCGCAGGTCTTCGCGGCTGTTCAAAGGCATGAGAGGTCTCGCTCTGTGTCGTGGAGGCGGCCGCGCGAAGTCGCGACCCATCAAGTCTAATTGATCCCCTCTGATGGCGAGCGCGAGCGGGACGACGGCGGGGCGCCTACGTACATAGCCGGTTGCACAATTGTGCGCATGGCAATCTTGGCCAGGGTCCCTACATTAACGGCATGACCTGGACAGAGCTGGTGATGGCCGCGGCGCCGACACGGGGCGAACGGCCGGCGGTGAGCGATGTCCGGACAGGCGAGGTGCTGTCGTACGCGACCTTCGTCAGACGGGTCACCCGTGGCGCGGCGGGCCTGCGCCGCCGGGGTCTGGGCTACGGCGAGAGGGTCATCGTCAACGTCCCGCCCGGCGCGACGCTGCCGGTCGCGATCCACGCCGTCGCCTGGGCGGGCGGCGTCGCGGTGCTCGCGACCTCCGGCGCCGCCCGCATGATGATCACCCAGCGCCACTACGACCCCGCCGCCACGCAGGTCGAGCAGGTCTACTCCTTCTACCCGGTCGAGGGTGCCGAGCCGTTCTCCGAGCTGCTCGACGAGCGCGGGGTGGAGTTCGGGCCGCTGGCGGGCCCGGCGCTCACGTTCGACGGCCGGCGCGTGTTCGACCACGACGAGCTGGCAGGCGACCTGCGCAGGCTCGCCGCGCGGGTGGCCATCTCCAAGGACGACGTCCTGATCAGCGCGGTCAACGATCCGTTCAGGGTGCTGCGGGTGATCGACCTGGCCATGATGTCCGGCGCCCACGTCGTGGTCGCCCACGAGCCGAGCCTGGTCGGCTGCCGCGTGCTCGCCCAGGAGCGGGGGGCGAACGTCGTCGTCGCACCCTACGACCTGGCGAGGAGGCTGCTCGGCAATCCCGCGCTGCGCGTCGTCGACGAACGGACGGTCGTGAGCTCGCTCGGCCTGTGATCCTGACGGGCGCCGCCGCGTCCCTGGTCGGCTGGAGGAACATGAGCGCGCGCGTCTGATGCGCCGGTCTCCTGGCGGGGAAAGTGCGACACTGTCGGAGAGTGTGATCCTTCTGCGATGCGCGGGTGACCACATGTCTGAGCTGCCCCGGCACAACCTTCCCGCCGAGCCCAACCGGTTCGTGGGCCGCGAACGCGACGTCGGCGACCTGCGCCGGCTGATGGGCGAGACGCGGGTGGTGACGCTGTGCGGGGTCGGCGGCATCGGCAAGACCCGGCTCGCGGTGCGGGCGGCCGCCGGGCTGCTGCCCTCCTACCCGGGCGGCGTCTGGCTCGCGGAGCTGGCCGGGGCCGGCCGTCCAGAGCTCGTGGAGCGGGAGCTCGCCGGCGTGCTCGGCGTGCGCGATGAGGCCGGCCGCCCGCTGCTCGACACGGTGGCGGCCAGGCTGCGCGGTCAACCCTGCCTGCTGCTGCTCGACAACTGCGAGCACCTGGTCGAACGGTGCGCGGAAGTGGTCGCGGCGCTGATCGCGGCCTGCCCGCCGCTGAACGTCATGGCGACCAGCAGGGAGCCGCTGCGCATCGCCAGCGAGCTGGTCTGGCGGGTGCCGCCGCTCGAACTGCCGCCCGTCACGGGCCGTCCCGACGCCGAGTCGGTGCGGTTGTTCCTCGACCGCGCGGCCGCCGCGGGCACGCGGCTGGGCCCCGGCAGCATGCCCGACGTGGCGCGCCTGTGCCGGGCGCTCGATGGGCTGCCGCTGGCCATCGAGCTGGCGGCGGCCCGTACGAGCCTGCTCAGCCCCGGGCAGATAGCCGACCGCGTCGACGACAGGTTCGCGCTGCTGACGACCGGCGGCCGCACGGCTCCCGCCAGGCAGCGCACGCTCCTCCGCGCCGTCGAGTGGAGCCACGACCTGCTCTCCGCGAAGGAGCAGGTGTTGCTGCGCAGGCTGGCGGTGTTCGCCGGCGCGTTCGACCTCGACCTGGCCGAGCAGGTCTGCGCCGAACCGCCGATCTCCGAGGCGGAGATCGTCGACCTGCTCGGCGGCCTGGTCGACAAGTCGCTCGTGCTCTGCGACGAGGGCCGCGCACGCTACTGGCTGCTCGAGACCATCAAGCGGTACGCCGCCGGGCGCCTCGACACGGCGGGCGAGCGGGAGATCCTGCGCGAGCGGCACCTCGGCGCGCTCTGCGAGCTGCAGGAACACCATTTCGCCACCGAGCTGGTCGAGCCGGAAGTGCCCTGGGAGGGCCGGCTGGAGGCGCTGACCACGAGCCGGATCCTCGCCGACGACCAGCGGGTCGCGCTCGGCTGGGCCGCCGAGTCCGGCAACCCGGCGCTGGGCCTGCGGCTGTGTGCCGCCGGCACGGCGCTGCTGCCCGTCGGCGGCAACCCGTCGGAGATCGTCGCCTGGACGGAGCGGTTGCTCGCCCTCGACCTGTCGGAGGTGCCCGGCGGGCGGATCGCGCGGGCCGAGGCCTGCCTCGCGTACGGGCTGGAGGCGCGCGACGAGCTGGACCGCTCGCTGGAGGTGGCCGGGCGGAGCCTGGCCCGGTTGCCGCCGGGCGACGTGTTCACCCGGTGCGCCGTGCACAGCGTCATGGCCGTGGTGTTGTTGCGCATGGGCAGGCCCGACGAGGCGCTGCCGCACGCCCAGGAGTGCCTGGCCCTCGCCACCCGGTCCGGCGACGCCTGGAACCAGGCGGCCGGGCTGGCCGGGCTGTCGGCGGTGGCCCTGACGCGTGGCCGGCTGAGGGAGGCGGAGCGGCACGGCGAGGAGGCGCTCGCGCGGGCGCGCGAGCACGGTCACCGCTGGATCATGGCGCGGACGGCCGCCCAGCTCGGCTCGGTGGCCGAGGCCCGCGGCGACCTGGTGACGGCCAGGTCCCGCTACGAGCTGGCCGTTCCGTGGTTGCGGGAGCTGGGCGACGACCTGGAGCTGGCGCGCTGCCTGGCCAGGATCGGCAGGGTGGCGGCGATGTCGCGCGAGTTCGGCGTCGCCAGGGAGCGGCTGGCGGCGAGCCGAGCGCTGGCCGGGGCGGCGGGGCAGCGCCAGGACATGGCCCGGTGCCTGGCCGGGCTGTCGGTGCTGGCGGAGTGCGAGGGCGATCTCGCCGGCGCGGTGCTGGCCGCGGCCGCGGCGGCCACGCTGCGCGCCTCGATCGGCCGGCACCCGGCCACGACGCGGATGGAGGAGCTGCTCGGCCGGGCCAGGGCCCGGCTGGGGGAGGGCCGCACCACCTCGCTGTGGTCGCGGGGCCGGGCGATGCACCCCGACGACGCCGCGCGCCACGTGCTGGAGAGCGAACTGCTGGCGGCCGGGACGCCCGTGGTGACCGGGCCCGTCAGGCACTCGCTGCTGACCGCGCGCGAGCAGGAGGTCGCCGGGCTGCTCACCCGCGGCCTGTCCAACCGGGCCATCGCGGAGGAGCTGGTGATCAGCCCCGCGACGGTGGCGCGCCACATCGCGAACATCATGGAGAAGCTCGGCTACACCTCGCGGGCGCAGATCGCGGTGTGGGCCGCGGAACACCCCAGGGCTTCTGCATAGGGATCTGCATATTCCGCCCCATGCCCGCACGAGACGCCCTCCCTACCGTTGGCCCCATGGAGGAGCGCATCGTCATGGTGGACCTGGGCACCGGCCTGGCGCTCACCGAGGAGCAACTGGACGAGAGGTCCGCCATGGCGACCGTCCAGTTGCGGCGCAGAGGCGTTCGCGCGGGTGACACCGTGCTCATCTGCCTGCCCGTCGGGGCCGACCTGATGATCGCGACGGACGCGGTGATCGCCGCGGGCGGCGTCGCCTGCCCGCTGCCGGCCGATCTCGACGTCGACACCCTCAGGAGCCGCATCCGCGCGACCGGCGCCCGGGTGATGATCTCCGAGGTGCCGCGGGCGCTGGAGGCGGCGGACGAGACGCGCGTACGGATCGTGATGGGCGTCGCAGACCTGGGCGCCCTACCTCCCTATCCGATCCGTCGTGATTTCTGCACGCAAAGTGATCGCATCGAGCACCGAAGCAGTGGAGACTGAGCGGGACGGACAGTTCCCGCGACCCCCATGGGCCCTCACATGACGGCGCAAGTCCCGCACAACCTTCCCGCGGAGCCCAACCGCTTCGTCGGGCGCGCGCGAGACGTGGCCGAGCTGAGCGCGCTGATCCACGAGGAACGCGTGATCACGCTCAGTGGCGTCGGCGGCATCGGCAAGACCCGCCTGGCGCTGCGCGTCGCCGCGCGGGCGATGCCCGGGTTCGCGGGGGGCGTGTGGCTGGTCGAGCTGGCCCGCGTCAGCAGGCCGGCGCTCGTCGTCAACGAGCTGGCCGAGGTGCTCGGCGTGCGCGACGAGACGCCGGGGAGGTTGCTCGACGGCCTGCGGGTGCGCCTGCGCGCGGCCAGGGCGCTGATCGTCCTCGACAACTGCGAGCACCTGGTCGAGCGGTGCGCCGAGCTGGTGGCCGAGCTGATCGCCGAGTGCCCCGAGCCGGCGTTCCTGATCACCAGCCGCGAACCCCTGCGCATCCCCGGCGAGCTGGTGTGGCGGGTGCCGCCGCTCGAACTGCCCGACGACCACCACCCGGACGCCGAGTCCGTGCTGCTCTTCGTGGAGCGGGCGCTGGCCGCCGGCGCGCGCGGGGTCCCGGGCAGCATGGACGACGTCGTACGCCTGTGCCGCGCGCTCGACGGCCTGCCGCTGGCCCTGGAGCTGGCGGCGGCCCGTACCAGCCTGCTGAGCCCCGGCCGGATCGCCGACCGCATCGGCGACAGGTTCGGGCTGCTCACCACCGGCGACCGTACCGCCCCCGCGCGGCAGCGCACGCTCCTCGCCACCGTGGAGTGGAGCCACGACCTGCTCTCGCCGCGGGAGCGGGTGCTGCTGCGCAGGCTGTCGGTCTTCGCCGGGCTGTTCGATCTGGAGCTGGCCGAGCGGGTGTGCGCGGGCGGCGGCATCCTGCGCGGCGCCGAGCTGCTCGACCTGCTCAGCGCCCTGGTCGACAAGTCGCTGGTGCTCCACCCCGGCGCCGCCGGCCGCTACCGCCTGCTGGAGACGATCAAGCAGTACGCCGCAGAGCGCCTGGAGGAGGCGGGCGAGGCCGCGCACCTGCGCGACAGGCACCTGCGCGTGATCTGCGAGGAACTGGAGCAGTGCTACGGCGCCGACTCTCTCAACCGCGGGATGTCCTGGGACGCGATCAAGCAGGCGTTCACCAGGGGGCGGTCCCTGCTCGACGACTGCCGCGCGGCCGTCGACTGGGCGGTGGAGTCCGAGCAGCCGGTGCTCGGGCTGCGGCTGGCGAGCACGGCCCTGGCGATCCAGGCCGTCCGCGGCGATCTCGGCGAGAGCGTCGGCTGGCACGAGCGGTTGCTCGCGCTCGATCTGTCGGAGGTGCCGCCCGAGCTGGTGGCGGTGGCCAACGGCGGCCTGGCGTACGGGCTGGAGCTCGGTGACGAGCTGGCCCGCGCGGAGGAGCTCGTCGTGCGGGCCGTCGAGGAGCAGAAGAGACACCCCTACACGCACTGGCTCGGCATCACCTACTGCGTGGCGCTGACCGTGTTCTTCCGCAGGGGGAAGAGCAAGGAGGCCCTGGCCTACCTGGACGAGTTGGAGGCCGCGGCCACCGCCCACGACGACCTGTTCAACCTGGCCACCGTCCGGATCGCCCAGCTGAACGTGGCGCTCTTCCACGGCCGCCTGCGCCAGGCCCAGCGCTACGGCGAGGAGGCGCTGGCCATCGCCAGGAAGACCGGTCACCACTGGACCCTGGCCAGGGCGCTGACCCATCTGGGCGCGGTGGCCGAGGCCGCCGGTGACCTGGAGACGGCCATGTTCCACCACGCCTCGGCGCTGCCGCTGCTCGCGGACATGGACAACCGGATCGAGGTGGCCCGCTGCCACACCAAGATCGCGAGGGTGGCGGCCGGGCTGCGCGACTTCGCGACCGCCGGTGAGCACGTGGCCGCCGGTCTGGCCCTGAGTTTGCGGACCGGCCAGCGGCGCGGGATCGTCCGCGCCCTCATGGCGCTGTCCGCGCTGGACCGGGCGCGGGACGACATCGAGGGCGCGGTGTCGGCCGCGGCGGCCGCCACCGCGCTGCGCGAGGCCATCGGGCAGTTCGGCGCGCCCGGCCCCGTCCAGGAGCTGCTGGCTCTCGCCCGCGCGCGGCTCGGCGAGGGCCGGGTGGCGCTGCTGTGGGCCCAGGGCATGAAGCAGCCGCCCGAGGAGGTGGCCGAGCGGGCGCTCGACTCCGCTCGGTCCTGGGCGGCCGTTCCGTGGCCGCCGGGCTCCTCCGCGCCTGCCGGCCTGCGCTACGACGGGTTGACCGGCCGGGAGCGGCAGGTCGCGGCGCTGCTCACCCGGGGGATGAGCAACCGTGCCATCGCGCTGGAGCTGGTGATCAGCCCGGCGACCGTGGCCAGGCACGTCGCCAACATCATGGACAAGCTGGGCTTCGACTCGCGTGCCCAGATCGCGGTGTGGGCGGCCAGGCACCGGATGGACGCGGAGCGAACCTAAGCTCGTCTTCATGCCTTTCGCGCCCAACTTCCCCGTCATGCTGAGGACCGAGGACGGGGTTCGCATCGACGCCTCGCACACTCCCGCCAGGTTGCCCGCCGCCGGGGCCGATCCGGCGCGGTCAGGATCCCTGGACGTCGGGATCGTGGTGGCGCACGGGTTCACCGGTTCGTGGCGTGAGCGCTCCGCCCTCCGCATCGTGCACGTGCTGAGCCGCTACGGCGGCGTGGTGGCGTTCGACTTCCGCGGCCACGGCCGTTCGGGCGGCCTGACGACCGTGGGGGACGCGGAGATCCTCGACGTGGACGCCGCCGTCAGGCACGCCCGGGTGGTCGGCTACTCCAGGATCGCGGTCGTGGGCTTCTCCATGGGGGCGGCGGTGGCCGTACGCCATGCGGGGCTCAGGCGCGGCGTGGACGCGGTGGTCGCGGTGAGCGGCCCGGCCCGGTGGTACTACCGGGGCACCAGGCCGATGCGGCAGGTGCACTGGGCCATCGAGCGGCGGGCCGGCCGGTTGGCTGCCCGGCTGGTCAAGCGCACCAGGATCGCTCCCGGCGCATGGGACCCGATCCCGATGCCGCCGCACGAGGCCGCCGGGCTCATCACGCCGGTGCCGCTGCTGATCGTCCACGGCGAGGCCGACGCGTTCTTTCCGGTGGAGCACGCGCACCAGCTCTACGACGGCGCGCGCGAGCCGAAGGAGCTCTGGATCGAGCCGGGGTACGGCCACGCGGAGACCGCCGCCACCCCCGAACTCATCAGCAAAATTGGCAAATGGATCTCTTCGAACTTTTCGTGAGTAATACACGTCTACCTAGGGCGGATGGATAAAAACCGCTGGGAGAAAGTCTCTGGGGATGGAAGCCGTCATGACGGCGACCATGGGACATACTTCAGTAGTCAGGCGGTCGCCCACCGTGGCTCGCCGCCGGCGGATCACCATGGGTAAGGCGATCCGCACTTTCAGTGCCTCCATCGGGTGGAACACCGTGGGGAGTGGGGTATGCACTGTGAGTGGCGGGATCTGCACCTAGCGTTGCGGGGGCGCGCTGGGTGCACATCCCGTACGACGAGGGCCCCGCGGCCGGCCGCGGGGCCCTCCTGCCGCTCGTGGCCGCCCGGTCAGCCGAGCCGGGCGATGGTCTTGTACTCCAGATAGCCGTTGAGCCCCTCCGGGCCGAGTTCGCGGCCGATGCCGCTGGCCTTGTAGCCGCCGAAGGGCGCGTTGGTCTCCAGCATGTAGCAGTTGACGCCGTACGTCCCGGTGCGGACCTGGCGGGCCACCTCCATGCCGTGGTCGGTGTCGGCCGTCCACACCGTGCCGGCCAGGCCGTAGTCGCTGTCGTTGGCGATGCGGACGGCGTCGGCCTCGTCGTCGTACGGGATCACGGCCAGGACCGGGCCGAAGATCTCCTCGCGGGCGATGCGCATGTCGTTGGAGACGCCGGCGAAGACGGTGGGCGCGACGTACCAGCCCCGGTCGTACGGCCGCTCCAGGCCGCCGACCACGACCTTGGCGCCTTCCTCCATGCCGATCCTGATGTAGCCCTCGACGCGTTCCTGCTGCCGCCTGGCCACCAGCGGGCCGATGCCGGTCGCCGGGTCGGCGGGGTCGCCGACGGGCTGGGAGCCGACCATGCTCGCGATGGCGTCCACCACCTCGTCGTAACGGTTGCGCGAGGCCAGGATGCGGGTCTGGGCCACGCACGCCTGGCCGTTGTTCATGAGGCTGGCCATGGACAGGAAGCCCATGCCGGCGGCGAGGTCCGCGTCGTCGAGGATGATGGCGGCGGACTTGCCGCCCAGCTCCAGGCTGACCCGTTTGAGCTGCTCGCCGCAGATGGCCGCGATGCGCCGGCCGGCCGCCGTCGAGCCGGTGAAGGCCACCTTGTCGACGCCCGCGTGCGAGACCAGGTGCTCGCCCGTCTCGCGGCCCGCGGGCACGATGTTGAGCACGCCCGCGGGCAGTCCCGCCTCGACCGCCCACTCGGCCAGCAGGTACGCGTCCAGCGGCGTCTCCGGCGCCGGTTTGAGCACGACCGTGCAGCCGGCCAGCAGCGCGGGCGCGAGCTTCGTCATCGTGACGAACTGCGGCACGTTCCACGGCACCACGGCCGCCACGACGCCCACGGGCTCCCTGCGCACGGTGAGCGGGCCGAACAGCCCTGGCCGCTCTTCCTCCTGCTGGAACGTCTTGCCGAGCTCGGCGTAGAACTGCAGCATGCCGAGCGGCTGGGGCGCCTGCGCGAGGTTGGAGAAGGTGATGGGCGAGCCCATCTCCTCCGTGATGAGCCGGGCCATCTCGCCCTGCCGCTCGTTGTAGATCGCGGCCAGCCTGCCGATCACCTCGGCCCGCTCGGCGAAGGTCATCCGGGGCCAGGGTCCGTGGTCGAACGCCTGCCTGGCGGCGGCGACCGCGCGCTCCACGTCCTCGGGCGTGCCGTCGGGCACCCGGCCGACGACCTCCTCGGTGTGCGGGGAGATGACGTCTATCGTCGCGTCGCCCGCCGGGGCCACCCATTCGCCCCCGATGAACAGCTTGTCGTGCTGGCGCATGTCGTGAGCCTCCTGCTTGACCGAATGCTTGCTTGCCCTGGGGATGCCTCAAGGTGACCGAACCATGTTCTGGACGCGCACGCAAGAGGGGCGCGGCCGGTGCGCCGCACCCCTCCGCCGCGGTCAGCGAGGATCGCCGATCAGGTGCCGCATCGACCGTCCGACCAGGTCCGTACGCGCGTCCTGGCCGGTCACGCTCTCGACGCCGAAGCCCAGGTAGACGGTGTCCTTGGTGACGACTCCGCCGCCCTCCTCGAAGAGCTGGTCCGTGCGGAACCAGTTGTTGGTCGACGGCGCCGAGCCCTCGGGCGGGTCACCGGCGCTCCAGCCGCCCATGTCCGCCTCGAACGAGGTCTCCTCGGCGACCGTGCCGTCCAGCGTGAGCGCGAAGTCGTCGAGGAAGACGCCCGCGCCCTGGGTGGCCCAGTCGGTGACGTACGAGATGGAGAGCTCGACCTGCTTGCCCGCGTACGGGGTCAGGTCGATCGTCCACTGCTGCCAGCCGCCCGAGTTGCCGGAGGCCGCGTGCCACGCGCCGGACGTCCCGGCCGGCTCGCAGGAGGCGCTCTGGTAGCGCTGCGTGAACGGGTGGATCGTGCGCCAGCCGCCGCTGTTCCCGGCGTCGCAGCTGTCGCCGGTGTCCTGGGAGGTGTGCCCGTTCGTGTCCGGCAGCGTGGTCCAGTCGTCGCCGCCCGCCGTCCTGGCCTCCACCGCCAGGAAGTCCCAGGCGCTCTCGGTGTCGTACGACGTCCAGAACGACAACTCCCCGCCGCTCTTGCCGGTCAGGTCGACGGTCCTGGTCAGCCGCTTCCACGACACGTCGGCGATGCCGCTGTAGACGTCCCAGGAGCCCGAGTGCGGGTCGAACGGGCCGCCGGGCCTGGCCCACTTGACCGGAGCCGAGCTCGCGAAGCGCGGGAACCGGTCGGCCGGCAGGATCGCCGAGGTCGCCACGAACGCGTTGGTGTGGCCGGGCTCCAGGGTCGCCTCGAAGCCCTCGAACGCGCCGGAGGCGCCCCTCAGCGCGAACGGCTGACCGGTGCCCTGGTCGGTGCCCCCGTCGTCGAAATAGACGTGGGCGCCTAGCCAGTACTGCTGGAAGTCGTTGAACACCGGGATGCAGGGCGGGTCGCCGGGTTCCGTGCACTCGGGGTTCTCGGGCTGGTCCGGCTCGTAGAAGTACAGGCCGTTGCCGTTGGCCGCGTACGACGCGTACCTGCCCGCGTGCAGCAGCTTGCCGCCCTCGTTCAGGTAGTCGCGGACCGCCAGCTCGGTGTCCACGCCGGCCTTGGACGTGGTGCCGGGCACCTGACCCTCGGAGCGCGGGATCACGTCGTCGCCGGTCTCCCAGACGACCGCCTTGTAGTGGCTGAGCACGCCGAGCGGGTGCGGGGCCTTGCGGCCCGTCCGGTCCAGGTCGTACACGTCGGAGGAGTAGCCGGCCGCGCTCAGCGCCGCGGCGTACTCGCCGGCGTACTTCGCCTCCGTGCCCTCCTGGTCAGGGCTGATGCCGGTGACGTCCTCGGCGGCCAGCACGAGCACCTTGCCGCCGATGTCGTCGGCGACGGTGTAGGTGAAGCCGTCGCTCTTCCTGCCGATCGAGGTGAACCAGACCTTCACCTTGTCGCCCGGCCTCGTCCCGGCGATCTTGCCGCGCAGCCGGTGGTAGTAGCGGTCGTAGCCGTCGCCGTAGCGCTCGCCGCCCTTCCATTCGTGGGTCGGGGCGATCCGGGTACGGCCGCCGTTGACCTGGTAGTTCAGGAAGACCGGGCCCAGCCTGCGCTTGGCGTTGACCTGGACGACCTGGTTCCTGCCGTGGCTGACCTCGAACGGGTCGAGCACGAAGTCGGGCGTCCTGTTGCCCAGATGGCTGACCGGCTCGACCGGGTCGACCGCGGACCTCGCCACGTCGAGCGCGAACGGCAGGCCCTTCTCGAACTCCGCCCGCACCAGCGCCTCGTCGTCGGGGAAGACGAAGCCGCAGCCGTCGCAGCCCTCGTTGAGCTCGGGCGTCCACGACAGCGTGCCGTAGCGGAAGTGCGCCTGGTCGTTGGTGTCGCCGTTGGTGGTGTACAGCTCGGCGCCGAGGTCGGGGTCGAAGCCGGGGATGGCGGGCTTGGCGTCGTCGCCCGTCAGCGCCTCGTAGATCGGGTTGTCGGCCGTCTCCGTGGCGATCTGCACGCCGATCGGGTAGAGCAGCAGCGGGCCGTACGAGTGGTAGTTGAGCTGCATCTCGAACCTGACCCGCCGGAGCAGGCCGTCCATGGCCCTGGTCTCGGGCTCGCTGGCCGGGCCCGTGCCGCGGTAGGTCTCGCTGCTGGGGATGCTCGACGAGCCTTCCTCGTCGTAGTGGAAGTTCGTGGGGAAGTTCCGGTTGATGTCGACGCCGTCGGCGCCGGTGATCCGGCCGTCGCCGTTGTTGTCGCGCAGGTTCTTGCGCCACAGGCGGTTGCCCTCGGTGAACGTGAAGTCGTAGCCGTCGGGGTTGGCCACCGGCACGAACCACAGCTCGGTCCTGTTGAGCAGGTCCCTGAGGGCGCGCTTGTTGGCGATGACGTGCTTCAGCAGCCGCATGTCGACCTCGGTGGCGATCCACTCGCGGGCGTGCTGCGTGGCCGAGAAGAGGGTCGAGGGCTTGACGCCGTCGGGCAGCAGCCGGGCGCCCGCGGTCACCTTGGCGGCCAGGATGTCCTGGCCCTTGAGCGTCTTGCCGATGGACTGGAGCTTCACGATGTCCCGGTTGGCCCTGGCGATGTCCCTGAGCTGGTCGGCGATGCCGCCGGGCTCGGAGTAGGACCGGTAGACGGTGTAGCCGCCGGCCGCCTGTGCCCTGGCGGCCTCGAGCTGGCTCTGGCCCTGCTCGTTGCGTACGGGTGCGGGTTCGTGACCGAGCTTCTCCAGCGTGCCGAGGTCGTCCTCGGCAGCGGTCAGCTCGATGTGCTCCTTGCCGTCCTTGATCTCGTGCTGGACGACGTCGAAGCCCTTCTCTCTGAGGGTCTGGGCGGTGCCCGGCGGGCTGTCGAGCTGGTAGAGCTCGATGCGGTCACGGGCCGGCAGCGGGTCCACGGACGCCTGGGCGGGCGCGGTGACCACGAGGGACGTGCCTAGGCCGAGGATCACGGCGGCGGCGAGGATCGATGATCGAGACACGGGTGTCTGCCCCTTCGCGGAGACGACTTCGCCGTCATCTTGACGTTTGGAGCGATCTACACAAGGCCCAATCTGCTTCCTCGTCCGCAGTTGGACAAAAGCCTTGAAACATCGTCAAAGGTGCGGCAGTTCGGTCGTTCGGATGACAGAGATCAAGATCATCTTCTATAGTTTCGGTCCGTCTATGAGGGGAGGGGACGGGTGTGAGGATCTGGCGCTTCGCCGTTCTTGTCACCGTCCTCGCCGGGCTGCTCGGCCTCCAGCCCGGACAACCGGCCGCAGCCGATCCCTCACCCGCCGAGCTGCGCAAACTCACCAAACAGGCGGCCCGGCTCAGCGAGCAGTACCGCGGCCAGATCCAGATCCTGGAGGAGATCAGGATCCAGGCGAAGCGGGCCACCAACACGTCCAGCGATCTTGCGGCCAAGCTCAAGGCCGCCCAGGCCGAAGTGGGCCGGATCGCGCAGAGCGCCTACATCATGGGCCCGCTCGACAACTTCCGGCTGATCGCGCCCAACGAGGACCCGTACAAGATCCTCGGCCAGGCCGCCAACATGGGCTACATGGCCAACGAGCGCACCGAGCGGGTCAGGAGCATCCAGAGGCTGATCAAGAAGCACAAAGAGGCGAAGCTCAAGGCCAACGACAAGATCGAGAAGCTCCGCAAGGAGATCAAGGCCATGCAGTCCAGGCGGCGCGACATCCAGCGCCTGCTCGCCAAATACGGCTTCCAGCAGCCCGGCGGGTCAGAGGGCCTGACGCAGCGCATGATCTCGGTCCGCGCGGAGATCATGCAGAACTTCCCCATGAAGTACGGCGTCGGCTGCCTGCGCCCCGGCGATCCCGGCGAACACGGCAAGGGCCGGGCCTGCGACTTCATGATGTCCAGAGGCGGCACCGTGGCCTCCGGCGCCGACGCGGCCAACGGCGACGCCCTCGCCGCGTGGCTCATCAAGAACGGCGCCAGGCTCGGCGTGATGTACATCATCTGGAAGCAGCGCTACTACGACATCCGCTCGGGCGGCGGCTGGGACCCGATGTCCAACCGGGGCGGGGCGACGGCCAACCACTACGACCACGTTCACGTGTCGGTGTTCTGACCCGCGAGAAACTCCTTCAGCCACGCGTACGACGCCTTCGGGGTGCGGCGCTGCGTCGCGAAGTCCACGTGGACGAGCCCGAAGCGCTGGTGGTAGCCCTCGGCCCACTCGAAGTTGTCCAGCAGCGACCAGACGAAGTAGCCGCGCACGTCGACGCCCTCGGCCATGGCCCGCCGCATCGCCTCGATGTGGTCCCGCAGGAAGGCGATGCGCCCGCCGTCCTCGATCGTGCCGCGCCCGGTCAGGACGTCGTCCTGCGAGCAGCCGTTCTCCGTGACGACGATCGGGGGGAGGGCGGCGCCGTACCGGGCTTCGAGGCCCGTGAGCAGCTCGCGCAGGCCGTCGGGGACGACCGGCCAGCCGAAGGCCGTGGTCGGATGGCCGGTGACGCCCGCGTCGGTGAACGGCAGCCCTTCCGCCGTGGGGGCGGCGATGCGGGTCGGGTGGTAGTAGTTGATCCCGAGGGCGTCCAGGGGTGCGGCGATGGTCTCCAGGTCGCCGTCCTGGACGAAGCCGAGGGAGGCGGTGTAGGCCGACAGGTCTGGATATTCGCCGAGAAGCACGGGGTCGTTGAACAGGCGGTTGTGCAGGGCGTCGTACGCCTCGGCGGCCTTGACGTCGGCCTCGTCCGCCGACGCCGCCCTGACCGGGGTGCAGTTGTTGGTGAGCGCCACCTGCCGGGCTCCGGCCGCGCGCAGTGCCCGTACGGCCAGGCCGTGGCCGAGCAGCTGGTGGTGGGCGGCGGGCAGCGCGTCCGTCATGAGGGCCAGGCCGGGGGCGTGCACGCCCATGGCGTAGCCGAAGGCCATGTGCACGAACGGCTCGTTCAGGGTGATCCAGAGCGGGACCCGGTCGGCCAGGCGGCGGGCGGCGATCTCTGCGTACTCGGCGAAGCGCTCGGCCGTCCCGCGGCTCATCCACCCGCCGCGGTCCTGCAGCGCCTGGGGGAGATCCCAGTGGAACAGCGTCGGCACGGGCTGGATGCCCGCCGCCAGCAGGGCGTCCACGAGCCGGTCGTAGAAGTCGAGCCCCTTCTCGTTCACCGCGCCCGAGCCCGCGGGTTGCACGCGCGGCCAGGCGATCGAGAACCGGTAGGCGTTCAGCCCCACGCCCGACATGAGCGCGACGTCCTCGCGCCAGCGGTGGTAGTGGTCGCACGCCACGTCGCCGGTGTGGCCGTCGCGCGTCCGCCCCGGCTCGTGCGCGAACGTGTCCCAGACGGAGACACCCCTGCCGTCCTCGTGGACGGCGCCCTCGATCTGGTAGGCCGCGGTGGCCGTGCCCCACAGGAACATTCCAGGCTCTCCTCGCTCACGTTATCGAGCCACGGTAATGGACCTTTCCTGCCGGTAATAGGACAGGATGGTGACCATGACGAGTACCTTGCGCCGCCGTCCCGCCCAGCGCCGCAGCGTGGAACGGGTGGAACGGATGCTCGACGAGTGCGCGCTCCTGCTCGACGAGGTCGGCTACGACGCGCTGACCACGAAGGAGGTCGCCCGCCGGGCCGAGGTGCCGATCGGTACCTTCTACCAGTTCTTCCGCGACAAGCAGGGCCTGGTGCGGGCGCTGGCCAGGCGCAACCTGGAGGCGTTCCTCGGGCGCGTCACCGAACGCGTCGCGACGGCCGACCTGTCGCACTGGACCGATCTCGTCGACCTGGCCGTGGACGAGTTCGTCGACATGAAGCGCACGACTCCCGGGTTCTCGGTGATGGACTTCGGCGAGGTGCTGGTCACCGCCGGCGGGCCGGTGGCGGGGAGCAAGCAGGCGCTCGACGGCGCCCACGAGAACAACGCGGTGGTGGCCGACCGGCTGCGCAGGCTCACCCTCGAACTTCTGGACGCGCCCGTCGGCCCCGGCCTGGACCGGGCGCTGCTGGTGGCGGTCGAGGCCACGGACGCGGTGCTCAAACTGGCCTTCAGGACCGATCCCCACGGCGACGCGAGGCTGATCGTCGAGTGCAAGCAACTCGTCCGCCGCTACCTCGCCGACCACCTCCCCTAGCCTTCCCCCGCCGCCTCGCCGCGGGGACCGGGAGCGCCAGGTCAGGCGGGGGCGTCCAGGCGGGCGCGGAGGTCCTGGTCCAGCTTGAGGTCGGCGGCGCCGATGGCCTCCTCGAGCTGGTCCATCGTCGAGACACCGACGATGGGGACGACGCCGCCGGCCATCAGCCAGGCGAGGACGACCTGGTTCGGGGTCGCGCCCAGCTCCTTGGCGACCTCGTGGAGCACGGCCAGGCGCCGGGTAGTGCCCGAATGATCGTATATTTCGGAAATGGGACGGTCGGCTCGCGTGTACGCGCCGAACATCAGCGTGTTGTACGCCCACAACGTCATGTCCGGCTCGGCGGCCAGGTAGTCGAAGGTCTCGTCGGAGGCCAGCGTGTGCCCCGTCTCCGCCGGCCTGGTGAGCGGCCGGGGCCGCAGGTACGTGTGGCGGAGCTGCACGTGGGTGTAGGCGATCCAGCCGTTCGCGGCGGAGACGCTCCTGGCCCGCTCGAGCCGCCAGGTCGCGATGTTGCTCGCCCCCGCGGCGCGGATCTTGCCCTGCCGGGCCAGCTCGTCGAACGCCCCCAGGGTCTCCTCCAGCGGGACGGAGCGGTCCTCGATGTGCGACCAGTAGAGGTCGATGTGATCGGTTCCGAGCCTGCTGAGGCTGCCTTCCGCGGCCCTGGCGATGACCGGGGCGGACAGGCCCTCGGCCGAGTCGAGGGTGGTGTCGCCGGGGACGGTGGGCCGGGCGCCGGCCTTCGTACTGATGAAGATCTCGTCGCGGTTGCCCCGCGCGGCCAGCCACTTGCCGATGGCCAACTCGCTCTCGTCGCCCGTGCGGCCCTCCACCCAGAACGGGTAGTTGTTGGCCGTGTCGAGCATGGTGCCGCCGGCCTCGTGGAACCGGTCGAGAAGGGCGAAGGTGTCCCGCAGGTTGACGGTCGTGCCGAACGGAATCGTGCCGATGGCGATGTTCATGGGGCTGACTCTGAGAGCTGGAGTGCACTCCGTGTCAAGCCCTGCCCGGACCGGTTGACCTGGAGTGCGCTCCAGGTGGAATGCTTGGACGCGTGGAGCAGCGTCACGAACGAACACGGCCGGCGGAGGAGGGCACATGAGCGTGTACACACCCGCCGAGGTCGTGCAGGAAACCGGGTTCAGCATCGACACCCTGCGCTATTACGAGAAGATCGGCCTGCTCGAGCGCGTCGACAGGAACGCGGCCGGGCAGCGCCGGTTCAGCCAGGAGGACATCGGCTGGCTGGGCACGCTGCGCTGCCTGCGCGACACGGGCATGCCCATCGCCCAGATGCTCCGCTTCGCCGAGCTCGTGCGCGCGGGCGACCACACGATCCCCGACCGCATCAAGCTCCTGGAGGAGCACGACGACCAGGTGCGGGCGCAGATTGCGAACCTCGGCGAGCGGCAGAGCTACATCCGGAACAAGATTTCCTACTACCGCAGCCTCATCTAGCCAGGCCTTTGCGCCCCGGTTGGTAAACCGAAAGGCATGGCATCGTGGGCGCGGCGGATCGACATCCCGCTCCGCCGCGCCGCCAGGTCGTGCGCGGCCATGCTGTTCGTGGTGCTGGCGCACCTGACGCTCGTCCAGGCGTTCGGCTCGCACACGCTCAACGCCGACCCCAGGAACGAGCGGCCCCTGATCGCCAGGTTCGAACGCCCGCGCGGCGACATCCTCACCTACGAGCGCACGCCCGTCGCCGTCAGCCGCCCGACCGGCCACGGCCCGTACCTCTACCGGCGGGTCTACCGGCACGGCGCCGTCTACGCGCCCGTCACCGGGCACGTCTCGCTGTCGGGCTCGACCGGCATCGAACACGCGCAGGACGCGGTGCTGTCCGGCGACGACGCCAAGGTGAGGGTGCAGTCGCTGGTCAGGGACGGTGTCGTGGAAGGAGCCGACATCCGGCTGACGATCAGCGAGCGGGCGCAGTGGGCGGCCTACCAGAGTCTCAAGGCGACCGGGGTACCGGGCGCGGCGGTGGCCATCAGCCCGGCGACGGGGGCGATCCTGGCGCTGGCCAGCTACCCGAGCTACGATCCGAACGCCCTGACCACCTTCGACCCTGACCGGCTCGCCGAGATGGCCAGGCGGTTCCGCGACGCTCCGTCGCGGCCGATGACCAACAGGGCGCTGCACCGGCTGTATCCGCCCGGGTCCACGTTCAAGCTGGTCACCACGGCGGCGGCGCTGGCCTCCGGCGAGTACACCCCGTCGACCGTGGTGGACGCGCCCGCCCGCCTGCGCCTGCCCGGCACCCCCATGTACGTGGACAACGGCGAGCGCTGCGCGCAGGAACGGCCGACGCTCGCGTACGCGTTCATGGCGTCGTGCGACACCGCGTTCGCCGGCATCGGGCTCCAGCTCGGGCAGGACCTGCTGCGGGACCAGGCCGAGGCCTTCGGGTTCAACGCGACGGGTCTGACGATCCCGCTGGGCACGACGCCGAGCCGCTATCCGGTCGCCATGGACCGGGCGCGGACCGCGCTGTCCGCGATCGGCCGCCACGACGACCGGGTGACGCCGCTGATGCTGGCCATGCTGTCGGCGGCCGTGGCCAACAACGGGGTGCTGATGCGGCCGTACCTGGTGGAGGAGCAGCGGCTGGCGGACGGCTCGGTGATCGGCCGGGCCAATCCCGCGCCCTACCGCACGGCCCTGTCGCCCGTGCTGGCGCGCTACCTCGCGGCGATGATGACGACGGTCACGCACGCGGGCGGCCCGGCGGCCATCCCCGGGGTGGAGGTCGCCGCCAAGTCCGACACCTCCGAGAAGGGCATGGTCGCCGGCGATCACGCGCTGGTGACGGCGTTCGCGCCGGCGGACGCGCCCGAGGTGGCGGTGGGGGTGGTGCTGGAGAACCCCGGCCACCGGGCGGGCGCGGTGGGTGACGTGGCGCGAGCGGTGATCGAGGCGGCCCTGGCGTGACGGCACCGCCCGGCTCCGGTGCAAGTGATCGGTAAGCGCTCGTCTATCACGGCTCCTTACATTGCGGGGCATGCCTAACATCGGTATATACGAGCTCATCTTCGTCTTCCTCATCCCCCTCGCGGCTCTCTGGGTCGTCATCTACACCGCCGTACGGGCGGCGATCCGCCACAGCAGGTGACACTCCGGTCGGCGCGTGAAGGAAGCAGCCGACCCGGGTCAGCGGTAGGCGGCGGCCTGCAGGGTGTAGAGGTCGGCGTAGAGGCCGTTGAGTGACATGAGGGTGTCGTGGTCGCCGTGCTCGGTGACCGTGCCGCGGTCGAGGACGTAGATGCGGTCGGCGTAGCGGACGCTGGCCAGGCGGTGGGTGATGAGCAGGACGGTGCGGCCGTCCGCGTGGGTGCGGATGCGTTCGAAGAGGGCGTGCTCGGCGCGGGCGTCGAGGGCGGCCGTGGGTTCGTCGCAGATGAGCAGGGCGGCGTCGCGGTGGAAGCCGCGGGCGACGGCGATGCGCTGCCATTGGCCGCCGGACAGTTCGCAGCCGTCCTTGAAGCGGCGGTCGAGCAGGGTGTGGTAGCCGTGGGGCAGGCGGGCGATGACCTCGTCGGCGCCGGCGACGGCGGCGGCTTCGTGCAGGGCCCGCTCGCCTTTGCCGGTGCCCATGGTGATGTTGTAGCGCGCGGCCAGGGGCCAGCGGGTGTGGTCCTGGGCGATGACGGCGGTGCGGGTGCGGAGCTCGTCGGGGTCGACCTGGCGCAGGTCGGTGCCGTCCCACAGGACGGTGCCCGCGCCGGGTTCGTACAGGCCGGACAGGATCTTGGCGAGGGTGGTCTTGCCGGAGCCGTTCTCGCCGACGAAGGCGACGATCTCGCCCTGTTTGATCTCGACGGACACCTCGCGCAGGGCCGGTTCCTCAGCCCCCGGGTAGGTGAAGGTGACCTTGTCGGCCACGATGCGCTCGAAGGCCGGCGGCATCGGAGCGCGGCGCTCGCCGGACACGCGGCCTTCCGCCTGCGCGCAGAAGTCCAGGAAGTCGGTGAAGTAGAGGCCCTCCTCGTAGAGCTGGTTGGTGGCGTACATGAGATTGCCCAGCGAGGTCTGGCCGGAGCGGATGGCGAGCACCGCGGTGCCCGCGACCGCCAGCGGGATCGCGGCCACGGCCAGCAGGATGCCGAGGGCGACGTAGACCAGCGCGGCGCCGAGGCCGCCGAGGGCCTCCCCGGCCAGCCGGGCCATGGTCTGCCGCCGGGCCAGCCGGAGCATGACGTCCTGCTCGGCCGTGGCCACGGCGTCGTACATGCGCAGCAGGAAACCGCGCATCGTGAACGAGCGCACCTCCGCCGCGGGCCCCCGCTCGGCCAGCAGCTCGGCGATGATCCACTTGCGGCGGGCTGCGGGGACGAGGGAGTAGAGGGTGCTGTACCGCATCCTGGCGCTGCGCACCGCGGCCCAGGCGTCGGGCACCACGGCGAGCAGCAGGAGCGGCAGTAACACCGGGTGCAGCACGCCCAGCACGCCCGCCACGGCGGCGATGCCGACGGCGGCCGTCACCACGTTGATGGCCGAGGACACCACCGCGTCGGTCATGGCCACGCCGCGCAGCCTGGCCCGCTGCAGGGCGTCGTGAAAGTCGGGGTCGTCGTAGGCCACCAGGTCGACCCGGCTGGTCAGGCCGTAGAGCCGTTCCTCGGTGAGGCGGCTGACCTGGGGGTTCAGGCGCGACTGGGCCCAGCCGGCGCCTGCCTGCGTCGCCGTGCGCAGCACGGCCGCCGCGCCGACGAGGACGAGGCCGGGCAGCGCGGCCATCACGCGGTCGGGAGTCGGGCCCTCGCTGAAGAGCGCCGTCAGCACGCCGGTCGTGGCCAGCAGGCCGAACGCGGTGAAGACGCCGCCCAGCAGGTTGAGCGTGACGGTCGCCACGGTGTCGCGGGGGCCGGCGCGCCAGGCCATGCGCAGCGCCTCGACCACGAGGGAGGGCAGGCGCCTGGCGATGGTCAGGAAGCCGACCTCCGCCATCTTGTCGGTGTGGGCGTGCCAGTCGGAGAAGGAGATCTCCCCGAGTTCCAGCGGCTCGTCGGCCATAGTCAAGATTGTGCCCGCGGACAGCCATACTTCTCATGAACTCGACTGTGGGCGCGGGACGTAGTTGGTGACACACTCACAGTGATGCTGCGATTCGCTGATCTCACCAACCTGCCGGCCGAGTCGAACACGTTCGTGGGCCGGGAGTCCGACGTGGACGAGCTGGTCCAGCTGATGCGCGTTTCGCGGGCGGTGACGCTGTGCGGGGCGGGCGGCATCGGCAAGACCCGGCTGGCGCTGCGGCTCGCGGCGCGGGTCGCCCCCGTCCACGCGTGCGGCGTGCGGTTGGTCGAGCTGGCCGACCTGGGAGAGGGCGAGGTCAGAGCGCAGGTGGCGGCGTCGCTGGGCCTCTCGGGCGACCCTGGCACGCTGATCGGTGGCCGGCGCGTGCTGCTTCTGCTCGACAACTGCGAGCCGGTGATCGGCGAGTGCGCCGAGCTCTGCCGCGACCTGCTCGGCTCATGTCCCGGGCTCACCATCCTGGCCACCAGCAGGGAGCCGCTGCGCGTCCCTGGGGAGACGGTCTGGCGGGTGCCGCCGCTGTCGATCGACGGCGAGGGCAGCGAGGCCGTACGCCTGTTCGCGGCCAGGGCGGCCGCCGCCAGGCCCGGCTTCGAGCTGACCGCCGACACGTTGCCGCAGGTCGTGACGTTGTGCCGGGCCCTCGACGGGCTGCCGCTGGCGATCGAGCTGGCCGCCGCCATGGTCAGGGTGCTGTCCGTACGCCAGCTCGTGGAGCGGGTCGACGACCGGTTCCGGCTGCTCGCGGGCGGCCCGCGGACGGCTCCCGCCCGGCACAGGACGCTCAGGGCGGCGGTCGACTGGAGCTACCGGCTGCTCAGCCCACAGGAACGGGTGCTGCTGCGCCGTACGACCGTTTTCCGCGCAGGGTGGACGCTCGACCTGGCCGAACGCGTCTGTTCCGGTCCCGGCCTGCCCGAGGAGGAGGTGCTGCCCCGGTTGTGCGACCTGGTCGACAAGTCGCTGGTGGCGCTCGACGGTGAGATCGCCGGGCAGGCGCGTTACCGGCTGCTGGAGACGGTTCGCGAATACGCGCTCGAACAGCTCGCCGAGTCGGGGGAGGAGACCGAGCTGCGCCACCGCCACCTGATGGCGCTGGCAGGGATGGCGGCCGGGTTCCGGCGGGCGGTGGCGCCGGAGCGGCGCATGTCCTGGCCGGTGGTGGAGCGCTACATCAACCTGTTCGACGGGCTCAAGGCCGAGGTCGCCGCGGCCTGCGACTGGTCGGTCTCCACCGGGGCGCCGGAGGCCGCACTCGCCATGCTGACCGACGTGCGCTTCCTGCTGACCGGCTGCGGGCGCAAGCTCGACGTGGCCGAGCGGCTCGACCGGCTGCTGGCTCTCGACGCCCCGCGGGTGCCTCCCGCGCTGCGCGGGCAGGCCACGATCCTGCGCGGCGAGCTGGCCCTGACGGCGGGTGACAGGGAGCCCGGCCTGCGGTGGGTCCGTGCCGGGCTGGCCGCGTGCGCGACCGCCCACGACACGTACGGCGTGGCCGCCGGCCTGATCGTGCTGGCCTGGCTGACCGGCGACCAGGACATGCCGGCCCGGGCGCTGGATGCGGCCAGGCAGTCAGGCGACCGCGTCCTTGAGTCGCTGGCCCACAGCGCCAGGGCGGCCTCGGCCCTGCGCCAGGGCCGGCTGCGCGAGGCGCGACGCGCGTACGGCGAGGTCCTGGCGATCAACGAGGAGCTGGACAACCACGTCGGGCGCTCGTCGGGCCACATCGGCCTGGGGCAGGTGGCCAGGGAGACGGGCGACCTCGCCGTGGCCAAGCTGCACTACGAGTCGGCGCTGAGCCTCATCGGGCACATCGACGCCAGGCAGCAGAAGGTGAGCGGCATGGCCGGGCTCGGCGGTGTGGCGCTCGACCAGGGAGACCTGACGACGGCCAGGACCATGCTCACCGAGGCACTGGTGCTCAGCCGCGACGCCGGGCTGTGCTGCGGCATCGCCAGAAGGCTGGAGGCGTGGGCGAGCCTGGTCACGGCCGAGGGCGACCACCGGCTCGGGGTGCTGCTGATCGCGGCCTCCGTGGCGCTGCGCGGGCGCCAGCCCGACGCGCGCACGGAGAACGTGCTGCGCCCCGCGCGGGAGCTCCTCGGCGACGAGACGGTGGCCGTGCTCTGGGCCGAGGGCGCGAAGATGACGGCCGACCAGGCGGTGTCCTGCGCGCTCGACGGCACGCGGCCCGATCCGCCGGCGGCGATGTTCGTCCCGGTCGTGCAGGAGAGCAGGCTCACGGCCAGGGAACGCGAGATCGCCGAGCTGGTCGCGAGAGGGCTCAGCAACCGGGCGATCGCCGACGAGCTGGTCATCAGTCCGGCGACCGCCGCCCGTCACGTGGCGAACATCCTGTCGAAGCTGGGCTTCTCCACGCGTACACAGATCGCCGCATGGATGATCGGCAGCCGTTGAGCTTCTACACATGGCCGCGCCGGCCGTCTACATCGTCGAATAGCCATGTCAGAGCATGTGCGGGGGTGCCCTGAGGGCTTACCGTTCGAACGCGGGGCTTGCCTCGCGTGCGGTCGTCACGTGTCCGTGCCGGCCGGGCCTCCTCGGAGGGGTGGCGGTCCGGTCGCCGGCGCGTGACCGCGGGCTCGAGCCGCGCAGGGCTCGGGCCCGCCCGAATAATGCACATCGGCCTACATACATCGGCGGATGCCGGGCCCGTCCGGGCGGTCGTACGTTGTCAACCATGAAGCCCTCGGTCTCGACGACCGGCACCGTGATCCACGAGGTTTTCCGGCTGGCCTACGGGCGTGGTGACCGGCCCGCGCTCGTCGACGTGCGGGGCCGTCGTGTCTACGGCTACCGCGAGCTGGTGACCGAGGTGACCAGGGCGGCTTCGGGCCTGGTGTGCAGGGGCGCGCGGCGCGACCAGGTGGTGGGCGTGCACGTCTCGACGGCGGGCGCGCAGACGCTGGCCGTGCACACGGTGCTGGCCGCGGGTGGGGTGGCGGCGCCCATCGATCCCGCGCTCGGGGCGTACGAGCTGGCCGTGTGGTTGCGGGAGTGCGACGCGCGCACCCTGGTCACCACGCCGGACCTGGCGGCGACGGCGGTGCGCGCGGCCGAGCGCTCCCGGGTGCGGCAGATCGTCTCGCTGGGCGCGGCGCTCGACACGATCGACTTCAGCGAGCTGGTGGCGCTCGCGCCGACCGCGCTGCCCGTGCTCGACGCCAGGCGCCAGGCCGCGCTCCTGCCTGCCGGGGGCCGGCGGTTGTCGCACGCGGACCTGCTGGCCAGGATGGCCGAGCTCGACCGGCCCGTACGCCTGACCGAGTCGGACGTGGTGCTGGCGACGTGGACTCCCGGCGGCGGTTGCGACCTGCCGGCCCTGATCGCGCTTGGCGTGTCGAAGGGGGCGACGGTGGTCGCCGCGCACGGTGACGACCTGGCCGGCGGCCGTGGTTTCGGCGTCACGGTGGTGTCGGGTCCTGACGGCGTGCTGAGGCGCGCCTGAGCCAGATATGCGGACCTGTTACCCGCTCTCCCTTGACGGCGTGGCGGGGAAAGTGGGTTGATAGCCGTTGTTGACAACGTTGTCAAGAATCACCTGCTTCGGGGGGCTTCGAAGGGATGGTGTGCGATGCGACGGTGGTTGGTGGCCGCCTCGATCACGATGGTGAGCGTGCTGGGCCTGACGGCCTGCGGCGGTGGCGGCGGCGAGCAGACGGCACAGTCGCCCTCCGCGGACAGCGGCGGGAAACAGCAGGTTGAGGTCTTCTCCTGGTGGACGGGTCCTGGTGAGGCCGACGGCCTCGCCGCGATGCGGAAGATCTTCGAGGAGAAAAACCCGACATATACCTTCTTCGACGCGGCGGTGGCGGGTGGCTCCGGCGACAAGGCCAAGGCACTGCTGCAGTCGAAGCTCCAGG
The DNA here is from genome assembly GCF_055586745.1 of Nonomuraea sp. NPDC049378. Classification (NCBI taxonomy): domain Bacteria; kingdom Bacillati; phylum Actinomycetota; class Actinomycetes; order Streptosporangiales; family Streptosporangiaceae; genus Nonomuraea; species Nonomuraea sp. NPDC049378. Next base: position 77,523 of record NZ_JBVJHP010000026.1, read on the forward strand.
CGAGCACCCCTCCTGACACCTTCCAGGGCCACGCGGGCGCCGAACTGCAGGGTTACATCAAGGCCGGCAACCTTGAGGACCTGACCGCGCTCTACGACGAGCTGAAGCTCAAGGAGGTCTTCCCCGCCCAGCTCGTCGAGCAGATCAGCGTGGAGGGCAAGATCTACTCGGTGCCGGTGAACATCCACCGGTCCAACGTCCTGTGGTTCAACCCGGCGGTGCTCAAGGAGGCCGGGGTGGCCGGGGCGCCCAAGACGATCGAGGAGTTCGTCGCGGCCCTGGAGAAGGTCAAGGCCAAGGGCAAGATCCCCCTGTCGATCGGCTCCGAGTGGACCGTCACCCACCTGCTGGAGAGCGTGCTGCTCGGCTCGCTGGGCACCGACGCCTACAACGCCCTGTTCAAGCCGGGCGCCGACTGGAGCAGCGCGCAGGTGACCACGGCCCTGCAGAACTTCGCCAAGATCATGGAGTACGCGGGCGACCCGCAGGACGACTGGCAGCCCGCGGCCAAGCAGGTCGCCGACGGCGAGGCCGCCTTCAACATCATGGGCGACTGGGCCTACGGCTACTTCCACAACCCCCCGGAGGGCGGCCTGGGCAAGAAGTCGAAGACCGACTTCGACTGGGCGCCCGCTCCCGGCACCGAGGGCACGTACCTGTGGTTGTCCGACAGCTTCACCCTGCCCAAGGGCGCGAAGAACCGTGACGGGGCGCTGGCCTGGCTGAAGGTCGCGGCCAGCAAGGAGGGCCAGGACGCCTTCAACCCGAAGAAGGGCTCCATCCCCGCGCGCAAGGACGCCGACGAGTCGCTCTACACCGACTACCTGGCCGATGCGCTGAAGGACTGGTCGAGCAACAAGCTCGCCGGGTCGGTCCAGCACGGTGTGGCGGTGAACCAGCCGTGGCTGGCTGCGATCAACGAGCAGGTCGGCCTGTTCCTCGGCACCAAGGACGTCAAGGCCCTGCAGCAGGGGCTGGCCGACGCTGCCACGGCCAACGCGCAGTAGCCGGGCCCGGAGATGAGCGCAGAGATGAGCCGGGAGATGAGCGCAGAGATGAGCCGGGAGATGAGCCGGTAGGAGAACCACGCGACGGGCCCGGCAGGCGGCCGCATCCGGCGGCCTGCCGCGTCCGTGGGAGGGATTGCTTGTGAGGCGGGCGCGCACGTGGCTGCCCGGGCTCCTCCTCGTCACGCCGTCGATCGTCCTGATCGGCGTCTTCGTGTACGGCATGCTCGGCTGGAACTTCCGGCTGGCCATGACGGACAAGCACGATGAGGTGTCCGAGGGCGAGTTCGTGGGGCTGCAGAACTTCATCGACATCTGGGACCAGGCCCGATGGCACCTGTCGGTCCGGCACGCGATCGTGTTCACGGTCGTGTTCGTGCTCGGGGCGCTGGTGCTCGGGTGGCTGCTGGCGTTCCTCATGGAGAAGGGCATCAGGGGCGAGGGGACGTTCCGGGCGATCTACCTGTTCCCGATGGCCATCTCGTTCGTCGCGACCGGGATCGTGTGGCGGTGGCTGATGAACTCGGGGACGGACGAGCGGGCGGTGGGGCTCAACCGGTTGTTCGACGCGATCGGGTTGCCGCAGTGGCAGTGGTTCCGGGATCCGGACTGGGGCATGGCGGCGATGGCGCTGCCGGCCATCTGGCAGATGTCCGGATATGTCATGGCGTTGTTCCTGGCCGGTTTCCGCGGCGTGCCCGAGGAACTGCGCGAGGCGGCCCGCGTCGACGGCTGCTCCGAGTGGGGCGTCTACCGGCACGTCGTGCTGCCCCTGCTCAGGCCGGTGACCCTGTCCGCGCTGATCATCCTGGGGCACATCTCGCTCAAGGTCTTCGACCTGATCGTCGCGGTGTCGGGCAAGCAGATCATCACCGACGTGCCCGCGGTGTTCATGTGGGTGGCGGTCTTCGACTCCCACGACCCCGCGAAGGGGGCCACGATCGCCTCCTACATCGTCCTCAGCGTGGCGATCTTCGTGATCCCGTACCTGATCTGGTCCGTGCGTAAGGAGAGGCGCCAATGACAGCGGTGAGTGCCGGGCGGAGGAGCACGGCGTTCGCCTGGACGCGGTTCGGCGTGCTGCTCGCCTTCGTGGTGATCTTCCTCATCCCGATCTACGTCCTGCTGGTCACCAGCTTCAAGCCGCTCACCGAGGCGGACCCCAGCCAGGCCTGGAACCTGCCGCAGACGTGGACGACCGAGGCATGGCAGGTGGCCTGGGACAAGCTCGCCCCAGGGTTGTGGAACAGCGTGCTGCTGGCCGTGCCCGGCTCGCTGCTGTCGTGCGCGCTGGGCTCCATGAACGGCTACGTGCTGTCCAAGTGGCGCTTCCCCGGCGCGGACGTGCTGTTCACCCTGTTCCTGTTCGGCATGTTCATCCCGTACCAGGGCGTGATGATCCCGCTGGTGCAGCTGCTCGTCGGGCTGAACGACCTGACCGGGCTGCAGGGCGTCTTCTACGGCGGCATCCCGGGGCTGGTGCTCGCCCACGTCGTCTACGGCATCCCGATCTGCACGCTGATCTTCCGCAACTACTACGTCACGATCCCCGACGAGCTCATCGAGGCGTCGCGGGTGGACGGCGCGGGCATGCTGCGGACGTACTGGTCGGTGGTGCTGCCGGTGTCGGCGCCCGCGATCGCGGTGGTCGTCATCTGGCAGTTCACCTCGCTCTGGAACGACTTCCTGTTCGCCGTGTTCCTGACCGGGCCGACGAGCTGGCCGGCGACCGTGATGCTGAACAACATCGCGGGCGCCCAGGCCACCCCGTACAGCCAGCAGATGGCGGCGGCCATCCTCTCGTCCATCCCGACGATGCTGATCTACATCCTGCTCGGCCGGTTCTTCATGCGCGGGCTCATGGCGGGCGCGCTCAAGGGGTAGCCCTCAAGGAGTGGCCCTCAAGGAGTGGCCAGGTGGGCCGGTGGCTCGCCGCGCACGTAGCGGGCCACGTCCGCGGCCACGATCGAGGCCGCCTTCATCGCCGTCTCCTTGCTGGCCCCGGCCAGGTGCGGGGTCATCACCAGGTTCGGCGCGGCGAGCAGGCGCGAGCCCGGCGGGATCGGCTCCTCGGGGAAGACGTCCATGGCGGCGCCGAACAGGTGGCCGGACTCCAGCGCGTCGCACAGCGCGTCGTAGTCGAGCAGCGCGCCGCGCGCGCAGTTGACCAGGACCGAACCTCGCGGCATCGCGGCGATCTCGGCCGCGCCGATCATGCCGGTGGTCTCGGGGGTGGCGCGGGCGTGCAGGGAGACGAAACGGGAGCGTTCGAGCAGCTCGGGGAGCTCCACCTTGCCGGGCACGTCGACGTACGGGTCGTGGACCAGGACCTCCGCGCCGAAACCCGCCAGCATGCGGGCCACGCGGCTGCCGATGGCGCCGTACCCGATCAGGCCGGCCGTGCCGCCCTCCAGTTCCGGGCCCACGCTGTCGTAGGTGTAGTAGTCGCCCCGCCACACGCCGCCGGCCAGGTCGGCGTGCGTCTGCGGGATCCTGCGGGTGGCGGCGAGCAGCATGGCGAGCGTGTGCTCGGCGGTGGCCACGGCGTTGCGGCCCGGCGCGTACGTCACGGCCACCCCCGCCTGCGCGGCCGCCTCCAGATTGGCGTTCACGGGACCGCCCCTGCTCACGCAGAACAGCCGCAGATCGGGCGAGGCGTCGAGGACGCGCTTGGTCAGCGGGGCCATCTGGGTCACACACACCTCGACGCCGCGCAGCGCCTCGATCAGCGCGTCCTCCACGTCGGAGGCCTCGTCGACCTCGCCCACCCGGCCGAACGGCTCCACCGGCCACGGCAACGTCAGCTCGCGGACGTCCACCTCGCCGGGGACCTCCCGTCTGAGCGCGTCGATGAGCAGGCGGTTCTGGACGAAGTGGTCGCCTGCGGCAAGGACTCGGATGGTCAACGAACGGCTCCAATCGGGGAGTTGTACTGCAGCAGCGCCGGCCGTCCGGCGTTCAGCCGCAGCTCGGTCAGCGCGCAGTTGTCCAGGCGGGGGAACAGCCGCCGGTATTCGCCGAGCGGCACCCCGACGAGGTGGCACAGGGCGAGCCTGAGGGCGGTGGTGTGCGCGACCACCAGCACGCGCCCGCCCTGGTGCGCGGCGGCGATGTCGTGCAGCGCGGCGACGAAACGCTCGGCGGCCTGCCGCGGGTCCTCGCCTCCCGGCAGCGGGTGCTCCGCGGGGTCGGCCTCGAACGCGGCGCGGGCCTCGGGGAAGCGGGCCGCCATCTCCGCCGACGTCAGGCCCTCGCCCTGGCCGAAGTCCAGCTCGCGCAGCCTGGCGTCCACGCGCGTCGCCACCTTCGCCGCCGCGGCGCTCGCCTCGGCGGTGATGCGGGCCCGGCTCAGCGTCGAGGCCCACACGCCTTCCAGCCCCGCGGTCGCGGCCCATCCGGCGAGCCGGGCGGCCTGCTCGTGGCCGCGCGGGGTCAGCTCGATGTCGGTGAGCCCGGCGTAGCGGTTCTCGGCGTGCCAGACGGTCTCGCCGTGGCGTACGAGCACGAGGTCGGTCATCGGGTGGTCCTTTCGCGGGCGTGTCGTGCGGCGGCCTCGCCGAGCCAGCCGCGGCGTTCCAGCTCGGCGACGAAACGCAGGTACGGCTCGCGCAGGTCGGCCCCTGACGGCCCCACCACGGCCCGCGTCCTGATCATCCCGGCGTTCTCTCCGTCCAGCTCCCCCGTGGCGCTGCCGGCCGCGAGCACGGCCATGCCGAGCGCGGGTTCGGCGTTCTCCCGCAACGTCACCGGGCGGCCGAGGACGTCGGCCCTGAGCCGGGTCCAGTACGCGCTCCTGGTGGCGCCGCCGGTCAGGATGATCTCGCCGTCAACGGGAGCGCCGAGCAGGTCGAGGTAGTCGAAGGAGAGCCGTTCGACGAAGGCCGCACCGAGCAGGATCGCCGCGTAGCGGTCGACGTCGTCGGCCGGGTCGCCGAGCGTGAACGACTCCGCGTCGGGCGCGGCGAAGGGAAACCGTTCTCCCCGGGAGACCAGCGGGTACGTGACAGCCCCCGGCCCCGCGCCGCCGGACGGTCCGGGACGCGCGCCGAACCGGGCGGCGGCCTGGGCGCTGAGCGCGTCGAGGTCGCGCCCGGGGAGGTCGCGGGTCAGCACGCCCGCTCCCGTGCTCGACGCCCCGCCGGGCAGCCACGAGCCGTCCGGCGCGCGGTGCGAGTAGACGACGCCGAGCGGGTCGTGGATCAGCTCCTCCGTCACGCCCTTCAGCACCAGGGTGGTGCCCAGCACGGAGTTCCAGCTGCCGGCCCGCTGCGCCCCCGCGCCGAGCTGGGCCGCGCAGCCGTCGGTGGTCCCGGCGACCACCGGCGTGCCGGCGGGGATGCCGGTCTGCTCGGCGGCCTCAGGGCACACCACGCCCAGCCGGGCGCCCGGCCGTACGACCTCGGGGAGGATCTCCGCGGGCACCCCCAGCGCGTCGAACACCTCGGCGGGCCAGCGCTCCTCGACCAGGTCGACGCCGGTCTTGAGCGCGTTGCTCAGGTCGGTGGCCACCTCGTGGCCGGTCAGCCGCCGGTTGACGAAGTCGCTCTGGTGCGCCGGCCGAGCCCCGCGCGGCGCGTCGCGCAGCAGCCACAGCAGCTTCGGCAGCGCCCAGTTGGGCTGCATGCGCCGGTAGCCGAGCCGCTCCCACACGTGCCCGCCCACCTCGTTGACCCGCGCGACCTCGCCCGCCGCCCGCCGGTCGTCGTACATCAGCGCGGGCGTCAGCGCCCCGCCGAGTCCGTCGGCGAGCAGGATCGTTCCAGAGGTGGCGTCCACCGCCACTCCCGCCACCCGCTCCGGAGGCACGTCCCCCAGCGCCTCTCGGGTGGCGCCGGCCAGCGCCCGCCACCACTCCTCGGGGTCCTGCTCGTGGCGGGGACCGTCACGGTGGCTGGTCAGCGGGCGCGCGGCGGCGCCGAGCACGTCGCCGCCGCCGGTGACGGCCATCGCCCGGACGCTCTGCGTCCCGAGGTCGACGCCGATCCACACGCTCATGTACGGCCCCTCATGTCGGCGAGCAGCGGCCCCGTGCCGGTCCCTGTGCTCATGGACGGCCCCTCATGTCGGCGAGCAGCGGCCACGTGCCGGCGCTGGAGCCCCGAAGGCTCAGGAAGTCGTCGAAGAGCCGGGCATAGCGGGCCTGGCGGCCGGGGTCGGGCTCGACGGCGTCGCGCAGGCGTACGTGCTGGGCCGCCGCGTCGGCGACGGACGGCGCGGCGCCCGTGGCGGCCAGCCCCACCAGGTACGCGCCCCGCGCGCCCACCTCGGCGTCGGCCGGGCGGCGTACGGGCAGCCCGGTGACGTCGGCGATCATCGCGAGCCAGGTGGCGCTGGCCGAGCCGCCCCCGCTCGCGCGCAGCTCCGTCGGCGCGGCGCCGGTGGCGGCCAGGCAGTCGCGGATGACCATCGTGAGCCCTTCCAGCGCGGCCCTGGCGACGTGCTCGCGGCCGTGCTCGAACGACATGCCGTGCAGCGCGCCCCTGGCCAGCGGGTCGGAGAAGGGCGCCCGCTCGCCGGCGGGCGACAGGTAGGGCAGGAACGTCAGACCGCCCGCGCCCGGCGGGCTCCGCCGGGCCAGCTCGCCCAGCTCGGCCGGGCCGTCCAGGCCCAGCAGGCGGCACGTCCACTGCACGACCTCCGTGCCGGCGAACGTGGGGAAGGCCCGCAGGTAGCCGCCGGGCAGCGCGATCGTGATGCCGATCGGGTCGCCGTCCAGGTCGGGGGCGCCGACGATGACCTCGGTGCACAGCGTGGTGCCGAGGATCCCGCACGCCTGCCCCGGCGCCACCGCGCCCGCGCCCAGGGCCGTCGAGGCGATGTCGTAGGGGGCCATCACGACCGGCGTGCCGGCGGGCAGGCCGAGCGTCGCGGCTGCGTCCGCCGTCAGCTCGGCGACCGGGCAGGACCGGATCCCGGGCAGCAGCCGTCCGGCCCATTCCATGCCGAACATGCCGAGCAGCTCGTCCGAGTACGCCCGCGCCCGCAGGTCCATGAACGGCGCGGACGCGTCGGACTCGTCCGCCACCAGCTCCCCGGTCATCCGGGAGAAGATCCAGCCGCCGCAGGTCAGGTTGGCGTGCGACCGGTCGAGCCGGCCGGGGTCGTTCGCGCGCAGCCAGGTGAGGATGGCGTGCGGCAGCCCGGACGCGGCCGAGGAGCCGTTCAGGCGGAAGGCCTCCGCCGCGAGCCCCGAACGGGTCCAGGCGTCGACCGTGGCGGCGGCCCTGGCGTCGTTCCAGAGGATCGCCGGCCCGGCCGGCCGGCCGCCGGCGTCGACCAGCCAGCAGCCGTCGCCCTGCGCCGTCACCGCCACGAAGTCGATCTCCCCCGCACCAGGAGTGGCACGCGGCTCGCGCATTCGGGCCGCGACCTCTCGGACCGTTTCGGCGACCGCGGCCCAGACGGCGTCCATGTCCTGCTCGGCGTGGCCGGGCGCCGGCCTCGCGACCGTGGTCTCCCGCCGGGCGACGTGCGACTCCGCCCCCGAGGAGTCGTAGCCGACCGCCTTGATGACCGTGGTCCCCGCGTCCACGCAGATGATCGCCATCAGGCCCTGCCGTGTGAGGTCCTCGACCGGCGCGACACCGAGTCGACGACCACCGCGAGCAGCAGCACGACCCCGGTGACCACGAACCGGATCGAGGAGTCCAGGTTGAGCAGCGTCAGCCCGCTGGAGATGGACTGGATCACGATGACGCCGAGCAGCGCGCCGAAGGCCGTGCCGCGCCCGCCGAACAGGCTCGTCCCGCCGATCACGGCCGCCGCGATGGCGTTGAGGTTGACGTCGCCGCCGCCGCTGCTCTGGTTGGCCGCCGCGAGCCTGGCCGCGGCCAGGATGCCGCCGACCGCGGCGAACGTCGAACAGAGCACGAACACGGAGGTGTAGATCGCCCGGACGTTGATGCCGGCGCGGCGCGCGGCCTCGACGTTGCCGCCGACGGCGTACACGGCCCTGCCCCACTTCGTCCGCGACAGCAGGTAGTGCATGATCAGCACGAGCGCCACGAAGAAGACGAACATCCAGCCGACGCCGCGCGTCTGGCCGAGGTACCAGACCACGAACGCCAGCACCACGAGCAGCGCCACGCTCCTGGCGGCCAGCGCGGTGACGCTTCTCGCCGACAGCCCGGCCTTGCGCCGCTGCTGGGCGTGGAGGAATCCGCTGGCGAACAACCACACGGCCGCGACCCCCGCGAACGTGTACGACAACCAGGCCGGTACGAAGTCGAGCTGGGCGAAGTTCACCAGGCCCGAGTCGAACGGCAGGTTGATCGACCCCTTGGCGCCCAGCACGTACAGCTGCAGGCCCAGGAAACCGAGCAGGCCGGCCAGCGTGATCACGAAGCTCGGCACCCCGAACCGGTTGAACAGTTGCCCGTACAACCAGCCGATGGCCGCGCCCATGAGCACGGAGGCGGCGATCGCGAGCCAGACCGGCAACCCCTCGCTCACGAACAACACCGCGAGCACGGCGCCGGACAGCCCGCTGACCGACCCGACGGACAGGTCGATCTGCCCGACCAGCAGCACGCACACGACGCCCAGCGCGATGATGCCGACGGCGGCGGACTCCAGCGTGAGGTTCACCAGGTTCGCGCTGGACAGGAAGATCGGGTTGAGGACCTGCAGCACCGTCCAGATGACCACGAGCCCGACCACGACCGGGATGACGCCAAGGTCGCCGCCGCGAGCGCGCTCGATCACGTCGGTGACCGCGCCGCGCAGCCCCGCGCGCTCCCGCAGGCGCTCGTCCTGGCGGTCGGTGGTCACTGTATTCATGGCCTCACTCCGTTCGGCGGGCTCGGTCGCCCGATGCCGCCGTCTTCCCCCGCTCTGGTCGCTGCGCTCCCGCCGCTCCTCCAGACGACGGCGCTCCCTCGCGTATTCATGGCCTCACTCCGTTCGGCGGGCTCGGTCGCCCGATGCCGCCGTCTTCCCCCGCTCTGGTCGCTGCGCTTCCGCCGCTCCTCCAGACGGCGGCGCTCCCTCGCGTGTTCATGGCCTCACTCCGTTCGGCGGGCTCGGTCGCCCGATGCCGCCGTCTTCCCCCGCTCTGGTCGCTGCGCTCCCGCCGCTCCTCCAGACGACGGC
>NZ_JBVJHP010000026.1:86717-125679 GCF_055586745.1 Nonomuraea sp. NPDC049378
GGCGCTCCCTCGCGTGTTCATGGCCTCACTCCGTGAGGCGGGTTCGCTCGTCATGTGCCCTCGCCCCTTCACGACGACGCTCCCTTGTTGGTACGCCGGGACACCGCGTTGTCGGTGGCGCCGGTGATGGCGGCGATGATGTCCTCGGTGGTGACGTCGGCCACGCCGAAGACGCCGTTGTTGCGGCCGAGCCGCAACACCACCACGGTGTCGGCGACGGCTTTCACGTCCGCCATGTTGTGGCTGATCATGATGACGCCCAGGCCGTTCTCGCGCAGCCGCTCGACGAGGTTGAGCACCTCGGCCGTCTGCGCCACGCCGAGCGCGGCCGTGGGCTCGTCGAGGATGATCACCTTGGGGTCGCCGAGCAGCGACCTGGCGATGGCCACGGTCTGCCGCTGGCCGCCGGACAGGGCCGCGACCGGCACCCGCACGCTCGGGATCTTGGCGGAGAGCTGGCGCAGCAGCTCCCACGAGCGGGTCTCCATGGCCACGTCGTCCAGCCGCAGCGGGCGGACCTCCTGGCCGAGGAACAGGTTCTGGATCACGTTGAGGTTCTCGCAGAGCGCCAGGTCCTGGAAGACGGTGGCGATGCCGAGCTTGTGCGCGGCGGCCGGCGTGGGGATCTCGATGTCGCGGCCCTCGAAGGTGACCCTGCCGGAGTCGGGCGCGTGCACGCCGGCCAGGATCTTGACCAGGGTCGACTTGCCCGCGCCGTTGTCGCCGACGATCGCGACGACCTCGCCGGCGGCGACGTCGAGCTCGATGTCGGTGAGCGCGGCCACGGCGCCGAAGGTCTTGTTGATCCCGCGCAGCGACAGGACGGTCATCGGTGCTCTCCTACTTGATGCCGAGCTCGTCGCAGCCCTTGGCGTACGCGCCCGTGCAGATGTCGGCGGCCTTCATGATGCCGCTGTCGAAGAGCACTTCCTTGATGTTGTCCTTGGTGACCACCGTGGGGACGAACAGCTCGGACGGCGTGTCGTAGAGCGTGGTCTTGCCCGCGGGCTTCTCGCCCTGCATGAAGCCCCAGGCCACGTTCGCCGCGGCCTCGGCCACGATCTTGATGGGCTTGGAGATGGTGTTGTACTGGTCGCCCGCGATGACGCGCTGGGCGGCGGCGGGCTCGGCGTCGTTGCCGGTGACCGGCGGCACGTCCACGCCGGCCGCCTTGAACGCGGCGATGGCGCCGCCGCCGGTGCCGTCGTTGGCCGCGACCACGCCGGCGATCTGGCCCTTGAACTGCGTGATCTGGCCGCTCACCCAGGTCTGCGCCTTCTCGGGCTGCCAGTCCGGGGTGTCGTACTCGGCCAGGAGCTTGAACCCGCTCGGGTCGACGGCGCTGTGGATGCCCTTCTTGATCAGGCCGGCCGCGGCGTCCGTGGGGGAGCCGTTGACCTGGAGGATGCCGCCCTCGGCCTTCTCCTCCTTGAGGTGGTCGACCAGGGACTGGGCGATCATCGAGCCGATCTTCTCGTTGTCGAACGAGATGTAGTAGTCGGCCGGCGTGGCCGGGATCGGCCGGTCGTAGGCGATGATCGGCACCTGCTGCGACTGGGCCGACTTGACGATGGTGGCCGCGGCGGCGGAGTCGACCGGGTCGATCACGATCGCCTTGACGCCCTGGGCGAGCGCGGAGTTGGCCTGTTGCTGCTGCTTGGCCGCGTCGGAGTCGGCGTTCTGGTAGATGACCTGGCAGCTCGGGCAGAGCTGCTTCATCTTGGCCTCGAACAGCGGCTTGTCCTGCAGCTCGTAACGGGTGGAGGCGAGGTCGGGCATGAGGAAGGCGACCTTGGCGTTCTGGGTGTCGCCGCCGGCATCCCCGCCGGTCGAGCCGGAGTCTGAGCCGCACGCGGCCAGCACCGAGCTTGCGAGCACTGCCGCCACGGCGAACGCGCTGGTCCGCATCTGAGCTCTGTTCACGGGTTCGTTCCTCACTCGCTACGTCCTCGCGGACGGATCCAAACGCTCGCTGCCCCCGAGACATGGACATAGCCCCTCACAAGGGGTCACATCCTGTGGTGCGGCTCACGTTAGCGTGCGTTCAGAAACTTTGTCCAGCAAAGATGTTCAGAGCTGGCGTGCGGCGGCCACAATCCCCTCAGCCGTCGGCGCATCCGTGACGAGCTGGTTGAAGTAGCCGCCCCGGGCGCCGGCGATGATCGAGAGCACCTTCTCCGCGCCGACGGCGACGGCGATCGTGGCCGGGACGCGGCGCAGCTCCTCCAGTCGCGTGGCGACCAGGCGCTCGCTGCCCGGATAGGTCAGCGGGGTGCCCTCCCGGTCGTAGACGCGCATGCAGACGTCGCCCACGGCCTGGCGCAGGGCCTCGGCGTCGCGCGGCATGAAGGCGGGTGTCATCTGCCGCATGAGCGGCGCCGAGCCGACGCCCACGAGGGCGCACTTGGCGTGCGCCCACAGGTCCATCACCCGGCGTACGGACGGCTCGTGCTGGAGCGAGTAGAACAGCTCGGGGCCGGGCAGGGCGGGCGCGTAGAGGTAGGCGGGCACGCCGCCGACGCGTTCGGCCAGGATGCGGGTGGTCTCGTTGGTCTGGAACCAGGGCTGGGGCTCCTCCTGGCCGCCCACGGCGGGCGCGATCGTGACGCCCGGATAGTGCCCGAGCCCCTCGCGGGCGCACTCGTAGACCGTGGTGCCCGACGAGACGAGCACGACGTCGCCCGACTCCAGCCCCACCCCGGCCAGCGCGCGCGCCACGCCGGGGGCCAGCCACGGGCCCAGCGCGGGGCCGCTGACCTTGGGCACGATGAAGACCTGCCCCAGGCCGAGCGCCCGCGCCACCTCGGCGGCCAGCGGGCCGTCCTCCATCGAGGCGGGCCGGTGCACCTTGATCTCCACGATGCCCTGCTTGCGGGCCTCGGTGAGCAGCCGGCTGACGGTCGCCCTGCTGACGCCCAGCCGTTTGGCGATGTCGCCCTGGGTGGCGTCCTCCATGTAGTACTGCTGCGCCGCCGCGTACATCAGCTCATGGGGGAATCGGGTCTGCGCCTCGGGTGCGACGTCGGCGGCATTCATGCGCGCGCTCCTGAATGAGGTCTGTGAACACTTTTGCAGAACTGATGCGCCCATGACTATACCTACTGGGCCCGCGCGCGATCGTGGTGGCGGCCGTGGCAGGCCCTAGCGCGGAGGGGCGGGGCGCTCGCCGGAGCCTCGGGGGATGAGCCGGACCGGCAGTTCGATGTGCTCCGACGGGCCCACGTCGCCGCGCAGGCGGCGGAACAGCAGCTCGGCCGCCACCCGGCCCATCCACGACGGGTCCTGAGCCACCACCGTCACCCCGGGCTGCAGCAGGTCGGCCAGCTCGAAGTCGTCGAACCCGACCAGCGCCGGCCGCCGTCCCGCGAGGGCGCGCAGCACGGTCACGGTGTAGCGGCCGTTCCCGGCGAACACCGCCGTCGGCGGATCGTCCAGGGCCAGCATGCCGGCCAGGTCGGCGCGTACCGTCTCCAGCGACGGCGGTCGCATCGACACCAGCCGCTCGTCGTAGAGGCCGCCGAGGGCCGCGCGGTAACCCTGCAGGCGCTGCGCCGCCGTGAAGATGGCCGGGTCGTCGCCGAGGAAGGCGATCCGGACGTGGCCGTGGCCCAGGAGGTGGCGGACCGCCTGCCCGGCCCCGCTCACGTTGTCGGCGAGCACGGTGTCGACGTCGAGCCCCGCGCCCGGCGGCCGGTCGGCGAACACCACGGGCGTCCCGGCCTCCAGCTCGCTGCGCAGGTACGTGTGGTCCTCGCCGGCGGGCACCACGATCAGCCCGTCGACCCGGCGCGCGCAGAACGTCTCGACCAGCTCCCGCTCCCTGCCGGGCTGCTCGCCCGACGACCCGCTCAGCAGGAGGCAGCCGTGGTCGATGACGACCTCTTCCACGGCCCTGCTCAGGCCGGAGTAGAACGGGTCCGCGACGTCCTCGATGACCAGGCCGATCGTCGCGGTCCTGCCTCTGCGCAGCACCCTCGCGCTCTCGTTGCGGCTGTAGCCCAGCCGGTCGATGGCCGCCCGCACCCGCTCGGCCGTGGCGGGGTGCACGCCGGGCTCGCCGTTCACGACGCGCGAGACGGTCTTGAGCGCCACGCCTGCCGCCGAGGCGACGTCCTTCATCGTCGGTCTCACGCCAGGATCATGTCTCACCGAGGAGGGGTGCGACAACGTTGTCAACCGGTTATGCCAGAGTAGTCGCCTATGTCGTTGCGTTCTGTGGCGCTCGTCGCGGGATTCGTGCTGGCCGCGCTCAACCTCCGTCCTGCGATCGCGGGAATCTCGCCACTCCTCGACGAGATCATGGACGACGTCGGGCTCTCGCCGGCGGGTGGCGGCGCGATCACCACGGTCATGGTGGTCTGCCTGGGCGTTTTCGGGCTGGCGGTGCCGCTGCTCGCCCGGCGCATCGGTCTCGACCGCACGCTCTTCGCCGGCCTGCTCGTCATCGCGGCGGGCGTCGCGCTGCGCGGGCTCGACGGCGCGGCCCTGCTCTATCTCGGCTCGGCCCTGGCGGCCACCGCGATCGCCGTCATGAACGTCGCCATGCCCGGCGTCGTCAAGCAGCACTTCCCCTCCCGGATCAACCTCATGACCGGCGTCTACGTCTCCTCCGTCGTGGCGGGCGCGGCCACCGCCTCGGCGCTGGTGATCCCGCTCGAACACGTCACAGGGTACGGCTGGCGCGGCGTCTCGGCGCTGCTGGCGGTGCCCGCGCTGCTCGCGGCCCTGCTCTGGCTCCCGCAGGCGCGGCGGGGACGCGCCGGGGGACAGGACGGCCCCCGTCCGATCGGCATGGTGCTGCGCAGCCCTCTGACGTGGTACGTCACCGCCCTGATGGGGCTGCAGTCGCTGACCTTCTACGTCATGCTGGCCTGGCTGCCGACGATCTTCATCGAGGCCGGTGTGCCCCCCGACCAGGCCGGCTACCTGCTCAGCCTGACGAACCTGGTCCAGGTGGGCACCTCGCTCGCCGTTCCCGTGCTGGCCGGGCGGCGGAAGTCGCAGGCGCCGTACGCGGTGGCCGCGGGCGTGCTGACCGTGCTCGGGTACCTGGGGATGCTGCTGGCCCCGACGACCCTGCCGTGGGTGTGGATGATCGTGCTCGGAGTCGGCCAGGGCGCCTCGTTCGTGCTGGCGCTGCTGATCATCGCGTTGCGGCCGGCGAACCCGGCCGGGGTGACCGCGCTGTCGGCGGTGGCCCAGTCGGTCGGATACGGCGTCGCGGCGCTCGGACCGATGTTGTTCGGGCTGCTCAGGGAGGTGTCCGGCGGATGGTCGGTGCCGCTGATGGCCGGGATGGGCGCGCTCGTGGTGCAGATCGTGGCGGGGTGGCACGCCGGACGCCCTGCTACGTTGAGGTAAGGCTTACCTACGAGTGTGCGGGGGTTCGCGGTGCTGACCGAGGTGCTTCAGCGGGTCGCCGGCGCGCGTGGCGGGATCCTCGGCGTGGAGCCCGGCCTCGTCGTCGAGCCCGACGAGAGCTGGACGCCCGCCGCCGAGCTGGTGCGGGAGCCGTACACCCTGCTCGCCGAGCTGGCCGACGAGACGGCCGCGCGCTGGAACGCCCCGCGGCACGTCGGCGCGGCGCTGTTCTGGAAGACCTACGGCTACTGGCACACCCTGCCGATGGTGCTCGGGTGGGCGCTGGACGGAAAGGTGCCGCTCATGCGGCTGCCTGACACCTACTTCAAGGTGTCCCCCGCCGGGGTGACCCTCGCGGCCACGCGTGTGAGCTGGGGCTCGGGCGCGAGCGCGATCGGCGAGGCGCTGGCCGAGTCCCAGGCGCCGCTGGTCAGGGCCCTCGGCTCCCTGGCCAAGGTGGGCGAGCGCACGTTGTGGGGGTCCACCGCCGAGGCCGTCGCCCATCCGCTGACCTCGATCGTCGAGGGCGACTACATGCGGTTGCTGAAAGAGATCGGGCCGCCGGTCGACGGGCTGATCGAGCCCGCCGACGACGGCTATTTCCGCAGGACCTGCTGTCTGTGGATCACCCTGCCCGACGTGGAGCCCTGCGGAAGCTGCTGCGTGCTCAGGCCACAGAGCCGACCGCCGGCACGACCGGCTCGTCCAACGGCCTGAGCTCGTCGGCGTAGCTCACCGAGACGCGGCGCATGACGCCGCTCGACTCGATCGAGTACTGGCCGAGCCGCCACAGCGGCGGCGAGTAGGCGTGGATGGAGACGCTGTGGTCGACCGCGCCGGTGAGCCGGTGGATGTGGTCGGGCCCGAACGAGAACGACTGCCCCTCCGTCACCACGGTCTCCAGGTGCTCGCCGCCGATGCGCGGGTTGCACTCCAGCAGCGCTCCCCGCACCACGTGGACCGCCCCCGAGGAGATGTCGTGGTCGTGCCAGCCCGTGTCGTCCTCGGGACGCCAGCACAGCAGCCAGACGTCCACGTACGCGTCGCGGTAGAGCGAGGCGTAGTGCCGGCCGCCGCCGGCGGGGAAGTCGACCTGGTCGTGCCACTCCTCCGGGCGGGCGGCCAGGTCGTTCACCAGGTCGCGAAGCTCACGCCGGTCGAGAGTGCGCTCCGGGAGCCGGGCGCAGGTGCCCCCGTCCTGGATCTGGTCGGTGCTCACGTACGAGTCTCCTTTCTGCTGAGTAGGCGACGGGGGTTGACGACCCGGATGGCGTGCGCGGCCGCGGCGCCGAGTCCGGGGTCGGGTGCGGCGGCGTAGGGCGCGTCGGAGCCGTTGACGACGACGTCGATGCCGAGCTCGCGGACGATCGCGTCGATCGCGCGCGGGCCGTAGGAGGAGGTCTCCACGAAGAAGCCGGGGTCGATCAGGCCGCGCCCGCCGCCGCCCCTGGCGATGAGGCGCTCGGAGTGCAGCGGCGCCAGCCCGGCGAGGAGGGCGAAGCAGACGCGCAGCCTCGGGTGCCGGGGCCTGACGACGGCGTGGAAGTGGTGCCAGGCGGCGTGCATCTGCTGCACGTACGGCACCAGCGCGGGCCACCACGGCGGCGTGCCCGCGGAAGGGACGGCCGGCCCGGGGTGCACGAACAGCGGCAGGTCCAGCCCGGTCAGCACCTCCAGCAGCCGGTCGTCGGGCACGGCCGTCGCGGGCATCTGCAGCCCGGCGAAACCCCTGGCGAGGTCTTTGGCCAGCCGGTCGGGGTCGGCGTCGCTGTGGCAGGTGGCCGCCCACGCGCCGAAGGGCTCGCCCAGCGCCAGGGCGCCGTCGTGGTAGGCGTCGATCAGCGGCCAGGATTCCTCGGGCGGCAGGAACTCGATGCCGAGCGGGCTCGACAGCGACACCAGCGCCAGCTCGAGGCCGGTGGTGTCGCGGTGCTCGTGGTCGGCGGGGTCGACGTCGTAGGGCGGCTCGCCGTCGAGGAGCAGCGTCCAGCCGTCGAGGCGGGGCGGGGAGGTGCGGGCGCGCAGGGCGTCGACGAACGCGCGGGTCCACAGGTGCTGGTGCACGTCGATGCTCACGATCACTCCTTCCCCTATTTCCTACTCACAATACATGCAAAGCGCTTGTGCAGCGAAATCCGCAACGTGAAACGGTTCAGTGATACGGTTCAGTGAACCGCTTCACCAGACGCTTGTCAACAGCCGCAGGCGCCTGCCGCGGGCGGTCACGAGGATCCGGTCCCACCGCTCGACACGCGGCGCGTCAGGATGGATGCTGAAGAGCATGTCCGCACCGCCGAAAGACGGGAGCCGACATGCCCGCGTCCTGGAATCGGCTTCTGTCGGCGGCACCCAATAGGCTGGCTTAATGCCTCGAAAGAGAGCGACGATCCGCGAGGTGGCTCAGGCGACGGGCCTGTCCCCCGCGGCCGTCTCTTACGCGCTGCGCGGCCTACAGGTGTCCGAGGAGACGAAGGAGCGCGTGCGGG
Source organism: Nonomuraea sp. NPDC049378 (assembly GCF_055586745.1). NCBI lineage: Bacteria > Bacillati > Actinomycetota > Actinomycetes > Streptosporangiales > Streptosporangiaceae > Nonomuraea > Nonomuraea sp. NPDC049378. Next base: position 94,565 of record NZ_JBVJHP010000026.1, read on the forward strand.
CCGCCGCGGCCGAGCTCGGTTACGAGGCCGATCCCATTGCCAGGGCGCTGGCCAGCGGCCGCACCGGCATGATCGGGCTGCTGTGCGGCTCGCTGGAAGATCTGTGGCAGCAGTCCCTGGCGGTCGGCATCAGCAGGGGGCTGCGCGAGAAGGATCGTTACGCGCTGATCCTCGACGCGTTCGGCGATCCCGCCAGGGAGCGGGCGCTGGCTCAGCAGCTGCGCGACCAGCGGGTCGACGGCATGATCGTGCAGCCGATCGACCCTGCGGCGGCGTTCTGGCCGGAGTTGTGCGAGTCGCTGCCGGTGATCGCGGTCGGCGACTCGATCGCGGGCACGGCCGGCGAGGTCATCTTCGACAACAGGCGCGGCGTGACCCTGGCTCTCGAGCACCTGCGCGCCCTCGGCCATCACCGCATCGCCGTGCTCACGCCCACCCGGGCCAGCACGCCCGACCGCCCCGCCGACGTGCACGTGATGGCCGAGGCCGAGCGGCTGGGCCTGGACATCCAGGTCGCCACCTCGCCCCACGGCCTGGCCGACGCGACGGCGGTGGCCCACGACATCCTGGCGGCGAAGGAGCCGAGCGCCGTCTTCTGCTTCGCCGACTCGATCGCCTACGGCGTCTACGCGGCCGCCCAGGAGCTCGGGCTGTCGATCCCGGGCGACGTCTCGGTCATGGGCTACGACAACCACCCCATGTCGGGCCTGCTCACGCCCGGCCTGACGACGGTCGACTGGGGCATCGACGGCATCGTGCGGGCCGCGGTCCGGCTCATGTCGGCGGCGGCCGACGGCGGCACCCGGCGGCGGCACGTCGTGCAGGCGCCCGCGCTAAGGGAGCGCGGCTCGGTCGCCCGCGTGCCCGGCCTCCGGCAGGGGCCGTAGGAGCCCGCGTGCCCGGCCGCTGACAGCGGCTCACTCCGGGTGTCCCGCCAGGGCGCGGCGCGACGCCTCCAGGTCGTCGGTGAGCGGCCGGTCCTGAGGCGGGGCCTGGCGGGCCCTGAGAGCCGCGGTGCGCTCGCAGGCCAGCACGAGCGCCAGGGGCTCCAGGCAGCGCAGGGCGAGGCGGGCGGCCTGGGTGGCGAAGCTCGCGTGCTCCTCCGTGCCGAGCGAGATCACCGCGGTGCCCGTCGTCACCGGCACCGCGAGGTGGCGCAGCACGGCCATGGCGTCCTGAGCCACATATTCCAGGATCAGGGCCCCGGATTCGCCGCGTTGCCGGGCGAGGAACGGCAGGCGGCCGGTGTAGGCCGGGTCCATGAGCGCGGCCAGGCGGGCGGTGCTGAGCTGGGCGGTCTGCACGATCGCCGCCCGCAGCGCGTCGAGGGCCAGCGCCACAGGGGCCGCGTGGGAGTTTCCGTTGTGCCAGGCCAGAGTGCCGGAGATGAGCGGGTTCTCGGTCGCCGCGTTGAGGTCGATCTCGATCGTGGCGGTGGTCCGGTCGAGCGCGTCCACGGCCGCGCCGTGCACCTGGGCGAAGGCCCGGAACCCGTACGGGTCCTGGATGCGGGTGGCCAGCCCCTGGCTGAGCAGGGCCCGCAGGCGGGCGGCGACGACGGCCTGCCCGGGATGGGGGCGGGCCTCCTGGACGGCGGCGGCCAGCGGCTCCGCGGAGGCGTCGACGGCGGTGAACGACATCGCGGCGACGTCGACCGCCGCTTCGAGGAGCAGGCGCAGGCGGTGGCAGGCGATGGCGGCGTCGGCGAGCGTGGCGGCACCCGAACTGATGAACGGCAGCGCGTCGCTCGACGCCAGCGGGAAGCGCGGCTCGTCGGCCGGCGCGGCGCCGTCGTGGCGCCAGGGAAGCTCGCCCAGCAGGCACAGGGCGGTGATGGACAGGGCCGTCAGGTCGCCGGTGCCGATGGCGCCGTACGTCCTGACGGGCGGGGTGAAACCGGCGTTGACGGCGTGCGCCAGCACCGGGAGCACGGCCGGATCGATGCCGGATCCGCCCGCGACGAACTGGTTGAGCCGGACGACGAGCATCGCCCTCGCGCGGGCGGGCGAGATCGGCGCGCCGGCGCCGCACGCGTGGCTGCGCAGCAGGTCGAGGCCGGGGGCTTCCACGGTGACGGCCTTGTTGGCGCCGACTCCGGTGCTCCGTCCGTAGACGGGGCCCCGCAGCCCTTGGGCGGTGGCCCACGCGGCCCGGGCCCGATCGAGGGAGGAGATCGTGACCCGGGCCCCGTCGTAGGCCGCCTCGTGCACCTGCGCGCACGTTAGGCCGGCACCGTCGAGCTCCATGGGGGACTCAGTCGTTGTCGGGGATGAACAGGCCGAGCAGCCAGCTCACCACGCTGATGATGATCGCGCCCCAGAACGCGGCCGGATAGAAGTCGTCGACGTGGAAGGGGATGTCGACCTGCTCGGCGATGAAGCCCGTCAACAGCAGCATGGCGGCGTTGATCACGAGCAGGAAGAGACCGAGCGTCAGCACGATGAGCGCGCAGCCCAGCGTCTTGACGATGGGCTTGACGATCGCGTTGATGATGCCGAAGATCAGCGCCACGATCACCAGGACGCCCCAGTATTGCGCCGTGTTCGTCTCGAGATCGATGCCGATTCCCGGGACGAGCTGGATGGCGACCCACAGGGCCGCCGCTGCCGCAAGGGTTCTGATGATGAATCTCACGCTGCTTGATCCTCCCACTTGGGAACGGCGCCGCGATAGAGGCATGAGCACGGCGATGCGCGGCGGTCACCGCCGGTGGTCGCCGGTTATGGCCCGTCCTGCTCGGGAAGGTGCGTGCAGGGGAGGTACGAGATGAACGCGAACGGGCTCGAGTCGTTGCCGGCCAACGAGTTGCACGATCGGGCGGTGCGTTATGCCGTACGCCATGGGGACCTGGGGTTTCTGTGGGACCTGTTGAAGGTGATCCCCGCCGCGGAGGCCGCCACCGGTCACCATGACGAGAGCGCCAACGACCTCAGCAGGGTCTCGGCGCTGCTCAGCGACGCCATCGCGTCGGGCGAGGGCGAGCTGGGGGAGGCGTTGCGCCCGATCTACCTGGAATATCTGCGCAAGCACCCCGACGCCTAGCCCGCTCGCGCCCCGCTCGCGCCCCGGATCAGCCCGCCAGCTGGGCCTGGCCGCCGCTGTACTGGGCGAAGCCGGGCGTGCTGACGTCCTGCCCGTCCCGCAGAATGATCATCGTCTCGTACGGCCCCGACTCCGCGAGCCGGGCGGCGAAGCGCCTGGCCAGGACGGGCCCCATGGCGTAGATGGCGGTGGCGTAGGCGTCCGCCATGCCGAGGTCGGGCCCGATCACCGTGACCGAGCCGAGCCCGCGCTGCACCTCGCCGGTGCGCGGGTTGACGACGGGCGCGCCGCCCGAGGTGGCGATGCCCAGGTCGTGGGCGAGGACGACCTTGCGGACCAGGTCCGTGTGCGGGTCCCGGATGCCGACCCGCCAGCGCTTGCCGGGGGAGGCCGAGCCGCGCAGCCTGATGTCTCCGCCCGCGTTGATGCGGTGGTCGCCGGCGCCCGCGTTGACCAGCGCGCGCGACAGGCGTTCGAGCGCCCACCCCTTGATGTAGCCGGACGGGTCGGTCACGCCGTTGATGCGGGCCTCGAACCAGCCGTCCGTGAGCCTGCTGAGCTCGTCGCAGCGGTGCAGGACCTCGATGACTTCGGGGATCTGCTCGATGGTCTGGCCGCGGTTGAGCCGGCCGATCTGGCTGTCTTCCTTGACCGGACTGAAGGTGTCATCCACCCACCTGAGCCAGGCGAACGCGTCGTCCAGCAGAGGGGTCGTCTCGCGTGCCGGGAGCGCCGTGCGGATGTCCACACTGACGGGCATGCCCATGACCATCTCGACACGGGCGGTTCCGGGGAAAGTCGTCACCTTGCCTCCTTGTCCGTCACCTACCGTCTCAGATGACGCGTAACGTCGGCCTAAACCCTGTGTCCGTTTTCGAAACGGATTTGTGATCTGGGGATGGCGAGGCGTGACAACGCGCCGCTGACGTACCGCTTGAACGGGCGCGGGCCGGCCACCACCACCTCGCGCTCGGCGATGTCGGGGATCTCGCGGCTCAGCCCGGAGGCGCTCAGGCGCTCCTTCACCCTCGGGTCGTGTTCCCGGCCGACGACGAGGACGAGACCGTACGTGGCCTCCAGGTCGCGCAGCTCGTCGGTGGCGCGCTCGGTGCGGTAGACGGCCACGGTGTCGGCGGCCCTCGCCAGGCGGGCGCGCAGGGAGCGCGGATCGACGCCGGTGGCGATCAGCAGGACCGGCCTGCTCTCCGGCGGGACGCGGTGGCTCAGGACCGCCATGACGGCCGCCAGCGCGTACAGGAGCAGGCAGGCCACGCGGCCGGGCTCCGTCGCCTGGGGCGCCGCGCCGACCTGGTACGCCACCAGCAGCCCTCCGGTCAGGTAGCCGCCGAGCCGCAGCCGCTGCCTGGCCTCCTCGGTGCGCAGGTGGCCGGCGGCCTTGACGCTGAGCAGGCCGATCCCGGCGAGCAGCGCCGCGGTGAGGTAGGAGGCGGGGCTCCACGGATGGCCGAGACCCGGTTGGATCGCGCCGAACTCGGCTACCGCGACACCACACCAGAAGAGGATGGGACCTTGGTTCGCATTCGCCTCGCTAGCCATGTCCATCACGGTGCTCAACGAAGATGAAAGGTTTCTGAGCGCAGCTGAGGAATCAGGTGAAGGGGGGCCGCGGGCACACCCCCGGACCCGCTGCTGCGCTCGGTGGCTAAGGTCGGGAACATGGCAAATGTGCGTGTGGAGCGGACTGATGACGGCGGATTCCGGGCCACGAACGCCCGCGGCGCCGAGGTGCGGATCGGCGGTGGCGACGAGGACGGCGTGTTCACTCCGGTCGAGCTGCTGCTGGCGGCGGTGGGCGGGTGCAACATCGTGACCGTCGAGCCGCTCACGGCCCAGCGGAACAAGCGGCTCGTCCGCCTGGAGATGACCGTGCAGGCGGAGAAGGTCGAGCAGAGCAAGCTGGGCCCGGTGACGGTCACCTATGACGTCGAGCTGCCGTCGGAGGACGCCCGCGCCGTTTTCGAGGCGGTGGCGCAGCGGGTGCACGAGAAGTACTGCACGGTGAGCAGGTCACTGCAGGAAGGTACGGAGGTTCGGTTGGAACTTCCGTAGGTGGGATTAAACAGATATTCGACCCCGTTATGACGCGACCGTTGCATTCGTCTCGGTACCGTTGTAGCAGGTCGAGAGGCCAATAGACCTTCACCGGAGCGGACGCGGAGGGGGACCGCGGTTCGCCAGTGCGGGACCGCCGGCGTTTTTGGGGGAAGACGCCGGCCTGGACCGCCACCGATCGGGCCGGGCAGCTTTGGGGGAACTGCCCGGCCCGATCTATGCGTATCCTCGCCTTCCGTGAAAAAAGTTCTCATCGACTGCGATCCCGGCATCGACGACGCGCTCGCCCTGGCACTGATCGCGGGGTCCCCGTCGGTGCGCCTGGCAGGCATCACCACGGTCGGCGGCAACGTCGATCTGGAGCTGACCACCGCCAACGCCCTGGCGCTCAGGGAGTTCCTGGAACTCGGCGACGTGCCCGTGACGCCGGGCAGCGCCGGAGCCCTGCTGCGGCGCACCGTACGCGCCTCCCACGTACACGGCGCCACCGGGCTCGGCGACGTGAGGCTGCCCCCGGCCGAGCGGGGAGCGTCGCCCGGGCACGCGGCCGACTTCATCGCTGAGACGCTGCGGGCCGCTCCCGGCGAGATCACCCTGGTGGCCGTCGGGCCGCTGACCAACCTCGCCCTCGCCGTACGCCGCGAGCCGCGCGTCGTCGAGTGGGCCCGCGATCTGGTCATCATGGGCGGCTCCTTCACGCGGGGCAACCACAACCCGGCGGCCGAGTTCAACATGCTGGCCGACCCCGAGGCGGCCGCGATCGTCTTCGACGCCGGATGGACGGTGACGATGATGGGTCTGGACGTGACGCTGTCGGCCGTGGTCAACACCGGCGTGCTCGACCGCATGCGCCCGCTCGGGCGGCTGGGCAGCGACCTGCTGGTGCCGGCGGCCCGGTTCTACGGCGAGGTCACGGCCGGCGGCGGCCCGGCCATCCACGACGCGTGCGCGGTGGCGTACGTGCTGGATCCGTCGTTGTTCACCTGCGTTCCCGCCGTGGTGAACGTGGAGACGGCCGGGATCCACACCCGGGGGATGACGGTGACGGACTTCAGGATCGGCGACCGGCAGGCGAACGCGCAGGTGGGAACGTCGCTGGACGTGAAGCGCTTCTGGGACCTGGTGCTGGGGGCGTACGAAGGGCTGGCGGCCAGGCTCGGATGATGTGCGGGTACCGTTCGGCGGCTGATACAGTTACACCTGTTGCGCCGCTAGCTCAGTTGGTCAGAGCAGCTGACTCTTAATCAGCGGGTCCGGGGTTCGAGTCCCTGGCGGCGCACCCGGTGGAAGCCCCAGGCCATGCTTTTGGTCTGGGGCTTCTCGGTTCTCGGCCTGTCTTACGCGAGGCGGAGATCAAGAGATGGCGTAGTCGCGCCGGAACACGGTCGTGACGTGGCAGCAGCGGCGCTCACCTTGATCCACCAAGACGCTCGCGAACAAGGAACGCCCGCTTGCTCGCAGGACCGACACCTGGGTAAGGATCTGGTCGTCCAGCCTTACCGCATCGATGAACTCGATCGTGCCCGTCACAAGCGAGTCGACCGGAAATTCACCTCGCCGCGCGGCCGCGAGCACGGCAGCGGTGAAGAGAGCGCCGCCCTGAACGTGACCGAGTCGGTTCGCCATGGGCTCGGTCGGCGTCAGCGCGATGTTCTCGCCGTTGGACGTGAGTTGCTGCTCGACGTGCGCCGTTCCCCACGCGCACCTCGGAGTCCGGGACGCGTGCTCGACGATCCGGTCGACCAGCGCCGCATCGGTGGTCCCCGGCGTCCACGACGTCAGATCATCTGCGGTGCCGCCCCCAGTGTCCGCCGCGTCGTCTCCTGGCAGGCAGTCCCAAGGCATGGCTCGCTCGGGACCGTCGTACGGCATCGCCGGAAGCGCGAAGACGCCCTGCGCGTCGCCGACGATCTCTCCGGCCGCGGTCTTGAGCTGGGAGCGTGCAGTTGCGGTGCGATCGAGTCGTCCCGTGCATTCGCTGTCGGCCGCTGCCACCTGCGCGGCTCGTCCCGGAGCGAGCTGGAGGGTCATCGAGATCGTCGGCATCGGCAGCGCTCGACCGACCTGGTTGCGGATGGCGCCACCCAACGCGAGGTCGGTCAGCATGGCGATCTCCAAGAGGCCCGGCCCGCCAGCCATCAGGGGCCGCTCCAGGTCGAAGGCGAGCGCGTAGGAGCCGTCCTGGGTCGGCACCCGATGGAGTCCCGCGAGGTGCCCCAACGGCGGCGCGCCGGTCTCCGCGCTCTCGGCAACGTCGCGGCGAACCGAGCGGAGAACATCGACATGACTCAGGCGTAGGGGCATGAGTCAACGTTGCAACCATCTGCCGCCCCAGCCCATGGAACATCGCACCACAACTCTTGCTCGATCATTAGGAATCGTCCAATGCGTCCACCGATCCCACCCTTCTAGCGTCGGTGTGCAGCACGTACGCACATCCGAGGAGTTTCTGTGAGCATTGAAGACATCCGCGACGTGAAGGCCGTCATGTTCGACTTCTACGGCACTGTCGTCGACATGCAGGGAAGCCTGACCCGCGCGGTCGCCCCGTACCTGGAACGCAAGGGTTACACGAAGAACCCGCCTGGGCGCCTGGTCACCTGGTGGCGCAGGACTCACTTCGAAAACTCGATGATCGACGCTCTGCTGCATCGCGACCACACGCCGTACCGTCAGATCGGGTTCGAGGCCGTCGACTACACCCTCGAGCGAGCGGGCATCGAGCACACCGACGACGAGGTGCGCGAACTCGTCGACGAGATAACGCGACTCGACCCATTCCCGGACGTCGTCCAGGCGCTCACCGAGATGAAGGAGCACGGGCTCAAGCTGTACATCCTCTCCAATGGGGACCCGGACATGCTCGCAGCGGGCGTTCCCTACTCGGGCACCGCCGATCTGTGGGACCGCGTCATGTCCGTCGCCGAGGCCGACTCGTTCAAGCCTCACCGCACGACCTACCACACCGCGGCCGCGCTCGTCGGACTCGGACGCCACGACATCCTGTTCGTGGCCAACCACGCATTCGATTGCATCGGCGCGAAGGCGGCCGGCCTCCGGTCGGCGTTCGTCGACCGCCGCAAGCGCCCGTTCGGCAACGGACGCTACTCCGCCGACGTCACCGTCTCCGACATGGCCGAACTCGCCGCCCTGCTGAAGACCACGGTGGAGATCTGACTGCCGCGCGTGCCATAGCGCTCCTGGCTACGGAGTCTCAGGTCCGCGCCAGGAGCGGCATGTCACCCGCTGACAGAGATGATGTAGGGGAGCACCTCCCGCCAGTCCTGACCCACCCTCTGACTGACCTCGGGTCTTCAACGGGATCTGTCGGTCTGAGCGGGAAGTGCTCGCCTGCACCCACCGGACGTGGCGTTGTGACCTCATAGGAGCCTGGCCAGAGGCCCCTTCTCTGTCTTGTCCGCCCTGCCCGGCCGGTGCGTGCCGCCCTGCCCACCGGTCAAGAGCACAGGACGACGATGCCCTCCATTACACCCGACACCACCGCGATCGACGAAGTCGCCGGCGGCGTTGACACCCATCAGGACACGCACACCGCAGCCGTGATCGACCACGTTGGCCGCGTGCTGGGCACCGAGCAATTCCCCGCCGACACCACCGGCTACAGCATGCTGCTCACCTGGATGCGGTCGTTCGGCACCGTGACGGTCGTGGGCATCGAAGGAACCGGCGCCTACGGTGCCGGGCTGGCCCGCTACCTGCGCCGCCAGGAGATGAACCTGACCGAAGTCGACCGGCCCGACCGCAAAACTCGACGTTTCCAGGGCAAGTCCGACCCGATCGACGCGATCCAAGCGGCCAAGACCGCGCTGGCCGGCGACCGGACCGGCACACCCAAACAGCGCGACGGCCGGGTGGAAGCCCTGCGCTGCCTGCGCATCGCCCGCCGCTCGGCCGTCGACCAGCGTGCCGGCGCCCAGCGCCAGATCAAAGCCCTGATCATCACCGCCTCCGACGACCTGCGCACCCAACTGCGCGGCCTGTCCGCCAAGAAGCTCATCGCCACCTGCGCCGCGCTGCGCCCCGACCCCGCCCACGCCGGCGACCCGGCCACCGCGACGATGATCGCCCTGCGATCCCTGGCCCGCCGCCACCAGCAGCTCACCACCGAGATCAACAACCTCGACGAACTGCTGGAACCCCTCGTGGCCGCCATCAACCCCGCCCTGCTCGCCGTCCACGGCCTCGGCCCCGACACCGCCGGCCAGCTCCTGGTCACCGCCGGCGAAAACCACGACCGGCTCGACTCAGAAGCCGCCTTCGCCATGCTCTGCGGCGTCGCCCCGATCCCCGCATCGTCCGGCAAAACCCACCGCCACCGCCTCAACCGCGGCGGCGACCGCCAAGCCAACGCCGCCCTCTACCGCATCGCCCTGGTCCGCCTGCGCTGGGACCCACGCACCCGCGCCTACATGGAACGACGCACCCAAGACGGCCTGTCCAAGAAAGAGATCATCCGCTGCCTCAAGCGCTACATCGCCCGCGAGCTCTATCGGGTCATCACCAGAACTGATCATGAACCCAGTGCTTGACATCAATAGGAGCATCCAGTGGACCGCCATCACGCCAGTCGGCCATGTGCACGACGCCGCAGTGAACCGATGGAACAACGCCCATGACCGGCGTCTCGATGACGAAGCTCAATCGTTGATCAACAGTGGTTCGGCTCGCATGCGTGGTCTCAGACAGCTTGCGATTCGCTCACGTGAGCGCTACGCAGCAGGATCGCTGCGGCGAGGCGCTCATTGGCGTCGTTCAGATCGAGGCCGGACACCTCGGCGATCCTTTGAACGCGATGCCTGAGTGTGTTCGGGTGCAGGTACAACCGTGATGCGGCGGCTGATATCGATCCGAACTCGTCGAGGAAGGTCGCAAGGGTCTCGACCAGGTTGGAGTCGTGGCGTTGGTCGTATGCGACCAGGGCGTCGATGGGTCCTCGCGGCACAACGTTGTTCTCATTGAGGCCGCGGCAGGCGGCGACGAGCACGAGCCCGGCCCAGCTCGTCTCGGGGGTCATCATCCGGCCGCTGCTGCCTTCGGAGCGCGCGATTGCCAGCAGGTCCTCGACGATCCGCTTGGTCGCCGGCACCGTCTCTGGCGTCGCGGCGAGGGGCCCGATGGCCGCGTTCGCGCGTACTCCCATCCGGGCCAGCTGTCCGAGAGCCAGCTGAGCGCTCTTGACCAGGCGCCCATGGGTGGTGACGCCAGCCGACACGACAGCCCAGTATGCGCCGTCGAGCGGTGCAACCAGCGAAGAGGCGTCGATCGCGCCCAGGTGCAGAGAGAGGAAGTGGACGAACCGTTCGCTGACCTGCTCATCTGGGGGAACGTCTGCGCTCCCGGGCCCCTGGTCGAGTCCGAAACCGAGGACGAACAGCTCGCGCGCGACCTTCGACCCCTCGCCGGACAACATGGGCGCGGGTAGCGCGCCCTCGCGCAGCAGCGTTCGCACGGTTCGTTCGCGTGTGATTCTCTCAGCGTCCTGTGCGCGGTGGTGTCGCAGCACCACAGGCACTGCCAGTCGTGCGGCTCGTCGCAGGGCCTCCTCTGCATGCGGAGGAAATGGTGTGGCGCCCTCCGCGACGGAGATCTCGCCTATGACTTCGTCGCCGGTGTGCACGGCGATGCGCAACCGCGTGTGCAGGTCCTGGTAGTCGGCGACCCTCACCACGCGGCCGGGTTCGGAGTAGGTCTGGTAGGCCGTACGGTCGATCGTGAAGCGTCTGATCCACTGGTCAGGCGTGCGGCGGCCGAGAATCGCGTCACGGCGAACGTGGTCGATCTCGTGGCCCTGAACCGAATAGGCGATAACCCGGTGGGCGCGGTCGTAGAGCACGACAGAGCCGCCGACCATGACGGCCACCGCATCGGCGAGGCCGTGGACCGAACTGGGACCCGTGGCGTCGCTCGCCTCGTCATGTGATGCCAGCAGCATCGTCCGGAGCAGCACGAACAGCGGCGTCCACGCGATGTCGGAGTCGAGCACCACGACGTTGGGGCGAGGCTCCACCTGCGCGCTCGAGGACACGACTACCGCACGGCATCCTGCGCGTTCCGCTTGGTCGACGAGGTCCTGCTCGGCTCCCGATCGAATGGCAAGGACGATCTGACCGGGACCGATCGTGGTGGCGCCGTCATCGAGCAGCACTTCGTTCAGATCCGGGTCGAACTTCGCCGTGCTGCGCGCCCGTAGCGGGCCATCGCCGATGGCCATGAGCAGCTCAGAGAGCAGCACGTCTCACCTCCGTTGTCGATACTCACCGAGTGTAGGTGCGTCCCCGCTGGTGACAGCGAGTCCGTTGGCGGAAGTTCCAATGGAGCCCACCCGACGTCGTAGTAATGCCCGTCGTAGGTTCCCACCCAGGTCCATAGCGTGACAGGCGACACATTTCGTGAGCCATGTGGAGCCACGCGTGACAGCACATCCAACGGTCACACCGTCGACAAGAACCAGCACTCACTACTGTGGCCCGCCACTGCGCGGCGTGAGAGTGGTTGAGGTCGGGCATGCCGTCGCCGCTCCTCTGTGCGCCCGGCACCTCGCCGACCTTGGCGCCGATGTCGTCAAGGTCGAGGCACCCGCCGGTGATCTGGCGCGTGGCTACGACTCGGTCGTCGACGGAGACTCGGCCTACTTCGCGTGGGCGAACTACGGCAAGCGCAGCGTGGTGCTGGACCTGCGCTCCGATGGTGGCAGCGCCAGCTTTGAGCGGCTCGTGAGCCAGGCCGACGTTCTGGTCCACAACCTGGCGCCGGGGGCGATGAGCCGGCTCGGGTTCGACCACGAGCACCTGGCCGGGCTCAACCCGCGGATCGTCAACTGCGCCATCTCCGGCTACGGCACCTCCGGTCCGATGGCCGACCGCAAGGCGTTCGACCTGCTCATCCAGGGCGAGTCCGGCTTGATGTCGGTCACCGGAACCGAGGAAGAGCTCGCCAAGGTCGGCATCTCCGTGGTGGACATGTGCACCGCGGTGTACGCCCTGGCCGCTGTCCAGGCGGCGCTCATCGAGCGGTCGACGACTGGCGCTGGTCGCCTGGTCGAGATCTCGATGCTCGACTGCATCGCCGAATGGATGATGGCGCCCGCCTATCACCAGATCCACGCCGACAGCACACCCCGGCGGGAGGGGGCCCGGCACAACATGATGATCCCCTACGGGCTCTACCGGACCGGGTCTTCGACGTCGGTCAACTTCGCCGTTCAGACGACATCGCACTGGCGGGCACTGTGCGAGGACGTGTTGGGAGCGCCTGAGCTCACAGAACATCCGGATTTCGCCACCAACGCCGACCGCGTCCGCAACCGCGGTGTCCTCGAGCCGCGCCTGGAAGAGCTCCTGACCGCCATCGGGCACGAGGAGTCCGTGCGACGGCTGCTCGCAGCTGGAATCCCTTCAGGCGAGGTCAACGACCTGCGTGGCCTGATCGAGCACCCTCAGCTCCGGGCGCGAGACCGCTGGATGTCGATCCGCACCAGCGGCGGTCTCGCGCCGACCGTCCGGGCCCCGTTCAACCTGCGGACCGACAACTCGCCCGTCCCGTCCGTGCCGGCGCTCGGTGAGCACACCGCGAGCGTCCTGGCCGAACTCAACGACGCTGGTCACGGCGAGAACAACACAAGCCCGCGCGGGTCGGCCCTCAACGGCTCGCGGCAAAGTGAAGACAACCTGCCCCGGGGCACCAGGAACGGTGAGCATCGTGCCAGTTGAGATCATCGCGCTGAGCGCATTCGTCGTCATCTTTCTGCTGGGCACAATCCGCTCGGTCAACATGGGCACCGTCGCACTGGTCGGCGCCTTCATCGTCGGTGGTCTCGTCTATTCAGTCCCGGCCAAGACGGTCCTCGACGGCTTCCCGGGCGAGATGTTCGTGATCCTTGTCGGCGTCACTTACCTGTTCGCCATCGCCGATTACAACGGAACAGTCGAGCGGCTGGTGCAAGCGGCCGTCGCAGCAGTCGGCGGACGCACAGGCCTGGTGCCCTGGACCATGTTCGCCGTCCCGGCCTGCCTCACCGCCGTCGGCGCCGCGGCACCGGCCGCCTGCGCCATCGTCGTGCCGATCGCGCTGAAGTTCGCCGTCAAGCACCGGATCAACCCGGTGATGATGAGCATGATGGTGATCCAGGGCACCACTGCCGGCGGCTTCTCGCCCATAGGCATCTACGGGGTCATCGTCAACGGCCTCAGCGCGGGAGCCGGCCTCCCGACCAGCCCGCTGCTGCTGTTCGCGGGCACCTTCGTCACGACCCTCATCCTGGCCGCAATCGCGTACATCACGCTCGGCGGCCGCGAGCTCCTGACCCAGCGCGCCGTTCCCGCAACCGTCACCGCACCGGTCCACAGCACCACCGGGGCCGAGTCGAAGCTCCGGTCTCCCGGCGCGACCGTGACGGCCGGCGGCACCGCCGATGTCGAGCCCGATCCGCTGGAGGGCTCCGGCCGGCTCGGTCTCGAGCAGATCTGCACTCTGGTCGGCATCATCGCGCTGGTCGTCCTGACCCTGACGTTCGGCCTCGACGTCGGGTTCGTGGCCCTCACCATCGCTGTGCTGCTCTCGCTGGTGTTCACCGGCTCCGCTCAGGCGGCTGTCGGGAAGGTGGCCTGGTCAACGGTTCTGCTGATCTGCGGGATCATCACCTACGTGGCTCTCCTGCAGGGACAGGGCACCATCGACTGGCTCGGTAGTGGCATCGCTGACATCGACGCCCCGCTGCTGGCCGCCATCGTGATCCTTTTCATTGGCTCTGTGGTCTCCGCGTTCGCCTCGACTACCGCTCTGCTCGGAGTCGTGGTGCCGCTCGCGACCCCGTTCTTGCTGACGGACCAGATCGGCGCGACGGCCTTCATCGTCGCACTTGCGGTGTCCAGTTCGGTGGTCGACTGCAGCCCGTTGTCGACGATGGGGGCCCTGGCCGTGGCGAACTCTGAGGAGAGCAAGCGCGCGAACGTCTTCTCCAGTTTGATGCGCTGGGGCCTGTCACTGATCGTGATCGCCCCGATCGTGACCTTCGCGGTGCTGGTGCTGCCCTCCTCAGTATGAGCGGGCTCGAACGGTGGTCGTCGCCGGGGTGAGCCGGTGTCCCGCTCATCCCCGGCGACACCTCCAAGGTGGGGCCGACGCCCGCCGCCTGGCACACCGAGCGGACGCTGCTGGACCGGCCTGTCCACGAGCCCTTCCCGATCTGCGACGCCCACTGCCGGACCTCCGTCGACCAGGTCGCGCGGGCACTCCGATCGCCAGGAATCTCGCCGCTACCGCAAGGGGAACACCGTTGAATCCTGAATACCTCGACGAGGACAGCACGGTCATCCTCTTCGGCGCGGAGGGCGCCACGAACCCGTTGCTCTACGGGGAGATCGTCGGCCGTTCACCAGGAGAGGTGTTCGTCCTTTACGAGAAGGCACCTGTCTCGCCTATGACAGCCACTCCCTGAGGTTGTCGTGGTCGCCGGCCAGGAGGAGGTCGGCGGTGTTGAGCAGGTGGACACGCATGGCGCGGGTGGCCACCTCGCGCTCCCCGGCGCGGATCGCTTCGGCGATCGCCTCGTGCTCGGCGAGTATCTCCAGGGGACTGCGTCCACCGGGGACCGTCCTGCGACCCTGCAGGGAAATTGCGTCGCGCAGCCCGGTGACGAACGCGACCAGGCGCCGGTTGCCACTAGCGCGCAAAATCACCTCGTGGAAGGCGCGGTCCGCGGCGAAGAACGCCTCACGGTCGGCCTGATGGGCGCGCATATCCGCGAGTGCGCTGTCGAGATCGGTCACGGGGAAGTCCTGCCGTTGCGCTGCCAGGCCCGCCGTCGGCGGCTCCAGGAGCAGCCGGAGTGTGAAGACCTCGTTGATGTCCTGGTCATTGCTGGTGAGGATGCGCGCACCACGGTTGCGTTCGATGCGCACCAGTCCCGCATCGGCGAGCTTCAGCAGCGCCTCTCGGACCGGGGTCCGAGAGGCGCCGAACCGCTCACCGAGCTCCTGCGCGGAGTACAGCCGCCCCGGCGCGAGTTCGCCGCTGATGATCGCATCGCGCACGGTGACGGTCAGCCGCTCACTCTTCGTGTGCTCCTTGGGCAACCGCTCCACCGTCTCTCCTCTCGCCGTCGCCTCGAATCCTAGAGGTCATTCACTGTAAGGTGTTGCATGCAACAGTTGCATGTAACTTGGAGGTGGTCTTCATGGCGGTCACCGCGACGGCGCTGGCCGGGAAACTGGCGGAGGAACTGCCCGGCATGGTGCGCACGGGTCTGGCAGCGCGGGCGGCGTATGGATCCGATGCCTCGATCTACCGGCAGATGCCCGTCGCTGTCGTCGAACCGCGCACGGCGAGGGACGTCGCGACCGCGGTCCGGCTGGCCGGCGCGGTCGGAGCCCCCGTTACGGCGCGCGGCGGCGGCACCTCGGTTGCGGGCAACGCCATCGGAACCGGTGTGGTGCTCGACCTCTCCCGGCGGATGGACAAGATCCTCGAGATCGATGCGGGGACGCGTACCGCACGGGTGCAGCCGGGGGTGGTGCTCGACGATCTGCGTGCCGCGGCGGGCCGGTACGGGCTCACGTTCGGCCCCGACCCGTCCACCCACTCCCGGTGCACCATCGGCGGAATGATCGGCAACAACGCCTGCGGTGCGCACTCGGTGGCCTGGGGCACGACAGCGGACAATGTCATCGGGCTGCGGATGGTCAGCGCCGACGGCAGCGAGCTCGTCGCTGCGGGCACCACCAGCGGCGACGGTGATCTGGACGGGCGGCTGCGCGCGCTGGTACGGGACAACCTCGCGCTCCTGCGCACCGAGCTGGGGCGGTTCGGCCGGCAGGTCTCGGGTTACGGGCTGCATCACCTGTTGCCGGAAAACGGCTTCGACGTGGCCAAGGCGCTGGTGGGCAGCGAGGGCACCTGCGGGGTGGTCACCGAGGCTACCGTTCGGCTCGTGGAGACCCCGGCCGCATCCGCGCTGCTGGTCCTCGGATTCCCCGACGTCTACCTGGCCGCTGAGGTCGCGCCGGAACTGGCGGCCGCGGGGGCGATGACCGTCGAAGGCATGGGCGCCGACCTGCTCGCCGCGCTGCGTTCAAGGCCGGGTAAGGCCGTTGCCGGCGCCGATCTTCCCGATGGCCAGGCCTGGCTGTACTGCGAGACCGGCGGCACGTCCACCGCCGAGGCCGTCGAGCGGGCGTACGCGCTGGCCCGGCTCGCCGGCGGGGCAACGGCGCTGGTGGTGACGGAACCGGCCCGGGCCCGCGCGTTGTGGCGGATCAGGGAGGCAGGGGCCGGCATCGTCACCCGGCTCGCCGACGGGGGCGAGGCATGGCCCGGATGGGAGGACTCCGCGGTGCCGCCCCGCAATCTGGCCGCCTACCTCCGTGACCTCTCCTCGTTGCTGGACGAGCACGAGCTCCGCGGTGTTCCGTACGGCCACTTCGGGGAGGGCTGCCTGCATCTGCGGGTGGACTTCGCGCTTGACACCCAGAAGGGGCTGGCCGCGTACCGGTCGTTCATCACCGACGCCGCCGGGCTCGTCGCCGCGCACGGCGGCTCGCTGTCCGGTGAGCACGGGGACGGGCGGGCGCGCTCGGAGTTGCTCGGCGTCATCTACTCGCAGCCGATGCTGGACTGCTTCGCCGCGTTCAAGCACCTCCTCGACCCGCGGGCGACGCTGAACCCCGGCGTGCTGGTCGACCCGGCGCCGATCGATGCAGCCGTGCGGCCAGGACCCGAGCGCGGTGCGTTGGAGGTGACGCCGGTACACGCGTTGCACCGGGACGCCGGCTCGTTCGCCGCGGCCGTCCACCGGTGCGTCGGGGTGGGAGCCTGCAGGTCACTGGATTCCGGGAGCATGTGCCCGTCGTTCAAGGCGACCCGCGACGAGGTGCACTCCACGCGTGGGCGGGCGCGGGTGCTCGCCGAGATGCTGCGCGGGGAGTCAGTTCCGGGCGGCTGGCGCTCCAAGGAGGTGCGTGAGGCGCTCGACCTGTGCCTTTCGTGCAAGGCGTGCGCGGACGAATGCCCAGTCAATGTGGACATGGCCACCTACAAAGCGGAGTTCCTGCACCATCACTACGCGGGGCGGGTACGGCCGGCCGCGCACTACTCGATGGGCTGGCTGCCGCTGCTGGCGAGGCTGATCGCCGCGGTGCCCGGGCTCGCCAGGCTCGCCGGCGTGGTGCTGGCACGACGCCCGATCGCGGCGTTCGCCAAACGGCTGGGCGGAATCGAGCCGCGGCGCGAGCTGATCCGCTTCGCGCCGCGGTCGTTCGCGCAGTGGATGCGGCGGCACGAGTCGTCGGGAATGGGAACCGTGGTGCTGTGGCCGGACAGCTTCACGAACTACCTCAGCCCTGACGTCGGGAAAGCAGCCGTGGAAGTGCTGGAGGCGTTGGGATATAGGGTGGTGCTTCCAGACGGCTTCGTCTGCTGCGGGCTGACCTTGCACTCAACGGGGCAGCTCGGCGCCGCCCGCCGGATGCTCGCCAGGTCCCTCGACCTCCTCGCGCCGCACCTGGCCGCTGGACGGACAATCATCGGGCTGGAGCCGTCCTGCACGGTGATGCTGCGTGACGAGGCCAGCGAACTACTGCCTGAGGACCTGCGGGCTCGGCGACTCTCGGCGCAGACGCAGACGTTCGCTGAGTTCGTCGCTCAACATGAAGACCCGTGGCCCTTCCGCCGGCTCGATGTGCGTGCTGTGGCGCAGGTGCACTGTCACCAGGAGGCGAAGGGCTCGTATGAAGCGGACCGCGAGGTGCTGACGCGGGTCGGCGTCGATGCCGATGTGGTCTCGTCGGGATGTTGCGGTCTGGCAGGTAACTTCGGCTTCGAGCGCGGCCACTGGGACGTCTCCCAGGCCTGCGCCGAGCGAGCGCTCTATCCCAAGGTTCGTGCTGCGGGTGAGGAGGACCTGGTGTTGGCCGACGGCTTCTCCTGCCGCACCCAGATCGCCCAGGGCACCAACCGTCATGGCACCCATCTGGCCCAGGTGCTCCGCGACGCGTTGGACAGCGAGCCGGCGATCAGGAGGGCGGAAAGGTAGCGGCACGCACGACCAGCGCAGGGGCAGCAGCGGGCCCCGAATTCCCGCCTGCGGGAACCTTGATGAACAGCGGGTCCGGGGTCCGAGTCCCTGGCGGCGCACCACCCGAAAGGCGCTCTCCGGCAGGGGAGCGCCTTTCGTCGTTTCCGCCTCTCAGAGCAGCACCCTGCCGAGCCGCCCGCGGTGGAAGACCAGCGGGTCGTCGCCGGCGGCGTCGTTGGTGGTCAGGTCGATCACCCTGGCGAGGATCAGTTCGTGGTCCCCCACCAGGTGGCAGGAGTCGAGCATGCAGTCGATCCACGCGACCGCGCCGGTGATCGCCGGATGGCCGCTCCCGTTCACCGTCCAGCCGACCCCGGAGAACCGGTCGGCCCCCTTCTTCGAGAACGACTGGCACACCCGCTCCTGACCGGCGCTCAGCATGCTGATGGTGAACGCGCCGGCGGCCCGGATGTACGGCCACGTGGTCGAGGTGTGGGCGGCGCAGAAACTCACGATGGGCGGGTCGAGGGAGACGGAGGTGAAGGAGTTCACGGTGAAACCGTGCGGCTCGCCGTCCGCCAGGGCGGCGACCACCACGACGCCCGTCGGGTAGTGACCGAGCGCGCGTCTCAACCGCGCGCTGTCGATCATGACGGCGCCGGCCGGCGGCGCGCTCACCGTGCTTCCCACCGCTGCTTGAGCCGGGCGAGGTGACGCAGGCCGTCGAGGACGGCGTCCGTGTCGGGGACGAAGTCGATGAGGCAGGCCACCTCGTCGACGCCGATCCTCTCCAGCGAGCTCAACAGCGCCATGCCGTCGTCGACGGTGCCGAACAGGCCGCCCGTCTCGAAGTACCGCTCGAAGGAGACCTCCAGGAGGAACTCGATGTCCTCCGGGTCCATCTGGTCCGGGTCGATGCCCGGCATCAGCTCCTCCGCCGCCTTCAGGACCAGGCCGAGCGAACTGCGCAGGTAGTCGGTGAACGGATCGTGCACCACCTCCCGCACCTTGGCGCGGTCCTCGCCGACGAACGTGTGCAACATCAGCGCCACGTGGCCGGCCCCGTTGTGCGCCCTGGCGTGGTGCTCGCGGTATTCGGCGACCTTGCGGACGAGATCGTCGAGGCTCTGGCCGAGCAGGTGGGTGAGGATGCCGACGCCGAGGTCGCCCGCCTGGCGGAACGTCTCCGGGTTGCCCGAGCTGGTGAGCCACGTCGGCAGCTCCGGCTGGACCGGCGCCGGATGGGTGCGCAGCTTGACCGACTCGCCCGCGCCGTCGACCAGCTCCACCTCCTCCTGCCGCCACAGCCGCCGCACCGTGTCGATGGTGTCCATCGTCACCTGGCGGCGGTCGGCGTAGTTCTCGGGCCTCAGCGCGAAGTCGACCACGTGCCAGCCGGGCGCGAACGAGACGCCGGCCCGGCCGCCGGAAAGGTTGTCCACCACCGCCCATTCCTCGGCGATGCGCGCCGGGTGGTGCAGCGGGGCCACGACGCTTCCCGCGCGGATCGCGACGTTCTCCGTCACCGCGGCGACGGCCGCCGCGGTCACCGCCGGATTGGGATAACGGCCGCCGAATTCATGGAAATGCCGCTCGGGTGTCCACACCGCGGAGAAACCGTTGGTGTCGGCGAACCTGGCCCCTTCGAGCAGCAGCCGGTATTGGTCGGATCCGGTCCGGACACCGTCCGCGAAATAGAATAAACCAAAGTCCACCGGTGTCTCCTTACACGCCGCGCTGGTGCGCCCCGGCCGGGCACACCGGCGAGATTTCAGGTTGCCGAGCGGCACCAGTATTCGCGATGCGCGAAGCGTGGGGTAACCCCTATGCCCCACTAGACGTGCTGCTCGCGGCGGGGCACGAACCCTCCCGTGCAGGCAACCCCTATCGCCCCCCTGAAGCGTGGCGACGGCACCGCGGGAAAATTCCGGGCGCTCCCCTGGAAAGCCCAGGTTTCTCCTCGATCGCCGTCCAGGGGATTCCGTAGGGGAATGCAGGCGGATATTAGGGGGCGAATCCCGTAGCTAGGTCGCGGGCCCATGGGCTGGAATGAGACGTGACTGGGGCGGGGCATCCGGGCACGCGCTCGAAGGGCGTGCCCGCTGATATCCCGCTCATAGGCCGAGAGGATATACGCAACGTGACTCTGACCACAGAACGCGGCTTGGAACCGCCTCTCTCCCTGCGGGAGCGGGTGGCCGAACTCGGCATGATCAAGGATCAGGCGCGCGGCGGGGAAGCTCGGCCGGCCAAGGACCCGCAGCGGGCGAGGGGCAAGCTCACCGTCGACGAGCGGCTCGACCTGCTCTTCGACCCGGGCACCTTCACCGAGATCGAGCCGCTGCGCCGGCACCGCGCCAGCGGCTTCGGCATGGAGGACCGGCGGCCCTACACCGACGGCGTGATCACCGGCTGGGGCAAGGTGCACGGCCGCACCGTCTTCGTCTACGCGCACGACTTCCGCATCTTCGGCGGCTCGCTGGGCGAGGCGCACGCCCAGAAGATCCACAAACTCATGGATCTCGCCACGACGACCGGCGCGCCGCTCGTCAGCCTCAGCGACGGCGCCGGCGCCCGCATCCAGGAGGGCGTGACCGCGCTCGCCGGCTACGGCGGGATCTTCCAGCGCAACGTGCAGGCCTCCGGGGTCATCCCGCAGATCAGCGTGATCCTCGGCCCCTGCGCGGGCGGCGCCACCTACTCCCCGGCGCTCACCGACTTCACCTTCATGGTCAGCGGCATCTCGCAGATGTACATCACCGGCCCCAACGTGGTCGAAGCGGTCACCGGCGAGAAGATCAGCCATGACGAGCTCGGCGGGGCCCAGGTGCACGGCACCGTCTCGGGCGCGGCGGGCTTCGTCTACGACAACGAGGCCGACTGCCTGGAGGAGGTCCGCTACCTCCTCTCCCTCCTGCCCGCCAACAACCGCGAGTCGCCGCCCGCCCTGGCCACCGCCGACCCGGCGGACCGGCGGTGCGAGGCGCTGCTCGACATCGTGCCCTCCGAGCTGACCCGCTCGTACGACATGCGCGAGGTCATCCACGAAGTCACCGACGACGGCGACTTCTTCGAGGTGCACAGCACGTGGGCCACCAACGTCGTCTGCGCCCTGGCCAGGATCGACGGCCAGGTCGTCGGCATCGTGGCCAACCAGCCCGCCTCGCTGGCGGGCGTGCTGGACATCAACGCCTCGGAGAAGGCGGCCAGGTTCGTGCAGTTCTGCGATGGGTTCAGCATCCCCCTGGTCACCCTGGTCGACGTCCCCGGCTTCCTGCCCGGCCGCGACCAGGAGCACGCCGGCATCATCCGGCACGGGGCCAAGCTGCTGTACGCGTACTGCAACGCCACCGTCCCGCGCATCCAGGTCATCCTGCGCAAGGCGTACGGAGGGGCGTACATCGTGATGGACTCCCGCTCCATCGGAGCGGACCTGTCCTTCGCCTGGCCCACGAACGAGATCGCCGTCATGGGCGCCGAGGGCGCCGCGAACGTCGTGTTCCGCAAGGAGATCGCCGCGGCCGACGACCCCGACACGGCCCGCGCCCGGCTGATCAGGGAGTACCGGCAGGAGCTGATGCACCCCTACTACGCCGCGGAGCGCGGGCTGGTCGACGACGTGATCGACCCGGCCGAGACCAGGGCGGTGCTGGCGCGGTCGCTGGCCATGCTCCGCGCGAAGACCGCGAAGGTCCCGTACCGCAAGCACGGAAACCTGCCGATGTGATGGGCGGCGACGGGGCGGTGTTCAGGTTCGTACGCGGCGAGCTGGACCAGGAGGAGGTGGCCGCGGTGGTGACGGCACTGCTGCACCGCCTCGCGCCGGGCGCGGAGCAGGGGAACACCCCGCCGCCCAGGCCGGCGACGCGGGCGGACGGCCCGCGCTGGACCGGGGGCGCCTCCTCCCGCCCGCCCGCCTGGGACGAGCCGCACACATTCCAGGCGCCGAACTCCTGGTCGCCAGGGTGAGTGCGGACATCAACGGAAGGAAAACCCAGTGATCACCGAAACCGGAACGTGGGTGCGGCGCTTCTTCTCCGCGCCGGACAGCCGCGAGAGCGCCACGCGCCTGATCTGCTTCCCGCACGCGGGCGGCTCGGCCTCCTATTTCCACCCGGTCGCCAAGCAGCTCACGCCGCGGTTCGACGTCCTGGCGATCCAGTATCCGGGCCGGCAGGAACGCCGCCACGAGCCGTGCATCGACGACATCGGCGAGCTCGCGGACCGCGTCACGGCGGAGATCGTGCCGCTGGCGGACCGGCCGATGGCCTTCTTCGGGCACAGCATGGGCGCCGTGGTCGCGTTCGAGGTGGCCAGAAGGCTGATGGAGCGGAACCTCGCGCCGCGGGTGCTCTTCGCCTCCGGCCGGCGCGCCCCCTCGTGCGTGCGCGTCGAGACCGTGCACAAGGAGGGCGACCAGGCCCTCCTCGCCGAGGTGCGGCGGCTCGGCGGCACCGACGTGCGCATGCTGGCCGACCCCGAGCTGCAGAGCATGATCCTGCCGTCGCTGCGCGGCGACTACACGGCCATCATGACCTACCGCTGCACGCCCGGCGCCAGAATCGACGCCCCGATCGTCGTCCTGACCGGCGACCGTGACCCCCATGTCACCACGGACGAGGCGGCCCGCTGGAAAGAGCACACCAGCGGCGCGTTCGACCTGCACGTCTTCCGCGGCGGTCACTTCTACCTGAACGACCACGCCGCCGCGGTCATGCGGACGATCACCGAGAACATCCCCGCCGCCCAGGCGTAGATCCCCCTTTCGGTAGCACGAAGAGTACGAGGCGAGAATGGCTGCGAACGACACCAAGCTCATCGAGGCCCTGCGTTCCTCCTTGAAGGAGACGGAACGGCTGCGTGCGCAGAACCGTTCTCTCGCCGAGGCGGCGCGCGAGCCGATCGCGATCGTGGGAATGGCCTGCCGTTTCCCCGGCGGGGTGCTCTCACCCGAGGACCTGTGGAACCTGGTGGCCTCCGGCCAGGACGCGATCGGGGAGTTCCCCGTGGACCGGGGCTGGGATCTGGCGGCGCTGTACGACCCCGATCCGGACAGTCACGGGACCACGTATGCGCGGCATGGCGGGTTCCTGTACGAGGCGGGGGAGTTCGATCCGGCGTTCTTCGGGATCTCGCCGCGTGAGGCGTTGGCGATGGATCCGCAGCAGCGGTTGTTGCTGGAGGCTTCGTGGGAGGCGATGGAGCGGGCCGGGATCGATCCGGCGGGGTTGCGGGGCAGCAGGACCGGCGTGTTCGCGGGCGTGATGTACCACGACTACGCCCCCGCCACCGTGCCCCAGGAGCTGGAAGGGCTGGTCGGCACCGGCAACTCGGGCAGCATCGCGTCCGGGCGCGTGTCGTACACGTTCGGGTTCGAGGGCCCGGCGGTGACCGTGGACACCGCGTGCTCGTCGTCGCTGGTGTCGCTGCACCTCGCGGTGCAGGCGCTGCGGTCGGGCGAGTGCGAGCTGGCGCTGGCCGGCGGCGTGACGATCATGGCGACGCCCGGGACGTTCGTGGAGTTCTCGCGGCAGCGGGGTCTGTCGCCTGATGGTCGTTGTAAGGCGTTCTCGGCTGGTGCTGATGGCACGGGGTGGGCTGAGGGTGTCGGGATGTTGCTGGTGGAGCGGTTGTCGGATGCGCGGCGGCTCGGTCATCGGGTGCTGGCGGTGGTGCGTGGTTCGGCGATCAATCAGGACGGTGCGAGTAATGGGTTGACGGCGCCGAACGGTCCGTCGCAGCAGCGGGTGATCCGGCAGGCGTTGGCGAATGCGGGGTTGTCGGCGGCTGAGGTGGATGTGGTGGAGGCGCATGGGACGGGGACGTCGCTGGGTGATCCGATCGAGGCGCAGGCGCTGATCGCTGCTTATGGTCAGGATCGGGATCGGCCGTTGTGGTTGGGGTCGTTGAAGTCGAACATCGGTCATGCGCAGGCGGCTGCGGGTGTGGGCGGTGTGATCAAGATGGTGATGGCGCTGCGGCACGGCACGTTGCCGAAGACGCTGCATGTGGATGAGCCGTCGCCGCATGTGGACTGGTCGGCGGGTGCGGTGGAGTTGCTGACCGAGGCCCGCCCGTGGGACGAGCTCGACCGCCCGCGCCGCGCCGCCGTCTCGTCCTTCGGCGTGAGCGGCACCAACGCCCACGTGATCATCGAGCAGGGCGACGAGAGCGAGATCACCACGGGCGACGACGGGGCTCTGCCGGTGCTGCCCTGGCTCATCTCGGCCAGGAGCCCCGAGGCGCTGGCCGGGCAGGCCCGGCGGCTCGCCTCGTGGGTCACCGAGCGCCCCGGGACCGACCCGGCCGGGATCGCCTGGACGCTGGCCGGCGGCCGCAGCGTGCTGGAGCACCGCGCGGTGGTCGTGGGCGCCGACCGCTCCGAACTGCTCGCCGGGCTGGAGGCGCTGGCCGAGGACCCCTCCGGCGCGATCTCCGGAAGCGGTTCCGGCGGGAAGGTGGCGCTGCTGTTCGCCGGCCAGGGCAGCCAGCGGCTCGGCATGGGCCGCGAGCTCGCCGAGGCGTTTCCCGTGTTCGGCGCCGAACTGGACGAGATCTGCCGGGTGCTCGATCCGCTGTTGCCGCATCCCGTACGTGAGGTGATGTTCTCCGATCCCGAGGGTGTGTTGAACGAGACGGGGATGACGCAGCCTGCGTTGTTCGCCTTTGAGGTGGCGCTGTACAGGTTGCTGGCTTCGTTGGGTGTGCGGGCGGATGTGCTGGTGGGGCATTCGATCGGGGAGATCGCTGCTGCTTATGTGGCGGGGGTGTTCTCGTTGGAGGATGCCTGCACGTTGGTGGCGGCTCGTGCGCGGTTGATGCAGGCGTTGCCTTCTGGTGGGGCGATGCTGGCGGTGGCTGCCCCGGAGGCTGAGGTCCTGCCGTTGCTGGCTGGTCGTGAGGACCGGGTGGGGATCGCGGCGGTGAACGGTCCGGCTGCGGTGGTGGTGTCCGGTGACGAATCCGCGATCGCCGAGATCGAGAGCCGCGCGCAGGTCCGCACCCGCCGGTTGCGGGTGTCGCATGCGTTCCATTCGCCGTTGATGGAGCCGATGCTGGCCGACTTCGCGGAGGCGATCAGCGACATCACTTTCCACGAGCCGGCGATCCCGGTCGTCTCGAACGTGACGGGTTGCCTGGCCGAGCCCGGCCAGCTGACCGACCCGTCGTACTGGGTCGAGCACGTACGCGGCGCGGTGCGGTTCGCCGACGGCGTCGCCGCCGCCCGTACGGCAGGCGCCAAGGTCTGGATCGAGGTCGGCCCCGACACCACCCTGACCGCGCTGGCCCAGCAGAGCGCCGAGGACGGCGTCTTCGTCCCGAGCACGCGCAAGGACCGCGCAGAGCCGCTCGCGTTCGTGCAGGCCCTGGGCCATCTGCACGTGCGCGGCGTGGCCGTCGACTGGGAGGCGTTCTTCGCCCCCGCCCGCCCGTCGCTCGTGGACCTGCCCACCTACGCCTTCCAGCACCAGCGGTACTGGATCTCCGCGCGCGCCGGCGCCGGCGACATGGCCGGGGCGGGGCTCGCGGCCTTCGACCATCCCCTGCTGAGCGCGGTGACCGAAGTGGCCGGCGGCGAGTCGGTCATCTTCAGCGGCCGCCTGTCCGTGGCCACCCAGCCGTGGCTGGCCGACCACGCCGTCAACGGCACGATCCTGCTCCCCGGGACGGCGTTCCTGGAGCTGGCGCTGCAGGCTGGCCAGGAAGTGGGCAGCCCGCTCGTCAAGGAGCTCACCCTGCAGGCGCCGCTGCTGCTGCCCCCCGGCGGCGGGCGCCAGGTGCAGGTGGTCGTCGGCGCCGCCGACGCCTCCGGCGCGCGGTCGATCGCCATCCACTCCCGTGCCGACGGCGACACCGCCGGCACGTGGACCCGGCACGCCGACGGCGCGCTGTCCGCCGCCGCGACCGCGCCCGCCGACGGCCTAGAGCAGTGGCCGCCGGCCGGCGCCGACGCGGTCGACGTGTCCGGCGCCTACGAGCTGCTGCTCGGCATGGGGTACGAGTACGGGCCCGTCTTCCAGGGGCTGCAGGCCGCCTGGCGGCGGGACCAGGACGTGTTCGCCGAGGTCGAGCTGCCCGAGCAGGCGCACGCCGACGCGGCCAGGTCGGGGCTGCACCCCGCGCTCCTCGACGCCGCGATGCACGCCCAGCTGATCGCCGGGGACGGGCAGACCGTGCTCCCGTTCTCCTGGGCCGGAGCGCGGCTGCACGCGGCCGGCGCGAGCAGCGTACGGGTGCGGATCTCCCGCCTCCGCGAAACCTCCATCGCCCTGACCATCGCCGACGCCGACGGCGCGCCGGTGTTGTCGGTCGAGTCGCTCGCCGTCCGCCCGGTCTCGGCGGAACAGCTCACCGCCGCGGGCAATGACCACGCCGAGTCGCTGTTCCGGGTGGAGTGGACGCCCGTCTCCGCCCCCGACACCGCCGAGCAGCCCCAGCTGCCCGAGCTGGCGTCGGTCGCCGGGGACGCCGCCGTGCCGGACGCGGTCACGTACGAGGTGACCCCGCCGGAGGCGGAGGTCCTCGACGCCGTCCACGAGACCCTCGCCGACGTGCTGAGCGCGGTGCAGGGATGGCTGGCCGACGAGCGGTTCGCGTCGTCGCGGCTGGTGGTGGTGACGCGGGGTGGGGTGGCCGTTGGCGACGGCGATCGGGTTGACGTGTCGGCGGCTCCGGTGTGGGGGCTGGTACGGGCGGCCGAGGCGGAGAACCCGGGGCGGTTCGTGCTGGTGGACGTGGACGGCAGCGCCGAGTCGTGGGACACGCTGGCCGGGGTGGCGGCCTCCGGAGAGCCGGAGGCCGCGGTCCGCGGTGGCCAGATCAGGGCTCCGCGGCTGGTGAGGGCCGGAACGTCGGCCGGCGAGCCGGTGTTCGGGCCCGAGGGGACCGTCCTGGTGACCGGCGGGACCGGTGGGCTGGGCGCGCTGGTGGCGCGTCACCTGGTGGCCGAGCACGGCGTTCGGAACCTGCTGCTGGTCAGCCGGCGCGGGCTCGATGCGCCCGGCGCCACCGAGCTGGTGGCGGAGCTGTCGGAGCTGGGTGCCGAGGTGGACGTGGCGGCCTGCGACGTGGCCGACCGTGACGCGCTCGCCACGGTGATCGCGTCCATCCCCGAGGAGCGCGCGCTGCGCGGCGTGGTCCACGCGGCGGGCGTCAGTGACAACGGGCTGGTGGGGTCGCTGTCGGCCGAACGGCTGCACCGGGTGCTGGGACCGAAGGCCGACGCGGCCTGGCACCTGCACGAGCTCACCCGTGACCTGGACCTGTCGGCGTTCGTGCTGTTCTCGTCCGCGGGCGGTTCCGTCCTGGCGGCAGGGCAGGCCAACTACGCCGCCGCGAACGTGTTCCTCGACGCCCTCGCGGTGCACCGGCAGTCGTCGGGGCTGGTCGCCACGTCACTGGCGTACGGGCTGTGGGAGACCGACGCGGGCATGAGCGGCTCGCTGAGCGAGGCCGACTTCGGACGGATGCGGCGCCAGGGCCTGCCGGCGTTGACCGTGGACGAAGGGCTGGCGCTGTTCGACGCCGGAGCGGGCTCGGACGCGGCGGCGCTGGTTCCGCTGCGCATCGACACGAGCGCGCTGGCCGGCCGCGGCTCCCGCCTTCCCGCGCTGCTGCGCGGCCTGGTACGCGGGTCGGTACGGCAGGTGGCCCGCTCGACCGGATCGAAGCTGGCCCGCCGGCTCGCCGGGCTGGAGGGCGCGGAACGCGGCAGGATGTTGCTGCTGGAACTCGTCCGCAAGGAAGCGGCCAAGGTGCTGGGCCACGCCTCGGCGGACGCGGTGCAGCCCGACCGCGCCTTCCAGGAGCTCGGCTTCGACTCCCTGACGGCCGTCGAGTTCCGCAACCAGCTCACGGCCGCCATCGGCGTGCCGCTCCCGGCCACGCTCATCTTCGACTACCCGACCGCTGAGGCCATCGCCGACCACCTGGCCAACCAGATGGCCGGTGGGCAGGCCGCCCAGGCCGCCGTGACCGCCACGAAGGTGGTCGACGAGCCGATCGCGATCGTGGGGATGGCGTGTCGCTATCCGGGTGGTGTGCTGTCGCCGGAGGATCTGTGGGAGCTGGTGGCGCAGGCCCGCGACGGGGTGGGGGAGTTCCCCTCCGACCGTGGCTGGGACCTGGACAAGCTCTACAACCCCGACCCCGACAGCCGGGGCACCTCGTACGCGCGGCACGGCGGGTTCCTCTATGACGCGGCTGAGTTCGATCCGGGGTTCTTCGGGATCTCGCCGCGTGAGGCGTTGGCGATGGATCCGCAGCAGCGGTTGTTGCTGGAGGCGTCGTGGGAGGCGGTTGAGCGGGCGGGGATTGATCCGGTGGGGTTGCGGGGGAGTCGGACGGGTGTGTTCGCGGGGGTGATGTATCACGACTATGGGTTGGGGACGCCGGCGAATACCAGTGGTGGGAGTTTGGTGTCGGGCCGGGTGTCGTACACGTTGGGGTTGGAGGGCCCGGCGGTGACGGTGGATACGGCGTGTTCGTCGTCGTTGGTGGCGTTGCATTGGGCGGCGCAGGCGTTGCGGTCGGGTGAGTGTGATCTGGCGTTGGCCGGTGGTGTGACGGT
The DNA here is from genome assembly GCF_055586745.1 of Nonomuraea sp. NPDC049378. Lineage (NCBI taxonomy): Bacteria > Bacillati > Actinomycetota > Actinomycetes > Streptosporangiales > Streptosporangiaceae > Nonomuraea > Nonomuraea sp. NPDC049378. The sequence goes on from NZ_JBVJHP010000026.1 coordinate 123,280, forward strand.
GATGTCGACGCCGGGGATGTTCGTCGAGTTTTCGCGGCAGCGGGGGTTGGCTGCGGATGGGCGGTGTAAGGCGTTTTCGGCTGGTGCTGATGGCACGGGGTGGGGTGAGGGCGTTGGTGTGCTGCTGGTGGAGCGGTTGTCGGACGCGGAACGTCACGGTCATCGGGTGCTGGCGGTTATCCGGGGCAGTGCGGTCAATCAGGATGGTGCGAGTAACGGGATCACGGCTCCGAACGGTCCGTCGCAGCAGCGGGTGATCCGGCAGGCTTTGGCGAATGCGGGCCTGTCGGTGGCTGACGTGGACGCGGTGGAGGCGCACGGCACCGGCACGACCCTGGGCGACCCGATCGAGGCCCAGGCACTGCTGGCGACCTATGGCCAGGAACGGCCCGATGACCGGCCCGTGTGGCTCGGGTCGCTGAAGTCCAACATCGGTCACACACAGGCCGCCTCAGGCGTGGGCGGTGTGATCAAGATGGTGATGGCGCTGCGCAACGGCATGCTGCCTCAAACTCTGCACGCCGACGAGCCGTCGCCGCATGTGGACTGGTCGGCGGGTGCGGTGAAGCTGTTGACCGAGCCGCAGCCGTGGCAGGAGAACGGGCACGCTCGCCGGGCCGCTGTGTCGTCGTTCGGGATCAGTGGCACGAACGCTCACGTGATCATCGAGCAGGGCCCGGTCGCGGAGCCGGAGCCCGAGCCGGTGGGACAGGCGCCGGTGGTGCCGTGGCTGGTGTCGGCGAAGGATGTGCGGGCGTTGCGGGCGCAGGCCGGTCGGCTCGCGTCGTGGATCACAGCACGACCGGAGTTGGACCCGGCAGATGTGGCGTGGTCGTTGGCGACGGGCCGGGCGGTGCTGGAGCAGCGTGCGGTCGTGGTGGGCGGCGATCGGGACGAGTTGGTGGCCGGGTTGCGGGCGCTGGCTGACGATCCCTCTGCTGCGATCTCGGGTAGCGGTTCTGGCGGGAAGCTGGCGTTGTTGTTCGCGGGTCAGGGTAGCCAGCGGGTCGGGATGGGGTCGGTGCTGGTTGAGCACTTCCCGGTGTTCGCGGAGGCGTTGGACGAGATCTGCGCTCGGTTCGAGGCGTTGTTGCCGCATTCGCTGCGTGAGGTGATGTTCGCCGACCCGGACGGTGTGTTGAGCGAGACGGGGATGACGCAGCCTGCGTTGTTCGCCTTTGAGGTGGCGCTGTACAGGTTGCTGGCTTCGTTGGGTGTGCGGGCGGATGTGCTGGTGGGGCATTCGATCGGGGAGATTGCTGCTGCTCATGTGGCGGGGGTGTTCTCGTTGGAGGATGCCTGCACGTTGGTGGCGGCTCGGGCGCGGTTGATGCAGGCGTTGCCTTCTGGTGGGGCGATGTTGGCCGTCGCCGCGCCTGAGGAGCAGGTGCTGGCGTTGCTGGCTGGTCGTGAGGACCGGGTGGGGATCGCGGCGGTGAACGGTCCGGCTGCGGTGGTGGTGTCCGGTGACGAGGCGGCGGTCGCGGAGATCGAGGGTCAGGCGCTGGTGCGGACGCGCCGGTTGCGGGTGTCGCACGCTTTTCATTCGCCGTTGATGGAGCCGATGCTGGCTGAGTTCGCGGAGGCGATCAGCGGGATCGGCTTCCATGAGCCGGTGATTCCGGTCGTTTCGAACGTGACGGGTCGTCTGGCTGAGCCTGGTCAGCTGACCGACCCTTCGTACTGGGTCGAGCATGTGCGTGGTGCGGTGCGGTTCGCGGATGGGGTGACGGCTTGCGGGGCGGCTCATTTCTTGGAGGTGGGTCCGGATGGGGTGCTGACGGGGTTGGCGCAGCAGAGCGTGGATGCGGTGTTCGTGCCGGCTGTGCGTAAGGGCCGGGACGAGGTCCGGGCGCTGGTCGAAGCGCTGGGACGGCTGCATGTTCACGGCATCGGCGTGGACTGGGAAGCGGTTCTCGCTTCGGGCCGGTTCGTGGACCTGCCGACCTATGCCTTCCAGCATGAGCGGTTCTGGGTGCCGGCGGCTCTGGAGTCGCAGGACGTGGGCGCGGCCGGGCTGGGCGCCATCGACCATCCCATGCTTCGTGCCGCCATTTCCGCACCGGACTCCGACACCCATACCTTCACGGGCCGGTTGTCGCTCGATGGGCAGTCGTGGCTGGTTGATCATCAGGTGGATGGCCGGGTGGTGGTGCCGGGGGCGGCGCTGGTGGAGCTGGCGTTGCGTGCGGGTCTGGAGCTGGGGTGTGCGCGGCTGGTCGAGTTGACGATGCAGGCGCCGTTGGTGGTGCCGGCCGGAGCCGGGGTGGATGTCCAGCTGGTGGCCGGTCCGTGTGACGACGCCGGTGGCCGCCCGGTGGGGTTGTACTCGCGTGAGGGTCAGGCGGAGTGGACGCTGCACGCGCAGGGGTTGCTGGCTGAGGAGGGCGAGCAGCCGGT
>NZ_JBVJHP010000027.1:0-120186 GCF_055586745.1 Nonomuraea sp. NPDC049378
CCCCCCCCCCCCCCCCCCCCCCCCCCCCCCCCCCCCCCCCCCCCCCCCCCCCCCCCCCCCCCCCCCCCCCCCCCCCCCCCCCCCCCCCCCCCGCTTCCGGCTGTCAGCCGAGGGAGGTGACGATGCCGGCGAGCACCTCGGGCATGGAGAGGAACGGCGAATGGGAGGCGTCGAGCGTGACGACGGAGGTCGGGTTGCCGGGGAAGGCCGCGTCGGCCTCGGCGACGAACTTCGCCTGCAGGGCTGGAGTGATCGCCCTGTCCCTGGTGCACGTGACGTACGTGCGCCGCACCGAACCCCAGCCGTCGCGGGTCAGGGTGGTCGTGCCGAGCATGATGCCGGCCGGACCATCGGGCGTCAGCAGGCCGGTGGCGGCGTCGGCGAGGGCACGGTCCACGTCACCGTAGAACGCCTCGTAGAGCCGCTGGCGGTAGACCGGGTCGTCCGTGGCGAAGTCCAGCCGGATCGCCCCTGTCCGGGCGGGGTCGCCCTGCACCAACGGCACGGCCAAGCCGTCTGCGGCCTCCGGCATCTGCGAGTACGCCGCCGCCGGCACGCCGGACGCCGGCATGTACGCGGCCACGTACACCGCGTGCGCGACCAGCTCGGGCCGCTGCTCGGCCACGCGCGTCAGCACGGGGCCGGCCGCGCTGTGGGCCACCACCGTGACCGGCTCGCCGCCGCCGATCTGCTTGAGCTGCGACGTCAGCAACCCGGCCGCGTCGTCGAGGGTCACGTTCGCCACGGGCGAGACCTCCGTGCCGACGGCCTCTGGATCGTAGGGCTGCTCGGTGAACCAGCGGGGCCGGCGGGCGTACAGCCCGTGCCCCGCCATGTCCACCGCGACGGCCAGGCGGCCGGCGGCCACCACGTGGGGGACGACTTCGCTCCAGCACCAGGATCCGTGCCAGAAACCGTGAACGAACAGCAGCGTGGAGGTGGCGGGCATGGATGCTCCCTGGTGGTAGGGCGACGGATACCAGATGCCGGGTGGCCGAGACGCGTGCACCGGATCAGGGCGCGAGCCTGACGGGCAGGGCGCGGTACCCGTTCGAGACGAACGACTCCAGCGGCGGCAACGCGCCGGGCTCGGCGGCCAGGGCGAGATCGGGATAACGCTCGAACAGGGCGGGCAGCGCGATCCCGGCCTCCAGCCTGGCCAGCGGCGAGCCGAGGCAGCGATGCACGCCGTAGCCGAAGGCCAGGTGGTCCTTGACCGGGCGGGTGACGTCGAACCGGCCGGCGTCCGGCCCGTGCACGAGCGGGTCACGCCCGGCGGCGCCGTAGCAGGCGAGGACGGCCTCGCCCGCCCGCAGCGTGACGCCGTCGCCGACGTCGATGTCCTCGACGGCGAAGCGCAGCGGCATGTTCGGCACGGGCGCCTGGTGGCGCAGCGTCTCCTCGATCACGTCGTCCCAGGTGGCGCCCCCGCCGCGGACGAGGGCGAGCTGGCCCGGGTCGGTGAGCAGCGCGACGACGGTGTTGCCGAGCAGGTTGGCGGTGGTCTCGTGGCCCGCGCTCACGAACAACGCCAGCGTGTCCACCAGCTCTTCCTCCGACAGCGGCGAGGTGTCGTCGCGGGCGGCGATCAGGGCCGAGGAGAGATCGTCACCGGGTCGTTCGCGCTTCTCCGCCACCAGGTCCCTGAGAATCCGCTGCAGGCGCGGAAAGGCCGCGGCGCTCTCCTCGGGGGCCTTCCCCACGTTGAACAGCAGGTCCACGCAGCGGGACACCTCCACGCGGGTGGCCTCGTCGGCGATGCCGAACAGCTCGCAGATCACCTTGATCGGCAGCTGGTGGGTGTAGCGGTCGCGTAAGTCAACGGGACCGTCCGCAGGCAGGCCGGCCAGGTCGTCCAGCAGGTCGCCGGTGATCGCCTCGATGCGTGGCCGCAGCGCGGTGACGCGGCGCGCGGTGAAGGCGCCGGCGATCAGCCCGCGCAACCGGCGATGGTCGGGCCCGTACGCCGTGAGCATGTTACGCACGGCCACCCATGGAAACAGCGGCCAGTCCGTGGGGATCTCACCCCTGATCCAGGCCGGCCAGTGCTGGTAGGCGTCCTTGGACACGCGCGGATCGACGAGCAGGCGCCTGAGAAGCCCTTGGTCGCTCACCGCCCAGGCCCGCACACCGCCGGGCATCTCGACGCGGGTGACCGGGCCGAGCGCGCGAATGCGTTCGGCCTCGCCGAGGACGTCGCTACCGCTGGGATCGATGACGAAGGGATCGTTGTCCATGCTTTCCTCCGGAGATTTCGGAAGCGGGCCGCACGGCCACGCAGGAAGCCGGCCACGCCCAGCCGGTTAGAACGACATTCTGATAAGCGTGCCGTTTCATTTCGGCCAGACGCTGGTTCGAGTAAACCCTGCGAATGGCGGCTTCCTCCCGTGCGTGTGACGTAGAACACTCATGCCCTCGCCATGAAATGCGAGAATCATGTGGCGCATGCGACCGGGACCGTGAAGTTTTCGTGAAGCGGTCAGGCGCTGAGGCTGCATGTTCTTTCGCGAGAAGAGACGCTTCACGAAAGCTTCACGGCGTACCCCGCATATGACACACGATCCTTTAGTTCCATTTCGAAGCGTAGGCCGGGAATTCGACTTCGAAAGGCTGGCGAATGGAACGCAGGAGTTTTCTCAGGACATCGGCCGCCGCGACGGGCGCCGCCGCGCTCGGATCGCTGGCGACGCCCGCGGCGTGGGCCGCGTCCCGACCGAAGCGCGAAGGGCCGCTGCGGGTCCAGATCCTGATGTTCGAGGGGGTGGAGGTGCAGGACTTCGCGGGCCCGCTCGAAGTGCTGGGTCTCGTGCAGTCCGGCGGCGGGCCGATGCGGGTCACCCTGGTGAAGCCGGGCGCGCCCGGTCAGGTGACCGCGGCTCTCGGCCTCACGGTCGACGTCGCGACGGCGTGGAACCCGACGGCCGCCGACGTGCTCGTCGTGCCCGGTGGCGGCGGCATCGGCAACCGTCCCGGCATCAACACTTTGATCAAGGACAGGCAGGTCCTCGCGAACGTCGTACGGGCGCACAAGGCAGGGGTGATCATGACCGGTGTCTGCAGCGGAGTCATGCTGCTCTCGGCCGCCGGCCTGACCCGGGGCCGCCCGTGCACGACCCACAGCGCCTCCAAGGCCGAACTCGCCGCCCAGGGCGGAAAGGTCATCAACGCCCGCGTGGTCGACGACGGCGACCTCATCACCTCCGGCGGGATCACCTCCGGTCTCGACCTGGGGCTCTGGCTGGTCACCCGCGAACTGGGCGCCGACATCAGCATCCAGGTCGAAGCCGCGATGGAGTACGAACAGCGCGGCGTGGTCTGGCGACGCTCCTGACGGTGCGGCGGGCCAGCGGCACGGCGCTCGCCGAGGGAGCGGTCCGAGCCGGCTCAGCCGCCGCCGGGCAGGCGGTCGAGCGTGCGGGTGAGGGCGGCGCGGCCGGCGCGCAGAGCGGCGGCGGGGCCGGTCCCGGCCTGGCCTTGCCAGCGGAGCTGGACCATGGTGGTGCCATGGCGCACGCCCACGGCGACGTGCGCGACCCCGTCGAGCGGGGTGGGACGGCCCAGCAGGTCGGTGCGGCGCTGCAGGTCAGGGCCGCTGATGGCGAAGGTTCTCATTTCACCCTTCCACGGCCCCCGGTTGAACGGCTGCAGGACGGGTTCGATGCTGAAGAGCATCCCGCTGCCGGCATGGCAGGGCACGATCTCGCCGTCGTCGTCCGGGAAGCCGCCTCCTTCCCAGCTGAGCGGCTGGGCGCGCGCCTGTTCGGCGGCCTGCTCGTCGGGCAGGAACAGCACGTCCTCGCGGACGGAGACCTCGCCGATCAGGCGGCGGGTGACGGCGGGCGCGCCATCGTAGGCGATCTGCTCGTGGGAGCTGTCCCAGCAGGCCAGTTCGTGCGAGTGGAGCGAGTTCTCCGGACTGGTCCACGTCGTCATGGTCCTGCCGTACGCCGACGGCGGGGGCAGGGCCGCGGCGATCTCGGCGGCAGCCGACCGCGTCGTGGCAGCGGCGGGTGCCGGCCCGGCGCGGTCGCCGCCCACGGCGGCCAGCACCGACGCCGCCTTCACGGTGCCCCGGAGCAGCGGGCGCCGGTCCGGTTCGCCGCCCGGTTCGAACGGCCAGGCCCACGTGACCTCGGCCAGCAGCCCGCCACGCGCGGCCACGATCGTCGCGCCGGCACCCGAGTCGCCGTGCTCCGTCCAGTAATCGGAGGTGACCAGGGCCTGCACGCCGTGCCACCCCCAGCGGTCGAAGTCCGTCACGTCCCTGAGCCTGTCGTCGTCGGAGTGGCCGCACTCCTCGGTGCCGCGGCGGGCCGCGGCCACCCCGCGGGCCGCCTCCTCCGGCGAGGTGATCCAGAATCTCGCCGCCAGCGGCTCGTCCATCTCCGGGAGGAGCAACCTGCCGCTGTAGGCGGGCAGGCCTTCGGGCGGCAGCCGCGCGTCGATGCTCTCCGGCCAGCACCACGGCAGGAGAGGGGTGCCCGGGGTCGTGACATAGGGGGCGTAGGTGACGTCGCCGTCCACGTAGTGGCGCAGGCGCGCGGCGATCTCCTCGACCGAGGCCACCGCCCGCTGCGGCATCGGCAGGACGGGCGTCCTCAGCTGGTCGAAGGCGCCGAGGGCGAATAAAAGGGTGACAGCCGCGACCGCGATACGCAGCCCCCGGCGCCTGGCAAGATCCACATCTGGTACGACGCCGCGCACCCGGCAGTGGTTGGCCTGGGTGCCCTCCTTCGCGATCGCCGGGAAGGTTCGCGGTCGCGATGAGAGCCGTCACCGGCGTGGGGCTCACCCGGCTGCGGGCGCCACCGGTTGCCTGAGCATCGTCCTGGGCCGAGGATCGGTGAAATCGCTCAGGTAGATCTCGTGGTGCAGCCCGTGGGGCACCAGACCATGCCCAGCCATGAACGCTTCCATCACGTCGAGGGACGCCTTCTCCTCGCTGTAGGGCCCCTCGTGGAGCAACTCCACGCACTCGCCTTCGGTGAAGGTGACGACCTGCACGCGGTCGACGGCCGCACCGGACGCGCGGGCCTGCTCGCGCGCCGCCTCGGCCGTCCCCGGCTCGGGTACGTCGGTCAGCGGCAGCGTCAGATGCCACCGCCACTGATCACGCGGCACCTCCAGCGGCGGCCGGGAGGTGTCCTCCACCCACCAGCGTCCCTCCAGCGGCCCCGCCGGGCCGCCCATGGCGGAGGCCACGGCGTACAGGGCGCCGATGGCGGAGACGTGCTCGGCGCCTCCGGGCTCTCCCATCCCGGTGACGTTCAGGCAGGTGACGGGTCCGCAGTGGACCACTTTCGGTGTCACGGCTCCTCCAGAGGAATCATCAGATGGGTGATCAGCCGATCGGGCGGGGTGGTCGCCGGGTCGGACACGTACACCTCGCGGATCGGGCCTCGGACGGGGCAGAGCCGCTCGGCGCACCAGGACAGCAGCGCGTACGCGGTCAGCCCGATCTGGTCGTAGGGACCGACGTGCGTGGCGCGGGCGAACCGGCCGCCTGGCAGCACGTCGAGCTCGGCCCCCGCCACCCGTTCCTCGCTGACCAGGGCGACGGTGATGGTGACGGGCTCGCCGAAGTCGAGCGGGAACAGGCCGATGAGCTCGGGAGCGGCGTCCGGCGGCCGGGCCCGCAGCAGGCCGGCGATGGCGGCCGAGGTGGCCGCGCCGATCTGTGACGGGTCCGCCGCCGCCGTCGTGAGCACCGCCACGCGCCGCGCCGGTTCTGTGACCACCGTGACCGGGGTGGACGGCAGGCCTTCCGCCATGACGCGCTCCAGGGCGGCCAGCGTCGACCGGCGCCTGGCCAGCTCGGCTTCCAGCCGCTCGTGCACCTCCTCCAGGACGCCGGACGTGCCGGACAGCACCTGCGCGATGACGGCGAGCGGGACGTCGAGCGAGCGCAGCAGCCCGATCGACAGCGCGTCACGCGCCTGCTCGTGCCGGAAGTAGCGATAGCCGGTGTGCTCGTCGACGTACGCGGGCACCAGCAGCCCGAGCTGGGCGTAGTGCCGCAGCTGTTTGACGCTCAGCCGGCTGAGCCTGGCGAACTGCCCGATCGGCAGCAGTTCCTCGTCCATGCCCCCAAGCATGGTGTCTCCCCTTGTGGGAGGGTCCACCCGGGCGGGGCGGGTGGTCGGCCTGCGCCGGCACGGCGGGTCGGCGCAGGAGCGGCCGGACCGGTGGTCAGCCGGCGCTTCCTGGGGCGGGTACGGCGTGTTCGGCGGCGCGGCTGACCTGCTCCCAGCCGGCCCAGGTCTCCATCCGCCGGCGGGAGATGTCGAAGGCCAGGTCGTAGACCATGCTGCCGAGCAGCAGCCGCAGCGGCGGGTCCGCGCTGTCGACCAGCTTCATCAGCGCTTCGGCGGCCAGCCGCGGCTCGCTGTCGATCGACCCCTCGGCCCACTGTTTCTCCAGCTCGGCGCGCAACGGGCCGTACTCGGGCGCGGGCGACGTCGTCGTCATGCTGGTGTAGAGGCCGGTCCAGTAGCCGCCGGGCTGGACGATGCTGAGCTTGACGCCGAACGGCGCGGCCTCCATCGCCAGCGCCTCGCTCATGCCCTCCAGCGCGAACTTGCTCGCGCTGTACATCCCCGTGCTGGGGAAGCCGCCCAGGGCGCCGATGCTGGAGATCTGCACGATGTGGCCCGAGGCCTGGGCACGCAGGTGGGGCAGGACGGCCTGGCAGACCCACATCGCCCCGAAGAGATTGACCTCCAGCTGGGCGCGCGCCTCGGCCTCGGTGAACTCCTCGATCATGCCCGAGGACATGGTCCCGGCGTTGTTCACCACGATGTCGAGCCGGCCGAAGTGCCCGACGGCGGTGTCGACGGCGGCGAACACCTCGTCGCGATCGGTCACGTCGAGGGGCAGGGTGAGGAGCCGGTCTCCGTAGCGTTCGTCGAAGTCGTGGCGCGCGATGGTCCGGGCGGCGGCGGCCACGCGGTCGCCGCGCTCCAGCGCCGCGAGGGTGAACGCCCGGCCCAGGCCGCGGCTGGCTCCCGTGATGAACCAGGTGCGGGTGGTGACGGTTTCCGGGGTGTGCATGGGCGGAACTCCGATCGGGGTTGTGTGCTCCGTACGATACGAGACGATCCGTCTCGTCTTGCGAGGACAGTACAGGCTCCCCTCTCGCCGAGTCAATACGGACCGTCTCGTCTCTATTTGTTAGGTTGACGGCATGACGACGCAGCGCAAGTCGCCCTCTCCTGCGCCCCGCCGGAACGAGGCCTCCCGGCGGGCCATCCTCGCCGCAGCCTTCGAGCTGGTGCAGGAGGTGGGATACGCCAAGCTGAGCATCGAGGGCATCGCGGCGCGAGCCGGTGTCGGCAAGCAGACGATCTACCGCTGGTGGCCTTCCAAAGGGGCGGTCCTCTTCGACGCCTTCCTCATGCTCAGCGAGCAGCCGGACGGCGAAGCGAGCGCCCTGCCCGACACCGGCGATCTCGAGGCGGACCTGAAGGCGGTGCTCAGAGCCACGATCGAAGAGCTCAACGATCCGCGCTACGACGAGCCGATGCGCGCCCTCAACACGGAGATCACCCACGATCCCGCGCTCGCCGCCCTCTACGCCGAACGGCTGGACGGCCCGATGAGAGAGCTGAAGAAGGGGCGGCTGCGCAGCGCCCAGCGGGCCGGGCAACTGGCCGAGGACCTCGACCTCGACGTGGCCGTCGACATGATCTGGGGGCCGCTGCTCAACCGCTGGCTCCAGCGCGCCGGAGGGCTGACCCCCGGCTATGCCGACAGCGTCGTCGAGACCGCCCTCAACGGGCTGCGCCCGCGTCGCTGAGTCGTACGCCGTCCGGGACGGGCTCGGCGAGCGGATGGAAGCCGCCGACAGGGTAAGGTCGTCGGCGCGCCAACGTCCGGAGCGAGACGTGAGGTCGGCGGCGCGTCGACGACACGACCGAGGCGGCCGATGACCAGCACCGCACACGAGTCCCTGCCGGGGGCCGAGGGCCGGTTACTGGTGCCCTCATTGATGTTCATCGCCCTGGTCGTCGCAGTGGTGGGCAGCCTGGGGGCACCGCTGATCACCGAGGTGGCGGGTGAGTTCGATGTCTCGCTTGCCGCCGCGCAGTGGACGCTCACCGCCCCGCTCCTGGTGGGGGCGGTCGCCACCCCCGTGCTCGGGCGTCTTGGCGCCGGGCCGCGCAGGCGCCGGGTCGTCCTTTTCACTCTCGCCGTGGTGGTGGCCGGCAGCCTGCTGACCGTGGTGCCGCCCTCGTTCGGCTGGCTGCTGGCCGGGCGGGTCGCCCAGGGCGCCGGCCTCGGCCTGCCCGCGTTGATGATGGGCGTGGCCCGCGACCACCTGCCGGGGCAACGCTCCGGCGCGGCGATCGCGCTGCTGTCGGTGGCGTCCACCGCCGGCATCGGCATCGGCTACCCGCTGGCCGGGCTCCTCACCTCCGTCGCCGGGCTGCGGGTGGCGTACGGGCTCGGCCTGCTGATCACCGCGACCGCGCTGGCCACCGCCTGGTGGGCTGTGCCGCAGCCGCCTCCTGGCCGGTCGGCGGCCGTCGACGTGCCCGCGGCCGCGCTCCTCAGCGCCGGTCTCGTCGCCCTGTCCCTGGCGATCAGCCAGACCACCCTGTGGACCGGGTACCCGGCGCTCGCCGCCGCGCTGCCGGTCGCCGCGGCCGTGCTGCTCACCGCCTGGGTACTGCGCGAACGCCGGTGCGCCGCCCCGCTGGTGGACCTGTCCCTCCTGCGGCACCCCGCCGTGGCCGGCGCCAACGTGATCATGCTTTTCGGCGGGGTCGGCATGTATCTACTGCTCTCCCTGGTCACCCGCTACGTGCAGACACCCGAGCCGGCCGGGTACGGCTTCGGCGTGGACGTCTTCGTCGCCGGCCTGGTGCTCGTGCCGTTCTCGGTGCTGGGCTTCGCGGGCGGCAAGCTGGTGCCCCGGCTGCGCGGGCGGGTCCAGGTCATGACGGTCCTGGCCGGCGGTGGCGGCGTGGTCCTGGCGGCGCTCGTGGTGTTCGCGCTGGCCCGCGGCCAGCTGTGGCTGGCGTTCGCCGTGATGGGCCTGCTCGGGGTGGGCGTCGGCGTCTTCTCCGCCGCGATGGCGGCCACGATCCTGGCCGCCGTCCCGCCGGAGGAGACCTCCAGCGCGATGAGCGTCAACCAGGTCGTGCGCAGCGTCGGCTTCTCCATCGGCAGCGCGCTCGCCGGGCTGGTGCTCGCCGCCCACACCGGCGCCGGCGCCACCTTCCCCGCCGAGACCGGCTACACCACCGCCGCCTGGGCGGGGACGGCCGCGATGGCGTCGGCGATCCTGATCAGCCTGGTGCTACGGCGTGCCGCCAGGGCCCGCCCGACCTGACAAAGACCCCCACGAAAAGACCTGCATTCGCATGACCATGCGGCTCGGAATGCATCCCAAGAAGGACGGCCGCACCTCGCGCGGGCCAAAGGCACGCTCTTCGGTATTTATTTGATCCTAAGGTGTGCAACCGTTTGAGCGAGACGAACGCCTGACGGCGTCGGCATCGGAGCGCTAAAGTTTGGCCAAATGCTTCTCACGGAGGTGGCTGAATGAGCACACGCGCGGATCTTCGTACACCTTGGGGGTTGGGGCGGATAACGGTGAACGGCCCCGAAGAAGGTCCGTGGTACGAAAGAGCAATCCTCGACCCCGCGACCCAGGTCAGTCGCTTCTACAACGCGAACGGGGAAATCCTTCCGCTACACATGGGTACGACTGTCACGAAATCCAAGGGAGGAGGCGGGGACGGCTCGGGTGGTGCTGCCGAGGTCGCCGACGACAGCCAGAACGACAGCTGATCAGGCGGGAAGATGGCGATCTCGTCCAACGTGATCCTGGTGATCACATCGCCGGAAGACGTCACCGCGAACCGGGTCATCGAAGCATTGAATGAGCGGCAGGCACGCGTCGCGCGTGTAGACCCGGCCGACATCGGTTCCGGCCTCATGTTCGGCGCATGCATGGGAGATGGCCGGACGCAGTGGGAAGGACGTCTCCGGACACCGAGCCGAGACATCGCCATGGGCGAGATCGGGGCGGTGTACTACCGCCGCCCCACCCCATACGCCGCCCGCTTCTCCCACCTGCCCCGGCAGGCTCGGGACTTCGCCGCCACCGAGGCTCGACACGGGCTCGGCGGGATTCTGAACAGTCTTCACAACGCTACGTATGTCAACCACCCTGTCTCCGTCACCCGCGCGGACTACAAGCCTGCTCAGCTGCACATGGCCGCTCAAAAGGGCCTATCCATTCCGGTCACTCTGATCACCAATGATCTGGCGCAGGCTCGTAAGTTCGCCACTGAATACAGTCCCGTCATCTATAAATCCTTCCGGGGAGCGCCGAGTCCGGCAGAGGGCAATACGGCCGCTATATGGACGCAGCGCATCGGAGCAGAGGACCTTGACGATTCGGTTTCCCTGACCGCCCACATGTTCCAGCGGGAGGTGAACAAGACAGCGGACGCCAGGGTGACCGTGGTTGGGCGATCAGTATTCGCGAGCCGGATCACCACGCCTGACGGAGCTCTCGACTGGCGGCGCGGCAATTGGGATGAGCTGGTTCACGAACCCATCGCCGTTCCCGAAACTGTCACGAGGGCGCTGCATGCCTATCTCGACGGCTTCGAGCTGGCATTCGGATGTTTCGATTTCGCTCTGGAGCCTGTTGACACGCACGATCCCGCGTCGGAGGGGTGGACGTTCATCGAGTGCAACCCGAACGGGCAGTGGGGATGGTTGCCTGACTCCGACGCGATAGCGCGCGCCTTCGCTGACGTGCTCACGGAAGGATGGTGGCGATGAGCGACACGGCCACGGAACTACGGCTCGCCCTGGCCGCCCGCCTAGGGTCGCCAGGTTGGCGTGAGGCACTGCGGAGGGTGCCCCGCGAGCCGTTTCTCGGTGAGGCCGTATATCGCGCTGATGGGAATCGTGCCGATCGGTGGGTCCCCGTCCGGCGGGCGGAGATGGGTCAGGACGACTGGCTGAGCCTGGCCTACGCCGACCAGACGTGGGTCACCCAGGTCGGCGGGATTCTCGCGGAGAACGCCCCTGACGTCGTGGTCGGGCAGCCGGGTTCTTCCTCCACGCTTCCGAGTCTGGTCGTGCTGATGCTGGAGGCGGCTCGCATCAGTGAGGGTGACAAGGTCCTGGAGATCGGCACCGGTACCGGCTACTCGACGTCTTTGATGTGCGCGCGGCTCGGCGAGAAGGCGGTGACCACGGTCGAATACGATCCCATGGTGGCGGCCAGGGCCGAGAAGGCGATCTCTGCTGTCGGATACGCCCCCACGTGCGTGGTGGGAGACGGTATGAACGGCTACGCCGCGAACGCCGCATACGACAAGGTGATTTCTACATGTTCGGTGAGGATCATCCCGCTGCCGTGGCTGTGGCAGGTTCGAAGCGGTGGGACCATTACCACCCCGATGTGGGGCTGGATGGGCGGGGTCGCCTTCGCGCATCTCACCGTGGCGGACGACGGTACGGCCAGTGGCCGCTTTCTGGAGGACGATCTATGCTTCATGGCCGCCCGCACCCACCTGGCACCGCCGCGCCCGCCAATCATCACCGGCATCGGCCAGGCCCGCCCGTCAAGGATCGACCCTGCGATCCTCCGGAATGACACGGCCCTGTGGGTGGCCCAGCTCGCCGCTCCCCAGGCGCAGTGTTCCTGGGGTGAGGACACCACCATCCTGCTCGATGTGGGCACAGGATCACGGGCTGACACAAAGCCGGCTCCCGCAGGCGGCTGGACGGTCTACCAGCACGGCCCGCTCCGGCTCTGGGACGCGGTCGAGGAGGCGATTCTGACGTGGCAGGGCGCGGGCAGCCCGCACCAGTCCGGCTTCGGTCTCACGGTCAGTACGGACAGTCAGCGCGTGTGGCTGGGGACGCCTGGCGGGCCTGACTGGCGGCTTCCCGCATAGGCCCATGGGCCGGCTGTGCTCGGCGAGCCCTCGACCTGGCCGAGCTGGAGGCGAGGGCGGAGGGACATGACCGTGGGTGGGGACACCGTTCGTGACCCGCGGGAACTCCAGCTTCTCCGCGTCGGCGGAGCCCGCGGCCACCGTGTAGACGACGAGCCGGACGTCGCAGCCCGGGACGGCGAGCACGTCGCAGTCGCACGTCACGCCTCAGGGCCGCGCTCGCCCTGCCCCGGAGCCGGCGGCGCCTAGCCCTCGATGATCCGGTCGAGCCAGTCGCCCAGCAGCTGGCTCTCGGAAGGGCTGAGGACCTTCAGGTCTCCGAGGGCGGCCTTCAGGGTGATGGCGCCAGCCACGACATCGCCCCCGGCCCGCGCGGAGCCGGCCCGCGCGGAATCGGGGGCCGGGGCGGGCTCGGTGATCGCGTGGATGACGGCTTCGCGGACGATGCGGGCGGCCTCCATGTCGCGGTCGGCCTCAGGCGTGGCGATCAGGGCCAGCGCGGTGCCACGGCCGGCCGCGTGGATCACACGTGCCGCCCGCTCCTCCGGGACGCGGAGCCGGCCGGCCAGGGCGACGCGGTGCACCAGCCCGGCGAGGATCTCCGCGGCCTGCTTGGCCCCCTCCGGCTCGGCGCCCGGTCGCGAGCTGCCGTAGATCAGGGAGTAGAGGGCGGGCTCGGCGAGACCGAATCCGATGTGCGCGTCCCAGCCGCGCCGCAGGTCGTCCACGGGATCTCCGCTGGGCGTGATGCGGCGCTTCTCCGCGATGTACGACGTGAGCCCCCGGCTGGCCACGGCGTCCAGCAGGCCCTGCTTGTCGCCGAACAGCCGGTAGAGGATGGGCGCCTGCACGCCGGCGGCCTTGCAGACAGCCCTGGTCGAGACGGCGTCCCTGCCTTCACGCGCCAGCAGGTCCGCTGCGGCGTCGAGGATCGTGTCCCGCTTGCTCGAGCTAGCCATGTAGCGATGCTAACAGGCGTTCACCCTTACCGATAAAACAAGTGCTAACAGCATCTTGTTATCGACTTAGCAACAGTGCTAACTTGTTTCTGTTAGCAGTTGAGCAAGGGGAATGTTCATGGACACCGCATCACGTACCGCCATCGTCACCGGAGGCTCGCGGGGGATCGGCCGCGCCGTGGCCGCCAGGCTCGCCGCGGCGGGCCAGGACGTCGCCGTCCTCTACGCCTCCGACGCCAAAGAGGCGGACGCCGCCGTCGGCGAGATCGAGGCGGCCGGCGCCCGCGGGATCGCGCTCCAGGCCGACGTGGCCGACGAGGACGCGATCGCCGGCGCCTTCGACACCGTCGAGCAGCGCCTCGGCCCCATCGACGTCGTCGTCAACGCAGCAGGGATCATGGCGCTGCAACCGATCCGGGAGCTGGACCTGGCCCAGCTGGACCGGCAGTTGCGCACCAACGTGCGGGGCACGTTCGTCACGGCCAAGGAGGCCGCCCGCCGGATCCGACCCGGCGGCGCCTTCGTCGCCTTCTCCACCAGCGTCACCCGCCTGCACCTGCCGGCCTACGGCGCGTACGCCGCGACCAAGGGCGCGGTGGAGGCGCTCATCCCGATCCTCGCCAGGGAAATGGGCGACCGCGACGTCACGGTCAACGCGGTCGCGCCCGGCCCCACGGCCACGGAGCTGTTCTTCGAAGGCAAGTCCCAGCAGATCATCGACCGGATCGCCGGCCTGAGCCCGATGAACCGGCTCGGCACCCCGGACGACATCGCGGAGCTCGTCGCCTTCCTCGCCGGGCCCGGCCGCTGGATCAACGGCCAGATCGTGTTCGCCAACGGCGGCGCCGCCTGACGTCGCACGCAGCCATCGAGAAGGGACCACCACCGTGGAGACGCACATCAGGACCGCAGCGCAGCACGCCGTGGACCGGCAGGACACCGGCCGGTTCGTCACCTACACCGCCATCGCGGCCGTGGTGGCCGCGGTAGCCGCCTACACCAGCACCGCCCTGGGCCTGGAGGCCTGGGTCATGTTCGCGGGCTGGGTGGCGTGGTTCACCCGGCCGGCCTCGGTCCGCCTCGGCATCCACGCCGTCATCTGCCTGTGGCTCGGCATGGCGCTCGCCGTGCTGGGGCACACGATCGTGGGGCTGGCCACGCCTTTCGCCGGCGCCCTGGCGCTGCCACTCGGGGTCTTCGTCCTGGCCTCCGTCGCGGTCGGCCTGCGTACGACACCCGTCGTCAACAACATGCTCGCGTGGTTCGTGGGCCTGGTCACCTTCTTCGCCGCGGAGCCCGAGCACGTGCTCCCCGGGCTGCTCACCCTGGTCGCGGGCACCGCTCTGGGGGCCGTCGCCGGCTTCACCTGCCAGCGGCTGCAGCACCGGTTCGCCACGTAGCGGCCGCAGCCGGGGGCGGCGTGCCGTCCCCGGCTCGCCGTGCCTGACCGACATGAAGGACGGATCAGCCATGCTCCTCATCCCACGTACCGGCGGGCGCCTCAGAGCCGCCACCGCTCTCCTCTGCGTCATGACCACGCTGCCCGGCTGTGCCCCACCGGAGCCCGGCACCGCGCAGAACAGCGCCTCGCGGAACGGGGCCTCACAGAACAGCGCCTCGCGGAACGGGGCCACTCAGGGCACCACGGCTCGGGTCACGCGCGGGCTCGTCCCCGGCGAGGTCACCGAGATCGCCCGCGGCCTGGCCATGCCCTGGGGCCTGGCGTTCCTGCCGGACGGCTCCGCCCTGGTGTCCGAACGGGCCTCGGCCCGGATCCTGCACCTCCGGCAGGGCCGCAACCCCACGCCGGTCGGCACGGTGCCCGGCGTCGAGGTGAGCTCCGAGGGCGGCCTCCTCGGACTGGCCGTCTCGCCGTCGTTCGAGCGGGACCGCACCGTGTACGCGTACGCGTCCGCCTCGCCCACCAACCGCGTCGTCGCCCTGCGCCTGGCCCCTGACCTGCGCTCCCTGCGCCAGGAGCGGGTGATCCTCGAAGGCATCGAGACCGCCGACCGCCATCACGGCGGGCGCCTGCGCTTCGGGCCCGACGGCAACCTCTGGATCGGCACCGGAGACGCCTTCTCCCCCGAGAACGCGGCCGACGACGAGTCGCTGAACGGCAAGATCCTGCGGATCCGCCCCGACGGGTCCATACCGCCGGACAACCCCTCGGGCACCGCTATCTACTCCAGCGGCCACCGCAACGTGCAGGGCATCGCGTTCGGCCCCGACGGGACCGCGTACGCGTCCGAACTCGGTCACCGGACCTGGGACGAGCTGAACGTGCTGCGCCCGGGACGCGACTACGGATGGCCCGAGTCGGAAGGGCGGGAGGGCTCTCACGGCGAACGCCCGATCTTCACCGTTCATCCCGACGACGCCTCGCCGTCCGGCATCGCCATCGCGGGCGGAGCGGTGTGGATGGGCGCGCTCGGCGGGCAGCGGCTCTGGCGCCTGCCCGTGGACGGACCCCGAGCGGCCGGCGACCCGGTCGCCTACTTCGCCCAGCGTTACGGCCGGATCCGCACGGTGGAGGCGGCACCCGACGGCTCCCTGTGGATCACGACCTCGAACACCGACGAAGCGACGTGGGGCGGCACCGATCCCCGGCCGGGCGACGATCGCATCCTGCGCGTCGAGCTCGTCCGCCCCGCCTCCTGACCCTTGACCAAGAACGGAGAACACGCCATGTCCACCGTCCTCATCACCGGCGCCGCCACCGGCATCGGCAACCTCACCGCCCAGGCGCTCACCCGGGCCGGGCACACCGTGTGGGCCAGCATGCTCGATCCGTACGGGCGGAACGACGTCCACCGCCGTGAACTGCTCGACGTCACCGCCGAGTACGACGGCGCCCTGCGCGTCATCGAGCTGGACGTCACCTCGCAGGAGTCGGCCGACGCGGCGGTGGCCACCGTGCTGCGCGGCGGCGGCGACTTCGACGTCGTGATCCAGAACGCGGGCCACCTGTACGTCGGATACACCGAGGCGTTCACCGCCGACGACGTCACCCGGCTCTTCGACGTCAACGTCATCGGCGCCCACCGGGTGAACCGGGCGGTCCTGCCCCATCTGCGCGGCCGCGGCGGCGGCACCCTGCTGTACGTCGGCAGCACCATCATCGTCACCACGCCGCCCTTCCTCGGCCCGTACGCGGCGTCCAAGGCGGCGTTCGACACCCTGGCGGTGGCCACGTCGTACGAGGCGAACCCGTTCGGCATCGAGACCTGCATCGTCATGCCCGGCGCGATCACCAAGGGCACCCAGCACTTCCCCAACGCCACCCGAGCCGGCGACACGACGGTCGCGGCCGCCTACGCCGAGCTCGACCCGATGGTGGCGCGCAACGAGGAGGTGACCTCCGCGCTGTTCGTGCCCGGGGTCGACCCGAGCCCGGTCGGGGTCGCCGAGGAGATCACCCGGATCCTGGCCCTGCCGCACGGCGCCAAGCCGTTCCGCAGCGTCGTCGACTACACCGAGTCCGGCGTGGACGCGGTCAACGAGGTCGCTCGCGGCACGCGCGAGGGTTTCGTGCACCGCATGGGGTTCGGCGAGTTGCTGACCCCGCGGCCACAGCGGAGCACCGGCACCGAATCCGAGTGACAACCCGCATCGCTCGGCAGGGTCGATGAGTCCACCCATGCTGGGCGGCGGACGTCCTCTGGCGAGTGCTCACGCGGCAGGGGCCGTGCCGAACAGCGGAAACGTCTGGGAAACACGCCCGCCGCGACGATACCGGCCATGAGAGAAACGCTAAGACACCGGGGAAGGTCCGCGACGCGGCGGGCCGCCGTGGCGTCGGCCGGCGTGGCGAGCGCTCTGCTGCTCTCGGGCTGGGCCTTGCCGATGCAGAGCCCCGCCGCGCCCCAGCCGGCCCAGGCGCCCGCCGTCCGAGCCGCCGCGTCCCTGGCGGACGCCTGCACCCCCGGGCAGCCGCCGGAGTCGCCGGAGCTCAAGCCCACCACACCCGAGACGCTGGAACAGGTCTACTACTGCATCCTCGCCAACTCCTACGCGGGTCCGGCGATGGACCATCGGGACCTGCTGGCGGTCGCCTTCACCGCCTTCGCCGAGGAGCTTCACCGGCGCGGCATGGACCAGGCGAACGCCACCACGCCTCCCATGAGCGGCGACCGCGACCGCGACTGGCAGGCGTTCGTCGACGTCTACGAGCGGGTGAAGGCGGACGGCGACACGCAGCAGGCGCTCGCCGCGGCGGTGGTGAACGGCATGGTCGCCAGCCTCGACGACAACCACGCCAAGTGGCGGCGCCCTGAGCGGGACGAGGACGGGCCACGCGGACTCGGCATCTCGGTGTCGGGAGCGCGCAGGACGAACCTCGATCCGGCCGCCACCGAGCCGCTGTTCGTGACCGAGGTGGTCGAGAACAGCGCGGCCGCCAAGGGCGGCGTGCGTCCCGGCGACGTGATCGTCTCGGTCGACGGCGCGCCGCCCTTCCTCGGCGGAACGCTCTCCGAGGGCGTCATCACCCGGCTGAACGCTACCGACGGCGAGCCGGTACGGCTCACGCTGCGGGACCCGGTGAGCGGGCGCGAGCGCAGGGTGTCGGTCGAGTTCGGGCCCCTCGACCCGCCGCCGCTGAAGGCGTCGGGCAAGCTGGTGGACGGCGACGTCGCCTACGTCGAGCTCCCCGGGTTCTACCGGGGTTCGGCCGACGACACGCTGGCGGAGGTGCAGCGGCTGCGGGCGGGCAAGGAACTCCGCGGGCTGGTCCTGGACCTGCGCGGGAACATCGGCGGAGGAACAGACGAGGTCACCCGGCTGCTCGGGGGCTTCGCCCACGGCAAGATCACCAGCTACCAGTGCGACGTCCACGACGAGTGCACCGCCAGCCGCACCGACGACAGCGTGCCGCTGCTGGGCCTTCCCCTCGTCGTGCTGGTCGACCGCGCCTGCGTCTCCGCCTGCGACGACTTCAGCGCCGCGGTCAAGGGGCTGGGCATCGCCCCGCTGGTCGGCACCCGCACCGCGGGCTTCGTGGCCGGCTCGCCGGTGACGTACCCGCTGAACGACGGCAGTGTGCTGGCGATGCCGTCGCTGCACCACCGCGGACCGCATCGGGAACTGATCAACGCCATCGGCGTCCCCGCCGACCACCAGGCCCCGATGACTCCCCGCGATCTGTCCACAGGCCGCGATCCCGCGCTCGCCAAGGCGCTCGCTCTGCTGAAATGAGGCCGCTGCTCAGCAAGCGCAGGTGTCGAGTACTGGCTTCTTCCGGGGTCAGGTGAGCCGGGCGAGGGCCTCCTCTGCGGTCAGGCCGCCCGCGGCGGCCAGGGCCAGGTTGGCCAGGGAGGCACGATGGGCGTCGTCGTCGGCCGCGGCGACGCAGTCGGAGATCACGTGCACGGTGAAGCCGAGGTCGGTGCCGTGCCGGGCGGTCTGCTCGACGGTGAGGTTGGTCGCCACCCCGGTGATCAGGAGCGTGGTGACGCCGCGTGCGGTCAGCCTCTCGGGCAGGCCGTTGCCCGCCAGCCCGGAGAGCCGCTGGTTGTCCACGACGGCGCCCTGACCGGCCTGCGCGGTCATTTCCTGGATGATCCGCGTTCCGGCGGCGTCGGGCCGGAACGCGGCCTGCGCGTCGCCGACCGACCGCATGAACGGGGTGTTGCGGACGAGGGCGCCTTCGTCGTCGGGCACCGTGAAGCGGGTGAAGACGATGGGCACGCCGCGCGCCATGGCCGCCTCGTGGAACGCCGCGGCCCGGCCGACGACGCCGCTGCGCTCGACGGGCTCGGCGAGCATCCCGCCGAAGAACCCGTCCGGTTTGATCACGTTGACCTGCCAGTGCAGGGCCAGGACCGCGGTGGCGCCGAGCAAGAGAGACATGATCAGATTCTGCCCCGCCACCGGCCGGACCGGACAGGTTTCCGCTGGAACCGGTGCTTCATGCTCCGGCGGGCGCGGAGGCGGTGGACGCGCGGTAGACCATGGACACGGGCAGGACGACGTCCTCCGGCGACGTGGACGCGATGCGTTCGAGGAGCAACCGGACGGCGGCCGCCCCGGCGTCGGAGAACGGCATGTGGACGGTCGTCAGCGGCGGGATGGTCCTGGCGGCCACCGGATGGTCGTCACAGCCGACGACCGAGCAGTCATCGGGGACGGAGAGCCCGCGCTCGTGCAGCGCGTTGAGCACGCCGACCGCCATGAGGTCGTTCTGGACGTAGATCGCGGTGATGCCGCGCGCCCGGTCGAGCAGCCGGTGGGTGGCGGCGTAACCGCCCTCGACCTCCCATGCGCCGTCCTCGACGAGGAGAGGGTCGTAGGGCAGGCCGTGCTCGGCCAGCACCTCGCGGTAGACGGCGGTGCGCTGCCGCGCGCTGTGCCGCTGCTGGAAGCCGGTCACCATGGCTATCCGGCGGTGGCCGAGCGAGAGCAGGTGGCGGATCGGCAGCGCCGCGGTGCCCGCGGACTCGGGGGTGACGGTCGGGACGCCGCCGCCGGCGATGTCGTGCAGGCTGACGGCGGGAGGCCCGGCACGCAGCAGCCGCCCGACCTCCTCGTCCTCCTCGGTGGCCGGCGCGTTCATGATGATGCCGTCGACCCGGCGCTCCATCAGCACGCGCAGGTAACGCACGCAGTCGGAGCCGTCCGGCTCGAGGCTGCTGAGGATCACGCTGAGGCCGTGCCTGCGTGCTTCGCGCTCGACGCCGACGAGGGACAGCGCCGGGGTCGCGTTGCTGAAGTCGACGGTGATCACGCCGAGGGTCAGGGAGCTGCGTGACTGCAGGCTGCGGGCCAGCGCGTTGGGGACGTAGCCGATCTCCTCGGCGGCCTCGATGATGCGTTGCCGGGTGGCGGGGGCGACGGCGCCCTTGCCGTTGAGCACCTTGCTCACCGTCTGGAAGCTCACGTTGGCACGCGCGGCGACGTCCCTGAGCGAGGCCACGAGGGGTCACCTCCCGAAGGCGAACGTTCGCATGTGGTGGCGAGACACCACTGCCGGACAGCGACATTCTGCCACATCGCCAGGTCCGGACGGCTGGTGTTGTGGGGGTTGACGGAGGCAGGTGGGGTGACACAGCATAGGCGAACGTTCGCCTAACGATGCGAACGCGCTCGCCCTGTTTGTTCATCGCTCCCGCATCGGTCCCGGCGGGAAGGAGAGGACCTCCATGACGACGTTCGGCCGTCGGCGATTCCTCGGGCTGTCCGGTGCCGCTCTCGCGGGCGCCTTCGGCGTCGCCGGGTGCACCCGCAGCTCGGAGCAGGAGGCCGCCACGGCGGCCGGAGGCGGCGTGCTGCGCTGGTGGGATCACTTCCAGCCGCTGAAACCGCTGCACGAACGCATCTTCGCCGAGTACGGCAAGGCCAACCCGGGCGTCCGGGTGGAGCACGAGGTGTACAACCCGAACGAGATGGGCCAGGCGCTGCAACTGGCGTTCAAGAGCGACCAGATCGCCGACGTGCACACGATCGCCGGCCTCGGATCGTCCGAGGCGTCCCTCGTCGCGAGCGGCTGGTTCGCACCGCTGGCGGGACAGGAGGCGATCCGCGCGAAGCTTCCCGCCGACACCCTGCTCGAAGGGCTGCACGTCTTCGACGGCAAGCTCTACACCTTCCCCTTCTTCACCGCCCGGCAGTACGCCACGCTCAACTGGTTCAACCGCGAGCTGGTCGAGAAGGCCGGCGGCGACCCCGACAACGGCCCGGCGACCTGGGACGAGTTCCGCTCCCTCGCCGCGCGGATCACCAAGGACGGCGGCGGGCAGGCGTACGGCTGGATCCAGGGCCTGCAGTTCCACGAACGGCTGCAGAGCCACGTGATCGAGCTGGCGATGTCCGCCGGCGCCCCGCTCGCCATGACCCCGGGGGCGAACGAGATGGGCCTGGTGGACCCGCGGACCGGCGACTACGCCTACGCGGGCGACCCGTTCGTCCAGACGCTGGAGTTCCTGCTGTCCCTGGTCCGCGACAAGGTCGTGTTCCCCGCGTCGACCTCGCTGGACGCCAGAACCGCCCGGGCCAGGTGGGCCACCGGGGTGGCGGGCATGTTCTTCGACGGGTCATGGAACATCGGCGTCGTCAACGGGCAGTTCAAGCAGTTCCTCGGCAAGGTCGGCGTCGGTCCCGTCCCGTCGCCGGACGGCAGGCCGGTCCTCTACGGCGCGCCAGCCCCCGGCCAGCTGTTCGTGTCCAGCCAGTCCGAGCACGTGGAGGCGGCCTCCGAACTGCTCGCGCGCTTCACCGGCCCCGAGTTCTACAAGGCGCTGGCCACGTACATGGACCAGGTGCCCCTCGACCTGGAGGCCGTGGCGACGGCGGACGTGCACCCCACCTACAAGCGGGCGGTCGAGCTGTTCGGCCAGGCCGTACGGCTCGCGCCCAGCCCCATCGTCCGCAACCCCGCCGTCGCGCAGGTGCTGACCGAGATGAAGGAGCCGCGGCCCACGCTCGGCGAGATCACCCAGGGCATCCTCAGCGGCGAGCTCACCGACATCCGCAAGACCCTGCGCGAGCACACCGGCAAGCTCGCCGCCGAGCGGGAGCGCGCCACGCGGGCCGTCGCCAAGAAGGGCGTGAAGGTGAGCCTGGACGACTGGAAGTTCCCGAACTGGCGGGCGGGCCAGGACTACACGGCTGAGATGTACCGGACGTCATGAGCAGCGTGACACGACAGGCCCCGGCCCGCCGCCGGAGGCTCGCCGCCAGGATCTGGTCGGAGCGGTGGGCCTACGCCTTCCTGCTGCCCACCCTGCTGTTGTTCGGCGCGTACACGGTCTGGCCGATCATCTCCAGCCTGTACTACTCGATGCTCGACTGGAACGGGCTGGGCGCCGAGCGGCCGTTCGTCGGCCTGGACAACTACCGTGAGGCGTTCGGTGACCCGCTGTTCTGGAAGTCGCTCGGCATCACCCTGACGATCATCGGGGTGACCGTGCCGCTGCGGGTGGGACTGAGCCTGCTGATCGCGCTCGTCCTCAACAACCCGAGGCTGCCGCTCGCCAAGCTGTTCAGGACGGCCCTGTTCGTGCCCGCGGTGACGACCACGGCGATCATCGGGGTCGTGATGGGGTTCATCTTCGACCCCGCCGGAGGCCCGGTGAACCAGCTGCTGCTCGACCTCGGGATCGTCGACCAGCCGGTCGACTTCCTCGGCGACCCCGCGTCCTCCCTGTGGACGGTGATGGGCGTCCACATGTGGAAGTGGTTCGGCATCACGCTCGTCTACTGGCTCGCCGCGCTCCAGACGATCCCCACCACGGTCCATGAGGCCGCCAGGACAGACGGCGCAGGGAGCTGGGCGGCGCTGCGCCACGTGACGCTGCCGCTGCTCAGGCCCTTCCTCATCATCATCCTGCTCCTCACCGCCATCGAGACCATGCAGATCTTCGACCTGGTGCTGACGATGACCAACGGCGGGCCGTTCTTCTCCACCCTCGCCACGGAGGTCTACATCTACCAGCAGGCCTTCGCCACCTCCACGCCCCGGCTCGGCTACGGGGCGGCGCTCGGCGTGCTGTTCGGGCTCGTCACGCTCGCCTTCGCCGCGCTCCAGGCCGCCGGCATCCGCTACGCCAACCGCGTCAGGAGCAGCCAGTGAGCGCCCCCCGTGGCCGCCGGGCCACCCGCCGCCGTCTCGGGATCTGGGCACAGGTGGCCGTGCTCGCCGTCATCTGCGCGGTGTGGATCTATCCGCTGCTCTGGATCGTCTCCGCCTCCCTGAAGGACTCGCTGGGCGTCTTCTCCGGAGGGCTCGGCCTGATCCCCGACGCGTTCCACTTCGAGAACTACGCACGTGCCTGGCGGGACGCCGACTTCGGGCTCTACACCGTGAACAGCGTGGTCATCACCCTGGGCACGGTCGCGCTGGTCGTGCTGCGCTGCGCCCTGGCCGGCTACGTCATCGCCCGCAGGACCTTCATCGGCAGGCGCGCGGTCGTCGCCGTGCTGGTCGCGACCCTGTTCGCGCCGCACGGGCTGACCATCATCCCGGTGGTCGAGCTCAGCGACCTCATGGGGCTGCTGAACTCCCGCACCGGCATCGTCCTCGCCCTCGCGGGCACCGGCCACGTCGCCGCCGTCCTGCTGTACGCCGGCTATTTCAGCCGCGTCCCGCGCGAGCTCGAAGAGGCGGCGATCATGGACGGCGCCGGCTTCCTGCGGACGTTCTTCCGGGTCATGCTGCCGCTCGCCGGGCCGGTCACCGCGACGGTGGGCGTCATGACGTTCCTGGCCGCCTGGAACAACTTCTTCCTGCCGCTGGTGTTCACCTTCAGCCGCCCGGACCTTCGTACGCTCTCGGTGGGCATGCTCGCCTTCCGCGGCACCAACTCCACCGACTGGTCCGGCCTGGCCGCCGCGGGCACCATCTCGCTGATCCCGCTGCTCCTCGTCTTCCTCGCGCTCCAGCGTTACTTCGTCGAAGGCATCGCCGGGGCCGTGAAGTCCTGACGCGCCCACCCTCGAATGAGAGCCATGAACCGACCGAACATCCTGCTCATCTGCACCGACCAGCAGCGCTTCGACGCGATGGGCGCCTACGGCAACGACGAGATCGACACGCCCAACCTCGACCGGCTGGCGGAGCAGGGCGTGCTGTTCGACAACTGCTACGTGCAGTCGCCGGTCTGCGGCCCGTCCCGCGCCAGCCTGATGTCGGGCCGGTACGTCCACGCGCACGGCGCCTGGGCGAACGGCGTCGGGCTGCCCGCGCACGAGCGCCTGTTCTCGCGCGCCCTGGCCGACCACGGCTACGACTGCGGCCTGGCCGGGAAGTTCCACATCGGCGGCGCGTGCTTCGGCGGCCGTCTCGAACCGCGGCTGGACGACGGCTTCCGCGTGTTCCGGTGGGCGCACGACCCCTATCCCGGATCGTCCGAGAACGCCTACCACCGGTGGCTGCGGGCCGTACGGCCGGACCTGTACGAGACCGCCGCCCGGGCCGGATCAGGGACCGGCTTCGACACGCTCCCGACGGAGTTCCACTACAGCCGGTGGATCGGCGACGAGACCGTCGACTACCTGCGGCGCTCGCGCGACGCGGACAAGCCGTTCTTCTTCGTGGCCAACTTCTTCGACCCGCACCACGCGTTCGGCGCGCCGCAGGAGTACGTCGACCGTTACCGCGGCAAGACCCTGCGCGGCCCGGTCACCCGTGACGGCGAGCTGGCCGGCAAGCCGCCCGTGCTGACCGAGGCCTCGCACCGCTCCTACGCCGGCCACGCCCGCGGCTACACCGAATACACCGAGTCCGAGCTGCACGACGTCAGGGTCAGCTATTACGCGATGGTGAGCCTCGTCGACGACGAGGTCGGCAGGATCCTCGCCGCGCTCGAGGAGGAGGGCCTGGCCGAGGACACGCTGGTCGTCTTCACCAGCGACCACGGCGAGATGCTCGGAGACCACCAGCTCATGTTGAAGGGCCCGATGATGTACGAGTGCGCCGTCCGGGTCCCGCTCGTCATGCGCTGGCCGGCCGGGTTGCCCGCCGGTGCGCGCCGGGCCGAGCTGGTCCAGTGGATCGACCTGGCCACGACCTTCCTCGCGGCCGCGGGCGCGCCGCCGCTCCCCCGCGGGCAGGGGCTCAACCTCCTGCCGCTGGCCCGCGGCGAGCGGGACGCGCCGGTCAGGGACTGGGCGCTGTGCGAATACCGCAACAGCGGCCACCCGTACGACGAGCCCGTGCACACCACGATGCTCAGGCACGACCGCTGGAAGCTCGTCGTCTACCACGGCGCGCCGTCCACGACCCGGGCCCGCTCCGGCGAGCTGTACGACCTGGGAGCCGACCCGGCGGAGCTGGACAACCTGTGGGACGACCCGGCCCACGCGGTGACCCGGGCCGGGCTGCAGGAGCTGCTGCTCGACGTCCTGGTCGCGACCGAGGACCGCAGCCAGCCGCGGGAGGCGCACTGGTGACGGCCGGCCTGCGGTCGGCCCTGGGGGCTCATGCGGCGCGCTTGGCGACGCGCTCGATGGCCTTGACGGCGGCGTCGGGCTGGTCGGTGTAGATGTAGTGGCCGCTCTTGGCGGCCGTGCTCAGCCTGCTCCTGCTGGAGATCGCGAGCCACCTGCGCTGGCCGGCGCTCCACGCCTTCTCCAGCCGCTTGCCGTAGGTGGGGATGGCCGCGAGGTACGGCCGGCCGTGCTTGATCACCTCGACCGGGATCGTGCCGGCGGAACGGACCTTGCCGTCGGCGATGACGAGCTTCTCGGGGTTCTGGCCGGCGAAGATGGCGAGTTGCTGGGCGCGCACCTGGGCCGCCGGGCCCTCGGCCGACTTGGGGATCACCCGGGCGATGTCGGCGCGCATGGTGGAGGGGGTGGCGTCCATGAGCACCAGGCCCTTGACCCGGTCCTTGTGACCGGGGGCGTAGCGGGCGGCGATGAGCCCGCCGAGCGAGTGGCCGGCCAGCACGACCGGGCGGTCACCGGCGACCTGGTCGAGCACGCCGGTGAGGATCTTGCCGGTGCTCGCGAAGTCCTGCGGGCCCTGCGGCTTGTCGCTGGCGCCCGCGCCGAGCCGGTCGTAGGAGCAGACCCGGTTCTTCCCGCTCAGCGTCTTCTGCAGCGCGGCCATCTTGGTCAGGTCGTCGCCGCCGCCGTGCATCAGCACGATGACGGGCCTGCCGTCGGCCGCCGCACCCGAGCAGGACACGTTCACCCTCTTGCCGGCGACCTCGATCTTCTTGGTCCCGGAGACCAGGTCGGCCTCGATCTGCCGCTCCACGGCGGCGAAGGGGTCCCAGTCCTGCGCCATCGCGCCTCCGCAGGTGACGACTCCCGCGCCGATCACGGTGGTGCACAGGGCGGCCACAACGGATGCCTTGATACCGAACATGACGTCCTCCAGGGAGAGAGCGAGTAGGGGGAGCGGCTTCGAGCGCCGCGGCTACGTCGGTAACGCTACGGATCGGGCAGGTGCCGAGGCGTCCCCGTACGGTGGACATTCGCCGGTAGCTCGCACGGGGGACAAGCCCGCGGCGGCGACGCCTGTCCCCCGTGCGAGCTACCCGGGAGTGTCCACCGGGCGGGGACGACTCCAGGGCGCCGGATCTCTAACGTTGTGCGCACAGCCGCGGCGTTCCGGTCGCGCACGCTCGTGAAGGAGTCGCCATGCGACCGTTGAAGCGGCCCGTGGCCGCCTGCGACCGCTGCCCCATCCCGATCCGGCACAGCGCCAGGGTCGAGACGAGCGCTAGGCTTCCCCGATGATCCATCTCCGGCGGATCGCGGACCTGTGGCGGCGGTGCGACGTCACGCTCCGGGATCTTCCGTTGGCGCTGCTGCTGTTCGCCGGCTCCCTCCTGCCGGAGTTCCAGGGCCACGGAACCCAGATCGGCGTCCTGCCGACCCGCGACTATGACGCGCTGGCCGTCCTGGTGGTCGCGCTGGAGTGCCTCCCGCTCACCGTGCGCCGCCGGTGGCCGGGCGTCTGCATCGTCCTGGTGTCGCTCGGCTTCTCCCTCGACCAGCTCCTCGGCGTCCACGCGATGGCGGGCACCGCCCTGCCGATCGCGCTCGTCAGCGTGGGCGCCCATCTGGAGCGCCACCGCCGCGCCACCGCGATCCTCCTGTCCGTCGCGTTCGTGCCGCTCATCGTCGCGCTCGACCAGCTGGGCTCGGGCGAGCCGCTGGCGGACATCGTGCTGCTCTACGTGGTGCTGGTCCTCGCCTGGGCCATCGGGTCCTGGCTGCGTTCCGCCCGCGCCGCCGAGGCCGAACGGCGCCGCCACGTCGCCGCGGCCACCCGCGCCGCCGAACGCACCCGCATCGCCCGCGAGCTGCACGACGTCGTGACCCACCACGTGACCGCGATGGTCGTCCAGGCCGAGGCCGCACGCTACCTGACCGCCGCACCCGAACGCCTCGACGCGACCCTGAGCGCCGTCACCGACACCGGCCGGCGCGCCATCACCGACCTGCGGCACCTGCTCGACCTGCTCAACCCCGACCACGACACCGACGGCCGGACTCCCTCCGCCGGCGACCTGCACGGCCTCATCGAGCAGACCCGCCAGGCCGGGCAGCCGGTCGAGTTCGACGAGGAGGGCGCGCCGCCGGAGTCGGCGGGCAGCGCCGAGTTCGTGGCCTACCGGGTCGTGCAGGAAGCTCTGACCAACGCTCTCAAGTACGCCCACGGCAGCCGCACCGAAGTGCGCGTACGCCATGCCCAGAAGGAGATCAGCGTGGAGATCAGCACCGACGGTTCCGGATCGCGCACCCGCTCCCCCGGCGGCAGCGGGCGGGGCCTGGCCGGGCTCCGCGACCGGGTCGACGCCCTGGGCGGCGAGTTCGACGCGGGCCCGCGCCCCGACGGCGGCTTCCTCGTACGGGCCCGCGTCCCCGCCGGGAGCCCGTCGTGACCGCGCCGGTCAGGGTCCTGGTCTGCGACGACCAGGCGCTGATCCGCACCGGGTTCTCGACCATCATCGACGCGCAGCCCGACCTCGAGGTGGTGGGCGAGTGCGGGGACGGCCGCGCCGCGGTCGAGCTCACCCGCCAGGTGAACCCCGACATCGTCGTGATGGACGTGCGCATGCCGGTGCTCGACGGCATCGAGGCGACCCGCCAGCTGGCCGGCGCCGGGGTCTCGCAGCCCGTCAAGGTGCTCGTGGTGACGACGTTCAACCTCGACGAGTACGTCTACGAGGCGCTGCGCGCCGGGGCCAGCGGGTTCCTGCTCAAGGACGCCCCGCCCCAGCAGTTGCTGCACGGCATCCGCACCGTAGCCTCGGGAGCCGCGCTGCTGGCCCCCGAGGTCACCAGGCAACTCGTCGGCAGGTACGCGGCGCGGATCCGCCCCGCCGAGAGCACGCCGGACGAACCCGCGCTGACCCCGCGCGAGCTGGAAGTCCTGCGCCTCATCGCCGACGGCCTGTCCAACAGCGAGATCGCCGCGTCGTTGGTGATCAGCCAGGAGACCGTCAAGACGTACGTGTCGCGCATCCTCACCAAGCTCGACCTGCGCGACCGCGTCCAGGCGGTGGTCTACGCCTACCGCAGGGGGCTCGTGACCTGAGTTCACCCGGCGTCGAGCACGGTCATGACGTCGAGGTGGAGCCCGCCGACCGAGACGAGCGCCGGATGGCCGGAGGGGGCCGCACCAGCCGGGCCGGTCAGGCGCCCGAGGGCAGCCAGGTGCGGATCTGGTCCATCAGCGGGACGGGCGCGTCGTACTGCATCAGGTGGCCGGCGCCGTCGATCAGCGCCAGGTCGGCGCCGGGGATCAGGGCCTGCAGCCGGTGGCCGATGTCGCTGGAGAGCCAGGTGTCCTGGGCGCCCCACAGGATGCGTACGGGGATGCCGATGCGGCCAAGCTCGCGCTCGTTCTCTTCGAGGAAACGTTCGTCGTAGCCGGCGATCTGCCGGTAGAAGGCCGGCTGGCCGTCGTCCCCCGTCCAGGGCTGCACCAGCTCGTCGAGGTCGGCGTCGCGCAGGCCGCGGTGGCTGGCGCCCTGGATGTAGGCGCGCAGGATCGCCTCGTGGATGTAGGCCGGCAGCCGGCCGAGCAGGTCGGGGTGCTCTCCGACGTACGTGAAGAACGGCGAACCGGAGGGCGGGATGGCGACGACGTCGACGAGCATGAGCGAACTGTAGGGAACGCCGCCGTGCAGATGGGCCCGGAGCGAGACGGCTCCGCCGAAGTCGTGCGCGATCACGTGTGGCCGGTCGAGGCCCCAGTGCCCGAGCAGGGCCGCGAAGGCCTCGGCCTGCACGCCGAAGTCGACCGGATGCCCGGCTTGTTTCGACGACCGGCCGTAGCCCGGCATGTCCCACAGGTGAACGGTGAAGTCACGGCTCAACGCCTCGGCGAAGGGCCGCCACACCCGCGACGAGAACGGGGTGCCGTGACAGAACACCACGTCGGGGCCGGATCCCGCCCGCCCCCAGGCGATCTGCCGTCCCTGCCAGTCGAAACGCTCAGTCAGCTTCATGCCCACCCACCCTAGTAATCGCCTCGGCCTCGCGGCCAACCGGCGTCCTGGTCACGAATGCTCTGACCAGCCGGCCAGCGGCACGGCCGGGCGTCCGTCCCCCCGATCTCACCCTCAGAGCCCTTGAACCATCACGGGAAGGATCATTAGCCTCGATCCGGCCGGTTCGACTCTCGCAGGATGGCCGTCTGGGGCGCCCAGCGCTGGTTTCCACGCATTGGAGGCACGGTGAAGATCCCCGCGATCGACCACATCTCGGCCGGATACGACCCCGACCCCGCACTGTCGATGTCGTTGCACGCCGACGCCTACACCGATCCGCAGTGGTTCGACGTCGACCAGCGCGCGATCTTCGCTCGTACGTGGCAGTGGTTGTGCCACGTCGAGAAGCTCCGGGAGCCCGGCAGCTATGTGACGGGCACGGTGGCCGGCCTGCCCGTCGTCGCCGTCCGGGACGAGGCCGGCACGCTGCGGGCCTTCTACAACGTGTGCAAGCACCGGGCGCACGAACTGCTGTCCGGCGCCGGAGTCCGGCGCAGCATCGTGTGCCCCTACCACGCCTGGACCTTCGAGCTCAGCGGCCGGTTGCGGCGCGCGCGCAACACCGGCGGCATGCCGGGCTTCGACACCTCCACGGTGCGCCTGGACCAGATCCAGGTCACCGCGTTCGGCGGCATGGTCTATGTCAACCTCGACCCCGAGGCGGCCCCTCTGCTGGAGCGGGCGGCGGGCCTCCATGCGGAGATCGAGGCGAGGGCGCCGGACGTGGCCGGCCTGACCCTGGCCCGCCGGCTCACCTACGACATCGCCTCCAACTGGAAGAACGTCGTCGACAACTTCCTGGAGTGCTACCACTGCCACGTCGCCCACAAGGACTTCGTGTCCCTGGTCGACATGAGCACGTACAAGGTCACCACCCACGGGATCTACTCCAGCCACATGGCGAAGGCCGGCACATCGGAGAACTCCGCCTACGACGTGTCGGGCGCGACGGTCACCGAGCACGCGGTCTGGTGGTTGTGGCCCAACACCTGCCTGCTGCGCTATCCCGGCCGGGGAAACTTCATGGTGTTGCAGATCATCCCTGACGGTCCGGACCGGACCCGCGAGGTCTGGGACTTCTACCTGGAAAGCGCGGAGCCTGACGAAGCCGAACTGGACAGCATCCGCTACATCGACGAGGTCCTTCAGGTGGAGGACATCGCCCTGGTGGAGAGCGTGCAGCGCGGCATGCGCACCCCGGCCTTCACCCAAGGGAAGATCGTTTACGACCCCGGCGAGTCCGGGTTGTCAGAGCACGCCGTTCACCACTTCCACGGCCTCGTTCTCGACGCCTACCGGCACGAGCTCGAACGTTCCTGACCCTCCGGTTCTCGCAGCAGCTAGCTCGGCGGGGGCGGCACCGGCGTGGCGGCGAGCGCCTGGGCGACGGCGTACAGGTTGGACGCCATGGCGCGGGCGGTCTTGTGCGACCACTCGCGGCCCTGCTCGGAGTCCATGTAGTCGGGCCCGGGACCAGGGCCGAGATGCCAGTAGGTCCAGGACTGGCCGGGGATCGTGTAGCCGATGTCGATCAGCGCGCCGGAGATCTCGCTGATCACGTGGTGTGCGCCGTCCTCGTTCCCGGTGACCACCACCCCGGCCACCCGGTTGTAGGCCACCGGGCGCCCGTCGTCGCCGGTCTCCGACAACATGGCGTCCATCCGCTCGATCACCCGCTGCGCCACCGACGACGGGTGCCCCACCCAGGTGGGGGTGGCGACGACGAGGATCTCGGAGCCGAGCAGGCTACGGTGGATCCGCGGCCACCCGTCGCCTTCCCCCATGTCGCTCTGCACCCCCGGCAGGATGTTCTCGTCAACCGCCCGGTACGTCTCGATCTCGACCCCGCGCTCCCGCAGCTCGCCGGCGACGACGTCGGCCAGCGCGCCCGTGTTCGACGGTTCCGGAGCGGGCTTCAGGGTGCAGTTGATGAGAACGGCTCGCATGCGGCGACCTCCGCGGGCTGCTCGGCTCGGACCGGTGCCCATACCCGCGATCAGGGAAGTAAACGGTCATCGCGGCGCTCGTGCCCCGCGCGAGTGGGTCAGGGGCCGTAGTCCTCCAGGTCGATGGCGTTCGCGGCCTGGCTCGCCGCCTTGGTGATGAGGCCCTTCCACGGCATGTACGGCAGCAGCCGGTAGTTGAGGTTCCGCATCCGGATCCAGGTGTCGGACGGCGGGACGAGCCACGTGCCCGCGCCCTCGGCCAGCTTCATGTTGGCGTCGACGTAGCCGCGCATCCGCGACACGTAAGCGGCGAAGGCGGCGTCGTGGTCGCCGCGGGCCCGCGCCAACTCGCCCGCCAGCACGTACGCCCCGACCACGGCCAGGCCGCTGCCGCCCCCGGACAGGGTGGACGCGCAGTAGCCGGCGTCGCCGAGCAGGACGACGCGCCCGCGCGAGTAGGAGGGCAGCCGGATCTGGGTGGTGGAGTCGAAGTAGAAGTCGGGGGCGTTCCGCATCTCCTTCAGCAGCCGGGACGTCTCCCACGCGTCCCCGGCGAACGCCTGCTCCAGGATCTTCTTCTGCTGCTCGTCGTCGCGGTGGTCGTAGGCGAGCGGCGGCGAGGCGAAGTAGAACAGGGCGCGGGCCTCGGTGTTGTCCCGGGCGCTGTACATGCCCGCGAGCCTGCCGGGCACGTTGTGGAAGTGCCCGGTGTACTCGAGGCCGAGGAAGTTCGGCACGGTGAAGATCGACAGGTGGTAGCCGAGGTAGCGGCTGAACCGCGACTCGTCGCCGAAGGCCAGGGAGCGCACGTTGGAGTGCAGCCCGTCGGCTCCGACGACGAGGTCGAAGGTGCGGGCCGCGCCCGAGGCGAAGGTCACCTGGACGCCGTGGTCGCCGGTGTCCAGCGCGGCGATCGAGTCGCCGAAGAGGTACTCCGTGTCGTCGCGCGTGGCGTCGTACAGGATGCGCACGAGGTCGCCGCGGAGGATCTCCACCTCGCCGCTCATGATCTCGGCCGGCAGGGTCGCTCGGTGCCGGCCCCTGCCGTCGACGTAGCTGACCGCGCCCATCGCGGTGCGCGCCCGGTGGATGGCGTCGTAGAGGCCCATGCGCCGGGTCACTTCCAGGGCGGCGCCGCGGAAGTCGACCGCCTGGCCTCCGTCCCGGGGCTTGGGAGCCCGTTCCACCACGGTGGGGGTGAATCCGAAGCGCCGTAGCCAGAAGGCCAGCGCTGGTCCGGCGATGCCGCCGCCGGAGATGAGGATGGTCTGGTTGCGCATCTGTCGTCTCGCTTTCTGTCGGGTGGTGGTCGCTCAGCGGCGGCTGGTGGGGGAAAGACCGCCGGTCGATGCTCCGGCCGTCGCGGGTGCGGCGTGGCGCGGTGCGCGGCGCATGGAGACGGCGGCGATGACGGCTCCGGCGATCAGGGCGAACGCGCCGGCCACCCCGACGACGTTGATCGCCTGCGCGGACGCCTGCCGCGCGGCCTCCGCCAGCGCCGCGCCGGCGCCGCCGGGGAGTTCGGCGGCCGTGGCCAGCGCGGCGCCGATGGTCTCGCGGGCCGCCTCGAGTGCCGCGGCGGGGACCCCCTCCGGGGCCGTGGCGTCCATGCGCATGCTGTACGCGGCGGCACCGATGGAGCCCAGCACGGCCATGCCGAGCGCGGAGCCGAGCTCCTTGCCCGTCTCCGACAGCGCGCCTGCGGCCGCCGCCTTCTCCTGGGGCGCGGTGGCCACCATCGTGTCGGCGACCAGCGCGGTCGCCACTCCGGCCCCGGCGGCGAGCAGGCTGGCCCTCACCATGACGAGCAGCGCACCGGTCCCCGCCGTGACCTGGGTGAGGGCCACCATGCCGAGGGTCGCCACGGCGAAGCCCGCGGTCATCAGGGTGCCCGTACGCAGGCCGCGCTTGGCGAGCAGCGTGGCGCCCGTGATCGCGAGCACCATGACCACCGGCGAGGCGATCTGGACCAGGCCGGCCGCCGCCGGGTCGAGGCCCGCGCCCGCCTGCAGGTATTCCATCAGCAGGGGCGAGAAGCCCATCAGGACGAACATGACGAGCAGGTTGAGCACGATGCCGGCGCTGAAGGTGGGGTGCCGCAGCAGCCACAGGTCGATGAGGGGCCGGTGCAGGGTCAGCTGCCGGGCCACGAACGCGGAGGCGAACGCGCCGCCCGCGAGCACGGCTGCGATGGGCAGGGCGCCGATGCCCGAGCCCGTCATGGTCTTGAGCCCGTACACCACGGGGAACACGGCGCCCACCGACAGCGCGGCGCTGACGAGGTCGAACGGAGGCGCGTCGGGGTTGCGGACCTCCGGCAGCAGGAACCAGCCGAGGACGAGCAGCGCGACCATGCCGGGAACGCTGATCAGGTAGACCGACGTGGGCCGGGCCGTGACGGCCAGCAGCACGCCGCCGACCAGCGGGCCCACGGCGGAGCCGACGGTGACGCCGGCCACGGTCGCGGCGATGGCGGCCCTGCGCCGCTCCGGCACGTGGAACATGCCCCGGATGAGCCCGAGCGTGGAGGGCATCAGGGTTGCCCCCGCCACGCCGAGCGCCGCCCGGGCGGCGATGAGCAGACCCGCGGACGTGGCGAACGCCGCGACGAGCGAGACCGCGGCGAAGCCCGCGGCGCCCAGCATCAGCAGCCGGCGGCGGCCGATCCTGTCGCCCAGCCCTCCCATGGCGACCAGGAGGCCCGCCATGACGAACGTGTAGACGTCCTGGACCCACAACTTCTGCGTGGCGCTCATGTCGAGCTGCCGGGTGAGCTCGTTCACGGCTAGGAGGTTGGCTCCCAGGTCCACGCCGGCCAGCGTGCACGCGAGGAGGAGGACGGCCAGGCCGGCCCGTTCTCTGCCTGTCGCTGTCGTGTTGAGCTGTTTCATGCCTCGTCACCATATAAACGTCTAAGACAAATGTGCAAGACATTGTCTCAGACCTTCGTTTGATAGGGTCTGCGGGCATGGGGAACCGTGAAGACTTGCTCGCCGGAGCCAAGCGCTGCCTGCTCGAGAAGGGGTACGCGCGCACCACGGCTCGCGACATCGCGGCCGCGGCGGGGACGAGCCTCGCCGCCATCGGCTACCACTTCGGCTCGAAGGAACAGCTGCTCAACGCGGCGCTCTACGATGCGACCGCGGAAGGGCTGGGCGAGGAGTTCGGTCGCGCCCTGCGCGCCGCCGCCTCCAAGGAGGACACGACCGAGAGGTTCGAGGCGACCTGGAGTCACATGATCGACTCCTTTCCGCAACACCGGCAGGTGATCGTGGCCGCCCTGGAGAACCTCGGCCAGCTCGCGCACGTGCCGGAGCTGCGGGAGACGTTCGCCCAGGCCCAGGCCGACGCCATCGACGAGTTCACCCACCGCTACCGGCAGGCCGAGAACAGCGTCGACAACGCGTCGGCGCGCGCCGTCGCCACGCTCTACTACCTGCTGATGAACGGCCTGATCGTGCAGTGGATGACCGACCCGGCCGGCGTTCCCTCCGGCAAGGACCTCGCCCTCGCGGTGCGGACCATCGCGGCCGGCAAGGAGTCCACTCCCGACTGAAGGCCTAAGACGATCGTACTAGACGTCCATGTGAGACGTATGTACCATCGCCGAGCATGAGAGGCCCGTGATCACCGGCCGGCCGGAGTCCGATCACCACCGGAAAGGAATCTCCAGAAGATGCCACAGCCGACCTTCGTGTTCATCCACGGCAACTACGCATCGGCGCATTACTGGGCCTGGACGACGCAGGAGCTGGCGCTGCGCGGGCACCGCGCGCTGGCGGTCGACCTACCCGGCCACGGGACCGAAGCCCACATCCCCGGTTCCTTCTTCTCGCAGGACCTCGAGGCCTTCGCCGCCGAACCCTCGCCGACGGCCGCCATCACCGCGGACGACTACGTGACGCACGTCGAGGACATCGTCCGGCGGGCCCATGCCCACGGCCCGGTCATCCTGGCCGGCCACGCCTCCGCCGGGGTCGTCCTCAACCTGGTCGCCAACCGCGTGCCGGACCTGCTGGCCCGGCTCGTCTACCTCAGCGCGTTCTGCTGCACCGACCTGCCGAGCATGTCGGCCTACACCCCGGGCGCGATCGAGACCGAGGAGCACCGGATCTTCAGCGAGCTGGTCGACCTCCGCGACATGATCGAGCGGCTCGGCGTGATCAGGATCAACTGGGCCCGCGACGATCCCCGGCAACACGCGGCCTTCAAGGCGCTCAACGCCCACACCTCATCCGACGCCGAGGTCCGTGCCCTGCGGAACCAGCTCCAGCCCGACGAGCCCGCGAGCTTCGTCGTCACCGACGCGCGCGGGAACCCGGACACGTGGGGACGGGTGCCGCGCACCTTCATCCGCTTCGCCCGGAACCGGTTCCTTCCCCCCGAGCTGCAGGACCGGTGGATCGCCGAGGCGGACCGGCTCACCCCCGGCAACCCCTTCGACGTGCACACCGTGGACGTCCCGCACTTCGCGCCGCGCTCCCAGGAGGTCGTCGACATCCTGCACGGCCTCGCCACACGCTCTTGACAACCTCACCGGACCGGAGAGGCTGACCATGCGCGAGCGGATCGCGGCGTTGTCCCGGGCGGTCGGCCGCGACATCGTTCTCGTCCCGATCACGCATGAACAGGCCGTCGAGAGGCTGATGGCCACCGGAGCGTCCCGCGAGGACGCCGACTATGTCGTCGGCTGGTACGCCGCTCCCGACGAGGTCGCCACGACCGTCGACGACACCGTCGAGCGCGTGCTCGGCCGCCCGGCGCGCACGTTCGCCCAGTGGGTGGCCGAGCACGCGGACCGCTTCAAGGAACCGGCGCGCTGAACAGCGCACCGAGCCGGCGCCCCGAGCATCCTTGGACAACGCGATGCTCGAGGCGCCGGCTCCGTCACTCGGTGGGCCGCCCGCCCTCCGGCGGCGCCCATCTCATGGTGAACAGCTCGTATCCAGGGGCCTGGCCTGTCAGCGGCCCCGCCGGTGCGGCCCGCAGGCCGTCGAGCGCGATGGCGACGATGCGCTCGCGCGCGTTCAGCGCGGCGTCGTACAGCTCCGTCCGGCCCTGGCGCTGCAGCTGCTCCTGAAGGGGGGACTTCGAGA
The DNA here is from genome assembly GCF_055586745.1 of Nonomuraea sp. NPDC049378. Classification (NCBI taxonomy): domain Bacteria; kingdom Bacillati; phylum Actinomycetota; class Actinomycetes; order Streptosporangiales; family Streptosporangiaceae; genus Nonomuraea; species Nonomuraea sp. NPDC049378. Next base: position 35,876 of record NZ_JBVJHP010000027.1, read on the forward strand.
GCTGTTCGATGAGCAGTTCGAGGTCGACCGCGGTCACCCCGGCGCGGAGCACCCCGGCCCTGCGCGCGCGTTCGACGAGCTCGGCCACCGCGCGATCGCCCCGCTCCGCCAGCTCGGTCATCTCGTCGGAGACGTCGAAGGTGCCGGCGACCGGCGCCAGCGATCCCGGGCCCGACCGGATGGACGCCATCGCGTAGTGGATCAGGCCCTCCCACGGGTCGCCCATGGCCAGGCCCTCGTTCGCCGCGTCGAGGTATTCCCGCAGGGCGATCAGGCACAACCGCTGGAACAGCTCCTGTTTCGTACGGTAGCGCCGGTAGAGCGAGCCCACTCCGACGCCCGCCCGAGCCGCGATCGCCGCCACCGACGCGTGGGCGCCGTCCACCGCCAGGACCTCGCGGGCCGCTTTCAGCAGCGCCCGGTCGTTTCTGGCGACCTCCTCGCTGCGCCATGAACGCGTACGTGTCATGGCGGCAGTCTACCCATTTGCGGAGTGATTCGCTCCGCGTCTATGGTTCAGTGCGGAGCGAATCGCTCCGCATCTGAAGGAGGCACCCATGGCCACCGGCACATCGGACATCGAGGACAGCGAGCCGGCGCCCCGGCGCGGCCGGCTGCCCCGGCCCCTCCGGCCGTTCCGCACGGGTCACTACCGGCTCCTCGCGACGTCGCTCGCCCTGAGCCTGGCCGGCAGCGGCATGTGGGCGGTCACGGTGGCGTGGCAGGTGATCGCTTTGGGGGCCGGCCCGGCAGAGCTCTCCCTGATCGCCGCCGCGAGCGGCATCGGACTGGTCGGTACGGCCCTGCTGGGAGGTGTCGTCGCCGACCGAGCGTCCCGGCGGCGCATCATCCTGATGACCCAGATCGCCAAGGCGGTGGCCATCGGCTCGGCCACGGTCACCGGCTTCATGGGCCTGCTCACCCCGGCGCAGCTCATCGCGGTCGCCGCGGTCCTCGGGATCGCGGACGGGTTCTTCTATCCCGCCTACTCGGCGCTCGTTCCCGCCGCGGTCGCCGAGGACGATCTGCTCGCGGCCAACGGGATCGAGAGCATGTTGAGGCCGACGCTGATGCACGTGGCCGGGCCCGCCGCCGCCAGCGCGCTGATCAGCCTCTTCGCACCGAGCATGGCCCTGGCGGGAATCGCCGGCGCGCATCTCCTCGCCGCGGCGTGCGCGATCGGCATGCGCCGTTTCGAGCCGCGCACGACGACCGGGCGCGGACCGGAGGCGCGCGCGACCACCGAACCCGAGACACGCGCGGCCGCCGGACCCGGGCCGGGGAAGACCTCCCGCCTGGCGCGCGCAGGTGGTCACGTCCGGTCGGCGGCGGGCGACCTCCGCACCGGGTTCGCCTACCTTCTCTCGACGCCGTGGCTCATCGCGACGCTCGCGTTCGCCGTCACGTTCGTCCTGCTCACCAACGGGCCTGTCCAGGTCCTGCTGCCGTTCGTCGTCCGCGACCAGGGAATGGGCGGGCCGCAGGAGTTCGCTCTCGCCCTCGCCTTCCGAGGTCTCGGCGGGGTGGTCGGCTCGCTCGCGATGTCCGCGCTGCCCCTCCCCCGCCGCTACCTGTCGGTCATGCTGCTGGCCTGGGCCGCGGGCTGCCTTCCGCTCCTGGCTCTCGGGTCGACCGACCAGCTGTGGATCATGATGGCCGCGCTCTTCGTCCACGGCACCCTGACCTCCGGCGCGATGGTCATCTGGGGGACGCTCCTGCAACGCCGGGTGCCGGCCGCCATGCTCGGCCGGGTCTCCAGCCTCGACTTCTTCGTCTCGCTCAGCACGGCTCCCCTGTCGATGGCCCTGGCCGGGCCGGCGGCGGCCGCCTGGGGAAACCAGTGGATCTTCCTGGTGGCGGGCGTCGTCCCCATGGGGGTCGCCGTACTGGCCGTCACGCTCGCCCGCCTCCCGCGCGACGAGATCGATCAGCCGCTCGGCCGTGCGAGGTGACCGTCCGCGGAGGCGCGGGGCGCTCAACCAGGAGTGCCGCCCGTCAGGTCCGTGCCGTCGCGCAGCGCGCCGCCGCCCTCTGGGCGTCACGGGCGCTGCTGAGCGCGCTCCCGGACACGCGCGAAGATCCGAAATCCGCCTAGACTGGGCCTCGGCATTTCTCGCCTGTAGAAGGATTGATCATGGCTGACGAGAGCCTGAGTGAACACAAACTCCAGCCGCACGTGCCCCACACGGCACGGATCTGGAACTACTGGTTGGGCGGCAAGGACCATTTCCCCGTGGATCGGGAGGTCGGTGACCGGGTCAAGAAGATCTTCCCGGTGGTGGTCGAGCTCGCGCAGGCCGACCGGCTGTTCCTGGGGCGGGCCGTACGCTTCCTGACCGCCGAGGCGGGCATCCGGCAGTTCCTCGACATCGGCACCGGGCTGCCCACCCAGGACAACACGCACGAGGTCGCGCAGGAGATCGCTCCCGAGACGCGGGTCGTGTACGTCGACAACGATCCGCTGGTGCTGGTGCACGCGCGAGCCCTGTTGACCAGTTCGGAGGAGGGCGCCACCTCCTACATCGACGCCGACGCGCGTGACCCGTCCTTCATCCTGCGCGAAGCGGCCAAGACGCTGGACTTCTCCCAGCCGGTGGCGATCATGCTGCTGGGCATCATGCACTTCATCAACGACGACGACGAGCTGCAGCGCATCATCGACGAGCTGATGGCCGCGGTGCCGTCCGGGAGCTACGTGGCGGTGGCCAACACCACCACGGCGGTCAACGGCGAGACCACGGCCGAGGCGGTGCGCGTGTGGAACATCGACGCCCAGCCGAAGCTGAAGCTGCGCACCCCTGAGCGGATCGCCGAGTTCTTCTCGGGCTACGACATGGTGGAGCCGGGCTGGGTCTCCTGCTCGCGGTGGCGTCCCGAGCCGGAGTGGGACGGCAGCCTGCCGGTCGAGGTCGACCAGTGGTGCGGGGTCGTCCGCAAGGCGTAGCCACCGCCCGTCCTTCATCGGGCGACGAGGAAGGGGCCAAGCTCAGCTCACCGGCATACCCGCGCCATACCGGGTGCTCCTACTTTTGGCGGCGTGTCTCTCAACAGATTATGGACGAGGACGTCAGCCGCGTTGGCTCTGGCCGCTCCGCTGCTCGTGCTGGGTCCGCCGGCCGCCGCGGACTCCCTTTCGGATGTGGAGTTCTTCGGCAGGTGGAGCGACGGCGCCTGGGAAGTGGGGCCGCGGTTCTCCTACGCCCACGCGGGCCTCGAGAGCGTGCAGAGCGCCGTCAAGGCCGGCGACTACGCCCTGGCCAAGCGGAGGTTGCTCGACTACTACCGCGCGCGTCCGGCCGCGTCGGCGGGCCGCTTCTCGCACACCGCCTGGCCGGGTGTCCTGGAGTTGACACCCGACCACATCTGGACGCTGGACACCGGCGAAACCTACATCACGACGCTGACGGTCGGCCCTGAGGAGACGACGGTCACGGCCGACGTGACGGGCAGCGTCACCGGCGGGAGAACCGGGTTCTTCCTGATGAGCCGGTACAAGGACGCGGTCGTCGCGCGCTTCAACAGCAAGTCGAAGGGGTCGGGCAAGCCCACGCTGCGCCTGACGCTGGCCGACGGCTCGGTGAAGACCCTCCACCCGTCGCACGACACCTACATCTGGGCGGGCAACCCCGACACCGCGTACGGCGACAAGTACCTGATGCAGGTCAGCGACCAGGGCACGGGCCCGTTCAGCGCGGCGACGCGCAAGGCGTACCTGCAGTTCGACCTCGCCGGCCTGCCCGAGGTGACGAAAGCGGAGCTGTCGCTGACCGGCTCGGCCGACGCGAAGAAGGACGTCATGCTGTACGGCAACGGCGACACCTTCACCGAGGCCTCCCGCACCTGGTCCAACACCGTGCAGTACACCTACTCCTGGCAGGGCGACCCGGGAGGTTTCGACTGGAAGCAGCCGGCGGGGGCCGACAAGGAATATCTGGTGCAGCTGCCCCGCTTCTTCTTCGCCGGGCCGTTGGCGGTGGCCTACCGGGAGACCGGTGACGAGAAGCACGCGAAGGCACTCATCGGCCTGATGACCGACTTCGTCAAGGACGCCGACGCCTACGATTCCGACGAGGGGGCGGGATCGTACCCGAACAGCCTGTCCGTGGCGCGCCGCGTGCAGAACTGGATCGCGGCGTACGAGATCCTGCGCACGAGCCCGTCGCTGACGCCCGAGGCCAACACCGAGATCCTCAGGGCACTGAACAGATCCGGTGTGCACCTCGAGGAGAGCGAGCAGGGCGCCCCCAACTGGAAGCAGACCCAGAAGGTCGCGCTGCTGCACACCGCCGTGTACTTCCCGGAGTTCTTCAGGGCGCCGAAGTGGCGCGCCAACGCGGTCGCCTCTCTGGAGGGACAGCTCCACGACTCCACCCATCCCGACGGGGGCTACTGGGAGGCGACGGACGGCTACGCCCGCGCCTACGCCTCCCAGTACGTGGACACCGCCCTGTTCATGCGGGAGCACGGGATGGAGTTCAGCAGCACGACCAGGGCCAGGCTCCGCAAGCTGGCCCGGTTCCTCATGGACCAGACCTTCCCGAACGGCTACGGCCCTGTGTACGGCGACAGCGAGCCCAAGGACCAGCGCTCGACCCTCAGAAGGCTGGGAGAGCTGCTCGGCGACGAGGAGCTGATCCATGTCGGCACCTCCGGAGCCTCGGGGCGGGAGCCCGCGCACACCTCGTCGCTGTATCCCGACACCCGCGTGGCGGTGTCCAGGTCCGGCTGGGCGGCCGAGGATTCCTACCTGCGGCTCAACGCGGATCGCGGCAACCACAGCCATGCTGACGAGCTGGCGATCACCGCCTACGCGTACGGCAGGCCGCTGCTGCCCGACATGGGGACGTTCAACTACAGCTCGGACCCGCGCGCGCAGTGGCTGCGGAAGAGCACGGAGGCACACAACACCATCGAGATCGACGACCAGGCGCAGGACTCGAAGGCCGCCGGGGCGATCACCCACTGGATCTCCAACCCTGCCTTCGACCTGATCGGCGCGCACACCGAGGCTTCCGAGGGGGCGCTGCACGAACGGTCGGTCCTGTCGCTGCCGTCGGGCCTGTGGGTGGTCTCCGACCGGTTGAAGCCCTCGGACGGCGCGGCGCACCGCTACGAGCAGAACTGGCACTTCGCCTCGGAGGCGAACCCCTCGCTCAGGTCCGGGCAGAAGGCGGCGGCCACGGCCTTCGGCGACGGCGCGAACATCAGCGTCGTGCCCGCCGACCCGGGCAAGCTCTCCGCCTCGTTGAGGGACGGCTCCTACGCCCCGGCCATGTACCGGGTGGAGGACGCGAGATACGCGTCCTATGTCAAGACGGCCGCGGGCAGGACGACCTTCGACACCCTCCTGCTGCCGTCCCGGGGAGCGGCGGACCCCTCCGTGGCGGTGGAGCGCATCCCGGTCGGCTCCACCCCGACGCACCAGGCGACCGCGCTGGGCCTGGGGCTCGGCGAGCGGGGCGACGCGGTCTACTACAAGTCATGGACGACGCCGGCATCGCGCTCGTTCGGGTCGTACACCTTCGACGGGAAGCTGCTCTACGCCCACACCGGCACCGCGGGCCGGTCGATCGTGATGGTCGACGGCACGTCGATCGAACGTGACGGCGAGAGCCTCGTCACGTCGCCGGAGCCGGTGAAGGACCTGGCCGTGTGGGTCGGCGCGGACGGCACCGTACGCGTCGACGGCAGCGGACTGACGGCGAGCGTCGATCCGGCGAGGGCCATCGCGATCGCCGCACCGGACGCCGCCGAGGTCGTGCTGAACGGCACGCCGGTGCCCTTCCACCGGGACGGCCGGCTCATCTACGCGGCGGCGGCAGCCTGATCAGCCACCGCACTTCCCTCGTGGCCGCCGTCATGGCGGCCACGAGCTCGGACTGGTGCTGCCCGCCAGGGTCGCCGGACGGGCGAGGTCATGTGGGGCGCCGGCGGGCCTGCTTCTGTTCGCGGACGATCGCGCCGGTGTCCGCGACAGGGCCCAGGTGCCCGAGCTTGTCTGGATTGACCAACGAGCGGATGGTCTGGATGCGTTCGTCGAGGATGTCGAGGGCCCAGGCGGTGATGATCCTGCCGTCGCGGTCGCGGACGATCGCGCCCGGCTGGCCGTTGACCTCGCGCGGCTCCACCACGGCGCCGATCTGGGTGATGAACGACGGCACGGCGGCGGCCAGCACCCTGATGACCTTGTCCGTGCCGGTGACGCGGCGCGGCCCACCGACCTTGCCGCCGCCGTCGTTGACCAGCTGAACGTCGGCGGCGAGCAGCTCGCGCAACCGGTCGACGTCCCCTTCCTTGAGCGCGTCGAAGAAACGTCCGGCGAGCTCCTCGCGCTTCCTCCGGTCGGCCTCGAACCGGGGCTGCCCCTCCTGCATGTGACGGCGTGCCCGCGACACGAGCTGCCGGCAGGCCGCCTCAGAACGGCCCACCGCCGAGGCGACCTCCGCGAACTCGAACCTGAACACGTCCCTGAGCACGAAGACGGCTCGTTCGAGCGGGCTGAGCCGCTCCAGCAGGAGCAGCGCCGCCATCGACACCGAGTCGGCCAGTTCCGCGGAGCGTTCCGGGTCGTCGTAGGGGTCGGCGAGCAGCGGTTCCGGGACCCACGGCCCGACGTACTCCTCCCGGCGGACGCGGGCGGAACGCAGGACGTCGATCGAGAGCCTGGTGACCGTCGCCGACAGGAACGCCTTGGTGGATCGCGGCTGCGACGAGGAGGTCGCGAAGCGCAGCCAGGTCTCCTGGACGGCGTCCTCGGCCTCGGTCACGCTGCCCAGGATCCGGTAAGAGATCGAGAACAGCAGCGGTCGCAGCTCCTCGAATTCCTGCTCTCGCGTCATCATGATCCACTTCGTGCTCGGCTTCGGCGTGGGGCCTCGTACATGAGACGAGAGGGCCGGCCCGATCTGTGACATCGCAGCGTGGGGCCGCTCACCAGTGTCACAGCCGCGCGGGCTACATCGTCCCAGAGGGCATGACGAACACGGAAGGGACCTCGGTGTTGATCACCGGAGGCAACAAGGGACTCGGTTTCGAAGCGGCCCGGCGGCTCGGCGAGCGGGGCTGGACGGTCTTTCTCGGCTCGCGTGACGAAGGGCGGGGACGGGAGGCCGCCGCCAGGCTCACCGCCGGTGGCGCGAACGTGGTCATGGTTCCGCTGGACGTGACCTCGGACACGTCGGTGGACGACGCCGTACGGCTCGTCAGGAAGCACACCGACCGGCTGGACGTGCTGATCAACAACGCCGGCGCGCCGGGAAGGATCATCGCGCCGGCGGACGCGACAGCCGAGGAGATTCATTCCGTCTACGACACCAACGTGTACGGACCGGTCAGGGTCACGCACGCGTTCCTCCCCTTGCTGAGGGCGGCGGACCATCCGCGGGTGGTGATGGTGTCCAGCGGCGGCGGTTCCTTCGGGGTCGTGACGGACCCGGAGCAGCCCGTGTCGAAGATGCACGAGCTCGCCTACAGCTCGTCGAAGGCGGCACTGAACATGATCACCGTCCGGTACGCCCAGGCGCTCCCGCAGATCAAGTTCAACGTCGCCACTCCCGGAGAGGTGGCCAACCGCAAGTTCGCCGCGACCGACATGAACCGTCACACCGGCGAGCTGACGGTCACCGAGGGCACCGACTCGATCGTCAGGCTCGCGACGGTCGGGCCCGACGGGCCGACCGGGATCTTCGTCGATCGTCTCGGCCCTGTGGCCTGGTGAGGGCGGCGCGCCGGCGCGGGCGGGCGGAAGGCGCCGGCGGCTGAGCGTTCCCCCGGATTCGTGATTCATCCGAGAAAGTTTCAGACGCAACGATATTCGGTAGCCTGTCGCCATGACCGCCGATGTTCCCGATACCCCGCGCGCGACCGACCGCCCCGGCGACACCTCACCCTTCGCCCTCGGCCTGCTCCTGCGCCAGGCGCACTGGCGGGCCGGCACGGTGATGGCGGAGGCGCTCCGGCCGCTCGGCATCGAGTTGCGGCACTTCGCCGTGCTGATCGTGCTGATGAACCGCGGGCCCACGGTTCAGCGCGACCTGGCGGCGGCGACAGGCTCGGACAAGGCCGGAATCATGCGGGTCGTGGACGACCTGGAGCGCAAAGGGCTGGCCGTGCGCAGGGCGGTTCCCGGCGACCGGCGGGTGCGGGCGGTGGAGATCACCCCGCAGGGCGTCGAGCTGTTCGACGCCGCCCACGTGGCGGCGGAGCCGCAGGCCGAGCGGCTGGTCGCCCATCTGGAGCCCGGCGAGGCCGAGCAGTTGAAGGAGTTGCTGACCCGGATCGCCTATCCCGGGGGCACGTGAGCACCGCCCGCATATCGTATTGAATGAGACTGTATCGTTTGATACAATCGTAGATGTAACCAAGAGAGCCGAGGGAGCGGCGATCATGGATGTCTACGAAACCGTCACGAGCCGGCGGGCGGTGCGCGGCTTCACCGACCAGCCCGTCCCGATGGAGGCGCTCAGGCGCGTGTTGTCAGCCGCCGCCTGGGCGCCGTCCGGGTCGAACCTCCAGCCCTGGCACGTCTACGTGGTGACCGGCGAGCCACTGGCCGAGATCAAGAGGCGCGCCGGCGAGCGTCTGGCCGCCGGCGACCCCTGGGACGAGCGGGAGTACGAGATGTACCCTCCCGCACTGAAGTCCCCCTACCGCGAGCGCCGATCCGCCTTCGGCCGCGAACGCTACGGCGCGCTCGGGATCGGACGCGACGACTGGGAGGCGCGCCAGCGGGCCGCGGCCGAGAACTGGGACTGCTTCGGCGCGCCCGCCGCCCTGTTCTGCTACATCGACCGCGACATGGGCCGGCCGCAATGGGCCGACGTCGGCATGTACCTGCAGACCGTCATGCTGCTGCTCCGGGCCGAAGGGCTGCACAGTTGCCCGCAGATGGCCTGGTCGGTCTATCGCGAGACCGTCGCGGAGGTCCTGCACCCTCCGGACGGGCTCATCCTCTTCTGCGGCGTCTCCATCGGCTTCGAGGACGTCACGGTCGATCACGTCCGCACGGGCCGCGCGCCGATCGAGGAGACGGTCACGTTCGTCGGGGGCTCCAGCGCGCCGCCACGGCCGATCCGCGCGTACGAGCAGCTCAGGGCAGCGCACATCCGCTGCGGCGAGCCGCTCCGAGGCCGGCCCGGCCTGCCCGGGCAAATCCCATCACACCACTTGGAGAGAGATGACCGGCCACTTCCTGCTCGGCGGCGACCTGACGGTCGGGCGGCTCGGCCTCGGCGTCATGCGCCTGCCCCAGTCCCGTCCGGGTGAGCCGGCCCGCGATCCCGGGACCGGCCGCGCCGTCCTGCGCCGCGCCGTCGAACTCGGCGTCGACCACATCGACACGGCCGGCTTCTACCGCAGCCAGGACGGCTCCGTACACGCCAACACCCTGATCCGCGAAGCCCTCGCCCCCTACCCGGACGACCTCGTCATCGCCACCAAAGTGGGCCCCGTACCCGGTCCCGGCGGTCTCGGCGAGGGCAGCTCCGCCGATCTGCGGCCTCAGGTGGAGGCCGACCTGCGGAGTCTCGGCCTCGACCGCCTCGACCTGGTCTACCTCCGCATCGGCACCACGACAACGCCCCACGGCGAATCGCTCGCCGAACGCTTCGAGACGCTCGCCGCCCTGCGCGAAGAAGGCCTGATCCGCCACCTGGGCGTCAGCAACGTCGACGCCCACCACCTCGCCGAGGCCCGCGCGATCGCTCCCGTCGCAGCCGTCCAGAACCACTTCAACATCGCCGGCCGCGACGACGCGGCCCTCCTGGACACCTGCGCCCAGGCCGGCATCGCTTTCGTCCCCTTCTTCCCTCTCGGGGGTGGAAAGACCGAGATCGATCACTCCGCCGTGGCCAAGGTCGCCGGACGCCACAACGCCACCGTCCACCAGATCGCCCTCGCCTGGCTCCTGGCCAGGTCCCCCGCGATTCTGGCCATCCCCGGCACCGGCTCGGTGGCCCACCTGGAAGCCAACCTCGCCGCCCGAGCCATCACCCTCACCGAGGAGGACCTCGCCGACCTCACCTGACGCCCAGGACGGGCGCGCGCGGAAGGCGGGAGCTCCCCGTCGTCAGGAGACCTTCTCGCAGATGCGGTAGGTCATCATCACGCAGATGCGGTGGAGCTGGCGGCACAGGCCGAGGAAGTCCGCGTGCGGGGGCGCCGGAGGGCTGGGGTAGGCGTCGAGCCTGGCCGCGAACTCCGGGTCCAGCCCGCCGGCCCACGGGTCGGTGCAGCGGGCGTAGACCTCGTCGATCGGGACGCCTGCCTGGTGGGCGGTGCTCACCTCGTCCTGGAGGCGTTCGAGGTAGGCGAGCAGCGCGTCGATCGCCTGCGGCCCGTCGCCGATCGGGCCGTGGCCGGGGACGATGGTCTCCAGCTCGGGCAGGCCCGCCTTCAACGCGCGCAACCCCTGGATGTAGGGCACGGGACCGCCCTGCAACATCATGTGCGCCGATCCGGCCGCGCACAGGTAGTTGCCGGTCCAGGCGGTACGCGCCGATGGGACGTAGACGATCGTGTCGCCGGGGCCGTTGCCGGGACCGAAACGGTGCAGCTCGACGGTGGTGCCGCCCAGGTCGATCTCGGCGTGGGTGTCGAAGACGACGTCCGGCAGCCGCCAGGTGGTGAAGGCGTCGAACTCGGCCTCGGCGCCGTACATGTTCTTGGAGCGCATCTCCTTCTCGTAGGCCAGGTCGTGCATGTTGTCGCGGTTCTCCCGCGAGGTGATCACGGTCACGTCGTCGGGAAAGGCGATGTTCCCGAACGTGTGGTCGCCGTGGTAGGTCGTGTTGGCGAGGTAGCGCAGCGGCCGGCCGGTCACCTCTTTCGCCGCGCGCTGGACCTGCGCGCCGACCGCCGGGGTCACGCCGGAGTCGATGATCAGCGACGCCTTCGTGCCGGCGACGACGCCGTTGTTGTCCTTGGGCGGGACGGTGGCCATGAGCGCGTGCACGCCCGCGCCCAGTTCCCGCGCCCGGAATTCCAGGCCGACCGGGCTGAGGTTGGGGCCGTAGTAGTCCGGCGGGCGTTCCTTGGTCTCGCGGTCGAGCAGGTGGTGGGAGAGCTCGGACATGAACGGGACTCCTGTCCTCGTGGCCACCGCGGACCGGTGGCGTACCCCTCGATATTAAGCAAACGATCGATTGATTTACAACCGAGAATCGAGAGGTCTCCAGGCACCCGCTCCGGCGTACCGGGCGACGAGCACGCCGGACGGCCGTACTAGCTAGCTGGAGAACTCCATCCGGGGCACCGAGGCCACGAGTGCCCGCGTGTACGGGTGGCCGGGCCGCGTGAAGACCGCCTCGGTGTCGCCCTCCTCGACGATCCGGCCGTCCTTCATGACCAGCACGCGGTCGGCGACGTGGCGGACGACGCCCAGATCGTGGGAGATGAACACCATGGCGGTGCCGTACTCGGCCTGGAGGTCGGCGAGCAGGTCGAGGACCTGGGCCTGGACGGAGACGTCGAGCGCGGAGACCGGCTCGTCGCAGACCAGCACGTCGGGGCGGGGGCCGAGGGCACGCGCGATGGCGGCGCGCTGGCGCTGCCCGCCGGACAACTCGCGCGGGTGCCGGGCGGCGGTCCCTGGCGGCAGGCCGACGCGGGACAGCAGGTCGAGGACCCGCGCGTGGCGTTCGGCCCTGGGCAGGCGCAGGGGCTCTGCGACCAGGCGGCCGACGGTGTGGCGAGGGTCGAAGGAGTCGAGCGGGTTCTGGGAGACGAGCTGGATGCGGGGGCGCAGGGGACGGCGGGCGCGTTCGCGCTGGCGGCTCCATGGCCGCCCGTGGAGGGTGACCTGGCCGTCGTCGGGTTCGAGCAGGCCGAGGGCGAGCCGGGCGAGCGTGGTCTTGCCCGATCCCGACTCCCCCACGACGCCGAGCGTCTCGCCGCCGTGCAGGGTGAAGGAGACGTCGTCCACGACGCGGCGCGGGCCGTACGAGCGGAACAGCCCGGCCCCGGCGAGGACGGGGGCGGACAGGTCAGGAGTGGTGCGCTCGCGCGGGACGCCGGTGGTGAGGCGGGTGCCGCGCGAGGCGGCGGACGGCACGGCGGCCAGCAGCGCGTGGGTGTAGTCGTGCGCGGGCGCGGCCAGCACCTCGCGTGCGGGCCCCGCCTCCACGATCTGGCCGTCCTTCATGACGAGGATGCGGTCGGCGATCGAGGCGACCACGGCCAGGTCGTGGCTGATCAGCAGCAGCGCGGTCCCCGCGGCCTTGCGCTCGGCGAGCAGCCGCAGGATCTGGGCCTGGACGGTGACGTCGAGCGCGGTGGTCGGCTCGTCGGCGATGATCAGCTCGGGGTCCGCGGCGATGGCGGAGGCGATCAGCGCCCGCTGGCGGAGCCCGCCGGAGAGCTGGTGCGGAGGTTGCCCGGCGCGGACCGCCGGTTCCGGCACGCCCACCTCGTCCAGCAACTCCAGCACCCGCTCCGGGCGGCGGGCGCGGGGCACCACGTCGTGGACGGCGAGCACCTCGGCGATCTCCGCGCCCACGGTGCGCAGCGGGTCGAGCGAGACCAGCGCGTCCTGCAGGACGAGGCCGGCGAACCCGCCGCGCAACCGCCGCCAGTCAGCGGGGGCGAAGGCGAGGGCGGCCCGGCCGCCGACGCGGAACGCCGCCGCCCGCACCTTCGAGCCCGGACCGGCCAGGCCCAGCAGCGTACGTGCGGTGACGCTCTTGCCCGAGCCGGACTCGCCGACGATCGCCACGCACTCGCCAGGGGCCACCGACAGCGAGACGCCGTGCACGACTTCGGTACCGGCGAAGCTCACGTGCAGGTCCTCCACGGTCACCAGCGAGGTCATGGGGTCCTCCCCTCGAAGTGGCGTTGCAGGCGGCGTCCTGCGACGGTCAGGCAGACGACGGTGAGCGTGATCGCCAGGCCGGGGAAGAACGCCTCCCACCAGGCCACCCGCAGGTAGTTGCGGGCCTCGCTGAGCATCGCCCCCCACTCCGCTGCGGGCGGCTGCGGCCCCATGCCGAGGAAGCTGAGGCCCGAGCTGGCGATGACGGCCTGGCCGAGGCCGATCGTGGCCAGCACGGGGATCGGGCCGAGCACGTTCGGCAGCACGTGCCCGGCGTTGATCGCCAGGCGGGAGCGGCCGAACGTGACGGCCTGCTCCACGTAGCCCGAGTGGCGGACGACGAAGGTCTGGGCGCGGATCACCCGGGCGTAGTTGGGGATCTGGGCGATGGCGATGGCGACGATGACGTTGCCCGTGCCGGGGCCGGTGATCGCCACGACGAGGAGGGCGAGCAGCAGCTCGGGCAGCGTGGACAGCACGTCGAACGAGCGGGCCAGGGCCTCGTCCAGCCATTTCGGCGACAGCCCGGCGGCCAGGCCGAGCAGCACGCCCGACGTGACGGCCGCGACGGTGGCGGCCACGCCGATGCTGAGGGAGTGGCGGGCGCCGGACACGACCCTGGACAGCACGTCACGGCCGAGGTGGTCGCTGCCGAACCAGTGGTCGCCGCCCGGCGGTGCGAGCGCGTTCACCGGGTCGGCGGCCAGCGGATCGGCGGCGGTCAGCAGGCCGGGCGCGGCGACGGCGACCGCCAGCAGGGCAAGGAAGGCGACGGGAACGATCGCGGCGGCCTCGGGAGCACGGGACGACGAGGGGCCGCGGGCGAGACGGCCCGCGGACCCGGACCGGCCGCGGGCGAGCACGCGCATCGCCGGATCAGCCCCTGATCCGCGGGTCGATGGCCCGGTAGGCCAGGTCGAGCAGCGTGCTGGCGGTGACGTACACGACGGCCGACAGCAGCACGACGGCCATGACCACGGGCATGTCCCTGCCGGTCACGGCCTGCATGGCCACCTGGCCGAGCCCTGGCCGCCCGAACAGCACCTCGGTGATCACCGTGCCGCCCAGCAGCGCCCCGGTGAACCACCCGGCCAGCGTCACGGCCGGGATGAGCGCGTGGCGCAGCGCGTGCCGGGCGACCAGAGCGCGTTCGGTGAGCCCGCGCGCCCTGGCCGTCACCGCGAACGGCTGTTCCAGCGCCCGCTCCAGCCCGCCGCGCAGCACCTGGCCGAGCACGCCCGCGAGGGGCAGGCCGAGCGCGAGCGCCGGCAGCACCAGCGCGGAGGGCCCCTGCGCCCCCGAGACCGGGAACCAGCCGAGCGTGAACGAGAACACCGACAACAACACGATCCCGATGAGGAACGGCGGCACGGACACCGACACCAGTTCGGCCGCCGACGCCGCGCCGCGCAGCCACCGCCCGCGACCGGCCGTGACGATCGCGATGACGACCGCCAGGGTCACGCCGGTGGCCGCCGCCGCGAGCGTGAGCTGCGCGGTCGGCCCGATCTGGGTCGCCAGGATCTCGCCGACGCCCCGCTGCAGCTGGTACGAGCGGCCGAGGTCGCCGTGGAGCAGCCGCCACAGGTAGGACAGGTACTGTACGACCTCCGGCCGGTCGAGCCCCCACTCCGCGACGATCCGGGCCCTGATCTCCGGCGTGTCCGGGCCGTCGCCGACCAGGATGTCCACCGTGTCGCCAGGCGCCAGCAGCAGCGCCACGTAGGAAGCGGTGGCGGCGGCCCAGAGCACCGCCAGCCCGGTGCCGAGTCGCTTGATCATGTGCCGATCCGCACGTCGTACGCGCCGGCCGGGGTGCCGGAGGCCGGGTCGAAGCCGAGGCCCTGGACGCTCTTCCGCGCGGCGATCTGGTCGGCCGGCACGTACAGCGGGAACACGATGGCGTGCTCCGCCACCGCCGCCCGCTGCACCTTGGCGTAGAGCTCCCGGCGTTCGGCCTGGTCGGAGGTGTCCGAGGCGGTGGCGAGCCACGTGTCCACGTCGGGGGCGGCGAAGTGGGTGCGGTTGATGGCCGCCTTCTCCGGCAGGATGAGGTTGAGCGCGGCGCCTGCGTCGGAGTCGCCGCGCGAGTTGCCGAACAGCTCGTACGCGTTGTCGTCCAGAGCCTTCTGCGCGCTGCCCTGGTCCACGATCCTGACCTGGAAGTCGATGCCGGCGTTCTGCTTGACCTGGGCCTGGACGGCTTGGGAGAGGACGTCGCGGCGGTCGCGCACGTACGGCGCCGAGGCGACCTCGCGCACAGTGAGCCGCCTGCCGTCCTTGACCCGGAACCCCTCGGCGTCGCGCTCCTTCCAGCCGGCCGCGTCGAGCAGGGCGTTGGCCCTGGCGACGTCGCCGCCGAAGGTCTTCTCCAGCGTCGCGTCGTAGAAGGGGCTGCGCCTGCCGACGACGCTCCACGCCCTGGTGGCGGTGTCCCGGTAGACGGATCGCAGCACCGCGTCGACGTCCACGGCCTCGCGGAACGCCTCGCGTACCCGCTGGTCGTCGAAGGGGGCGTGGGAGGTGTTGAAGTAGTAGGAGTAGGCGGTGCCGGAGTTGAGCGCCGTCCGCAGGGTGAGCGCCGGGTCCTTCTCGATGAGGGCGACCTCCGTGGCCGGGACGCCCTCGATGACGTGCACCTGGCCGGAGGTGAGCGCGCCGACCCTGACCGCGGCCTCGGGCAGGAACCGGTAGGTGATCTCGGACAGGTGGGCGGGGCCCTGGTGGTCGGCTCCGGCGGGCGGCCACGCGTAGGCGGGGTTGCGGCGGTAGTGGATCTCCTGGCCCTGGACGTACCGGTCGAGGATGAACGGCCCGGTGCCGACCAGGTCGGGCCCGCCGAATTTGAGGTCCCCGGCACTCTTCAGCGACTTCGGCGAGACCTGCCCGGCGTACGGAGAGGAGAGGAAGTCGAGGAACAGCGCGTCCGGCTCCTTCAGGGTGATCTTCACCTGGTAGGGGGAGACGACCTCGGCCCTGTCGAAGGCCGCGAGCTGGATCGCGGCCACCGACGGGTTGTAGCCGGGCACCAGGAACTGCTCGAGGTTGGCCTTGACCGCTGCGGCGTCGAACTTCACGCCGTCGTGGAACGTGACGTCGTCGCGCAGGTCGAGCGTGTAGGTCAGGCCGTCGTCCGACACCTTCCACGCCGTGGCCAGCCACGGACCGAACGATCCGTCCTCGGCCTTCGACAGCAGCGCGTCGAACTGGTTGAACACCAGCAGCCGTACCTTGTTCTGCGACCACAACTGCGGGTTCAACGTGATCGGCTGGGTCTCGATGGCCCAGGTCAGCGTGATGGTCCGGGCGGTCTGGGCGGGCTGGGCGCCGCACGCGGCGACGGCCAGCAGGAGGGCGGGGGCGAGGCGCTTCACGGGCGGTCCCAGGCTTCGGCGAGCAGCTCGTACGAGCGCACGCGGTCGGCGTGATCGTGGGTGATGGTGGTGATGAGCAGCTCGTCTGCCCCTGTCACGCGGCGCAGCACGCGCAGCCGCTCCACGACCTGCTCGGGCGAGCCGACGAACCGGGTGTCGACGCGGTCCTTGACCAGCTCCCGGTCGGCGTCGGTCCAGACGTGGGCGTCGGCCTGCGCGGCCGTGGGGTACTCCACCGCGCCGGCCCCCGTCCTGATGCTGCGGACCCAGAGGTCGTAGCCCTTGGCCGCCGCGCGGGCCGCGGACTCGTCGTCGGCGACGACCACGTCCGCCGAGACGATCACGTACGGCTCGCCCGGCGGTTTGAAAGCGCTTCGGTAGGCGTCGACGGCCTCCAGCACGTTGGACGGGCTGACGTGGTAGTTGGCGGCGAACGGCAGCCCCCGCTCCCCCGCGACCTGGGCGCTCTGCCCGCCGCTGCTGCCGAGGATCCACACCTGCACGCCGGCGCCCTCGCCGGGGACGGCGCGCGCCTCGTGGGTGCCGTTGACGAAGGCGAGCACGTCGTCGATCTGGTCGGCGAAGTCGGGCGTCCGGGCGCCGGGCTGCTGGAGCAGCGTGGCGTGGTGGACCAGGTGGGGATGCCCGGCGAGGCGCGAGAAGTCGAAGGGCGGCGGGATCAGCAGCCCGTCCACGTTCCTGGCGTCCGCCCGCGCCGGAGGCCCGGCCTTGGTGGCGGGCTCGGTGGCGGACTCGGTGGCGGACTCGGTGGCGGGCTCGGTGGCGGGCTCGGTGGCGGGTTCGGCGCGGCGCTGCCCGGACCGGCCGATGCCGAGGTCGATCCGGCCCGGATGGAGCGCGTCGATCAGTCCGAACTGCTCGACCACCGAAAGGGGCGTCTGGTGCCCGAGTTGCACGGCTCCCGACCCCACCCGGATCGTGGAGGTCGCCGCCGCCACAAGCGCGGTCAGCACGGCCGGGGCGGAGCTCGCGACGCCGGGCGCGAAGTGGTGCTCGGCCAGCCAGTAGCGGCGGTAGCCGTACGCCTCGGCCCGCCGGGCGAGGTCGAGGGTGTTGCGCAGCGCGTCGGACGCCGTTCCTCCCGAAACGATCGGGGCGAGATCGAGAATGGACAACGTCACGCGGCACCTCCGGGGAACGGTCTGCTGGGAATCTCCGCGCGCAGCACGGGCGCGATCTCGGCCTGGAACAACTCCATCGCGTCCCGGTGCTGCTTCGCGGTGAGCCCGTCCGCGTCGGCGTGCAGGTGCATGACCTCGTGGCCGAAGCACTTGTGATAGCGCAGCACCTTGTCGACGATCTGCTGCGGGCTGCCGACCAGGATGGAGCTGCGCTCGATGGCGTCCTCCAGGGTGGGGAAGACGATCGGCAGCCCGAGCCGGCGCTGGAACGCCACGCGGGCCTCGAAGATCGGCCGGTAGGTGGCGATGGCCTCCTGCGAGGTCCTGGCGGCGTAGTAGCCCGCGGTCCCGGCGCCGACCAGCGCGTCCGCCGGGTCGTGGCCGTGCTGCGCCCAGCGCTCGCGGTAGTGGTCGATCAGCTCGGCGTAGGGGTCGATGGGGTTGGTGACGTTGGCGGAGAACAGCGGGTCGCCGTGGCGCGCGGCCAGCTCCACCGACTGCTTGCTGGTGGCGCTGCCGTGCCAGACCCTGATCGGCCGCTGCAGCGGGCGCGGCCAGGTCTCGGCGTCGGTCAGCGGCGGCCGGAAGCGGCCCTCCCAGGTGACCCTGTCCTCCCGCCAGAGGCGGCGGAACAGCTCGTACGACTCCCGGTTGCGCTCCCACTGGTCCTCGGCCGTGACGTCGAACAGCTGGGCCTGCGCGGCCCCGTTGCCCTTTCCGACGATCAGCTCGAGGCGGCCTTCCGACAGGTGGTCGAGGGTGGCGTAGTCCTCGTACGCCCGCACCGGGTCGAGCAGGCTGAGCGTGGTGACCGCGGTGAACAGCCGGATCCTGGACGTCTTCGCCGCGATGTGGCCGAGCACGACCGGCGGCGAGGAGGAGATGAACGGCCGCTCGTGCCGTTCGCCCACGCCGAACCCGTCGAAGCCGAGTTCCTCGGCCATGACGGCGTTCTCGACGACCTCGCGGAAACGTTCGGTGGGCGATCGGTCGTCGGTGTGCGTGATCAACGTGATGGCCAGAAATTTCATGACACCTCCGCGTAGCGGCTGGCCGGGCGAGGCAGGCCGAGCAGCCCCCGGAGCGTGGCGGCCTCGTACGCGTGCCGGAAGGCGCCGCGCCCGCGCAGCTCGGCGGTCAGCCCGCGCGCGATCTGCTCCAGGTCGTACGGGATCGCGCCGGGCCGCAGCCGGAATCCCTGGATCCCGGCCCGCCGCCACTCCAGCAGCGTGTCGGCCAGCTCCGCCGCGGTGCCGGTGAAGACGGCGGCGTCGGAGGTGAGCTCGGCCCCGTCCAGCTCGTCGAGGCGCGCCTTGCGCCGGGCCGCGCGCTCGCCCAGGAAGACGACCAGGTCGGCGAAGATCTTCAGCTCGCCGGACAACGACCTGACCTCCTCGACGACGGCACGGGCCTGATCGGCCGAGTGCGGCGTGACGTACACGACGTCGGCGGAGCTCGCGGCGAACGCGTACGGCAGGCTCGCGTGCGCGAGCGCGGTCACCACCGGCCGGCCCTGCGGCGGGCGCGGCGTGATCGACGGGCCCTTCACCGAGAAGAACCGCCCGGCGAA
Organism: Nonomuraea sp. NPDC049378; assembly: GCF_055586745.1. NCBI lineage: Bacteria > Bacillati > Actinomycetota > Actinomycetes > Streptosporangiales > Streptosporangiaceae > Nonomuraea > Nonomuraea sp. NPDC049378. The sequence goes on from NZ_JBVJHP010000027.1 coordinate 54,767, forward strand.
GTCGATGGGATGGAGCTTGTCCCGGTCGATGAAGCGGCCGGTGGCCACGTCGCGGATCTCGGCGTCGTCCTCCCAGCTGTCCCAGAGCCGCCGCGCCACCTCCACGGCGTCGGCGGCCTCGGCGAACAGGTCGCGCACGTGCGGGTCGGCGGACAGGTCGACGCCGCCGGGCCGGTTCAGCACCAGGTCGAGAGCCGGGAAGTCCCGGCGGCCGAAGTGGCGCGCCTCAGAGGCGCGGGCGGAGATCTGCGGCCGCCACCCCGCGCGGCCACCGCTGACGTGGTCGAGCGTGGCGATGCCGATGGCCACGTGGAACGGCTCGGTGTGCGTGGTCGTGGCCGTCGGCACCAGCCCGATCCGGCTGGTCAGCGGCGCCAGCCGGGCCGCGAGCAGCACCGCGTCGAACCGCCCGCGCACCTGGTCGGTCCGCTCGTCCTGGCCGTCGGGCAGCGTGGACTGCAGGCCGAGCGCGTCCTCGATGGTCACGAAGTCGAGCAGCCCCCGTTCGGCCTCGGCCACGAGCCCCGCCCAGTGGCGCGCCGAGAAGACGTCCGCCGGCGTCTCGCGCCAGGCGGCGGGGTGCCAGCCTCCGGCGTCGAGCGCCACGGCCAGGTGCAGCGTCATGTGAGCTCCAGGTGTTCTCGCAGGGTGGAACCGGTGTAGTCGGCGCGGAAAGCGCCCCGTTCCTGCAACAGCGGCACCACCCGGTCCACGAACTCGTCCAGCCCGCCGGGCGTCAGGTGCGGGACGAGGATGAACCCGTCGGCGGCGTCCGCCTGCACGTGCTCGTCGATCTGCCGGGCCACGCTCTCGGGGGTGCCGACGAACGTCTGGCGTCCGGTCACCTCGATGACGAGTTCCCGGATCGTCAGGCCCTTCTCCCCTGCCAGGGCCCGCCACTTGGCGGCCACGGCGGCGCGGTCCTTGATCGGCACCCGTCCCTGCGAGACGCCCTCTGACAGGTCCGGCTCGACGTCCGGCAGCGGACCTTCTGGGTCGTAGGCCGACATGTCACGACCCCACACCTGCTCCAGGAACGCGATCGCCGTCTGCGGCCCGACCTGCTGGCGGCGGATGCGAGCCGCGTTCTCCGCGGCCTCCTCCTCGGTGTCTCCCAGCGCGAACGTCACCCCAGGCATGATCTTGAGCTGGTGCGGCTCCCGGCCGTACCTGGCCAGACGGCTCTTGACGTCGGCGTAGAACCGCTTGCCGTCCTCCAGCCGCCCGTGCGGGGAGAAGATCACATCGGCGTGGGCCGCGGCGAATTCGCGCCCCTCGCCCGAGTCGCCGGCCTGGATGATGACCGGGCGGCCCTGCGGGCTGCGGGGCAGCGTGAACCGGCCGCCGACCGTGAAGGACGGCCCCCGGTGCTCGACCGTCCCGATGGCGCCGGGCCGGACGAACGTGCCCGTGTCCGGGTCGGCGGCGAGCGCGTCCGGCCGCCACGAGTCCCACAACTCTCGTGCCAGGCTCACGAACTCCTCGGCCCGCCGGTACCGGTCGGCCCGGTCGAGATAGCCGCCGCGCCGGAAGTTCTCGCCGGTGAACGCGTCGGACGTGGTCACCACGTTCCACGCGGCCCGGCCCTCGCTCAGATGGTCGAGCGTGGACAGCCGCCGGGCCAGCTCGTACGGCTCGTTGAAGGTGGCGTTCACGGTGCCGGCCAGGCCGAGCCGGTCCGTCACCGCGGCCAGGGCGCTGAGCACGGTGAGCGACTCGGGCCTGCCCACCACGTCGAGGTCGTGGATGCGGCCCTTGAGCTCGCGCAGCCGCAGCCCTTCGGCGAGAAAGAAGAAGTCGAGCTTGCCGCGCTCGGCCGTCCGGGCCAGGTGGGCGAACGAGGCGAAGTCGATCTGACTGCCGGAGCGCGGGTCGGCCCAGACGGTGGTGTTGTTCACGCCGGGGAAATGAGCCGCCAGGTGGATGCGCCTGCGGCTCATCGGCCGCGCCCGTGCTGGACGTCGCCGCGGCGGCCGGGCCCGGCGTCGGCAGGAGTCGCGTACGGTTCCGTGGCCGGTGTGGGTGTGGACACGAGCAGCTCCGGGTTCAGGAGTCGGGGTGGGCCAGGAAGCGGCCGAAGCGGCCCTGGTGGTAGAGGAGCGGGCGGCCCGCGTGCCGCACGCCGGCCTCCGCGACCAGGCCGACGACCAGGAGATGGTCGCCGACCTCGACCCGCTCGTAGGGCAGGCAGATGAGGTGTGCGGAGACGTCGTGCAGCAGCGGGGCGCCCAGCGGTCCCGGCCGCCAGCGGGTGGGGGCGGCGAAACGGTCGATGTTCTTGCGGGCGAACCGGGCGGCCAGGCCGGCCTGGTCGCTGGCCAGGATGTTGACCGCGAAGTGGTCGGCGGCGCCGAGCTGCGGCCAGGTGGTGGAGGAGCGGTCCACGTAGAAGGAGACCAGGGGCGGGTCGAGGCTGACGGAGGAGAAGGAGGTGGCGGTGAGCCCGGCGGGGACACCGCCGTTCTGCGCGGTGATGATCACGACGCCGGCGGCGTGCACGGCGAGCGCCTGCCGGAACCGGTCGGCGGCCAGGGCGCGGTCGGGCAGGGTGTCGGTCATGCGAGTGGCTCCGTCCGGTACGCGCGGTCGCTGGGGTGGCCTGATGTCGGCGATGGATTGATCACGAGAGGGTTCCTCACGGGGAGAAGGCATGCTCACGCGGCGCCCCGGCGGTCGGTCCGGGGCGCGGGGTCGTCATGGTCGGCGAGGGCGTGGGCGTCGTCGGCCACGCCGGCGGCACGAAGAAGGCGGGCGGCGGGGCCCGCGGCTACATATCCGTGATCAACGACACTGGGCGCTGGCGACGTGGCCGAAGTCCACGTGGGAGCGCTTGGTCAGGAGGGGATCCTGCCTCATGTTGATGACGCTAAGCCGACATTCCGGATAAGTCAACATTTCCTACTAGTTTTGCCGGAAATCCCGGTACGCCCCTAAGCGTCGAGGTAGCGCTGCACGTTGTCGCCGACCGCGGCGACGAGGTCCTCGAAGTCCATGGAGGCCAGCGGCTCCAGGCGGAGCAGGTAGCGGCCGACGATCACGCCGAGGCCCTGCCCGTGCACCAGGCCCGCCTTCACCTCGATGGCCGGGTCGTCGGGCCTGGCGGCCTTCAGTGCGGGTAGCACCTGGCGGTCGACCAGCCGCTGCACGGCCTCGGCGGCGTCGTCGCGGGTCATCGCGGCGCGGTGCAGCGCGGCCATGGCCTCGTTGCCGCCGCGCTCCCACGGCTCCAGCGCGGCGCGGGCGAAGCGGCGGCCGATCTCCCCGCGCGGCACGCCGGTCAGGTCGAGCGCGGCGAAGCCGGCCTGCGTGGTCAGCGCGAACAGGTCGGCCTTGCTGCCGTAGTAGCGCACCACCATCGCGGCGGTCACCCCGGCGTCGGCCGCGATGCCCCTGATCGTGGTCTTCTCGTAGCCGTCCTTGGCGAACCTGGCCCGCGCCGCCTCCAGGATCGCCCGCCGGGTCGGTGCCGAGCGTTCGCTGAAGCGCGCCACCGGCGTCCAGGTCCCGTCGTCGTCCATGGCGTTGACAATATCAGCGCCCGTATGCATACGATCGTTTGCAAACATACGTTTACAGCATGGGAGTGATCGTGAAGGTTCTCCTCAGGGGCCTCGCGTACGTGGCCACCTTCGACGCCGAAGACCGCGAACTGACCGGCGCCGACATCCTCATCGACGGGCCCAGGATCGCCGCCATCGGCCACGGCCTGCCCGCCGACGGCGTCGACCGGGTCATCGACGGCACCGGGCTGCTCGCGCTCCCCGGGCTCATCAACGCCCACCAGCACCTGTACCAGGCCTCCATGCGCACCCTTCCCGCGCTGGAGCGCTCCGGCATGCCGCGCTTCCTCGGCCTGCAGAACGAGCTGGTGCTCCGGCGCTGGAAGGAGGGCAGGTTCGACGCCGGCGCCGTCGGCGCGACCGCCCGCGCCGCGCTCACCGAGTCCGTGCTCGGCGGCGTGACCACCGTCGCCGACCAGCACACGATCTTCCCGGGCGACGACCCGGAACCGTACGTCGAGGCCACCATCGAAGCCGCCACCGAGGTCGGCGTGCGCCTGCACGCGGGACGCGGCAGCGTGACCTTCTCCAAGGCCCGCGGCGGCATGGTCGACGACGTCTTCGCCGAACCGGTCGACGCCATCGTGCGGCACGCCGAACACCTCATCGCCGCCCACCACGACCCCGAGCCGTACGCGATGACGCGGATCGTGCTCGCCCCCTCCGGCGTGGTGTCGGACGTACCGGAGATCTTCGAGGCGTTCGCCGCGCTCGCGGCGGCGCACCCGGGCGTCCGGCTCCACACCCACCTGCACCACCACGAGGACACCCGCTTCGCCCAGGCCAGGTTCGGCTCGTCACCCTGGCGGATCCTGGCCGAGCACGGCTTCGCCAACGACCGGCTGTGGGTCGCCCACGCGGTCACGCCGCCGCCGGAGGAGATCGCCGAGTACGCGGCGGCGGGCATCGGCGTGGCCCACATCCCGGCCGCCGACCTCAAACTCGGCTGGGGCCTGGCCCCCGTACGCCGCTACCTCGACGAGGGCGTCACTCTCGGATTCGGCACGACGGGATCGATGACGAACGACGGCTCCAACCTCCTGGGCGACCTGCGCGTAGCCGCCCTCGCCCACCGCGCTCCGCGTACCGGTCCCGAGGAATGGCCCACCGTGAGAGAGCTGCTGGCGATGGCCACGCGCGGCTCCGCCGCCTGCCTCGGCCGCCCCGACCTCGGCTCGCTCGCCGTGGGCCGGGCCGCCGACGTCTCCTGCTGGGACCTGACCTCCGTCGACCGCGCCGGCGTGCACGATCCGCTGGCCGCGCTGCTGTTCACCGGCCTGAGCGACGCCGCCTCGCTGGTCCTGGTCAACGGCGCCGTGGTGGTGGAGGACGGCCGCGCGACGCGGACCGACGCGGACGCGACCGCACGCGAGGTGAACGCGCTCGTGGACGCGCGATGACCACGTTCGTGTGCGTCGTGGGCGCCGGCCCCGCCGGGCTGGTCACCGCCATCGGGCTGGCGCGCGCGGGAGTGCCCTTCGTGCTGCTGGACGAGGGCCACGGGCCGGTGACGGAGTCGCGCGGCCTGGTCGTGCACGCGGGCGCGCTGGAGGTGCTCGACGAGCTGGACGTGGCCGGCGACCTGCTGCGGGAAGGCACGCTGGTGCGCGACTTCCGCATCGCGGTACGCGGGCGCGCGCTCATGCGCATCCCGCTGGGCGAGGTGCCCTCGCGATTCCCGTACGTGCTGCTCGTGCCGCAGGCCACCACGGAGGCCGAGCTGTACGCTCGCCTCGCCGAGCTGGGACATACCCCCTTGTCCGGCCACCGCGTGACCGGCGCCCGCCAGGACGGCGACCACTACGAGATCACCGGCGAGGACCCCGGCGGCCGGCCGTTCACCGTCCGCGCCCGGCACCTCGTGGGCGACGCATGCCCTGCACCCGCCTGACCGTGACCGGTGACCAGCCAGGCCGTCCTGCCGCCGGGGATCGAGACGCGGGTGACCGGCGCGCTCTCGCGGAGCTCGGCGTACCGGGGCGGCGGGTCGAACGGGCAGGCCCGTGGCATCGGGAAGTCCTCGCTCACGACGTGCCCCCCTTCAGGTACGCGTCGAGCCGCTCCATCGCCTCGATGGAGCGGCCGACGCTCAGCTCGGCCATCATGCGCAGCAGCCACCGCAGCTCCTCCCCTTCCACGCCGGCGCGCCGGGCGGCCTCCACGTGCGTGCGGAAGGGGGTGCCGAGCGTCTGCTGGACGACGTCGGCGGCCACGCAGATCAGCGCGCGCTCGCGCGGCGTCAGGTACGGCCGCCCCCACCGCCGCCCGGCCTGATCGGTGGCGAAGGCGGCGAGCCCGGCGTCGGCGCCCTCCGGGTAGGCGGGAGGCTCCCACGCTTCCGGCGCGGGCAGATCTACGCCCTTCACCTCCGGGTGCGCGGCCTCGATCTCGGCCAGGCGGACGAACGCCCGCACCACGGCCGGGTAGCCCGCGTACGGCGCCAGGTGGCGCAGCACCTCCCTGACCGTCTGCCAGGAGGCCCCGCCCGCGGTGGTCAGCACCTTGAGATGCGTCTCGAACGGCAACCCGAGATTGCCGTCGCACACGTCGCTGGTGATCCAGGTGAACATCTTCTCCCGGATGCTCAGTCCTGGTACGGCCAGCATCGACTCGCCGACCTGCAACGCCATCGGCGCGAAGTCCGCGTCCAGCGAGGTGATCGGGTCAGTGGGCAGAGTGGTCATCGTCCATCTCGCTTTCGGGTCGCGGGCCGGGGGCGGGCTTCGTGCCGCCGGCCGCCGAAGGCCGGGTCCATGCCGAGCATCCGCAGGAAGAGCCGGTCGAGCAGGCGGTCGGGCAGCAGCCGGGGCAGCTTGGTGAGCAGCTTGGCGTGCCCGCCCGCGGGATATCGGGTCGCCGGGCGGGGCGCGGTCAGCGCGCGCAGGATCGCGCGGGCGATCACGTCGGGCGGGCTGCCGCGGTCGCTGCGCTCGGCGATCCTGTCGACGACCGCGCCGAACGACTCGCCGTACAGCTGCCTGCCCGGCTCGGGCAGGCCGTCGACGAGCCGCCGGGCGGCGGCGATCATCTTGCCCGGCGCCGCGGTCGCGGTCGCGCCGGGCTCGACCAGCACCACGTGGATCCCCCACGGGCGCAGCTCCATGCGCAGCGCGTCGGTGAGCGACACGAGCGCGTGTTTCGGCATGGTGACCGGGGCGATGTACGGCAGCGTGATCCGCCCGCCCTCGGAGCCCACGTTCACCAGCCGTCCGGCTCCCCTGCGCAACAACGGCAGGAAGGCCTGGGCCACCGCGAGCTGCCCGACGAGGTTGACCTCCAGCTCGCGCCGCAGGTCGTCCAGCGGGATCAGCTCCAGCGGGTACGGCGAGCCGGTGCCCGCGTTGTTCACCACGCCGGACAGCCCGCCGGAGCCCACGTGATCGGACACCGTCGCGACCGCCTCCGCGATCAGATGTCCGTCGGTGACGTCGAGCCGCAGCGGCAACGTCCTGCCCGGCGCCAGCGCCGCCACCTCCTGGGCCGCGGCGTCGCTCCTGACCCCGGCGAACACGGTGAACCCCACCCTGGCCAGCGCCAGCGTGGTCGTCCTGCCGATGCCCGACGAAGCGCCCGTGACGACCACGGCACCGCGATCCTTCATTCCGGCCACCCCCTGACCTCTCGTGATTACGGACCCCGACGGTAGGAGGAGCCGGCCGGGTCCCGAATCCGTCAACCGAACAGTGGGGATGCGGGAGGTCGCGGACCGTGGGCTAGGGTTCCGAGACATGCTGTACGGGCGCGACGCGGAGCTCCGCCGGATCCAGCACCTCATCGAGGCGGTCCGGGCGGGCGGCAGCGGAGCGCTCCTGCTGACCGGCGAGCCCGGCACGGGCAAGACCGCCCTCCTCGACCACTCCGCCGGCCGGGCGGAGGGCGTCCGCGTGCTGCGCGTCCACGGCGTCGAGAGCGAGGCCGACCTGCCCTTCGCGGCTCTGCACCAGCTCCTGCGCCCCCTGCTCCCAGGCGTTCGCGCGCTCCCTGGCCCGCAGGCCGCCGCGCTGTCCCGCGCCTTCGGCCTGGCCGGGCCCGGCGACGGCGGCCCGGCGGCGGAAGGCGCGGGCGGGCGGTTGCTGGTCTCGCTGGGCATGCTCACGTTGCTGGGCGACGCGGCCGAGGAAACCCCCGTGCTCTGCGTGGTGGACGACGCGCACTGGCTCGACGTGCCGTCCGCCGACGCGCTGGGGTTCATGGGCCGGCGGCTGACCGGCGAGTCGATCGGGCTGCTGTTCGCGGTCCGCGACGGCCACCCCGCACGTTTCCCCGGGCTGCCCGAGCTGCCCGTGCGAGGGCTCGACCACGCCTCCGCCTCCGCCTTCCTCGCCGAGCGGCACCCGGAGCTGGCCGCGCACGTACGCGAGCGGATCGCCGCCGCGGCCGGCGGCAACCCCCTGGCTCTCGCCGACCTGCCCACGGCGCTCACCGCGGACCAGCGCACCGCCCACACCCCGCTGCTCGGCCCGCTGCCGATCCCCGACCACCTGCGCCGCCTGTACGCCGACCGCGTTCGCGACCTCCCCGCGGACACGGCCACGCTGCTGCTCGTGGCCGCAGTCGAGGACGGCGGCGAGCTCGCCGCCGTCCTCCGCGCGGCCGGCGAGCTGGGCGTACGCGCGCAGGCGCTGGACGCCGCGGAGAGGGCGGGCATCGTCACGATCGAGGACACCGCCGACGGCCGCCGCGTGGTGTTCCGCCACCCCCTCGTCAGGACCGCCGTCTACCACGACGCGCCCTTCAGCCGGCGGCTCGCCGTGCACCGGGCGCTGGCCAGAGCGCTCGATCCCGAACGCGGAGCCTGGCACCGCGCCGCCGCGGCGACGGGACCCGACGCCGAGGTGGCCCGCGACCTCGAACGCGGCGCCCTGCGCGCGCTGCGCCGCGGAGCTCCGGGCACCGCGGCAGTCGCGCTGGAGCGGGCGGCGTGGCTGACCGCCTCGGCTCCTGACCGGGCCGCCCTGCTCGTCTCCGCGGCGGAGGCCGCCGGCACGTCGGGCGACCCCGAGCTCGCCGAGGCGCTCGCCGGCCAGGCGGAGCGCGCCGGCGCCGGCCCGGAGGGCCGGGCCAGGCTCGGCCTGCTCCGCGCGAGCGCCGCCTTCGACCGCGGCTCCCCGGCCGACGTCCACCGCCTGCTGCTCGACCGCTCCGCGCCCGTCGCGAGGACGCATCCGGAACTCGCCGCCACCATGCTGCTCGACGCCGTGAAGAACGGCTGGTTCCTCAACGACCCGGCACGTACGCGCTTGGCCTCCGAGGCGCTGGCCGCCGTCCCTCTCCCGCACGGCAGCCCGCTCACGCCTCTGGTCGGCACGGTGCTCGCCCTCGGCCAGGTCGTCGACGGCGCCGGCCACCCGGTGGACGGCATGGAGAACGCCAGGCCGCCGCTCGGCGCGGTCACCCCCGAGACGCCCCTCGGCGCGATCATGACCGCGGCCGCCGCCATGGTGGGCGACGACGTGGGGCTGACCGACGTGGCGGGCGAGGCGGTGCGGGCCTGCCGGGCCGCGGGCCGCATCGGCTGGCTGCCCCTCGCGCTGCAGCTGCTCGCCTCGGCCGAACTGCTGTCCGGCCGCCACCACTTCGCCGCGGCCACCGCCGCCGAAGGGCTCGACCTGGCCGTGGAGCTGGGCCAGGACAACCGCGCCTGCCACTTCAGAGGGGTGCTCGCCTGGCTGGACGCGGTGGCGGGTGAGGAGGAGTCGTGCCGTGAACGGGCCATGCTCTGCCTGCGCCACGCCGAGGCGCAGCGCATCCCGCCGAGCGCCGCCATCGCCTCGTGGGCGCTGGGGCTGCTCGACCTCTCGCTCGGCCACGCCGACGAGGCGCTGGCCCACCTCCTGCCCCATGCCGCGGTGAGCGGCGGCCATCCGCTGATCGCCATCATGCAGACCCCCGACCTGGTCGAGGCCGCGGCCAGGGCGGGCAGGGCCGACCTGGCCCGGCCGCACCTGGCGCGCTACGCCGCCTGGTCGGCCAGGGTGCGCCGCGACTGGGCACTGGCCGCGCTGCACCGCTGCTCCGCGCTGCTCGCCGACCACGACGACGCGGAAAGCCACTTCGAACGGGCTCTCGAACTCCATGACCGCGCCGGGCTCTCCGGCCGGCCACGGGCCTTCGACCACGCTCGCACGCGTCTGGCCTACGGCGAGTGGCTGCGCCGCGCACGCCGCCGCGCCGACGCCCGCGAACCCCTGCAGGCCGCGTTCGAGGCCTTCGACCGGCTCGGCGCCACGGCGTGGGCGGAGCGCGCGAGCGCCGAACTCCGCGCCACCGGCCACGGTTCCAAGCCCGCCGCCACGGCCACGGCCGGACTGGCCGCGCTCACGCCCCAGGAGCTCCAGGTCGTGCGGATGGCGACCACCGGCGCCAGCAACCGGGAGATCGCCGCGCACCTGTTCCTCAGCCCTCGTACGGTCGCCTACCACCTCTACAAGGCCTTCCCCAAGCTGGGCGTGACCTCGCGGGTGGAACTGGCCGCCCTGCTCCACGACCGTCCCTGACGCGGAGGGCCCTCTTTCTGGCGCGATCATCCGTCAAGCCGTTCGCAACCGGTGACCGGGATCATCACCCCATGTCGGCACATCGAATGAGGGGGGATCGTGGGCACGCCATCTGAGGAGCAGATCGGCGGCAACACGCTCATCGCGCAGCTCGGGCAGGACGGCGACGCGGTCACCTATCTGGCGCGCACCCCGGCCGGACGGCAGGTCGTCGTCAGGACCTTCGCCGTGGACGCATCCGCCGAGGCGGCGTTCGACGCCGAGGCGCTGCCCGGGCTGGAACGCGACCTCGCCGCGTCCCGCAGGGTCAGCTCTCCGTTCGTCGCCGGCGTCCTGGGCGGCGACGTCCGCGCGGCGCGGCCGTACGTGGTGTGCGCGCACGTCGAGGGCGAGACGCTGGGCCAGGCGCTGGAGCGCGGCCCCTTCTCCGGGCCAGGGCTGTGGCGCATGGCGGGCGAGATCGCGGCCGGGCTGCACGCGATCTACCAGGCAGGCGTACGCCGTAGCGGCCTCACGCCCGACGGAGTGACCCTCGGGCCTGAAGGGCTGCGGATCACCGGCTTCGGCCCCGCGGCCACCGTTCCCCTCGCCACCCCGCGACCCGCGTACATCGCGCCCGAGCAGGAGCCCTCCCAGGCCGCCGAGGTCTTCACCTGGGGCCGGATCGTGGTGTGCGCCGCGAGCGGCAACCCGTCGCCGGCCGCCGAGGACCTCGACGCGCTGGACGGACCGCTGCGCGACCTCGTGTCCGCCGCCGTGGACCCCAACCCGGCGGCCCGTCCCGGACTGGACGAGGTCGTCACCGCCCTGCGCGACGTCCCCACGGCGCCCCCACCCATCCTGCCTGCCGCGCCTCCGGGGATGCCCGCGACACCGGCCATGCCGCCGCACGGAGCACCTCCGCCCCCGCACATCACCGGCCCTCCCGCGGACGGCGGACCGCCGCACATGGCGCCCCCGCCATCGCACGGGGCACCGCCGCACATGGCACCCCCGCCTTCGCACGGAACGCCCTCGTCCGCGTACGGAGTGCCTCCGCCTGTGCACGGGACACCCGCGCACATGGCGTCGGCGCGGCGGCGCGCATGGGTGTGGGGAGCCGTGGCGGCCGGCGTCGTGCTCGTGCTCGGCGCGGCGGCCGCCTTCGTGGTGTTCCGGCCGGACGGCCAGGTCGCCCAGAAGGAGGCGACGGCACCGCGGACCGGCCAGGTGAACAGAGCCGACCGGCTCTTCCCGCCGCCGTCCAAGCCGGCGCCCGACGGCGGGCTCGACCAGCACGTCAACGCCGCGGCCGCCCACGGCGACACCGTGGTCGTGGTGGGCGCCGAAACCGTGGGTGCGTATTCCACGACACGTCCGATCTTCCTGGTCTCCGACGACAGCGGCACGAGCTGGAAGTCGGTGCCGCCGCCCGGGGCCGAGTCGATGGCCGCGGGCCTCGTGGCGGGCGGCGACAAGGGCTGGGTGGCGTTCCCCAGCAGGCTGTCCAAGCACTCCCCCGTGGCGTGGACCAGCGCCGACGGTCACACCTGGCAGCCCGTCAGCGGCGGCGCCCTCGGTGACATGGTCGACTACAACCTGTCCGGCCTCGTGGCGACCGACAGCGGATTCGTGATCAAGGGCGCGCAGGACGCGACAGCGCAGAAGGCGAGCCCGACGGCCGTCTGGACCTCGGCGGACGGCCGGCAGTGGCAGCGGGTGACGACCACGACCGCACTGCCGGCGGGCCGTACGAGCATGATCGCCCACGGCGACAACGTCCTCATCGACGGCGACTCCGCCGACGGGACGAGTGGCCGCCTGACCGCGAGGTCGGCGGACGGCGGCCGCACCTGGCAGACCGCCACGCTCGACACCGGCACGAGCACGCCCGTCCTCGCCACGGACGGCAGGACCTTCTACGCCGCCTTCAGCAAGGAGTTCAAGACCACCACCATCGCCGGTTCGACCGACGGCGCGTCGTGGAAGGAGGTGGGCTCCAGCGAGGGTTCCTCGCCGAAGGGGTTCGCCGCGGGCGCGACCGGGTTCTACCTGCTCATGGATGCCGTACCGATCGGGGAGCCCGGATATGGCGAAGAGGCCAGGCTCCTCCACAGCGAGGACGGCTCCGACTGGGACTCTCTGGGGACCTCCCGTGAGCTGAACGCCTACCAGCCGGTGATGGCGACGACCAAGACCGGTGCTCTCCTCAGCGGCGACACCTTGGGCGTCTTCTCCACCGACCGGCCGGAGCGTCTCGACCTGCGGATGTTCTCCGCGGGCCCGGACAGCGACGTCTCCCCCGTCGACTTCAGCGGTGTCGCGGGGCTGCGCTACCCCGTCACCCGGGTCAACGACCTGCGCCACGCGGGAGACGTCACCGTCGCCGTCGGCCAGTCCCAGGGCATGGCCAGCGCGTGGTGGAGCACCGACAGCGGCGCGACCTGGCAACGTTCGGGCCTGGAGACGCCCGGCGCGTTCACCACCGTGGTGCACGGCCCGAGCGGCTGGCTCGCGATCGGCCCCGGGGTCTACACCTCGCGCGACGGCCGCACCTGGCAGCGTTCCGGCCACGACTTCGGCACGATCAAGGAGGCCGCGGCGGCCAAGGACAGCTATCTGGTGACGTCCTCGAAAGACGCGAAGCAAATATCCTGGCGCTCGACCGACCTGGTCACCTGGCAGCAGGTCCCCTCCCCCTTCGAGTTCCCCAGCGACCTGGCGGGCGGAGAGTACGGCTACGTCGCCCCGGGCATGTGCCCGGGCATCAGCACCACGACGAACTGCCTGATGTACTCGGCCGACGGCCTGTCGTGGCAGCCCATGCCGGCGATCGGCCTGCCGGACGGGCAGGGAGCGTGGGTCACCGAGGCCGTCGTCGGCCGGGACACGGTGATCGTCACGGGGCTGGTGCGCCACGACGGCTCCCTCACCAAGACGTTCTCCGCCCTGCTCTCCACGTCAGGCCAGTGGGAGAAACCCCTGGTCGCCGAGCTCGGCCGCCCGGCGCTGTCCCAGCTCGCCAGGGACGGGGACGCATGGATCGGCCTGCGGGTGCAGGCGGGTGACATGGTCCTCGTGAGGTCGCAGGACGGGCGCACCTGGGAACCGCGGACCCGCATCGCCTGGCCGAAGGGCATGCAGCCCCAAGCCATCGCGGCCGCCCCCGGCACGATCCTCCTCGCCGGCTCCCTGCGAACGGCCACCGAGGACCACCCGCTCCTGGGCCGCCTCGCGCCCTAGCGCTGTCTTCCTGTCCTCGGCGTCTGAGCGCCTCGACCGCGCGTCCAGGTGCGCGCCGATGTACGTTTCATGCGGCCGACGGCGGACCGTGCCGGAGCCCTCCGGCATCACCGCAGTTCAAGCGTGGTTGAAGCAGCCGCAACGGCCTGGCGCCGCGGCGGTGCCCAGGCGTCATGATCGTCGCCCTGGTTGGGACGGCGGGCGAGCCTATACCGTCCGATCCGACGAAGCCTCGCCTCTGGAGTCCCGACATGCCAGGAAAACGCTGGGCAGCGCCCGCACTGCTCGCCCTGTCCCTGCCACTGCTCGCCCCCGTGAGCGCGCTGACGCCACCGGCCGCCGCGGCGACGTCCACATCCTCATCCGTCCCGGCCGCCTCCGAGGTGCCGCTGGAAGAGATCAACACGATCACCACCCAGGTCGCCTTCGGGTTACGCCGCCCCACCGCCATCGCCGCACCCGATGACGGGACGGACAGGCTGTTCGTCACCGAGAAGCGCGGGACCGTGCGGGTCTACCACCCGGACACCGGCCTCGACCAGACCCCGATCATCGACATCACGGCGTCGGTGGACGAGTCCGGCAACGAGCGCGGGCTGCTCGGCATCGCCCTCTCGCCCGACTTCGCCGAGAGCCATGACGTGTACCTCGCCTACACGGCGCTGCCGGACGGCGCGGTGACCCTGGCACGGTACGGGCTGGACGACGCGAACCTCGAACCCCTGCTCTCCCAGGAGCACGCCGAGAACAGCAACCACAACGGCGGCCAGATCACCTTCGGCACCGACGGCAACCTGTACATGAGCATCGGCGACGGCGGCGGCTCAGGCGACCCCTTCGACTCCGGGCAGCGCGTGGACACCCTGCTGGGCAAGATCCTGCGCATCGACGTCAGCCGGAGCTGCGGCGACCTGGCCTACTGCGTACCCGAGGACAACCCGTTCGCCGGCGTCGCGGGCGCGCGCGAGGAGATCTGGATGTACGGCGGGCGCAACCCCTGGCGCTTCTCCGTCGACCCGGCGGACGGCTCGATGTGGATCGCCGACGTCGGCCAGGGCAGGTGGGAGGAGATCAACCACATCAAGCCCGGACGGCAGTCCGGCGCGAACCTCGGCTGGTCCTGCTACGAGGGGCTGGAGGTGTTCGACGAGACCCAGTGCGACTCCGGCGCCGACTACACCGAGCCGGTCTTCACCTACTCCCCGCACACCGGCGGCTGCGCGGTCATCGGCGGGCAGGTCTACCACGGCGAGGAGTTCGCCGACCTGGTCGGCGGCACCTACATCGCCACCGACTACTGCTCCTCCACCGTGTGGGCGCTGCGCGAGGACGGCGCGGGCGGCTATCACCAGGCCGAGATCGGCCAGACGCCGACGCAGGTCACCGCGTTCGGCGCCACGCCGGAGGGCGAGCTGTACGTCGTCAACGACCTTCCCGGGGGCCTGCACCGCGTCTCGTTCGAACGCGCGAAGCCGGCCTGCCTCATCGGGCACACCACGCAGACCTGGGGTGGCGGCATGACCGTCGACCTCACCATCACCAACACCGGCACCACCCCGATCAACGGGTGGACGCTGAGATTCCCCCTCTCGCGCGGGCAGACCGTCATCTCCGACTGGAACACCGACCTCACCCAGAGCGGCGACATCGTCACCGCGGTCAACGCCGCCCACAACGGCTCCATCGCCCCTGGCGGCAGCGTCACGCTGGGTTATCTCGTCAGCCACACGGGCGACACGTCCCTGCCGAGCAGGTTCTCCCTCAACAGGGACGCCTGCGCCGTCGACCGCTGACCGATGTCCGGCCTCCGGCGGTGGCGCCGGAGGGTCCGGACGGCCCCAGCAGCGCCGCGAGGTCGTCCCATCGCGCCATCAGCAGCCCCAGTACGGCTCCCAGAACCCCGGCGGCGGAGCTGAGCACCGGGTCGGCGGAGCCGTTCGTCAGCGATCCCGCCAGCCCGAGCAGAGACGCCGCGACCAGGATCAGATTGCGCACCACGTGCGGCACGCCGACCGGGGTCCTGGAAGGGCCGAAGCAATGACACGGCACCGGGACGGGTCTGCGGGCGACCGCGCCCACGGCCAGCGTGAAGCAGGTGAGCAGCACGGCCGCCAGCGCGTATCCGGCCGTCGCGGCCCAGCGCAGGGGAGCCAGGACCAGCACGATCACCGCGGCCTCCGCCGCGGTGACGGCCACCGCGGCCATCGGGACGAGCGCCCTGCCGACCACCGCCATCTCGCTGACCGACTCGACGAACCCCGCCCACGCCCCGCGGCCGCGCACCTTGCCCGCCAGGGCGGACGCGAACACCGTGACCAGCAGCAGCCCGCTCGCCACCTCGACGTACCGCATGATCGGCTACCGTCCCTCTCGTGGCGGCAGGGACCTGATGACCGCCACCACATGAGAGGCGGGCAACAGGCCGAAGTGCCGGGAGTCCACGCTCCGGGGCGGGTTGTCGCCGAGGACCGCGACGCGCCCGGCGGGCACCAGCCCGCCGCCCAGCACCGCGGGCAGCCGCTCGCCTTCGCAGGCGGCCAGCCGCTTGACCAGCAGCGGCGGAACGGGGTGCGGGTTGCGCACGATCACGACCTCGCCGGTCACGCCCCTGGTGCGCCGGGCCAGCAGCCGCTGGCCCGGGTGCAGGGTGGGTTCCATGCTGGCGCCCTCGACCGTGACCGTGACGAACCGCCCGCGCAGCCACACCAGGACGGCGACAGCGCCCAGCACGGCTCCCACCACGTATCTCATGCGGTGTGCTCCGTGACGTAGCCCGCCGACTGCAGGGTGAACAGCCTGGCGTAAGGGCCCTCCCGGTCCATCAGGTCCTCGTGCCGCCCCTGCTCGGCCACCTGTCCCTCCTCCAGCACGACGATGAGGTCGGCGTCGCGCACGGTGTTGAGCCGGTGGGAGATGAGCAGGCTGGTACGCCCTGACCGGCCGGCGCGCATCCGGACGTGGATGTCGTGCTCGGCTTCGGGATCCAGCCCCGAGCTGGGCTCGTCGAGGATCACCAGGTCGGGCCGGTCGCGCAGCAGCGCGCGGGCGATGGCCATGCGCTGCCACTGCCCGCCCGACAGCTCGACCCCGGTGGACGCGGAGTCCTCGTCGCCGTCGCTGAAGAAGAGCCGGGTCAGCAGGGTGTCGTAGCCGCGCGGCAGCGCGACGAGCGTGTCGTGGACGCCGGCCCGCCGGGCGGCGGCCTGGATGTCGGGTTCGGAGCCGATCAGGGGAAGGTTCCCGAGGCCGATGTTCTCGGCGGCGGACAGGTCGTAGGCCATGTGGTCCTGGAAGACGGCGCTGATCCTGGCGCGCAGGTCGGCGGGGTCGCAGCGGCGCAGGTCCGCCCCGTCCCACAGGATCGTGCCCTTGGTGGGGTCGTAGAACCGGCACAGCAGCTTGACCAGGGTGCTCTTGCCCGCTCCGTTCAGCCCGACGAGGGCGATGGTGCCGCCGTACGGGATGAACAGGTCCACGCCGCGCAGGATCCAGGGGTGGTCGTCGCCGTACCGGAACCACACGTCACGCAGTTCGATGCCGCGCCGCAGCGCCGGCAGCGGGGCGGTGGCCGTCACGGGCAGGTCGGGCGGGGTGTGGGTGACGTCGAGGTAGTGGCCGAACATCCTCAGGCTCTGGGCCATCTGCGCGATCATGTGCACCATCGTGTTGAGCCCCAGCTGGGTGCCGGCCACCGCGCCGATGAACATCACCACGTCTCCCGCGCTGATCCTGCCTTCGCGCGCCGCCATTCCGGCCCACACCAGCCCGCCGCCGGCGACCAGCGCGGCCAGCAGTTCGAGCGCGCCGTTCGTGGCCAGCCTGCGCAGGTCCAGGCCGCGCTGGGCGCGGTTGACGCCCCTGCGCTCGGCCAGCATCCGCTCGCGCAGGAAGCCGCCGATCCCGAACAGCCGGACCTCCTTGGCGGCCTGGACGCCGGTCAGCAGCTGGCCGTAGAAGAACTCCCTGCGCTGGGCGGGGCTGGTCTGCCACATCATCGTCGTGTACTGCCTGGCCAGGCGTAGCTGGGCGGCGAGCGCGGGCGCGAGCGAGACCAGCACGATCACGGCCATCCACGGGTTGATCAGGGCCAGCGCCCCGAGGAACCCGGCGACCGTGAGCGCGGCCCTGCCGACGTCGAAAGCGGATCCGAGCAGCCCGTGGCAGTCGGTGGTGGACTGCTGGGCCAGGCGCAGCCGGTCCAGGAAGGCGGGGTCTTCGAAGTAGCGCAGACCGGCGAACTTCCCGGTGGCGGTGAACAGCCGGTCGGTGGCGCGCAGGCCGACCGCCCTGCCGAGGGCGCCGTTGGCGTAGGTGGACAGGCTCGGCAGCACGCCGGCGGCCAGGCCGCTGGCGGCCAGCCCGAGCGCCGCGCCGAGCACGGAGCCGCGCTCGGCGGTCAGCGCGTCGAGCAGCGCCTTGGTGAACCAGGTCGTGGAGATGGGGACCGCGGCCTGGGCGAGGGTGGCGCCGACGTAGAGGATCACCGTCACGGGCGCGCTGCGCCAGGCCAGCCCCGTGACGGCGGCCAGGGCGCGCGGCCAGGACCGCTCAGCCACGCGCGGCGGTCAGGGCCAGCACGTCGGCCAGGTCATGTCCCGTCGCGAGCACGGTACGGCTGTCGTCGATGAGGAAGACCCGGGGGAAGGCAGCCACCTTGAACGCCTTGGCCATCGACCCGCCGTCCGGGCCGGCCGTGTCGACGATGGCGACCGGTTCGAGCAGCTCGCGCATCGGCCCGATCTCGTCGCGGAAGCCGGCGATCACGGCGATGACCTGGTCACGCGGCATCGTCGCGGCCAGCTCGGCGAACTTGGGGGCCAGTTCCTTGCAGGGCGCGCACGACGGGGAGAAGAAGCCGACCAGCGTACGCCCGCGCAGCCCGTGCTCCACCTCGAACTCCGCCACCGTCTCACCGGGCAGGAGCGAGGGCGGCGGGGCGCCGCCGGCCTGCTCGTACAGGCCGTTGAGGCGCTCGGTGTGTTCGCGCAACCTGCGGATGATGCCCAGGCCCAGCGCCAGGTTGAGGGCGCACAGCACGGCCAGCACCACCACGGCCGCCCACAGGGCGTAAACCATCACGATCTCCTCATCGCGGTACGGAGGGCCGGGCCTGATCAGAGGGCCCGGCCCGTGGATCACGACACCGGATCGGCGTCTAGCAGTACGACCAGCCGTTGCACCTGGTCCCCGTGTTGTAGGTGCAGCACCTGCGGTACTGGCACCGGCCGCCCATCACGGTGCGATATTCCTCCCAGCAGCTGCTGGCGGCGGCCCTGACCTGGGGGACGAGCCGTTCGACGAGCCGATCGGTGAATCTGGTGAGAACCCGCATGACGTCCTGCTTTCTGTTCCCGGTCAGCAGCGGACCCAGCCGTTACACCTGGTCCCGTTGATGTACTCGCAGCACCAGCGCTTGTAGCACTGCTGCGGCTTGTCGTCCCACTGCCAGTAGCACCCCAAGGCTGAGGCCTTGACCTGGGGGACGAGCCGTGCGACAAGGCGGTCGCAGAGTCCGTGTAAGGCGTTCATGAGCCCTCGCTTCCTGAAGAGGAGCCTTCGCCTGGCAGCCTCACCCGGGCATCTCAGCGATTTCTCAATGACTTCTCAATGCTGTTCCGAACACATGACAACCTGCGAGGAGTCGATCTCCCCTGACTACGCTGGAAAGCCATGTTGATTCGGTTGCTCGGACCGGTGGAGCTGGAGCGCGCGGATCAGACCAGTGCGGTGCGCCCTCCGCAGGCCGCGCTCGCGCTCGCTGCCCTCGCCTGGGAGGTCGGCCGGGTCGTTCCCGTCGAGACGCTGCTGACCCGCATCTGGGGCGAACGGATCCCGTCCGGCGCGCGGAACACCCTGTACACGATCATCACCCACCTCCGCCACGAGGTGCTCGGCGACGACGGCGACGTGCTGCGCAAGCTCGGCGGCTACCTGCTCGACGTGGACGAGTCCGCCGTGGACCTGTCGCGGTTCCGCCGCCTCGCCGAGCGGGCAGCAGCCGTACCGGATCCCCGGCCGCCGCTGGGTGAGGCGCTGGCGCTGTGGCGCGGTGACCCGCTGACAGGGCTGCCGGGCGAGTGGGCCGAGCGGGCCCGCCGGCGGCTGCGGGACGAGCGGAAGGAGATCGTGCTGCGGTGGGCGCGTTCGGTGGCCGAAGCCGATCCGGGAGCCGCGGTGGCGGCGCTGTCGCCGCTGGCGGAGGAGTACCCGCTGGACGAGCTGGTCGCCGTCGCGCTGATCGAGGCGCTGCACGCGTCGGGGCGTACGGCCGAGGCGCTGACCTGCTTCGCCGGCGTGCGCCACACGCTCGCCGAGGAACTGGGCGTCGAACCCGGGACGGCGCTGCGCCAGGTCCATCGCATGTTGCTGCGGCAGGGCGAGGTGGCCGAGGCCGAACGTCCCGTACCCGCGCAGTTGCCCGTCCGCCTCGGGTGCTTCGTCGGCCGGAAGGCCGAGTTGGATGGGCTGGCCGCCGCCGGCGCCGTGTGCGTGATCTCGGGACCGCCGGGAGTGGGCAAGTCGTCGCTGGCGCTGCGCTGGGCCCACCTGCACCGCGACCGTTTCCCCGGCGGCCAGCTCTACGCCGACCTCGGCGCCCTCGACCCCGCCGGCGCACGCACGGTCCTGCCCCGCTTCCTCGGCGCGCTCGGCGTCGCGGAGAGCCAGGTGCCCTCCGGCGTCGAGGCGCAGACCGGGCTCTACCGCAGTCTGGTGTCCGACCGCAGGGTGCTCGTCATGCTCGACGACGCCCGCGGCGCCGAGCAGGTCGCTCCGCTGCTGGCCACCGCCCCTGGGTCGCTGACGCTGATCACGAGCCGGTCCGAGCTGCCCTCGCTGTCGGTCACCGTCGGAGCGTCCCTCCTCCATCTGGGCGTCCTTTCCCGTCAGGAGGCCCGCGACCTGCTGGCCGCCCGGGTCGGTGAGGCTCGCCTGGCGGCCGAGCCCGAGGCCGCGGAGCTGATCATCGACAGGTGCGGGCGCCTGCCGCTGGCCCTGGCCATCGTGGCGGCGCGGATGGTACGGCGGAGCGAGCTGCCCCTGGCCGAGGTCGCCGCCGACCTCGAACGAGCGGAAACCGGCCTGGAACCGTTCGCCGACACCGACCCCGCGATCGACCTGCGCGTCGTGTTCGCCCGGTCCTACCGCGAGCTCACCGAGGAGGCGGCCGGCCTCTTCCGCCATCTCGGCAGGCAGGCCGGGCCGGACTTTCCGGTGACCGCGGTGGCGAGCCTTGCCGCCCTGCCCGTGGAGCGTACACGGAAGCTGATCGACCACCTCGACCGCGCCAACCTCGTCGACCACTCCGCCCGCGGCCGCGTGCGCCTGCACGACCTGCTGCGCGCGTACGCCGCCGAGCAGGCCCGCGCCACCGACAGCCGCACCGTGCGCCGGTCCGCCACCCGCCGCCTGCTGGACCACTACCTGCACTCGGCCTGCGCGGCCAGCGCCATCTGCTACCCGCACCGCGAACGCGTCAAGCCGGACCCACCCGCCCCCGGCGTCGCCGTGGAGCACTTCGCCGGGCAGGGGGAGGCCCTGCGCTGGTACGCCGCCGAGTCGGTGGCGCTGCCCGCGGTGGTGTCGGAGGCGGCCGAGGCCGGGCTGGACCGGCACGCCTGGCAGCTGGCCTGGGGGTTCGGCGAGTTCATGCAGCGCCGCGGCCCCTGGGAGGAGATCCTGCACGTCGAGGCGGTGGCGCTGGGCGCCGCCGCGCGGCTCGGTGACCGCCTGGCGCAGGCCGGCAGTCACAGCCGCCTGGCCCGCGCCCGCGCCAAGCTCGGCCACGACGAGAAGGCGGTCACGCACTTCGACCAGGCCATCGAGCTCCACCGCGACCTCGGTGAGCCCGTCCTGGAGGCGCACCTGCACCTGGGCCTGACGGTCCCGGTCAGCCGGGTACGGCCCGGCGAGGAGCTCCGCCACGCGCTGCGGGCCCTGGAGCTCTTCGAGGAGGGCGGGGACACCATCGGCAAGGCCCGGGCGCTGAACAACGCCGGTTGGTGGCGCGCCCAGCTCGGTGAGTACGACCAGGCGCTCACCGACTGCAGCCATGCGCAGGCCATCCTGTCCGACCTCGGTTACGCCCAGGGCGAGGGGCATGCCTGGGACAGCATCGCCTACGTGCTGGACGCCATGGGCGACCACACGCGGGCGGTGGCCGGCTACGAGCGGGCGGCCGAACTGTTCCAGGAGTGCGACGACCTCCACCCTGCCGCGCAGACGCTGGTCCGGCTCGGGGAGACGCACGCGGCGGCGGGCGATACGGCGGCCGCGCTGGACGCCTGGAAGCGGGCCGTGGAGTGCTACGACGCTCTCGGGGACACGCAGGCGGAGGCAGTCCGCGCCCGCTGCGCGGCGCTGGGCCGCCCCACGTGGCCGTGAGCGCGTGGTTCCCGCAGGGCGATCACCACTCGGCGAGGCCGCCGTCGTCGCGGCGCCAGACCGGGGAGCGCCAGCGGTGGCCGGTCTCGGCGGCGCGTTCGACGGCGGCGGCGTCGATCTCGATGCCGAGGCCGGGGCCGGTCAGCAGCGGCACGTGCCCGTCGGCGTACCTGAACACCGACGGGTCCACCAGGTAGTCGAGCAGGTCGGCGGGCTCGTTGTAGTGGAGGCCGAGGCTCTGCTCCTGGATGAGCAGGTTCGGGGTGGCGAAGCCGGTCTGCAGGCTGGCGGCCAGGGCGATCGGGCCGAGCGGGCAGTGGGGGGCGAGGGCGGCGCCGTAGACCTCGGCCATGGCGGCGATACGCCGGGTCTCGGAGATGCCGCCCGCGTGCGAGACGTCCGGCTGGGCGACCGCGATCCCCGCCTCCAGCGCGGGGCGGAAATCCCACCGCGAGTACAGCCGCTCCCCCGCCGCGATCGGGATGGCGGTGGCCGAGGTGACCGCCGCCAGCTCGCCGGTGAGCTCGGGCACGACCGGCTCCTCCACGAAGAACGGCAGGTACGGCTCCAGCAGCGGCAGCACCCTGCGGGCCATGGGCAGGCTCAGCCGTCCGTGGAAGTCCAGCGCGATGTCGACCTCGTCGCCGACCGCGGCGCGCACCGACGCGAGCCGGTCCACGATCGCCCTGACGGAAGCCGCCGTGTCGATGGCGCGCAGGATGCCGGCGGCGTTCATCTTCAGCGCGGTGAACCCGGCCTCCACCAGCCCTGCCGCCGCGTCGGACGCCTCGGCGGGAGAGTCGCCGCCGACCCAGCTGTAGACCCGGACGCGGTCTCTGACCGGCCCGCCGAGCAGCCGGTGCACCGGCACGCCGTAGGCCTTGCCGGCGATGTCCCACAGCGCCTGGTCGATGCCGGCGACCGCGCTGGACAACACCGGCCCGCCCCGGTAGAAGCCGCCCTTGGTGAGCACCTGCCAGTGGTCCTCGATGCGCAGGGGGTCGGCGCCGACCAGGTACTCGGACAGTTCCGCCACGGCCGCGGCCACCGTGGCCGCCCTGCCCTCGACCACCGGCTCGCCCCAGCCGGTGATGCCCTCGTCGGTGTCGACGCGCAGGAACAACCAGCGGGGCGCCACCAGGTAGGTCGTGAGCGAGACGATGCGCATGGGTCCCTTTTCGATCAGTAGCGGCAAGACGGGTTCAGTCGGAGTCCTTCATGACGCTCCAGCCGCCGTCGACGGTCAGCGCGGCGCCGGTGACGAACGACGCCTCACTGCTGGCCAGGAACGCGATGGCGGCGGCGACCTCGTCCGGGCTGCCCAGCCGCCCGGCCGCCGTGGCGCGGGCGCTGCGTTCCCGGCCGGCCTCGTCGATGCCGTCCCACGCCCCGGTCAGGATGGGGCCGGGCACCACCGCGTTGGCGCGTACCTCGGGGCCGTACTCCACGGCGAGCTGCCTGGTCAGCGAGAGCAGCCCGCCCTTGGACGCGGCGTAGGCGGGGCGGCCGGGCAGGCCGAAGCCGGCGTGCACGCTGGAGACCGCCACGAGAGCGCCGCGTGCCCGCCGCAGCTCGCCGATGAACGCGCGCACGCCCAGGTAGAACCCGCCGAGGTTGACCGCGAGCTGGGCGTTCCAGTCGTCCGGCCCCACCTCGTCGGCTGGCCCATTCCGCAGCACGTACGCGTTGCCGACGAGCACGTCCAGCCGCCCGAACCGGTCCAGGACCAGCGTGCGCAGGTCGTCCCACGCCTGCGGCGAGGCCACGTCGCAGGCGGCGTACACGGCCCCGGGGACGCTGTCCGCCACGTCCCGGCCCGCCGCGTCGTCGATGTCGGCGACGACCACCGAGGCGCCCTCCGCCGCCAGCCGGCGGACCGTGGCGGCGCCGATGCCCCGCGCGCCACCCGTGACGACGGCCGCCTGCCCCGCGAACCTGCTCATCGGACGGTGACCTCCGCCGCCGAAAGGTAGGACCCGCCGCTGGCCCGGCTGCCCTCCAGCCGCACGTAGCGGGCGTCCGCCGCGTCGAACGAGGCGCTCTTCTGCCGCGCGTCGGCCGCCCACGATCCGCCGGCGACCTCCGTGAACGTCCGGCCGTCTGTGCTGAGGTAGACCTTGTAGTCCAGGATCGTGCCGTTGAGGTTGCCGTCGAAGCGCGGCTGGTAGTCCAGCGCGCTGACCTGCCTGGTCTCGCCCAGGTTGAGGGTGATCGACTGGGGCAGCGGGTGCGGCGGCTGGTACTCCGAGTGCCAGTAGGTCGCGATGTCGTCGTCCACCGCCAGTTCGGGGCCGAAGCCTGCGTGGAAGCTGGTCGCGTACACCTTCGGCTCGACGCAGTCCTCGGTGACGGTGACCGGGATCTCCCGCTTCTCGCTGCCGATCGTCACGGTGACGGTGTGCTCGCCCGGCTCGGTGTCCCTGGGCGCGGTGACGGTCACGATCACGTTCTTCGCCTGGCCGGCGGGCACGTCGAGGGCGGCCCCTGCGGGGGTGGCGGTGAGCGGCTCGGACGCGCTCACGCGGACCGGCCGCGACAGCGGCGCCGCGGTGTTGTTGACGACCCTGGCCATCACGTCGGCGGTGCGCACGGCGAGCTCGCAGTGATCGAGGGCGAGCTTCGCCGGGACCACCGACTGCTGCTCGTCGCGGGCGGCCCCGATGAGCGCCCACCCGAACGGCTCGTCGGCGTAGTACGCGGCGCGGCAGTCCCGGTCCGCCGTGTGCGAGCGCCCGGCGTCGAAGGCCGCCTTGCAGTCCGAGACGTCCGGCATGTCGGTGTCGATCGCGGCTTTCAGCACATCCCCCCTGGCGAAGACGTACCCGCTGTGCCGGCGCGCCTGCGCGTCGCCGCGCTCGAAGTACGCGTCGGTGTAGGCGCGCGGCCCTGTCAGGTCCGCCCAGAACGCCTGCGGCTCGCAGCCGATGGCCTGGTCCTCCGCGGGTACGGCGCAGCGCCCGGCGCGGAAGTCGCCGCCGAGCACGGTGACGCCGCCCTCGCGGGCGAACCGATCGGCGAGCCAGGCGGCGGCCGGCGCGGGATCGCCACCGGGGTGCGCGGCGACCAGCGGCACGCGCAGCGTGCCGTCCCGCCGCGCGGCCACCACGTAGGCCTGGTCCTCGTCCTGCACCCGTTCGAAGCCGCCGCGCGCGGCGGCGGTCATCGTGCCGGTGTTCAGGATGATCGCGTTCTCCCTGACCGCGCCGTCGGGCAGGAAGGCGGAGCGTTCACCCGCCACCTCGGCCCGGTAGCGCTGCCCGGTGGCCCGGCTCAGCGCGTTCGCCAGGTGGCGGGCGCCGGGGCCGAGGATCTCGGTGAGCAGCAGGGCGTCCGGCGCCGCGGGGGCCTTCTCGGCCAGCAGCCTGGCGAAGTTGTCCAGGTCTCTGGTGTCGCGGGCGTCCGCCTGGCGTACCGAGTCCTGCAGGTTGGCCTGCACCACCAGGACCTGGCCCGCCGGCGTGACGGGCAGCCGCCGCACCGCGGCCCCGGCGGCGGACGGCCCGGGGGAGGCGGACCCGGCGGAGGCGGACCCGGCGGAGGCGGGCATCGTGAACAGGCCCGAGCAGAGCGCCACCGCGGCGGCGGCGTGGAACGTCCTTCTCATGATCAGCCTCACATGTCCTGCAGGGCCGGGTGGCCGGATTCGACGACGAACGATCTGCGCACCGACGCGGCGCCACCGGCCGTGGTGACCTTGTCCACCACCACGTAGTCGGTGGTCAGCGTGTCGGCGTCGGCCCGGCAGCGCACGTATCCGCGCTGGTTGTTGAAGAACTTCAGGTGGGGGTTGGAGGCCAGCCACTCCTGGCCTCCCGGCGTGTCGTCGGATCCGTCGCCGCCGGAGGTGATCGAGGTGCCGACGAACTCCACGCCCACGCTAGGCGAGCCGGGGTCGGCGTAGTCGGCCTTGAGCTCCGCGGCGCAGTTGACGTGGGCGTCGCCGGTGAGCACCACCGGGTTGGACACGCGGCGCTCGCCGATGCCGGTCCACAGCCGGTCGCGCGCGGCCGCGTAGCCGTCCCAGGTGTCGGGGTTGAGCTGCTGCAGCCCGGGGTCGGTGAGCCGGTCGAGCTGGAACATCATGACCTGGTTGGCCAGCAGGTTCCAGGTGCTCGACGAGTCGGCGAGCCCTTTGAGCAGCCAGCGCTCCTGCTCCTCCCCCAGCATGGTGCGGGAGGGGTCGAGCCGCGCCCCGATGTCGATGGGGCTGCGGAACTGCCGCGCGTCCAGCACGAAGAAGCTCGCCAGCCGCCCGTAGCCGATCCGGTGGTGCATGGCCATGTCGGGCCCGACCGGCAGCGCGGAGGGACGCATCGGGTTGTTCTCGTAGAAGGCGCGGAACGCGGCGGCGCGGCGGCGCAGGAAGTTCTCCGGGGTCGCGCCGGTGGGCGACCGGTCGGCGCCCCAGTTGTCCTCCACGTCGTGGTCGTCGAGGGTGAAGAACCAGGGGGCGGCGGCGCGGGCGGCCTGCAGGTCGGGGTCGGTGGCGACGAGCGAGTGCCGCAGCCGGTACTGCGAGAGGGTCTGGACGAGCGCGCCGTGCGCGGGCGACAGCGGCGTGCCGCGCCTGCCTCCGGTGGCGCCGATCCCGTTCTCGTAGATGTAGTCGCCGAGGTGCCCGACGAGGTCGAGGTCCTGGGCCGCCATGTCGCGGTAGGCGGTGTAGAAGCCTGCGTCCCAGGCCTGGCAGGAGGCGAAGGCGAAGCTGACCGGCGCGGACGAGCGCGGGTCGGGCGCGGTCTTGGTACGGCCGACCGGGCTGTCGTCGGCGCCGGCGGTGAACCGGTACCAGTACGCCCGGCCGGGACGCAGGCCGTGCACCTCCACGTGCACGGCGTGCGCCAACTCCGGGCGCGCGGTGGCCACTCCTCTGCGGACGACCTTGCGCATCCCGTCGTCCTCGGCGACCTCCCAGCGCACCGGCACCTGGGTGCGCGGCATGCCGCCGAGCCCGTCGTCGGCGAGCGGCTGCGGGGCGAGCCTGGTCCACAGGACCACGCCGTCGGGCCGGGGATCTCCTGAGGCGACGCCGAGCGTGAACGGCGTGCCGGGCAGGGCGGGTGAGGAGTCGGTCCAGCCGCCGGGCACCTGGGCCACGGCGGCCAGCCCGGCCAGCCCTGCGGCGTAGGCGAGCATGCGCCGCCTGGAGGTCATGTGGGGGGTGGTCATAATGCGGCTTCGTCCTTTCCGGCCTGCGCGAGCAGGTCCCGCATGGCGGATTCTGCGGCGTCTGGATCGGCGCGGCGGACCGCGTCCAGGACCGCCCGGTGCGTGGCGGCGAACCCTGGGCGCTCGCCGCCGGCGTGCACCAGCCGGTCCCGCGCGTACAGCGCGGCGGCGATCACGATCTGGAGGCAGTCGAGCACCTCGTTGCGCGCGGCGGCGAGCAGCGTGCGGTGGAAGGCGATGTCCGCCTCGGTGTGCGCGACGGGGTCGGAGACGGTGTCGGCCATGCGGGCCAGCGCCGCCTCGAGGACGTCCAGGTCCTCGTCGGTGCGGCGCTGC
Source organism: Nonomuraea sp. NPDC049378 (assembly GCF_055586745.1). Classification (NCBI taxonomy): domain Bacteria; kingdom Bacillati; phylum Actinomycetota; class Actinomycetes; order Streptosporangiales; family Streptosporangiaceae; genus Nonomuraea; species Nonomuraea sp. NPDC049378. The sequence goes on from NZ_JBVJHP010000027.1 coordinate 81,933, forward strand.
GCGGCCAGCCGGGCGCCGGCCGGCTCCACCACGGCCCGGACCTCGGCGAGGTCGCGGAGCATCCGCTCGTCGCCGCGCTGGGTGAACCGCCACCGCAGGACGTCCGGATCGAGCATCGACCACTCGGCGCGGGGCCGGACGTACGTGCCGCGTTTCGGCCGCGCGTCCACGAGACCCTTGGCCGCGAGGGTCTTCAGTGCCTCCCGCATCACTGTCTGGCTGACGCCGTAGTGCCTGGCCAGGGCGGTCGGGTCGAGCGTCCCCCCGGCGTCGGGATCGCCTCCGAGAATGCGCAGGCCGAGATCCTCGACGACCTCACCGTGCATGCCGCGCCGTGGATAGCTCAAGGCCGCACATCCCTTCCGATCCCCTTATGAAGATGATAAAAGCATATTTTATGGTTATTTGGCCACGACGCTTGGGATCCCCCCTCCTCAGCCTGGCCGCGGTGGCGATGCTGCTCGTGAGCGCCTGCGGGGGCGGCGCCGCTCAAGCCGGACGGGATCCCGTCCGGCTCACCTTCTGGGCGTGGGTTCCAGGGATGGACAAGGCCGTCGAGCTGTTCAACCGCACCCACGACGACGTCCAGGTCACGCTGGACAACATCCCGCCGGGCCCGAAGGGCGGGTACGCGAAGATGCACGCCGCCGTGCTGGCCGGCGACGCCCCGTGCCTGGCCCAGATGGAATTCCAGGAGTTGCCGTCGTTCCTGCTCAACGTCGAGTTGACGGACCTGAATCCCTATCTCACAGACGCCGACCGGGCCGACTTCCAGCGCAACACCTGGGACCTCGTGACGTACGAGGGCGGCACCTACGCCGTGCCCCAGGCGACCGGCCCGATGGCTCTCTACTACCGGGCCGACCTGTTCGACAAGTGGGGCATCGAGGTGCCGAAGACCTGGGCGGAGTACCGCGAGGCGGCCGTCCGGGTCCGCGAGGCCGACCCGGACGCGTACGTCACGAACTTCCCCGCCAACGACACCTCGCCCTTCATCAGCCTCGCCTGGCAGGCCGGCACGCCGTGGTTCGACACCCGCGGCGGCGTCTGGAACGCCAGGATGACCAGCCAGGAAACGCTGAAGGTGGCCGACTACTGGCAGGGCATGGTCAAGGACGGGCTGGTCAAGGTCAGCCCGCACTTCGCGCCAGGCTGGTACAAGGACCTCGCGTCCGGCCACCTGGTGGCGATCCCCCTCGCGCAGTGGGCCGAGGCCATCCTCGCGGCCAACGCGCCGGACACCGCCGGCAAGTGGCGGGCCGCGCCGCTGCCCCAGTGGGAGGCGGGCGGCAAGGCCTCCGCCAGCAACGGCGGCTCGTCCACCGCGCTGCTGCGCGGCTGCGAGCATCCCCGCGAGGCCGTCGAGTTCGCGTTGTGGATCAACCGCGACCCGCGCAGCGTCGCGATGCTGATCGAGAGCGGCTACGGCTGGCCCGCCGCGATCGACGGCATGTCCAGCCCGTCGCTGACCAAGCCCTCCGCGTTCCTCGGCGGGCAGCGTACCGACCAGCTGTTCACCGAATCCTCCAACCAGGTGCCGGGCGGCTGGGTGTGGTGGCCCGGCTACGAGGAGACCAGGCAGCGGCTCAACGACAGCTTCCCGCGGGCCGTCGCCGGCGAGGGCACCTTCGCGAGCGCGCTGCGGGCGGCGCAGACGCAGGTGGTCGAGCAACTGAGGGAGAAAGGGCTGAGGGCCCAATGAGGAAACGCACCGCCGCGGTGTTCCTGGCGCCGTTCGTACTGCTGTTCGCCGGGTTCTTCGTCGCACCCATCCTGTACGCGCTGGCGCAGAGCTTCACCGTCATCGAGCGCTCCGGCCTGCTCGGGCTGCGCGGCCAGAGCACGCGCTTCGCCGGCCTGGCCAACTACGGCAAGGCGCTGTCCGACCCGGGATTCGTGGAGAGCCTCGGCCGCATCCTGCTCTACGCGGCGATCATGGTGCCGCTGATGGTGGTCGGCTCCACGGTGCTGGCGCTGATCCTGGAGGCCGGCATGGCGCGCTGGCCGCGCTTCTTCCGCACCAGCTTCTTCCTGCCGTACGGCATCCCCGGCGTGATCGCCTCGATCATGTGGGGCTTCCTGTACGCGCCCGGCACGTCGCCGTTCACCCCGGTGCTCAGCGCGTTCGGCATCGAGGTCGACCTGCTCGGACCGGGCACGGTGTTCTGGTCCGTCATGAACATCGTGGTGTGGTTGTTCGTCGGCTACAACATGCTGGTCGTGGTGGCCCAGCTGCAATCGATCCCGCGCACGCTGTACGAGGCGGCCAGGATCGACGGCGCGGGACGGTGGGGCATCGCCTGGCGCATCCAGATCCCGCTGCTGCGTCCCGCGCTCGTGCTGATCACCGTGTTCACCATCATCGGCTCGCTGCAGCTGTTCAACGAGCCGCTGGTCCTGCTCCCGGTGTCCGGCGGCCTGTCCACCACCTACACGCCCACGCTGACCGCGTACCACGACGCGTTCAACGGCAACGACATGGCCCTGGCCGCCGCGGAGTCGATCATCCTGGCGCTGGTGACCGCCGTGCTGTCCTTCGGGTTCCTGCGCTTCGTGGGAAGGGGACGCAGATGAGAACGATCAGCCTGCGCTGGCTCACCACCGTCCTGCTGCTGGTGCTGGCGGCGTACTTCCTGCTGCCGCTGTACTGGCTGATCGTGGCGGCCACCAAGAACACCGGCGACCTGATCAACTCCTCCCCGCTGTGGTTCGCCAACCCGCAGCTGTGGACCAACCTCGGCGACCTGTTCTCCTTCAGCGACGGGATCTACCTGCGGTGGATACTCAACTCGGTGATCTACTCCGGGCTGGGCGCGGCCGGCGCCACGCTCGTCGCCGCGTGCGCCGGCTACGCGATGGCCAAGTGCGAGTTCCGCGGCAGGGAGGCGCTGTTCAACGTCATCCTCGCCGGGGTGCTGCTGCCCACCACCGCCATCGGCCTGCCGCTGTTCCTGCTGATGTCGGACGCCGGCCTGGCCAACACCTACTGGGCGGTCCTGCTGCCCAGCCTGGTCAGCCCGTTCGGGGTCTACCTGTCGCGGGTGTACGCGGCCACGGTGCCGGACGACGTGCTGGACGCCGCCAGGGCGGACGGCGCCGGCGAATGGCGGATCTTCCTCACCATCGCCCTGAAGATCATGTCTCCGGCGCTGGTGACGATCTTCCTGTTCCAGTTCATCGGGATCTGGAACAACTACTTCCTGCCGCTGGTGATGCTGTCGGACAGCAGCCTCTACCCGCTCACCCTCGGCCTGACCAGCTGGCAGGGCTTCGCCGACCGGGAGCCGATCCTCCAGACGCTGGTGGTGGTCGGCTCGTTCGTGTCGGTCATTCCGCTGATCGTGTTGTCGGGGGCCCTCCAGCGGTTCTGGCGGGCCGGCCTGACCGAAGGGAGCGTACGCGAGTGATCCGCTTCGGCGGGGACTACAACCCCGAGCAGTGGCCGCGCCCGGTCTGGGCGGAGGACGCCGAGCTGATGCGCGACGCCGGCGTCAATTTCGTGACGCTCGGCATCTTCGCCTGGGCCCAGGTGGAGCCCGTCCCTGGCGACTACCGGTTCGCGTGGCTCGACGAGGTCATGGACCTGCTGCACGACCACGGCGTGGCGGTGTGCCTGGCCACGATGACGGCCTCGCCTCCGCCGTGGCTGGGGCACCGCCATCCCGAGTCGCTGCCGGTCGACGCCGGCGGCGTGCGCCTGAGCTACGGGTCGCGCTGCCACATCTGCCCGTCGTCCACCGCCTACAGGGAGGCGGCGCGGTCCCTGGTCACCGAGCTCGCCCGGAGGTACGCGGGCCACCCGGCGCTGGCCGCCTGGCACATCGGCAACGAGTACGGCTGCCAGGTGCCCCGGTGCTACTGCGACCTTTGCGCCGAAGCCTTCCGCGACTGGCTGCGCCGCCGGTACGACACCCTCGACCAGCTCAACGAGGCGTGGACCACGACCTTCTGGAGCCAGCGCTACTCCGCGTGGGAGGAGATCCTCCCGCCCCGCCGCACCACCGGCATCCCCAACCCGGCGCACACGCTGGACTTCACCGCGTTCTGCTCCGACGCGCTGCTGGACTGCTACCGGCTCGAAGCGGACGTGGTACGCCAGGCCACGCCGGACGTGCCGGTCACCACCAACCTGTGCAACGTCGCCCCCACCACCGACTACCCGGCCTGGGCGGCGGAGATGGACGTGGTCAGCGGCGACTGCTATCCCGACCAGCGCGAGCCCGAGCCGCAGCTGCAGAGCGCGCTGTTCTTCGACGTGTGGCGCGGGCTCGGTGACGGCCGGCCGTGGTGGCTGCTGGAGCAGGCCACCTCCGCGGTCAACTGGATGGGCACCAACCCGGCCAAGAAGCCCGGCGGCATGCGGCTGGACAGCCTGCAGGCGGTGGCCCGCGGCGCGGACGCCGTGCTGTTCTTCCAGTGGCGCGCCTCACGCGGCGGCGCGGAGAAGTTCCACTCCGCCATGGTCCCGCACGCGGGCCCCGGCCATCCGCTGCACCAGGCGGTCCGCGACCTCGGCGGCGACCTGCGGTCGCTGGGCGCGGTCGGGGGATCGCGGGTGCGGGCCGAGACGGCGCTCGTGCTGGACTGGCGCAACTGGTGGGCGGTCGAGCAGGAGTCGCACCCGAGTGACCGGATCCGCATGATGGACCGGCTGCGCGACCACTACGAACCACTGTGGCGACTCGGCGTCACCACCGATGTGGTGCGCCCCACCTCCGACCTGAGCGGCTACCGGCTGGTGGTGGTGCCCAACCTCTACCTGCTCTCGGCGGAGGCGGCGGCGAACCTGGCCGCGTACGTCGAGGGGGGCGGTCACCTGGTGGTGTCGTTCTTCTCCGGCATCGTCGACGAGAACGACCGGGTGTGGCTGGGGGGATATCCGGGGCCGCTGCGCGATCTGCTCGGCGTGTCGATCACCGAGTTCGACCCGCTGCACGCCGGGGCGAGCGTCCCGATCGTCGTGGACGGCTCGGAGTCGCCGGCCACGCTGTGGTCCGAGCGCATCGAGTTGGCGGGCGCCGAGGCGGTGGCCTCGTTCGGCGACGGATCCAACGCGGGTGGCCCGGCTGTCACCCGGCACGTCTACGGCTCGGGCGTCGCCTGGTATCTCGGCACCCGGCCGGACCCGGCGGTGATGCGGGAGCTGACCCGCCGCGTCGCCGCCGAGGCCGGCGTGACGCTGCCCGGCCTGCCGGAGGGCGTGGAGGCGGTCACCCGGGCCGGCGCGGATGGTGTGAGCCATCTGTTCCTGCTCAACCACGCCTTCGAGGAACGCCGCGTGCCGGTCCCCGGCGGCGGGAGCGTGCTGCTCGACGGCGAGCGGTCCGGCGATGTGCTCGTCCTGCCGCCTCGGGGGGTGGCCGTGCTGGCGGCCGGATGAAAGTTTCAGCGGCGGTTGACGGGGGGAAAGCGCTTTCCTACTGTGGCATCCGTTTCTGCTTTGCCCGGGCAAGGGACGCCGTACCCAACCCATTGGAGCAGCATGATGCGCCTCACCTCCGTCATCGCCTGCGCCGGCCTCTTAGCCGGCACGCTCGCCGTCGCACAACCCGCACACGCCGCACCCACCCGCTACGAGGCCGAGACCTCCCCCGCCGTCTGCAACGGCAGCATCGACAACAACCACTCCGGATATTCGGGCAGCGGGTTCTGCAACGGCGACAACGACACCGGCGGCTACGCCCAGTTCACCGTCAACGCCGCCACGGCCGGCACCACCACCCTCGCCATCCGCCACGCCAACGGCACCACCAGCGGCCGCCCCGCCGGCCTGATCGTCAACGGCGCCACCACCCAGACCGTCCCGTTCGCGGCCACCGGCGCCTGGACCACCTGGACCACCACGACACTGACCGTGCCGCTGAACGCGGGAAGCAACACCATCCGGCTCAGCCCCACCACCTCGAACGGCCTGCCCAACATCGACTACATCGACGTGGAGGCGGGCGGCACGACCGAGCCGCCCGCCGACACGTTGTACGTGGCGCCGGGCGGCAGCGACAGCGCGGCCGGGACGGAGTCGGACCCGACCACCCTCACCTCCGCGATCTCCCGCGTCGCCCCCGGCGGGACGATCTACATGCGCGGCGGCACCTACCGCTTCTCGCAGACGGTCACCATCCCGCAGGGCAACGACGGCACCTCCGGCGACCGCACCGAACTGTTCGCCCATCCAGGCGAGACGCCGGTGCTGAACTTCTCGGCCCAGAGCGAGGACTCGGCCAACCGCGGGCTGGCCGTGGGCGGGTCGTACTGGCACATCCGCGGCATCGTCGTCGAGCGCGCGGGCGACAACGGCATCCTGCTCGCCGGCAACAACAACATCATCGAGCGCACGGTGACGCGCTTCAACCGCGACTCGGGCCTGCAGCTCTCGCGCCTGGTCGCCGGGGCGCCCGCGGACCAGTGGCCCTCCGGCAACCTCGTCGTGAGCACGGTGTCGCACGACAACGCCGACTCCGACGGCGAGGACGCCGACGGCTTCGCCCCGAAGCTCACCGTCGGGCCCGGCAACGTCTTCCGCTACACGGTGTCCCACAACAACATCGACGACGGCTACGACCTGTTCACCAAGGACGACACCGGACCCATCGGCGCGGTGACCATCGAGGACTCCCTCGCCTACGACAACGGCACCCTGAGCGACGGCAGCCAGGCCGGCGACGGTGACCGCAACGGCTACAAGCTCGGCGGCGAGGACATCGGGGTCGACCACGTCATCCGGCGCAACATCGCCTACGACAACGGCAAGCACGGGTTCACCTACAACCGCAACCTCGGCACGATGACGGTGTCGGGCAACGTCAGCATCGGCAACGAGGAACGCAACTTCAACTTCGACGGCGGCTCCTCGGTCTTCCGCGACAACACCTCGTGCGACAGCGGGTCGAACGACCGGATCATCGGTGACGCCGACGGCTCGAACCAGTTCTGGTCCGGCTCGAACGGGTCGCGCTGCTCGTCCTACAGCGGCTCGCTGAGCTGGTCGTTCGCCTCGGACGGCCGCCTCGTCGTGACCTTCGGCGGCAGGCAGGTGACGCCGTAACAGGCATCCCCGTGGCCGGCACGGCGGTGCCCTGCCGGCCACGGGGGTCACTGGAGTGTGCTCCAGTCGCGCAGAGCTCTGGGGCCGTCGACCACCGTGTCGGCGTAGGTCTCGTCGGCGACGCGAATCTTCATGTACTGGGCGCCGGCGAACACCCAGTAGTCGTTCCGCTCTCCCGGCACGGGCATCGCCGCGTCGATCCCGTGCCTGAATGCGGGGTGCCGGTAGAATGTGCCGGCCCACCCGTCGAAGCCCGACGGCCCGAAGGCGACCTCGCCGCCGGGGCCCTCGCCGGCCAGCCTGGTCCTGACGTACCGGTCACCCGCGAACACCCAGTACTGCTTCTGATCGTCCGGCGTGCGCATCACCGCGTCGATGCCGCCGCCGGCGAGCTCGCCGAAGGCGTCCGCCCAGTCGCGCAGCGGCCGCGGGCCCGTCACCAGCGTGTCGGCGTATCCTTTCTCGGCGCCGGCGATCCGCATGCGGAGGTACTGGCTGCCGGAGAAGACCCAGTACTCGTCCCGGGACCCGGGGACCCGGAGCGTCGCGTCGATCCGGTCACGGAAGCCCGGCAGGCTCTGGAACGTACCTTTCCACGCGTCGAGGTCCGAGGGCTCGGACAGGCGCTCGCCCACCGGGTAGCCCGAGGCCGACATGCGGGCCCGGAGGTAGCGGTCACCCGAGAACATCCAGTAATGGCCGGGGGCCTCGAGGTCGGGATCGTCCGGCACCGGCAGCACGGCGTCGGTGCGGGTCGGATTCGTGGCCTTCGCCGCCGCGTCGGTGCCTGCCGGGTGCGCGGAGGTCCCGGCCGCGTCGGAGTCGGCGCCGGCTCCCGAGCGGCTCATCAGCGCGCCCGCTCCGACGGCCGCGGCGGCCAGGCCAGCCGCGGAAACCGCCGCCACGCCCAGCAGGCGGCGGCGCGGAACGGCGCCGGACAGCGAGAAGCGCTGCGTGTCCGGTGCCGTCGCGGCCAGGGGCCGCAGCATCTCGCTCGCCTGCTCGACGGAGGGACGATCGGCCGGGTTCTTCCGCAGCAACGCTTCGATGGAGGGACGCAACGGTCCCGCGCTGGCCGGGATGTCAGGTTCGTCGCGGATGACGGCGTTCAGCACGCCGACGGGCTCCGGACGGGCGAACGGGGAACGGCCGGACAGCAGCACGCACAGGGTGACGCCGAGCGAGAACAGATCGCTGGGCGGCCCCACAGGCAGGCCGCTCAACCGTTCGGGGGCGATGTACTCGAACGACCCCACCACGGCGCCGCTCGCGGTGAGCGACTCGCTCCCCGCCAGCGCCGCGATGCCGAAGTCGCAGAGGATCGCCCTGCCGTCGCGGCGCAGCAGGATGTTGCCCGGCTTGATGTCCCTGTGCAGCGCGCCGGCGGCGTGCACGGCCTCCAGAGCCGACAGCAGCTGCAGGCCGATCCCGGCGACGGCGGCGGGATCCATCGGCCCGTTGTCGGCGACGTGCTGCTTCAGCGAGGGCCCGTCCACGAACTCCATCACCAGCCACAACCGCTCGTCGTGGAAGACCAGGTCGTGGATGTTGACGACGTTGGGGTGGGAGATACGGGCGATGGCGTGCGCCTCCCTGCGCGCGCGGGCGGAGTGCTCCGCGCCCTTGTCGCCGGTTGCCCGCACATGCGTCTCCTTCACGGCGACCGTGCGGTTCAGGAGCTGGTCGGTCGCGCGCCACACGGTGCCCATGCCTCCGCTGCCGATGCGATCCAGCAGCACGTACCGGTCGGACAGCGCTAACGGCGTACGGTTATCAGCCACATGACCAACCTACTGATCGTCCGTGTTCCCGGTGCGGCGATCAGAGATCCGTATCAGCGCGAGCCGGCCGACCGGCTCGATCTGCTCCAGCTCGCCATGGTCAACCGGCTGGGGACGGCCCAGGCTGGCGACCGTGATCGAATTAGCGGATTGGCGCTGCTCCTCGACCGTGCGGAGGAGGCCGTCCGGCACCTGACGGGCGTGGCCGAGCTCCATCCCTATGACGAGCGCCCCGCGCCAGAGCACTCAACCATGGCAGCGGACGGCTCACGGGGACATCCATGGTGTTTGGCAGGATCGATGGGATGTGCGTCCTTCAGTGCCTCTTCGTTACCGGCGGCACCACGTACCGTGATATTGATGGGCGGTCGAGCTGAGCGCGCGACCCAAGGGGCGGGGCGTCTGACCTCGGTGGGCCCAGAGTGGAACGGCGTCGTATTCCTGACGTCAGCTCGAAGATCGCCGGAAAAGTCCGGATTTCGCGGAGGGCTTCCATCAAGATGCGTGAGTCTGTCGTCGCCGTCTCCGCAGGAGTCGGACTGGCGCTTCTCCTGGTCGGCGGCCTCGTGATGTCCATAGTGAAGTACACCCGCGCCCCGAACGTCGAGGAGCGCCCGCTCGCCATACCCACGACCGCGGATCTTTACCCGGCGGCCAGGCCGTTCACCAAACCGGAGAAGTGCGGCCTGGACGACGCCACCCTCGGGAAGCTGGTCCCCGGCGCCACCGACGATCCGGATGAGAATAGCTGCCTGTTCATGATCCCCCTCCGCGCCTCCGACGAATCTGGGCTGGACGGCCTGCTTCGGGTGGATTTTACGGCCGGCTCCCTTGCCGATGCCATGGACCACTACGACTTGGCGACCGATCAGGGGCGCCACAGCAGGCATGCCGTCGAGGGCACCTGGCAGCCGGTCATCGGGCTCGGCCACGAGGCGATGATCAGCTACGAAGCAGACAGGACTTCCAGCGAGGCCGTGCTGCACTTCAGGTCAGGTGCGGTGTCCACGAAGGTGGAATACCAAATGACCCGCATCAAGGGTTATGCCGAGGAACCGCTCGGGGAGAAGCCCACCATGAACGGCGCTCTGGATGCCGCCTCCGAGGTGGCCGCGGCCATCGGCGCCAAGGTGGACGGCCCGGCGGTGGGCGCCGGGTCGGGTCGCCCCGAACCCGCCCTCACGGCGTCGGACCCGTGCGAGCTGGTCGGAGAGGCGGCTCTGCGGGCTGCCGGCGTCGACCCCGCCTCCCGCAGCGTCATGGGCGGAGGCATACGTGGTGTCACAGAGGGTTGCAGCTGGGGCTCTGCCTCAGACGACCGGTACACCTCCGCGGGAGTGTCCATCACGTCGTATCCCAACGGCCGCTATCGCGACGGAGCGGCGGAGGCGGACGGACAATTCATCCACTACTACCACGAATGGCGGAACGCCAGTGCCGCCTTCTACGCCCTGCGAGGTCCCGGCCAGAAAGCCATGGCCGACTACCGGATCGACACCAATGCGCCGCACGTGGGGACGCGCGGGGCGGCCAGGGTCGTGTTCACGGTCCGCAATCTCATGATCACGGTGTTCTACTCCGGCAACGCCGACGGCAAACCGCTCTCTGAGGAAGCCACGCTGAAACCAGCGCACGCCATCGCCGAGGCCGTAGCCGGCAAGTTACCGGCACGAGTGCCGGGCTGATCGGGCCGGAGCGGAATCCAGCCGGACCGGAGGCACGCACGTGACCGTTGACCTCATCCACCCCGCCTCCGGAGGCTCCCCCGCCTGCGCGGTTGAGGGCGCGCACGAGCCCGATCCGACCTCGGACAGGGCCGGCTCGCACAATCGTCACGGACCGGCTCACGCGAGATGCTGCACCTGGGTGAGCGGGAGCCGACTCGCCGGCGGCAGACCCACCGGCCCTCCGTCCACCAGGACAGGGCCGCCGTCGCGCGGCACGCGGACCTGCGGGACACGTGTGTTGAGGACCATGTCCTGGCGGGCCAGCCCTCGCGAGTCGCGAATCGGCAGGTAGCTCGCGCCGGCCGGCAGCGCACGCCGCGCGGCCGCGTCCTCCAGGGCCTCGCGGGCGACGAAGACGTGGGCCAGGCGCCGCGGCGCGTCGCCCATGGAGCCGAAGAACCGCCGGTACGCCCGCGGCTGACCCGCCCGCGTGGACGCCGCGCCGGACGCGCTCACGCCCCAGGCCACGAACCCCGACTTCACGACCAGCTCGGGCTTGGCGCCGAACCAGGCCGGGTGCCACAGAACGAGGTCGGCGACCTTGCCCGGAGCTATGCCGCCGATCTGGTCTGCCATCCCGTGCGCGATCGCGGGATTGATGGTGATCTTGGCGAGGTAGCGCAGGACCCGCTCGTTGTCGTGGCGGTCGTGACGCTCCGACACCGCCTTGGCGTGCGCCGCGAGCTGCCACGTGCGCCGGGCCGTCTCCCCGACGCGTCCCATCCCCATCGAGTCGGAGTTGACGATGCTGACCGCGCCGGCGTCGTGCAGCGCGTTCTCCGCCGCGATAGCGCTCGCCCGCACGCGGCTCCTGGTCACGTCGGCGTCTCCGGGCAGCAGCGCGTTCTGCCGGTGCACGGTCATCGTCATCGGGAACAGCTCCGCCACGGTGTTGACCGTGTACGGCAGCGTGGGCGTGGTCGAGGACGCCAGCACGTGCGGGTGGGAAAGGATCTCCAGCAGGTCGGGATGCCCGCCGCCGCCCTCGACGTGGTAGGCGTGCACCGTACGGCCCCGCGTCGCCTCGATCGTGTCGGACAGCAGGCCCGACTCGTTCAGCGAGTCGGTGTGCAGCGCCACCGGCAGGTCGGCGGCGTCGGCCACCGCGAGGCAGGTGTCCACGACGGCAGGCTGCGCGCCGAAATCCTCGTGCACCTTGAACCCACCCGCCCCGGCGAGGACGGCCGCCTCCAGCGGCGCGGGCCGCACCGACGAGCCGCGGGCCAGGAACGCCACGTTCACCGGCACCTCCCGCCAGGCCTCGATCATCAGGTCGAGGTTGCGCTTGGGGTTGACGCCGACGTCCCACACCCCGCCGAGGCCCATGCCGACCACGGTGGTCACCCCGGCGGAGAGCGCCACGTCGAGGAGCGCCGGGCTCGACAGGTGGACGTGGGAGTCGACCACGCCGGGGGTGACGATCATTCCCTCGGCGGGGATCATCGCCGTGTGCGGGCCGACCACGAGCTCGACGCCGTTCACTGCGTCGGGCGACCCGGCCCGGCCCAGCCCGGCGATCCTGCCGTCCTTGACGCCGATGTTGGTCTTGACCACGCCGAGCAGCGGGTCGAGGACGAGGGCGTTGGTGACGACGAGGTCCAGCTCCGAGCTGCGGGGGCCGCTGGTGAGCAGCAGTCCTTCCCGCACGGTCTTGCCGCAGCCGCCGAGCAGCTCGTCGCCGGCCTCGGTGTCGTCACGCTCGACCTCGACCACCAGCCCGGTGTCGGCCAGGCGCACCCGGTCGCCGGTGGCCGGGCCGTATACGGCCGCGTACGTCGCCCTGTCGAAGCTCATCCTTCGCCTCCAAGCGTGAGCCGGGGCGCGGTGGCCGTTCCTCCCAGCATGACCAGCCGCACGGTGATCGTCACCCCTGGCGGGAAACACAGGCTGCTGCCCGCCGGCACGTCCAGCCGGTGACCGCGCGCCGCCTCCCTGTCGAACGACAGCGCCGCGTTGACCTGCCAGAACGGATAGTGCGACGAGACGTGCACGTCGACGTCCGCGGTGTTGGTCACCTCGATCTCCATCCGGGCGCGGCCCGGCGCCGGTGCCGTCTGCTCCGCCGCCGGGAGGACGGCGCCCGGGTCCGCCGGATCCGGCTCCCGGCCCAGCGGGTCGTCGACGGCCACGAGCGCCGTCCCCGCCGGGAACAGCGCGTCCACCTCGACCCGGCGGACCAGCGCCGCGACACCGGGCCTGGCCTCCTCCGCGCGCACCGCGCCGCGGCCGGCCGCGATCACCGCCTCCATCGGCAGCCCGTCCCAGGCGGCCTCGAACACGGCGTCGGCGACCAGCGCCACGGCCTCGGGCGCGGACAGCTGAGCGCCCCTGTCGCGGCGGCGGCGGGCCAGCTCCGCCACGGTGAAGACGGTCAGGCGGTCGTGCTCCGCCGGAGTCAGATGCATTGGTCCCTCTACCAGTCGCGGACGAGTTCCATGGTCGAGCAGTGAATGCCACCGCCGTTCTTCAGGATCTCGTCGTAGGGCACCGGTACGATCTCCACGCCCTCGGCGACCAGCCGGTCGGCGGTGCGCACACAGTGCGCGGGAAACAGCAGCCGCCGCGGCCGGACCGTGAGCGAGTTGCAGGCGTACTGCTCCTCCGGGTGAGGCGAGACGACCTTGATGCCGAGGCTGTCCAGCCGGGCCAGGAACTCGTACGGCAGGCGGTGGGTGTTGGCCAGCGCCAGGTCCTCGCCGACCATGTGAAACTGCCCGTCCACGTGGATCGTATAGCCCGGCAGCGGCACGGTCACCAGCTCGATGCCGAGTGGTTCGAGGATCCCGGCGAGCTGCCGCGCGCCCTCGGGGTTACACCGGATCGACAGGCCGAACACCGCCAGGTCGCGCCGGAGCTTGACGAACGTGCCGCCCTCCGCGAGCCCCGCACCGATGATCGTGCCGAGGATCGGCATGCCGAGCCCGGCGATCGTCCTGGTCACCGACGCCTCCTCGCCGCGCCGCATCCGCGGGGCCAGGCGGGTGACGACGGCGCCGCCCGGCACGGTCAGCATCGGGTCGCGGGTGAAGACGGACTTGGTGTGGTCGGGCAGCTCGGGCGCCTCGACGACCTCGACGTCCTCGGCCCGCAGCGCGGCCACCAGCGCCGCGTGCTGCTCCATCACCAGTTCCATGTTCGGCGCCTTGTCACCGCGCCAGTACCACCGCCGTCCGGGATCGACCAGCGCTCCGGCGCGCGGGTCCCACGCGTCGGCGGTGATCGCGGCCAGGCCGCTGCTCGGACGGCGTACCAGCACCGTGCGCAGACGGCTCACCTCGTCCGCGGCGCCCCAGCGGCGGCCCCAGTAGCGCTCCAGCTCGGCCGGGTCCTGGAAGGGCGGCTCCGGCTCGGGGCCGACCAGCTTGTGGTAGTAGTGCTCGGGCTGCGCGCCGTCGTCGGCGATCGTGCTCATGGTCGAGTCCTTTCCGTACGTCACAGCTCCGCGACGCGGAGCCGCTTGGCCGCCACGGCGGCGAACAAGGTGATCAGCGAGAACACGCACAACATCGCCGCGACCGGCCACAGGCTCTCCCCTGTCGCGGCCAGCAGCGCGGTCGCGCCCAGCGGCACGAACCCGCTGATGGCCCCGGACACGTTGTACGACAGGCCCACGCCGGAGTAGCGCACCTCCCGGGTGAACATCTCGCTGAGCAGCTGCCCGCACGCGGCATAGCTGACCGACACCAGCACCACGCCGAGCACCAGCCCGGCCGCGACGCCCGCCGCGCTGCCCAGGCCGACCAGCCAGAAGATCGGGAACGCCGCCACGGCGGAGGCCGCCGCCCCCCAGACGGCCACCGGTCCCGGCCCGACGCGGTCGGCGATCCGGCCGAACGCCGGGTAGAGACACAGGTTGATGAAGGATCCGAGGGTGGCCGCGTTGAGCAGCACGGTACGGTCGATGCCCACGGTGTCCGAGCCGTAGTTGACGAGGAACGTGCCGCACAGGTAATAGCCGCCGATGCCGACGAACGACACCGCGATACCGGCGATCAGGCGCCTGCCGCTGGTGCGGACCAGTTCGACGAGCGGCCGCTTGGCGGCACGCTGCTGGGTCAGCATCTCCTGGAACACCGGCGACTCGTCCACCCTGCTGCGAACCCAGAGCGCGATCAGCAGCAGCGGGAAGCCCAGCAGGAAGGGAATGCGCCAGCCCCAGGACTCGAACTGCGCGTCCGGCAAGACGCTGACCAGCGCGAACACGGCCGTGGCCGTCAAGGAGCCGACCGGGGAGCCCATCTGCGGCATGACGCCGTAGATGCCGCGCTTCTCCTTTGGCGCGTGCTCGACCGCCAACGTCGCGGCGCCGCTCCACTCGCCGCCGACGGACAGGCCCTGCAGCAGGCGGAGCGTGGCGAGCAGGATCGGAGCCGCCACCCCGATCTGCGCGTACGTCGGCAGCAGGCCGATGCACCCGGTGACGACGCCGATGAGGACGACGGTGACCATCAGAATGCGGCGCCTGCCGTACCGGTCGCCGAGGTGGCCGAAGACGGCCGCGCCGAGAGGCCTGGCGACGAAGCCGACGCCGAACGTGGCGAAGGAGGCCATCGTGCCCGCGAGCGGGCTCAGCTCGGGGAAGAACTGGCTGTTGAAGATCAGCGCCGCCGCGGTGCCGTAGACGTAGTAGTCGTACCATTCCAGCGCGGTGCCCGCGAAGGCGCCCAGTGCGACTGTTCGGGGGTTGGTTTCCGGCTTCGGGGGGTGAGCCGTGGGTTGCATAATGACACCCTGTCGTGCCTCTGATCTGCGGTTCAATCGCAAATCGGCACCCAGGTGCCGCCGTTAGACTGTGCATTCGCACAGCGGGAGGGGGCGCGGATGACGTCCGAAGTGGTCGACCGGCTCTCGCGCGAGCTGGTGCGCGACGTCGCCCCGCTCGCCGACCGTTTCGTCGCCGAGATGATCGGGATCGGCGCACCCTACGCCAGGACGGTCGTTCCCGAGGAGACCCTGCTGGCCGACGCCCGCCGCAGCCTCGAACTGATCCTGCGCCTCGTCGGGCGGCTGCCGGTGCCGGAACACGTCGCGGGCGCGTCCGCCGAGATCGGCGCGGCGCGGGCTGAGGCGGGGGTGCCGCTGGACACGCTGTTGCAGGCCGTACGCCTCGACGCCCGGGTCGTCTGGGACGAGCTGCGCCTGCGGGCCGGCCCCGGCGACCTGTCAAGCCTGGTGGCCGAGGCTCCGCGCGTGTGGGAGGCGGTGGAGCACCACTCCATGGGCATCATGGCCGCCTACCAGCAACGGGTGCTGGAGATGGCGCAGGCCCGGCAGGATGAGCGGGCCCGGTGGTTCGCGCGGCTGCTGGAGTGCGACGGCCGCCATCCCGACATCCGGCGGCAGGTGTCCACCGTGCTCGGGCTCGACGAGAGCGCGTCGTACGTGGTCGTGGCGTTCCCGCCGGGCCGCCTCGCGGCCCTTCGTCCCGTACGCGATCAGCTCGGCGTCCTCGACGTCCGCGCGCACGAACAGGAGCGTCCCGCCGGGTCGATCGTGGTGCTGCAGCTTCCCGCGCGGGCGGGCGCCGCCGCGGCCGAGGGCTGGTTCGGCGGTGTCCGGTGCGCGGTGAGCCCTGCCGTCGAAGGCCTCGCCGAGGTGCCCAGGGCCGTGCGGCTGGCCGAGCTGACCCTGTACGCGCTGCCGCCGGACGCGTCCGGGCCCGTCGCCGCCCGCGATCTGTGGCCGGCGATCGCGGCGGGGACGCTCGGCGAGTTCAGGACCGACCTCGTCCGCGACGCGCTCGGCGGGCTGGGAGGGCTTCCGGCCCGTGACGTCGCCAGGGTGCTGGAGACCGTGGAGCGCTACCTGCGCACCGGTTCGGTCTCGGCGACGGCCCGGCAGCTCTACTGCCACCGCAACACGGTGCTGAACCGGCTGCGCCAGTTCGCCGTCGCGACCGGCCGCGACGTCATGGCCTCGGCCGACGCCACTGTCGTCACCCTGGCACTCCGGGCACGCACGTACGAGTGACCGGCTCCCCCGGCACCGGCGTGCACCGCGTCGAAAGCGAGAGCGTCCGCGTGGAGGGCCGATCCAGCTCGCCGCGCTCCGGCTTGACCGCCGATCTTCGGTGCACGAGATTGATCGTGACCTTCCACATCATCCGAGGAAACGTGATGAAACGAACCGTCATCGGCATCGTCGTGGTCACGGGCCTGACGCAGGTCACCGGTCCCGCGCAGGCCGCGCCCGGGGTCGATCCCGTCAAGGCAGTCGAGGCCGCGCTGCAGCCCGGCAGGACCGTCACCATCACGTCCACGGCGAAGACCGACCACGGCCGCGGTCTCTCCTACACCACCAGCGCGGACGGCACGATCGGGTTCGGCCCGCAGGACGAGATCGCCGCCGATCTGTCGCAGTCCATACGCTTCGGCAAGAAGGCTTCGAAGGGCATGAAGGACGACCTTGCCCTCGCCGCGATGCCCCTCAGGATCATCTCGTCCGGAGAAGACGACTATGTCTCGGGCGCCCTGGTGGACGCCGCACTGCCGCAGGAGAAGCGGTGGGTGCGTTACCGGGCCACGAACCTGCCGGCCAGCAACCGGCTGCTCGACGTCCTGGACAAGGCCACGCTCAGGGCCCTGGTGGCGCACCGCACCTCCTGGCGGGACGGAGTGCTGCGCGGGACGATCACTACCGGCGAGCTGGTCAAGGTGTCCCGTCCCTTCGTGTCGCGCTTCGGACTGCGGTCCAAGAGCGGGCGGGAGGGCAAGGTGTCCTACGTGCTCCGGCTCGGCCCGACCGGGCTCGTGGAGCGCCTGTCGGCCGAGGCCGTGCTCCCCTTCTACGACGGCTCCATCCGCGTCGAGGCGGACACCCGTTACTCCGGGTGGGGCCGCCGGGCCACCGTGCTCCTGCCGCGGGAAGGCGATGTGATCGACGGGGAGGAGCTGGGGGACGAGCTGCCGTACCCGTTGCCCGGCTGGGTCTCGTAGCCGGCATCCGAGGGCGCGCGGCGGGTCAGTACCGGTTCATCTTGGCGTCCAGGGCCAGACCGGCGTCGATCGCCTTGGCGGGGACCTTGAGGCCCATGTGATCCTTGGCGATCCGCCCGAGCGTGGGCAGGCTCCTGCGGTCCGGCCAGGTCTCCGGATCCCACAACGACGAGCGCAGGAACGCCTTCGCGCAGTGCATGTACAGCTCCTCGACGTCGACGAGGACCGCCAGCCGCGGCCGCTTGCCCTGGACGACCAGGTCGTCGAAGAAGGGGGCTTCCGACACGAGCGTCGCGCGGCCGTTCACGCGCAGGGTCTCGTTCATCCCCGGCACGAGGAACAGCAGCCCGACGTGCGGGTTCTCCAGCACGTTGCGGAAGCTGTCGAGCCGGTGGTTGCCCGGCCGGTCGGCGAGCGCCAGCCGGTGGTCGTCGAGGACCAGCACCGACCCGGCGGGGTCTCCGCGGGGTGAGACGTCGCAGATCCCGGCGGCGTTCGCGGTCGCCAGCAGCACGAAGGGCGAGTGCGCGATGATCGTGCGCGCGTGCTCGTCGATGCGGGCGATGTCCTTGTCCCAGATGGAGCGGGGCGGCTCCTTCAGGATCTCCCGGAGCTCGGCCTCGGTCGCCACGGTACGGATCTCGGAAGGATTCACCATTTTTATAAGGTATGCCTTACTAGAACGAAGCGTCGATCACAGCGGCACTTGCGGTGGAGAGCTCCCATAATGTCCTCACCGAGCGAGGGACGGGAGCACTCCTTGAGGCTGGGCATCAACGTTCTGGGGCCGTTCGAGGTCACCGTCAACGGCGAGCCTCTCAAGCTGGCCGGGGAGCGCCGAATCGGGCTCCTGGCCCGGCTGGCCATGAACGCCGGGCACCCGGTCTCCACCGAACGGCTCCTCACCGACGTCTGGGGCGAGAGCACGGCGTCCACCGCCGGCAAACAGCTGCACATCGTGGTGTCGAAGCTGCGCGAGCTCCTGGACGACGACATCATCGCGACCGTCTCCGGCGGCTACCGGCTGAACCTCGCCCCGGAGAACGTCGACGCCCACCTGTTCTCCCGCCTTGTCCGCCTGGCCCGGGAAGCCCGGGACCGGGGTGACGGCACGACGGCGAGCAGGATGTTCCGGCAGGCCCTCGGCCTGTGGCGGGGCGCCGCGCTGAGCGGCATGTCTGCCCCCTGGACGCAGATCGAGGCCGCGCGCCTGGACGAGGAGCGCCTCACGGCTCAGGAAGACCACGTCGACCTGCGCCTGACCGCCGGCGAACACCGGGAGGTGGCGGCCGAGCTCGCCGCCCACGTCAAGGCGCATCCCCTGCGGGAACGCCGCCGCGCCCAGCTGATGCTGGCGCTCTACCGGGCCTGCGGGCCGTCCGACGCGCTCGCGGCGTACCAGGAGGCCCGGCGCGTCACGGTCGACGAGCTGGGCGTCGAGCCGGGAGCCGCGCTGCGCCGGCTCCAGCAGGCGGTGCTGACCAGGGACCCGGCGCTCGACCTCGCCGCCGGGACGCCCGGCGCGCCGGGCGTCCCGGCCGAGCTGCCCGCCGACACGCGGGTCTTCACCGCGCGGGCCACCGAGATCGCCTGGCTCGACAAGGCGGTCGCCGACGCCGCACCCGGCGCGCCGGCCATCGCCGCGATCGACGGCGCCGGCGGCATCGGCAAGTCGGCCCTGGCCGTCCACGCCGCCCACGCCATCGCCCACCGCTTCACCGGCGGCGTCCTGTACGTCAACCTGAACGGCGCCGCCGCCGGCCTCCAGCCGCTGGAGCCCATCCAAGCGCTCGGCCAGTTGCTGCGCTCCCTGGGCCTGGACGGCTCAGCCGTGCCGGCCGGCCTGGAGGAGGCCGCGGCCCGCTACCGTTCCCTCACGTCGAACCGCAACCTGCTCATCATCCTCGACAACGCCCGCCACGCCCACCAGGTGCGGCCGCTCATCCCCGCCGGCGACGCCTGCGCGGTCATCATCACCAGCCGGCAGGCCATGGTCTCGCTCGACAACGCGAGCCATCTCCGCCTGACCGGGCTCGACCACGCCGACGCCACCGCCCTGCTCGCCCGCATCGCCGGCCCGGGCCGCGTCCAGGCAGAGCCGCACGCCGCCGAGCAGATCGTACGGCTGTGCGGCGGCCTCCCCCTGGCCGTCCGCATCGCGGCGGCACGCCTGGCCGCCCGCCCTGACTGGACGCTCTCCTACCTCGCGGACCGTCTCAACGACGCGGCCCGCCGCCTCGACGCGCTGGAACACGCCGACCTGGCCGTCCGCGCCTGCATCGCCGTCAGCCACCACCACCTGCGCGAAGAGCCCACCGGCCACGACGCCGCTCACCTGCTCACGTTCCTCGGCCTCCTCGACACCCCCACCTTCACCCCGGCCGCCACCGCCGCCCTGGCCGGCTGGCCGGAGCACAGGGCGGAAGCCGCGCTCGACCGCCTCCTCGACGCCCGCATCCTCGAGCCCGCGGGGCCCGGCGGCTGCCGGATGCACGACCTGGTCCGTCTCTACGCCCGCGAGCAGGCCGCCGTGGACCTCACCGCCCCCGAACGCGCCACCGCGGTCAACCGCGCCCTCGAGCACTACCTGGCCACCGCCCAGACCGCCAGCCTGCTGCTCGATCCCACCTCGGACGGGCCCATCAAGGCGTACCCGGCCGGCGGGCGCGGCACCGACCTCTCCACCCTCGAAGCAGCGATCGCATGGGCCGAGAGCGAGCGGGACAACCTCCTCGCCGCCGCCCACCAGGCCGCCGCCGACACCGCCGCCCCCCGCACCGCGATCGGTCTCTCTCAGGCCGTCCACTGGCTCTTCTGGCGCAAGGGATGGCTCACGGAACTCCCCGGGCTGTTGCGGAAGTCGCTGGACATCGCCCAGCAGGGTGACGACTGGGTCGGCCTGGCCATGGGACACACGAACATCGGCTCCGTCTTCCAGGAGCAAGGGCACTTCGCGGCCTCGGTCCATCACCTCAACGAAGCCCTCGCCTGCTGGGATCGTACGGACGAGCGTTTCCGCAAGGCGGGGACGTACAACGACCTCGGCATCACCTACACCATGCTCCGGAGGTTCGACGACGCGCTGGCCGCCCTGGACAGCAGCCTCGCCCTGACCCAGGAGAGCGGCCGGCGCGACCACGAGGCGTCCGTCCGCAACAACCGCGTGCACGTCTTCTACCGGCAGCTGAGGTTCGAAGAAGCGATCGAGGAGGCTCGCCTGGTCCTGGATCTCTGGGCCGACCTGCAGATCCCGTCGGGGGAAGGGATAGGCCAGGACACCTTCGCCGACGCCTGCCGGGCGGCGGGCCGGCTCACCGAGGCGGTCGGCCACTACCGGGAGGCCATCCGGCTCCAGCACGAGACCGGCCAGTGGCTCGGGGAGGCGGTGTCCTGCTGGTGGCTCGGCCAGACGCTGTACGACCTCGGCAGGCACGACGACGCGCGTGAGTCCTGGCGGCGGTCGTTGCGCCTCTTGGAGGACGCCAACCTCCTCGCGGCGGAGGAGGTCCACCAGCTCCTCGCACAGCCCGTGCCGGACGTCCCGCTGCCCATCAGGAACCAGCTGTGAGCCGCCGCCCGCAACGTCGCGGGATCAGGGCCCGCACAGCTCGGCGAAGCGGCGGGCGTCGACGTTGCCGCCCGAGATGACGACGCCGACCCGGCCGGGCAGCTGCTCCACGCGCCCCGCGAGCAGGGCCGCCAGGCCGCCGGCGCCGCTGGGTTCGACGACGATCTTCAGGCGTTCGAAGGCGAAGCGCATGGCCTGGCGGATCTCGTCGTCGGTGACCAGCGCGACGGTCTCGACCAGGCGCTGGTTGATCGAGAAGGTCAGCTCGCCCGGCGTGGGCACGGCCTGGCCGTCGGCGATGGTACGCGGCACGTCGATGGTGACGCGCCGGCCCGCCTCCAGGGAACGTCTGGTGTCGTCACCGGCCTCCGGCTCGACGCCGATCACGCGGATGCCCGGGTGCAGACCCTCGGCGGCGGTGGCGCAGCCGGCGATCAGCCCGCCGCCGCCCACCGGGGCGAGGAGCAGGTCCAGCCGCCCGGCGTCCTCCAGCAGTTCGAGGGCCGCCGTGCCCTGCCCGGCGATCACGTGCGGGTGGTCGTAGGGCGGGATCAGGGCCAGGCCCCGCTCGGCGGCGAGCTCCACGCTGAGCGCGGTGCGGTCACCGGAGTAGCGGTCGTAGGTGACGATCTCGGCGCCGTAACCGGCGGTCGCCTCCATCTTCGACGGCGGGGCGTCCTCGGGCATGAGGACCACCGCGGTGGTGCCGAGCTCCCTGGCGGCCAGGGCGACGGCCTGGGCGTGGTTGCCCGAGGAGTAGGCAGCGACGCCCTTGACCAGCTGCTCGCGCGGCAGGCGCGAAACGGCGTTGTAGGCGCCGCGGAACTTGAACGCGCCCACGCGCTGGAAGTTCTCGCACTTCAGGAACACCTCGGCGCCCACCAGCCGGTCCAGGGTCCGCGAACGCAGCACCGGGGTGCGGTGCGCGACGCCCTCGATCCTGGCCGCGGCGTCGCGGACGTCGTCCAGAGTGACCGGGGGAATGGACGTCATGCGGTGTCTCCCATCGAGAGGTGGCGCGTCGAGCCGGTCGCCGGCGACCTGACGTGAGGCTACCGAAGCCCTTGCCCGCGCTTCGCGCCGCCCGATCAGCTCCCGGTCTCGGCGGCCGCCTCGGCGAGGAGCCGGGCGAGCTCGGCCGGCCTGGTCATCATGGGCCAGTGGCCCGAGTCGATGTCGACGAGGTCGACGTGCTTGGCCCTGGCGAGCTCGGGCAGGTCGCCGGCGTCGAGCCACTCCTGAGCCTGGGCCGGCGTGTATTCGGGGCACACGAGGACGACCGGGACGTCCCACCGTCGTTCGTCCGTCAGCCGTACCACTCCCTTGGACACTCCCTCGGGCACGGGGATCGCGGCGGCCGAGAAGCGCAGCCGCGCCTCCTCGTCGAGGTCGGCGGAGTCCGGCCCCTCGAACGGCCCCCAGCCTGGGAAGGGCATGGCGCCGTCCTCGACCTCGAAGAAGTCGGCGTAGCGGTCGCCGTCGCCGGCCGGGAAACCGCCGACGAGGACGACCTTGGCGACCTGTTCCGGCCGCGCGTCGGCGGCCAGCCACGCCAGGGTGCAGGCGGCGGAATGCCCCACCACCATCGGCCTTCCCCGCGCCGCGTCCACGGCCGCGAGCACCGCCGCCGCCTGGTCGTCGAGCGTGGCCGAGGCGGATCCGTCGCCCTGGCCCGGGAGTGCGACCGGCACCGGGCGGTGACCGAGCGCCCTGAGCTCGGGCACGACCTCGTCCCACGCGGATCCGTCGAGCCACAGGCCGCCGATGAGCAGGATGTCCATCAGAGTCTCCCGAGGGGACCGTCGCCTTGCGGCGACGGGTAAATCGGTAGCGGGAGGGCCGTCAAGGCCCGAGCGTGCCCTGACTTGTCAGGTTCGCGCATCACGGATGTCCTTCCTGGTTTTGTCGGCGCCAGCCGATATCGTGGCGTTGTCGTTACCGAACGTGACGGGAGGTGGGGTGTGCGCAGGTCGTTCAAACTCCTGCTGCGCCCCACCGCCCGGCAGGCGGCGGCGCTCGCGGCGTGCCTGGAAGACCACCGCACGCTGTACAACGCCGCCTTGGAGCACCGCCGCACCGCCTACGCCAAGGCGGGCGTGAGCGTCCGGTACGGCGATCAGTCGGCCGAGCTGAAACACATCCGCGCCGATGACCCGGACGGGCAGGGGCGTTGGTCGTTCTCCTCGCAGCAGGCCACCCTGCGACGGCTCGACAAGGCGTTTCGCGCGTTCTTCGACCGCGTCAGGGCCGGACGCGCGCCGGGGTTCCCGCGTTTCAAGGGGCGCGGCCGGTTCGGCACGGTCGAGTGGCCGAAGGACGGCGACGGCGCCGGTGGGACTCCCAGCCCGGCCACCCCACCGTCACCTACGTGCGCCTGCAGGGCGTCGGGCACGTCCGCGTCCACCGGCACCGCGCGGTCAAGGGCCGGGTGAAGACGATCGCGGTAAAGCGGGAAGGCAACCGGTGGTTCGTGGTGCTGTCGTGCGACGACGTGCCCGCCGAACCGCTGCCCGCCACCAGCGCGGTGGCCGGGATCGACATGGGGGTGGCCTCGCTCGTCACCACCTCCGACGGTGGCCGGGTGGTCAATGCGCGCCACCAGGCCGCCACCGCCGGCCGTCTGGCGGACGCCCAGCGAGACCTCGCCCGCAAGAAACGGGGTTCCAAGCGGCGGCGTAAGGCGGTGGCCCGCGTGGCCGCGTTGCACGCCAGGGTGCGCAGGCAACGTCTGGACGGCGCGCACAAGGCCGCGCTCGCCCTGGTGACCGCCTATGACGTGATCGTGCACGAGGACCTGCGGATCGCGAACATGACCCGCTCGGCGGCGGGCACGATCGAAGCTCCCGGCCGCAACGTCGCCGCCAAGTCCGGCCTCAACCGGTCGATCCTGGACGCGGGCTGGGGGGTGTTCCTGACGATCCTCGCGCACAAGGCTGAAAGCGCCGGTCGAGAGCTGATCGCGGTGAACCCTGCCGGCACCTCCCGCACGTGCGCCCGCTGCGGGCACTGCGCACGGGAGAATCGCGTCACCCAGGCCGCGTTCGCCTGTACGGCGTGCGGACATGCCGCGCACGCCGACGTGAACGCGGCGGTCAACATCTTGAGGGCAGGGCTTGCCCTTCGCCAGGCTGCGCAAGCGGCTTAGCGAGAAGCCGCTTCCTTCAGGGAGCGGAGGAGTCACGTCAGTCCTCTTTCTCCAGTAGACGGACAGATAACGTTCGCTGCAGCGACCTCACGATAGGACCGATTCCGGACGATGTACTTCCGGTTCTTGCCGTGGCCGCCTAGTCTGCTCGTGTGCCGGCCGACCTCAGCCCAACCGCGCGCGCCCTGCGCACGCTCGAAACCCTCCAGGCCCGGCCCGGCGTGACGGCCGGCGAGCTCGCCGCCACCCTGGGAGTCACGGAACGGGCCGCGCGCCGGTACGTCGGGATCCTCAGGGAGGCGGGCATCCCCGTCGATTCGGCCAGAGGCCCCTACGGCGGTTACCGGCTCGGGCGCGGGACGCGACTGCCTCCGGTCGCCTTCACCGAAGCCGAGGCCCTGGGCCTCGTCATGGCGGTGCTCGACGGCCAGCCCTCCGCCTCCGGCACCGACGACCTCGTCGGCGCCGCCCTGAGCAAGGTCATCCGCGCGCTGCCCGAGAGCGTCGGCCGGCAGGCGGCGGCGCTGCGCGCGCACGCCTCGGCCGCGCCCGACCCGCGCTCCGCCCGCCCTGACCCGGCCACCACCGGCACGCTCGTCGCCGCCGCCGCGGGCCGGCGCGGCCTCGTGATCACCTACCGGAGCGAGTCCGGCAACGAATGGGAGGCCGACGTCGATCCCTGGGCGGTCGTCGTCCGCCACGGGCGCTGGTATCTCCTGTGCCACTCCCACCGCGCGGACGCGATCCGCACCTACCGGGTCGACCGCATCCACGCCGTCCGGCAGACGGCCCGCACGTTCGAACCGCCCGGCGACCTCGACCCGGTCGCGGCGCTGGAGGAGAACCTGGGCACGGGATGGAAGTTCCCCACCCGCGTGGTGTTCGACGCCCCGCCCGCTGAGGTCGCGCCCTGGATCCGGCCGCCCATGGGACGCCTCGAACCGTCGGGCGACGGGTGCGTGCTCACCGGGAGCACCAGCAATCCGGCGATGTACGCGCAGGAGTGGCTGGCCTGCGTGCCGCTCGCCTTCCGGGTGGAGGGCGGGCCGGAGCTCCGGGCCGCGGTCGCGGCACTCGCCTCGCGTTTCGCCGCCGCCGTGGCGGACCGCCCCTGACCCCGGCCCGCACGCTCCGTCCCGCCGAGGCGGCGACCTCGGGGAGGGCACCGTCCGGAAGGTGTCATCAGCTCAGGCGCCGCCGGGGAAGGCGCCATCAGGACAGGCGTCCACAGGGAAGGCGCCATCGGGACGGGTGCCATCGGGACGGGTGGCATCGGGACGGGTGGCGGAGAAGGTGGCGGCGGCAAGTCCGTCAAGGGCAGCCAGTTGGGCGCGGATCTGGTCGGTGGTCGAGGGGTCGAGGTCGCCGAGGAGAAGGTGGGCGTGACGCCAGTGCTCGCGGGCTGCCGCGTGGTCGCCCGCGAGACGGTGGCAGGCGCCCAGGTGGGCGAGGGTGCTGGCCTCGGCGTACGGGTCGCCGAGCGCCCGGAACAGGGCGAGTGCCCGGTGGTGGCAGTCGACCGCGGCGGCGGTGTCGCCCAGCCGGAGGTGGGCGTCGGCGAGACACGACCACGCGTGGGCCTGGTAGGGCCGGTTGCCGAGCTCCTGGTGCAGGGCCAGGGCCTGCTCGCACAGGTCGCGCGCCTGCCCGTGGTCCCCCAGGCGGCCGTGGTGGAGACCGAGGTCGGTGAGCGCGATGGCCTGGCCTGGGCGGTCGCCCAGCCGGGCGAAGAGGTCGTGGGCGCGGCGGGCGGCGTCGAGGGCTTCGGCGTCGCGGCCCTGGAGAGCGTGGACGTGGCCGCGATAGTGGTGCGTCCACGCCTGGTGGGCCGGGTCGTCACCTGATCGTTCCAGCGCGGCGTCGAGGTGGTGGTGGGCGTCGTCGAAGCGCCCCAGGTCGGCCAGCGCGGCGGCCAGGTTGCGGCGTACGCGGATCTCTTCCGCCCGGTCGCCCAGCCGCCGGGCGGCGGCCACGGCGGCCCGCTGGGTCTCGGCCCGGTCGTGCCAGCGCCCGCGCCGGTGCAGGTGGACGAACAACGCCCGGGCCAGATCGCAGACGTGCCGGTCGAGCCCCAGATCGGCGGCGACCTTCAGGACGGCGAGCAGGGCGGGGCGCTCGGCCGTGAGCCAGTCCATCGCCTCGTCAGATCCTTCGAAGCCGGTGACGGAGACACCGGGCAGGGGCGCCGCGGGAGCCTCGATCTCCACGGGCCCGTGGAGGTGCAGCGCGGCGGCGTACGCGGTGTGCGCGTAGTGGTCGGCGAGGCGCCGCAGCGCGGCGTCCCTGTCGTCGTCGCGGGCCAGGCAGAGTTCGGAGGCGTAGGCGCGCAGCAGGTCGTGGCAGGAGTAGCGGCCAGGGGCGTGCTCGGCGAGCAGGCTGGCACGGGCCAGCTCGGCCAGCGGCGCCCGTACGCGCGAGACCGGGACGCCCGCCAGGCTGGCGGCGGCGTCGACCGTGCAGCCAGGGCCGGGATGCAGCCCGGCGACCAGCCGGAACAACCGCGCCGCCGCCTCGCCGCCGAGCGTCTCGTACGACCACGAGAAGATCGCTCGTACGCCGGCGGCACGGTCGAGCGCGCCGAGGGTGTCCCGGAGCTCGCCGGCCAGCTCGCCGAGCGGGTGCGCGGGCTGGATCGCGGCACGGGCGGCGACGATGGCCAGCGCCAGCGGCAGCCCGGCGCAGCGGCGGACGATGGTGCCGGTGGCGTCGGGGTCGGCGGCGATGCGGTCATGGCCGAGCCGGCGGGCCAGCAACCGGCGGGCCTCGTCCGGAGGCAGCAGGTCGAGGGTGAGCGGGCGCGCGCCGTACGTCATGACCAGCCCGGCGAGGTGGTCACGGCTCGTGACCAGCACCAGGCATCCCGGCGCGCCGGGCAGCAGCGGAGCCACCTGGCCGGCGTCGCGGGCGTTGTCCAGCACCACGAGCATGCGCCGCCCGGCCAGCAGGCTGCGGTAGAGCCCGGCCTGCGCGGCCGGTCCGTCCGGTATCCGGTGCGGCGGCACCTCCAGCGCGCCGAGGAACTCGCGGACGGCCGTCTCCGGTCGTACGGCCTCGCATGACGGGTCGTATCCGCGCAGGTCGGCGTAGAGCTGGCCGTCCGGGAACGAGCCGGCGACCCGGTGCGCCCAGTGCACGGCGAGCGTGGTCTTCCCGACGCCGGCCGTGCCGGCGATCACGGCGATCCGCGCCGACCCGGGCCTCGGCTCGTCGGGCGGGCCGAGCAGCGCGTCGAGCGCCGCCCTTGACCTCTGCTCGTCGGGCGGGCCGAGCAGCGCGTCGAGCGCCGCCAGCTCGGGCTCCCGCGCGGCGAACCCGTCGAGGGCGGCGGGCAGCTGCCTGGGCACCACGCGTCCGCGGGGAGCGGCTCCGCCCGCGAGCAGGTCGGCGTGGACCTGCCGCAGCTCGGGGCTGGGATCGGCGCCGAGCTCCGCGGCGAGCCGGCGCCGGATCGTCTCGTAGCGCTCCAGCGCCTCCGCGGGGCGGCCGGCCGCCTCCAGGGCGCGGAGCAGCCGCGCCCAGAGGGATTCGCGCAGCGGGTGCCGCTCGGCCAGGTCTGCGGGCTCGGTCAGGTCGGGGCACGATCCGCCGGCGAGGTCCAGGTCGATCCGCCGCTCCCACGCCGTCAGGTACCGCTCCTGCAGCGCCGGCGCCACGGACTGCTCCAGCCAGTCCGAGCGGATCCCGTCGAAGGCGGTGCCGCGCCACAGGTCGAGCGCGGCGGCCACCCGGGACCGCTCGGTCACCCGGTCGCGCGCCGCCGCGGCCTCGTCGAGCAGGCGGCCGAAGCGGAGCGCGTCGACGCGGTCAGGCTCGGTGGACAGCAGGTAGCCGCCCGGTCTGGCCACGATCAGCTGGTCCGCTGGAGCGCCCAGGACGCGGCGCAACCGCTTGACGTTCGTGCGGACGTTGGCCCGCGGGTCGCCGCGCCGGTCGGCGCCCCACACCGCGCTCGCCAGCCGGTCCACCGGGACGACCCGGCCCGCTGACAGCGCCAGCACGGCCAGCAGCGCCCGCAGCCGCCCGGCGGGCAGCTCGACCGGCCGTCCGGCCACCGAGACGCGCAGCTGTCCGAGCAGCTCGACGGTCAACACGCGGATCGTTCCCTTCCTGGTGGCGGCGAGTTTCACGCGACTGACACAACACTGCCACCGCGCTCCGCCAGGCTGGCGAGCGTCCCGTCCGAGGTGCGTACCGAGGGCCGGACTCCACCAGGGAAGGAACTGTCAATGAGCAAGGTCATTTCAGGAATCTCGATGTCGTTGGACGGGTTCGTCACCGGGCCGGACGTCACCCGCGAGCAGCAGCTGGGAGACGGCGGCGACGTCCTGCACAGGTGGCTGCACGAGCCGGACCCGCGCGACACCGAGCTGTTGGACGGGATGCGCGAAGGTGCCGGCGCGCTGCTGATGGGCCGGCTCTCCTACGACCTGGCCGAGGGCGACGGAGGGTGGGGGGACGGCGGCCCGGCCGGCCCGGTGCCGTGTTTCGTGCTCACCCACAACCCGCCGGCCCCGGAGACGGTCCGGGCACCGTCGGTCTTCACCTTCGTCACCGACGGCGTCCGCGGCGCCGTGGAGCGGGCGAAGGCGGTGGCCGGGGGCAAGGTGGTCGCCGTGCACGGCGCGAGTGTCGCCCAGCAGTGCCTGGCCGCGGGCCTCATGGACGAGATCCAGATCCATCTGGCTCCGGTGCTGCTCGGCGGCGGCACGCGGCTGTTCGAACATCTGGGCGGCCGGTTCCTGCTGGAGCGCGTCGCGGTGATCGACAGTCCGAACGCCACCCACCTGCGCTACAGGGTGGTCCGCTAGCGCTCCGGAGGTGACGGGTTCGTGCTCTACAGCCTGTAGAGTACGAATTCCGTTCGGGCGAAAGGTGAAAGCATGCTGCGTTGGTTCCGGGTCGTGGCGGTGGCCGAGGCGTGCTCGTGGGCGGGCCTGCTGGTCGGGATGTTCTTCAAGCACGTGACCGCCACCGGCGAGCTCGGCGTGAAGGTGTTCGGGCCGATCCACGGGGCGATGTTCGTGTTGTACGCGCTCGGCGTGGTGCTTTCCGCGCGGGAGGCGGGCTGGAGCCGGGGCGCCGTGGTGCTGGGCCTGGCGTGCGCGGTGCCGCCGTTCACCTCGTTGTGGTTCGAACGCCGGATGGCGGCGCGCGCGGCGGTCGGCCAGGCGACCTGACCGGGCCGGTCGCCGGCGGCGCCGGTTCCCCCACGAATAGGGCTGTCTTGAATATTTTTTCAACTTCGCCGATCTCGGCACCCCCGCGACAGGTCATGTGAAACGCGGCTCACACGACCCCGGACGATGCATATGGTGCTGAAGGCGGCTACAGTACGCTGCAACCATAGCGTCCTTGGAGCA
Organism: Nonomuraea sp. NPDC049378; assembly: GCF_055586745.1. Taxonomy (NCBI): domain Bacteria; kingdom Bacillati; phylum Actinomycetota; class Actinomycetes; order Streptosporangiales; family Streptosporangiaceae; genus Nonomuraea; species Nonomuraea sp. NPDC049378. The sequence goes on from NZ_JBVJHP010000027.1 coordinate 111,494, forward strand.
CCATCATGGCGAAGCGCATCGTTGAATCTTTTATCGACGACATCGACGGAAGTGAAGCCGAGGGAACCACCGCGTTCGCCCTCGACGGCACTAACTACGAGATCGACCTGTCCGGCGACAACAGGGAGAAGTTGGAGAAGGCTCTCGCGCCCTTCATCACCAAGGCGCGCGCGGTCCGCGCCGAGCGGACCCGCGGGCGGCGCGGAGCCGGCGGCGCGTCCCGGTCCATCAGCCGTGAGAAGTCCACCGAGATCAGGCGGTGGGCCAAGGCCCAGGGCCTTCCGGTGAGCGAGCGCGGCCGCATCGCCGCCACCATCGTCCAGCAGTACGAAGCGGCCCACTGACCGGGCGCGCCCGGACCCGGCTCCGCCCTATTGGAAACGGGGCCGCCGGCACGATCGAGCCGCGCGGGCGAGCACATCTCCATAAGTCGCGGGAATTGCGGCCGGAGCCGAGTTCATGGAGACCGGCCCGCGGCCGCCGGTGCAGAACAAAGGGAACTAGCGGTAAGTGGCGCCGCTTTGAATAAAGGTTAATCTCGACCGTGCCGGCGGCTCTTCGCGTGGGCGAGGGCCGGGCTCCTCGCCGACCCATGATGTCGGCGACGCCGAGCCTCGACCTCCCTGTGATGGGCCCCAGTTCGCCGAAGCGGTTTCGGCCGGAGGGGGTTGGACCCTACGTTGGGGTGGATGAACCCGAGCACGATCGCTTCCCCATTCGTAGCCCGCCTCTTCCCACGCTCCCAGGTGTGACCATGGCACCGACTCCCCCGCATCAGCCGATCCGCATCCTGTTCGTCGGTGGCCACGGCAGGTCGGGCAGCACCCTGGTCTCCCGCGCGCTGGGCGCGGCCGAGGGCGCGGCCTGCGTCGGCGAACTGCGCTACCTCTGGACGCAGGGCGTGACCAAGAACCAGCTCTGCGGCTGCAGCAGGAGATTTCGCCGGTGCACGTTCTGGCAGGAGGTCGGCCAGGCCGCCTTCGGCGGCTGGCGGAACGTCGACGCCGCCGAGATGGCCAGGCTGCACCGCTCCGTCATGCGCATCAGGCACGTGCCGCGCTACGTCCTGCCCGGCGCCACGGGCGCCTTCGCCCGGCGCGTCCACCGGTACGCCGAGACCATGGCCGCCGTCTACCGGGGGATCGCCGAGGTCAGCGGGAGCTCGGTGATCGTCGACTCCTCCAAGTTCCCCACCTCGGCGCTGCTGCTGCGCCGCGTCTCCGGCATCGACCTGCGCATCGTCCAGCTCGTACGAGGCCCGCACGGCGTCGTCCACTCCTGGTCCCGCAAGGTCCAGCGCGCCGACAAGAACGGGCGGCTGATGGCCACCCACTCCCCGGCGCAGACCGCCGCCGAATGGCTGGCCTTCAACGCCGCCATCGAGTCGTTCCGCCTGACCAGCACCCCGTGGACGCTCCTGCGCTACGAGGACTTCGTGGCCCGGCCGCACCGTGAGCTGTCCAGGGTGCTGGAGTTCGCCGGGCTGCCGTCGGCCGGCACGCCGTTCCTCGGGGACGGCACGATCGACCTGCCCGCCGATCACAGTGTGGCGGGCAACCCGATGCGCATCCGTACGGGCGTGGTGCCGCTCCAGGCGGACGAGGAGTGGAGGTCGGCGATGCGCCCGGCCCGCCGCCGCCTGATCACGGCCTTCACCGCCCCGGGGATGTTGCGCTACGGCTACCCGCTGCGCTGACCCCGCGTGACGGACTCGGTCCGGCGACGCCCCCCTTCCTGCGCGCACCCCTGGGCCGAGCACCGGCTCCGGCCACTCATTATTTAGGCTATACCTACATGGAAGGTAGGTTTTGCGACAGGAAGGCCGCTGATGAACCTCCAGTTCCTCTGGTACATCCCGAATCAGGTAGAGCCCGGGCACCGCGGCGACGACACCGTGGAGAACCACAACAGCCTGGAGACCCTGACCGAGCACGCCAGGACCCTTGAGGCGCACGGATGGGGCGGGGCGCTCATCGGCACGGGCTGGGGACGGCCCGACACGTTCACGGCCGCCACCGCGCTGGCCGCGCGGACGTCCACGTTCCAGCCGCTCATCGCGATCCGGCCCGGCTACTGGCACCCGGCCAACTTCGCCTCCGCGGCCGCGACCCTCGACCACCTCAGCGGAGGGCGCGTGCTGGTCAACATCGTGTCGGGCAAGGACAACCTGGCGGCGTACGGCGACAGCGAAGGCAACCAGGCCGACCGCTACGCCCGGACGAAGGAGTTCATGCGGATCGTGCGGAAGTTGTGGACCGAGGAGGACGTCACCTACAAGGGCGAGCACTTCAGCGTCACCGGCTCCACCGTGACGCCGCGGATCGTCGTCAGGGGCGAGCGCACGCACCCCCGGCTCTACTTCGGCGGCGCTTCCGAGGCCGCCGAGCGGGTGGCGGCCACCGAGGCGGACGTCCAGCTCTTCTGGGGTGAGCCGCTCGACGGCGTGCGCGCGCGGATCGAGCGGCTGAGGAGCCTCGGCGAGGAGCTCGGACGGGAGCACCCTCCGCTGGAGTTCGGGCTGCGGATCACCACGCTGGTGCGTGACACCACCGAACAGGCCTGGGCCGACGCCGAGGCCAAGGTCGCGGAGATGGCGAAGGGCAACGGCTGGCGCGGCCCCAACTGGAGCGCCGCCGTAGGCCAGCGGCGGCTGCTCGACCTGGCCGCGCGGGGAGAGGTGCTCGACGACAACCTCTACACCTCGCCCGGCAGGTACGGCGGCGGCGGCGCGGGCACCACCTGGCTGGTGGGCTCGGCCGAGGACGTGGCCAGGTCGCTGCGCAAGTACCAGGCCCTCGGCGTCACCCACTTCGTCCTGTCCGACACCCCCTACCTGCCGGAGATCAAGCGCCAGGGGGACCGGTTGTTGCCGCTGCTCCGCGGGTGAGCGCCAGGTCCCGCGTCACGCGGAAGGGAGGGCGGCGATCGTGAAGCGGCGGTTGGCCAGGCTGGGGTTCTTGGCCCGCACCTGGTCGATCCGCTCGGCCGACAGGGCGCCCGACGCGAGGCCCTCCGACTCGCCGGCCGACGCGACGATCGTGCCCATCGGGTCGATGATCATGCTCTGCCCGGTGCAGTTGGGGCCGGACTGACCCGACATGACCAGGTAGGAGGTGTTCTCGATCGCGCGGGCGCGGGCCAGCGTGGTCCAGTGGTCCTCCTTGGCGGGGCCGACCACCCAGGCGGCGGGCACGATGACCGCGTTCGCGCCGGCGTCCACGAGCAGCCGGGCGATCTCGGGGAAGCGCAGGTCGTAGCAGGTCATCACCCCGAACGTGAGCCCGCCCATGCGGAAGGTCAGCGGCGTGAACTCCGCGGGCTGGATGCGGTCGGACTCCTTGTAGCCGAAGGCGTCGTAGAGGTGCACCTTGCGGTAGACGCCGATGCGAGCGCCGTCGGCGTCGAAGGCGACCACGGTGTTGGAGGAGCGGGGGTTGTCCGGCAGCTTCTCCGTCATGCCCGCGACGACCGCGATGCCGTGGCGCTTGGCGGCCTCGCCGACGGCCGCAACGAACGGGCCGTCCAGCGACTCCACGGCGCCGCTGATGTCGGCGGTGACGTCGGGATTGGAGTACATCGCGTTCTCGGGAAGCACGACCAGGCCGGCCCCGTCGCCGGCGGCGCGCTCGATCAGCCCGCGCACCTTCTCGAGGTTCGACTCCTTGTCGGTGGTGGCGCCGAACTGCGCCACCGCGATCTTGATGCTCATCTGATCTCCTTGGGTAACGGCGGTCATGCGAAGTACTTGGCCGCGCCTGAGTAGTCGGAAATGCGGCCGCCCGCCGCGATCGCCTCGCGGGCGGGGATCTCGGCGTCCTCCTTCTTCTTCAGCACCGCCGCGATCTCCAGCGCCTCGGCCGGGTCGAGGATCGCCACCCCGTCGGAGTCGGCGAACACCACGTCACCCGGCGTGACCACGACGCCGCCGATCGACACCGGCACGTTGATGGACCCTTCGATGCCGGAGATCCGCGTGGTGTGGGCGGCGACGCCCCGCGAGTACGCGGGGAAACCGTATCCGGCCATCTCCTCGATGTCGTTGATCTGCCCGTCGATGACGGCGCCCACGGCCCCCCTGGTCTTGGCCGTGAACGACACCAGCCCGCCGAAGCACGACCGCTGCTCGTCGCCGCTCTGCTCGACGACGAGGACGTCGCCGGGCCGCAGATCGTCGACCGCGACGTGCACGGCGGTCGAGTCGAGATGCGGCAGGCGCACGGTGACCGCGGTGCCGACGAACTTCAGCGGCCGCGCGTTGGGCGTCAGCCCTCGGGGGAAACCGTGATCACGCAGGTGGCCGAGGGTCGAGGTGCAGACCTGGCTCAGGGCCTCGGCGATGCGGGGATCGATCGAGGGGGCGGACGGATGGCGGACGAACATGAAACAACTCCCGATAACTGATATCTGCTGAGGTCCTAGCGGAGGACCTTCTTCAGGCCGGCCGCCCGTTCGATGACCACCATGAACAGCACGCTGATGGCGATCAGCACGACCGACAGCGCCGCGATCTGCGGATCGGTCCTGCTCTCCACGTAGTGGAAGATCTCGACGGGCAGGGTGGTGGCCTGCGGGCCGACGACGAAGAGGGAGATGACCGCCTCGTCGAAGGAGATGAGGAAGGCGATCACGCCGCCGGCCAGCACCCCGGGGGCGATGAGCGGCAGGGTCACGCGGGTGAACGTGCGCCAGGGGGACGCTCCGAGGGTGCGGGCGGCCTCCTCGCAGGACCGGTTCATGGTCATCAGGCTCATGGAGGTGGTCCTGACGACGTAGGGCACCGTGATGGCCAGGTGGGCCACGATGAGCCCGCCGTACGTTCCGGTGATCTTGAGGGGGGCGAGGACCAGCAGGAGCGCGAGCCCGAGGACGATCGCCGGCACCATCAGCGGTGACAGGAAAAATCCGGACAGGGCCTCGCGGAACCGGAACTCGTGCCTGGTCAGCGCAACCGCGACGGGCACCCCGATCAGCAGCGCCAGCAGCGCCACCCCCACGCCCACCACGGCGCTCACCTGGAACCCGTGGATGAACTCCGCGTTCTGGGCCAGGCGCTCGTACCACTGGAAGGTGAAGCCCTGCGGCGGGAACGACATCGTCGACTGCGTGTCGAACGAGATGACCACCACCATGAGGATGGGCGCCAGGAGGAACAGGTACAGCAGGGTCACGACCACCCTGGTCGGCCAGCCCTTGAGCTTGGATGTCACGCCGCCCCCCTACTGGGCCTCGATGCGCCGCAGCGCCCGCTGGTAGATGACGATGACGACGGCGAAGAGCGCGAGCAGGATGAACGCGATGGCCGCGGCGAACGGCCAGTTGAGCGTCGCCGTCGCCTGGTCGTAGATCTCGGTCGCCAGGTAGAAGACCTTCCCGCCGCCCACCAGCCGCGGCGTGACGAACGAGCTGATCGTCAGCACGAACACCAGCAGCGCCCCGGTCAGCACGCCCGGCATGCTGAGCGGCCACACGATCCGCCAGAAGGTGCGCCAGCGGTTGGCTCCGAGGCTCTGCGCCGCGTGCTCGAGCTCGGGGTTGAACCGGCCGAACCCCGCGAGCAGGCAGAGGATCATGTACGGCATCATGATCTCGACGAGCGCGATGTAGACGCCGAGCCGGTTGTTGATCAGCGCGAGCGGCTGGTCCACCAGGCCCGCGCCCAGGAGCGCCTGGTTCACCACACCCTGGTTGCCGAGCAGCACGAGCCAGCCGTACGTACGGACGACCGAGCTCGTCAGCAACGGCGCCACGGCCAGCGCCACCAGGATGCCCTTGAACTTCGACTCGGTCCGCACCAGAAACAACGCGATCGGGTACGACACCAGGATCGTCAGCACCGTGACGCCGAGGCCCAGCAGCGTGGTCTCCCACGCCATGTCCCAGTAGTAGGAGTCCCCGACGAACTGCGCGTACGAGTCGAGGGTGAACGTCTCCTCGATGAACCCGGTGGAGTCCCCCCGGTTGAAGCTCATCCGCAGGAGCCAGGCCAGCGGCAGGACGAAGGAGACGGCCAGGCCGATCAGCCCCGGCACCGTCAGGCCCAGCACGGTCAGCCGGGTGGAGCGGGTCTTCGCAGTCATGTCAGTACCAGGGCGTCCTCGGCCTGCCAGGACAGCCGGACGGTCGCGCCGCGCTCCAGGCGCTCCGCCGCGCCGGCCACGGACTGGACGGACACGGTGTCGTCCCCGACCCGCACGCCGTACTCGATGGAGTCGCCCACGTAGACGACCGTCTCGACCGTGCCGTGGGCGTCGTCGGCGGCGGCCTTGCTCAACTGCAGGCGGTGCGGGCGGACCAGCACCGTCGCGGGCCCCTTCGCGCCGTGGTCGTCGACGGCCCGCAGCTGCCCCAGCCCAGCCACGTCGAGCTCCGCGACGCCGTTCGCGGTGTGCGTGATCTCGGCGTCGAAGAGGTTGGCGCGGCCGATGAAGTTGGCGACGAACCGGTTGGCGGGGTGCTCGTAGATCTGCTCGGGCGTGCCGACCTGCTCGATGACGCCCTCCGACATGACGACGATGCGGTCGGACACGGCCAGCGCCTCGTCCTGGTCGTGGGTGACGAAGACGGTGGTGATGCCCAGCTTGCGCTGGATCGACCGGATCTCCTCGCGCATGGTGTCGCGCAGCTTGGCGTCCAGGTTGGACAGGGGCTCGTCGAGCAGCAGCACCGACGGCTCGATGACCAGGGCGCGGGCGAGCGCGACCCGCTGCTGCTGGCCGCCGGAGAGCTGCTTGATGCGGCGGCCGCTCAGGTGACCCAGCCTGACCAGGTCGAGCGCCTCCTCGACCCGCCGTCTGGCCTCCGCCTTGGAGGTGCGGCGCATCTCCAGGCCGAAGGCGACGTTGCGGGCGACGTTCAGATGGGGGAAGAGCGCGTAGTTCTGGAAGACCAGGCCCATGCCGCGCTGGTGGACGGGGGTCCTGGTCAGCTCCTTGCCGTCCAGGTGGATGCGGCCCGAGGTCGCCTCGATGAGACCGGCGATCATGCGCAGGGTCGTCGTCTTACCGCACCCGGAAGGGCCCAGCAGGGAGACGAACTCGCCCTGGTCGATGCCGAGGGTGAAGTCCGCGACGCTGGGGCGCTCCGTCCCCGGATATTTCTTGACGATCCCGTCGAGCTGGAGGAAGGACATCGTGCCGCCTCAGCTCGCCAGGATCTCTCGGCGCCACAACTGCGTCCACTTCTCGCGATTGGCGGCCACCTGTGTCCAGTCGACCTGCAGGATCTCGGCGGACTTCGCCGGGTCGAGCGAGGTGCGCTTCAGCGCCTTCTCGCTCGGCTTCGCCTTGGTGTTGGTGGGCGCGTAGAACATGGCCTCGGTGAAGGCCTCCTGCGACTCGGGGCTCAGCGTGTAGTTGATGAACGTCTGCGCGGCGGCCGGGGACGGCGAGTCCTTCACCAGGTTGATGGTGTTGATCTGGAAGATGGTCTGCTCGTCCACGATGGCCACTTTGAGCTTGCCCTTGCTCTCGTCGGCGTAGTACTGGCCGCGCGCGTTCCAGCCGACGGCCAGCGCCGCGGTCCCCGACTGCACGAGCGTGTACGAGTCGGGCTGCGGCGCCCAGGTCTGCACGTTCGGCGCCAGCTGCTTGAGCCGGGCGATGCCCTGGTCGACGGACTTGGTGTAGTCGCCGCCCGCCTTGGCGTTCTCGATGAGCATGAGGCCGGCGCCCTGGATGTCGGGCTGGGCCGGCACCACGACCTTGCCCTTGTACTTGGGGTCCCACAGGGCGTCCCACGACGTGGGGGCCGGGGTGACGGAGTCGTTGTAGAGCAGGACGAGGCTGTCGAACGTCAGCGCCGGGCCGAAGTTGCCCTCGACCTTGCCCCGGGGGTCGATGTCCTTCATGTTCGGCACCTTGGCCGGGTCGAGCGGCTGGAACACCTCGGACTTGTTGCCGGTGCCGGAGGTGGAGATGTCCATGATGGAGATGTCGGTGTCCGGACTGTTCTTCGCGGCGCGCAGTGACGCCAGGTTCTCGGCGGAGTTCGCCGAGCCTACGAAGTTGACCTTGATCTTCGGGTATTTCTTCTGGAACGGCTCGATGACGGACTTCTTGAAGACGTCCTCGAAGATTCCCGAATATCCCTTGACGGTGATGGTTCCTGCGTCGGGCGCGTCGTTGGTGGGGGTGCTGGAACTACCGGAACAGCCCGCCACCGTGGCCAGCGCAATGGCGAGCAGCCCGCCGGCCAACGGCTTCAACTTCATCGAATCTCCTTAAGCGTGGAGACCCCGGGTTTCAGCCCTGGGGAGGAAACGCGGCACAGCGCCGCATATCGAACACATGCACGATGCTTAGCTGATCGCGTGGTACCGTGTGACGCGTGGCGCAGATCGTGAAGCGGGCCTACAAATACCGCTTCTACCCGACCCCCGGCCAGGCCGAAGAGCTTGCCCGGACGTTCGGCTGCGTCCGCCTCGTCTACAACAAAGCCCTCGAAGAGCGCACCCGCGCCTACACCATGGAAGGCCGTCGCGTCTCCTACGTGGAGTCGTCGGCGAAGCTGACCGAGTGGAAACGCAGCGGCGATTACGACTTCCTGTTCGAGGTGTCGTCCGTGCCGCTGCAGCAGGCGCTGCGCCACCTTCAGGCGGCATTCGCGAACTTCTTCGCCAAGCGCGCCCGATATCCCACCTTCAAGAGCAGGAAGAAGGCACGCGCGAGCGCGGAGTACACCCGCTCGGCGTTCCG
>NZ_JBVJHP010000028.1:0-118139 GCF_055586745.1 Nonomuraea sp. NPDC049378
CTCGCCGCCGTCGTCACGCCCGAGGAGCTCGGCCCCAACTACATCATCCCGAGCGTCTTCCACCCCGACGTGTCCACCGCCGTCGCCGCCGCCGTCCGCGAGTCGGCCGGCGGGCGCGCGCGGGGCTTCACCGAAGCATAAGATCATTTTCTGTTACGGCACGGCCAAGGTCACGCCGCCCGCCGCACGCGGCTGAGGGCCTCCAGGGAGACGCTCGCTGACCCGCACATGGAATCCCGCCGTCACGGCGCCTGGCGGGCCGGTTACGTGGTCTCCCGCGTGCCGTCGGGCAGTGTGAGGCCCTCCTGGCCCGGCTCCTCCCGGGTGAGGGCGGGCATCAGACGATAGCTCTCCTGGAAGACCAGGTTGTGGGCGTCCCCGGCGGCGATCACCCGCAACGTGCCGAGCTGCGCCGCGGCGTCCGCCTCGTCGAAGACGTTCAGCGGCCAGTCGCCCACGGTGTTGCCCCGCAGGTGCGGATGGTTGAAGTCGCTGCCGTAGTGGGCGACCACCGCGACCGGCTGGGCGTGGCACGCGCGCTGCTCCTGCCACGTCAGCGACCACATCGCGTTGAGCCCGCCCTCGCGTGACCGGGTGACGCCGCTGGCGACCACCTCCCCGGCGCCGAGGAGCAGGTCGGCGTTGAGCTCGTCCAGGGCGGTGCGCGCCACCGGGTCCAGCAGCCCGACCGCCGTGATGAACACCTGCTCCTTGTCGTCCCGGGAGACAGCCTGCCCATGAGTGCCGTCGCGCAGGTCACGGAAGTGCCTGAGCAGGGCTTCGTTGATGGCAGTTCGCATGCCCTCCCCCTGCCCAGCCGGGTCGCCAGGCCACCTCCCGGGGCCCCGGCACCGTCCCGCCGCGCTCCGAACTCGGCGCCGCGGACCCGCCGCGCCGAACCGCGTGCCGAACCCCGGGGCCGCCGCGCCGACCCGCGTACCCGGACCAGGTCCGTCAGCCGAGCAGCTTTTCGATCCTGGCGCGCACGTCGGGCGTGTCGAGGCCGCGCACCGTGAGCGTCGTGCGGCGGCGTACGACGTCGTCCACCGTGGCCGCCCACTCGCGGTCGCGGGCGTAGACCGCCTGGGCCCAGATGTCCGGCCCGTCGGGGTGGATGCGCTCGCCGAGCGCCGGGTCCTCGCGGATGAGCCGCGCCAGGTCGAACGCGATCGACCCGTAGTGCGTGGCCAGGTGCCTGGCCACCAGCGGGTCCATGCGCGTGCCCGGGTCGCGGTCGGTCCACAGCCGCATGGCCACCGCGTCGGGACTGGCCAGCCCCGGCAGCGGCACGGCCGGCAGGATGTCGGCGAGATCGTCGCCCAGCGGCTGCCCAGGCAGGCGGGCGAGCGTGTCGAGCACGTGCCTGCCGATGTGCCGGTAGGTGGTCCACTTGCCGCCGGCGACGGAGAGCATGCCGCCCGAGCCGCTGGTCACCACGGTCTCCCGCTTGGCCGCCGCGACCTGCCCGGGGCCGCCGGGCAGCACCCGGAGCCCGGCGAAGGCGTAGGTGATGTCCTCGCGCCTGAGCTGGGAGTCGCGTACGGAGTGGCCCGCCTCGTCGAGGATCTGCGCGATGTCGGCCTCGGTGGCCCGCACCGCGGCCGGGTCGCCTTCGTACGCCTCGTCCGTGGTGCCGAGGAGCAGGTGGTCCTCCCACGGGATGGCGAACGACACGCGGTATTTGTCGATGGGCGTGGTCAGCGCGGCCTTCCACGGCTCCTGCCTGCGCAGCACCAGGTGAGCGCCCTTGGACAGCCGGATGCTGGGCGCCGCTGAGGGGTCTTCCATGCGGCGCAGGTGGTCGACCCACGGCCCGGTGGCGTTCAGCACGAGCCTGGCCGACACGCCGAACTCGGTCCCGTCGAGCCGGTCGCGCAGGTCGGCGCCCGTCACGGTGCCGCCCGTCTGGCGCAGCCCGACGACCTCGGCGTGGTTGAGCACGACCGCGCCCGCGTCCACCGCGGCCCGCACGGTCATGACCGCGACCCGGCTGTCGTTCATCTGGTGGTCGCCGTAGACGGCGGCGGCCCGCAGGCCGTCGGAGCGCAGGGCGGGCACCCTGGCCATGGCCTGCTGCGGCGTGATCACCCGGCCCATGCCGTCGCCGAACACCGACAGCGCGGAGTAGAGGAACACTCCCGCGCCGAGCTTGGCGGCGCCGTGCGGGCCGCCCTTGTAGATCGGCACCACGAACGTCAGCGGCTTGACCAGGTGGGGTGCGATGTCGGCGGCCAGGGCGCGCCGCTCGCGGTGGTTCTCCGCGACCAGCCGCACGTTGCCGGTCTGCAGGTAGCGCAGGCCGCCGTGGACGAGCTTGGAGGAGGCACTGGAGGTGGCGCCGGCGAAGTCGCCCGCGTCGACCATCGCCACCCGCAGTCCCGCCTGCGCGGCCATCCAGGTCACCGACGTGCCGAGGATGCCGCCGCCGATCACGAGCAGGTCGTATGCGGTGCCGGCCAGCTCGTGCCTGGTCTCCGCGCGGTCGGTGCCGATCGTGAGTGTCATGCTCTGCTCCCCTCCTCCTGCTCCACCCAGCCGAGGGTGCGCGCCACGGCCTTCTTCCAGTTGCGGTATTCGCGCTCGCGTACGGTTTCGTCGATCGCGGGACGCCACTCGGCGGCCTTGTGCCAGTTGGCCCGCAGGCTGTCGACGTCGGGCCAGTAGCCGGTGGCCAGTCCCGCCGCGTAGGCGGCGCCCAGCGCGGTGGTCTCGGCCACCATCGGCCGGATGACCGGCACCGCCAGCACGTCGGCGAGCGTCTGCATGAGCAGGTTGTCGGCGGTCATGCCGCCGTCGGCGCGCAGCGTGGTCAGGTCGAGCCCCGAGTCGGCGTTCATCGCGTCGACCACCTCGCGGGTCTGCCACGCCGTGGCCTCCAGCACGGCCCGCGCGAGGTGGCCCTTGTTGACGAACCCGGTCAGTCCCGCGATCACCCCGCGCGCGTCGGAGCGCCAGTGGGGCGCGAACAGCCCGGAGAACGCCGGCACGAAGTAGCAGCCGCCGTTGTCGTCGACCGTCCTCGCCAGTGTCTCGATCTCGGCCGCGCTGGAGATCAGGCCCAGGTTGTCGCGCAGCCACTGCACCAGGGAGCCGGTGACGGCGATGGCGCCTTCGAGCGCGTACGTGGCCGGGCCCGAGCCGATCTGGTAGCCGACGGTGGTCAGCAGGCCGTGCTTGGAGACGACCGGCTCGTGACCGGTGTTCATCAGCAGGAAGCTGCCGGAGCCGTAGGTGCTCTTGGTCTCGCCGGGGGCGAAGCACGTCTGCCCGAACAGCGCGGCCTGCTGGTCGCCGAGCGCGGAGGCGACCGGGACGCCGCCCGCCGTGCGGCCGTAGACCTCGGCGGACGGGCGGATCTCCGGCAACATCGCACGCGGCACGCCCATCGCGGCCAGCAGCTCGTCGTCCCAGCCCAGCGTGTGGATGTTCATCAGCATCGTACGGCTGGCGTTGGTCACGTCGGTGATGTGGCGGCCCGTGAGGTTCCACAACAACCAGCTGTCCATCGTGCCGAACAGCACCTCGCCGCGCTCTGCCCGCTCCCGCAGGCCGGGGGTCTCGTCGAGCAGCCAGCGGATCTTCGGCCCGGAGAAGTAGGTGGCCAGCGGCAGCCCGGCCCGCTCCTTGAACAGGCTCTCGTGCTCGGCCAGGGATCGGGTCAGCGCGTCGGTGCGGGTGTCCTGCCAGACGATCGCGTTGCGGACGGGCCGGCCGGTCTCGCGGTCCCACAACACGGTGGTCTCGCGCTGGTTGGTGATGCCGAGCGCGGCGATCTGGGCGTCCTCGATGCCGGCGCCGCTCACGGCCTCTCCGAGCAGGCCGCGCACGGCCTGCCAGATCTCGTCCGCGTCGTGCTCCACCCAGCCGGGCCTGGGGAAGATCTGGCGGTGTTCGCGCTGGGCGACGGAGATGATGTTGCCGGCCTCGTCGAAGACGATGCACCGGCTGGACGTGGTGCCCTGGTCGATGGCTGCGACGTAGTGCGGTCGAGGCACGAGCTTCCTCGCTTGGATCAGGGTTCGACAATGTCGAACGACGTGAGAAATGTTAGGCGGTCGTCATGGGGGTGGACAAGTCAGCGGGCGAGGGCGCGCGTGATCGCGCGGGCGGCGTCGCGTACGTACGAGACGTACTCCATGTGCAGGGCTCCGTCCGGGGCCAGCCGCTCGACGGCGCCCCGGATGCCGATGGCGCCGACCACGATGCCGCGCGCGTCCTTGATGGGCGCGGCGATGGCCACCTCGCCCTCCGTCAGCTCCTCCGTCTCGGCCGCCCAGCCGCGGGTCCTGACCTGGTCGAGCTCGGCCTCCAGCGCCTTGGGATCGGTGAGCGTGGCCCTCGTGTACGCCCGCAGCGGCGCGGCCGGCGCCTCGCCGTAGGGGTCGTGGGCGAGCAGGACCTTGCCGAGGGCGCTGGCGTGCGTCGGCAGGTAGGTGCCGACCTGGAGGGTCTGCATGCTGTCGTCCGGCCTGAACACGTGGTGGATCACCAGGACGTGCCTCTCGTGCAGGGTGCCGATCCAGGCGCTCTCCCTGCTGCGCCCCGCCAGGGCGTCGGCCCAGTTGATCGAGCGGGTGCGCAGCTCGTTGACGTCGAGGTAGCTGCTGCCGAGGTGGAGCAGCGTGGCGCCGAGCCGGTACTTCCCCGTCGTCCGGTCCTGCTCGACGAACCCCACGCGGACCAGCGTGCGCAGGATGCCGTGCAGCGTCCCCTTGGGCAGGCCCAGCGCCTTGGCCAGCTCGGCCACGCCGAGCTGGCGCGGGCCCGAGGCGAGCAACCGCAGGATCGCGGCCGCCCGCTCGACCGATTGAATCGTCTCTCCCACACCTCGCACCTTAGTGCAGAGGAGTTCGATATTGCCGAACGGTGGTCGTGCGGCGGTCGACGGGCGCGCGGTTCGTGAAAAGGTGCCCGCCCACCAGCAGCGCGGCAGCCGGAGTCGGCCTAGAATGGCGCCAGCGGTGAACCCGGCAGACCACAACGCCCCGTTCAGCCCCGCGCCCGACCCCGGAATGCCCCCTCAGCAACGACATGGTCAGCAGGGAGAGCCCGGCGGGCGTGCGATGGCGGAGGCGAGTCCCCGGGTCACCTGCCACGAGCACAACCCCGGCGAGGTCGCCAGCCCTCCCGTGAATGAGGAGAGCCCGAGCACGCCATGCCCACAAGGAGATGCCCGCGCCGCCTGACCAGACCGGCGGCCCTGTCGATGAGCAGGGCCACCTGGTCCGCCGCGGGCCGTAAAAGGCCGGGGTCGTAAGAACATGCGCCATTAACGGGATGAGAGTCCCGTTAGCCGGGCATGCCGGTATGCGGTGAGGAGTTTAGATGGAACAACCTTCCCGTCTGGCGGGAACCGTGCGGCCGGGGGGCCGCACCGCGAGGGTACGCGCAGCCGTACTCGAGGCCACCCAGGACATCCTGGTCGAGCACGGCTTCCACGGCCTGACCATGGATCAGGTGGCGGCCAGGGCCGGCGTCGGCAAGACCACGGTCTACCGGCGCTGGGGGAGCACCCCCGGCCTGGTGACCGATCTCATGAAAGAGCTGGCCAACCAGTCGTCGCCGCACGCCGACACGGGCGACGTCGAGCGTGACCTGCTGGCCAACGCCGTGTCCGTCTGGGAGGCGGTCACCGACGGGCGGCTCGGCGCCACGCTGCAGGCGGTGATCGCGGCCGGGACCTGCGACGAGGAGGCCGCCGACGCGCTGCGGGCCTTCTTCACCCGCCGCATCGACGAGTGGGCCACCGTCGTTGACCTGGCCGTCAAGCGGGGAGAGCTGCCCGAGGGGACCGACGGCGGTGAGCTGGTCAGGGCGATCTCGGCCCCGCTCTACTACCGCCTGGTGGTCACGAGGGAGCCGGTGACGCGGCGGGACGCCGAGCGCTCGGTGTCGCGCGGGCTGGCCGCCGCGCGGGCCGGCGCGTTCGTTGCCGACTCTTAGCGGGCGCCGTCCGGGCTCACGGGGCCGAGCGCGGCCAGATCCAGCCGTACCACCACAGAATGCCTCCCATGATCACCAGTCCGCCCGCCGTGGCCAGCTTGGCCATGAGGTCCACGGGCGGACCTGTGAAGGGGAGGCGGTCGAGGTGGTGGCCCCAGGGGCAGTCGTTCTCCACGTCGGTCGAGTCGATCAGCGTGTCGGGGTTGTGCTCGGCGACCGAGTACGCCTCGATCTCGGCGCGGCTGCCCTTCCCCACCCGGACCTGCTTGACGACCGTCTTGCGCGCCGGGATCGAGCCGCTCGCCACCGTCCTGCCGTCGGCCCGCAGGTCGTACCTTGCCAGCTGGCGGGTCACGTTGCGGAGCGTGACGGTCGCCCGGCCGGAGCGGCAGGCCACGTCGTCGACCGTCATGGTGAACGGGTCTCCCGGATCCAGCCGCGGCCAGGCCCAGGCGGTGGCAGGGAGGAGCAGTGCCACGGTCATGGGCAGCGTGGCCAGGACGACACGAGTACCGATACGCATGCGCTCCCCCCGGAGTGTGATCTTTGCTACGTAAGGTGCCCAAGGGGACACGAAAAGTAACATCGACTCACGAGGGGAGCGGACGCCCCCGGATACACGCCATGATGGATGTATGGCGGAAGCGATCTACGTCGGCGGGTTGTTGGTGGCGACGCCGCTCCTCGATGACCCCAACTTCCGGCGTAGCGTCGTGCTGATCCTCGAACACGACCACGACGGGGGCACTCTGGGCGTGGTGCTCAACAGGCCGAGCGACATCTCGGTGACGCAGGTGCTGCCCGTGTGGGATCCGCTGGTCACGGGGCCTCCGGTGCTCTTCGAGGGCGGGCCGGTGCAGACCGACAGCGCGCTCGCGCTGGCGGCGGTCCCGAGCGGTGAGGAGCCGCTCGGCTGGCGCAGGCTGCACGCCGGCACCCCGGCCGTGTCAAGGCTGGGGACGGTCGACCTTGACGCGCCGCCCGAGATCCTGCAGGGGGAGATCGCGCAGATGCGCATCTTCGCGGGGTACGCGGGGTGGACGTCGGGCCAGCTGGAGAGCGAGATCGCCGAGGGCGCCTGGTACGTCGTCGACTCCGAGGTCGGCGACACCTTCCACGCCGATCCGGGCTCGCTCTGGCGGCACGTGCTGCGGCGCCAGCACGGCGAGCTGGCTTTCGTGGCGACCTGCCCGGACGATCCGACGATGAACTGAGCCCTTCGGCGAGCCCCGCGCCTCAGAGGTCCCACCCCGGCCGCAGCGAGCGCTCGGCCAGCTCGATCGTCTCTGCCATGCGGCCGGTGATCTCCGGCACCGAGCCGTCGCGGCGCGGGCACTCGAAGCCGACGCGCATCGCCGACATGGCGAACGCGACGATCAGGTGGGAGAGCTGGTCGGTGTCGGCGTCCACACCCCTGCGCCCGGCGACCAGCTCCGCGAGGCGGCGCTCCGTGCCGGCGCTCCTGGCCACCGACTGGCCGATCAGCTGCGGATTCTCGTCGAGGATCCGGCGGAGTTTGAGGAACCTCTGGTGCTCGTCCTCCGTTGAGCCTTCCATGTCGCTCATCACCGCTCGCACCGCGTGCATGAGCGCCGTGAACGGCGGCTCGTCCTGCGGGCGGGAGCGCAGGGTCTCCACCATGAGCTGCTCGCCGTGGTCGTGGAACCACAGCACCAGGTGGTCCTTGCTGGTGAAGTAGCGGAAGAAGGTGCGGGGGGAGATCTCGACGGCCCCCGCGATCTGCTCGACGGTGGTCGACTCGTATCCTTGTTCGAGGAACAGGTCGAGCGCCGCGTCGAGGATCGCCAGGCGCGTCTTCTCCTTCTTGCGTTCACGCAGACCCACAGCGGTCACTCCCTCGAAACCTTTCTGTCATAGTGTGCCATAAGTCATACGCCGTCATGTGAAAGTCGGTTGTCTGAAGTCGTCGGCTGCCATAAATTAGTGAGGCTTGCGATATCTATGCCCTGATCTGGGGCTATATGTCATTTGAGGGGGAGTCATGGCTCAAGCGAAGGCGGTCAACGCGCCGTCGTCGCCCGGCCCGGACCGGACGGGGGCCGGCGGCAATCCGTGGCTGGTGCTGCTGGCGGTCAGCCTGGGCGTCATCATGGTGATGCTCGACGGCACGGTGGTGGGCATCGCCAACCCGGTCATCCAGGCCGACCTGAAGGCGACGCTGTCGGACCTGCAGTGGGTGACCAGCGGCTATCTGCTGGCGCTGGCGGTGTTCCTGATCACCGCGGGCAAGCTCGGCGACCTGTTCGGGCACAAGCGCGTCTTTCTCATCGGTGTTGCCGGCTTTGCGATCACGTCCGTGGGCATCGGTCTCAGCGCCGAACTGGCCGGCGTCATTCCCGGCCTCTCGCCCGTCGGCGCGCTCATCGGCCTGCGTGTGCTGCAGGGTCTTTTCGGCGCGCTGCTCCAGCCCGCCGCCCTGGCGCTGCTGCGTGGAGCGTTCCCGGGGGAGAAGCTCAACCAGGCGATGGGAGCCTGGGGCGGCATCATCGGCCTGTCCAGCGCCGCAGGGCCGATCGTGGGCGGTGTGCTGGTCGAGAACGTGAGCTGGGAGTCGGTCTTCTTCATCAACGCGCCGGTCGGGATCATCGCCCTCGTCATGGGCGTCTTCCTGATCAAGGACAACCGCGCGCAGACGATGGCGCGGATCGACTGGCTAGGCGTGCTGCTGCTGTCGGGCGCGATGTTCTCGCTGGTGTGGACGATCATCAAGGCCCCCGACTGGGGCTGGGGCGACAGCACGACGCTGACCTTCCTGGGCGCGTTCGCGGTGCTGATCGCCGCGTTCATCCTCTGGCAGAACAGGGCGCAGAAGATCGGCAGGCAGCCGCTGGTCCCGCTGTCGCTGTTCAGGAACGTCTCGATCTCCATCGGCACCGTGCTGATGATGATGGTGGCGTTCGCGATGTTCGGCGCGATGTTCTTCCTGGGCTTCTTCTTCCAGGGCGTGCACGGCCTGACCCCGCTGGAGGCCGGCCTGCGCATGTTGCCGATGAGCGCCGGCATGATCGTCGCCTCGCCGCTGGCGGGCATGGCGATCGGCAGGCTGGGGCCGAAGATCACGATGGCGGCCGGTCTGCTGATCACCGCGTTCGCCATGTTCCTCATGTCCCAGCTCAGCATCGACGCGTCGTTCCTCGCGAGCGCCATCCCGTTCGTGCTGCTGGCCTTCGGCATGTCGCCGGTCTTCGTGGGCGCCACGGAGATCATCGTGGGCAACGCGCCGCTTGAGCTGAGCGGTGTCGCGGGTGGCGTCCAGCAGTCGGCCATGCAGGTCGGCGGCGCGCTGGGCACCGCGATCCTGGGCGCCGTCATGGCCGCCGAGATCTCCGGCACGCTGCCCGGCTACCTCGGCCCCGCCGCGCAGACGATCCCGCCCGCGCAGATGATCGGGCTGGAGAAGGCGGCCGCCTTCGGCGCGGCGCCTCCCGGGGTGCCGCAGCCGATCGTCGACGCCGTGCACCACTCCTTCATGGACGGCATGCACCTCGCCTTCCTGGTGAGCACCGGCATCGCCGTGCTGACCGCCCTGCTGACGCTGTTCGTCAAGGCCGGGCGCAAGGCCGAGGGCGTGCAGGTCCATGTGGGCTGACCGGGCGGGCTGACCGGGCGGCCCTCGCCTTCGCGGCGGGGGCCGTACCGCCGGGTGGAGGACGCGGTCGCGAGCGGGCATAAACTCGGTGGGGTGAGCAGCACGAAGATCCTCCCAGAGCAGGAGACCACGCCGCGGACCTCGCACGGCGACGGCGATCACGAGCGCTTCGCCCACTACGCGGACAAACACAAGATCACCGAGAGCATGGTGACGGGCACGCCCATCCGCGCCCTGTGCGGCAAAATCTGGGTGCCCAGCCGTGACCCCAAGAAATACCCCGTTTGCCCGGAGTGCAAAGAGATCTACGAGGGCCTTCCCTCTGGTGACGGCGAGGGCGACGACAAGCAGTGAGTGTTGCTGAGCGGTAATCCTCCGCCAAACAGCTACGGTCTGTAGCCATATCGGCTCATTCCGTGGTGGAGGATCTATGGCTCGGCGTGCGACGGCCGCCTCGTTGGCATGCCTGCTGGCGGTATGGTTCGCCCCGGCGGTGCAGGCCGGCGCCGCCTACGCGGCCCGTTGCAGCCGTCATGCGCCGGAGGAGCCCTGGCCGCGCTCGCCCCAGCCGGGAGACGTGGCCAAGGTCCGGTCCGAGCTCGCCCGGCGCCTGGCTGGCGTCACGCCGCCGACTCAGATCACCGTGCCCACCGTGGTGCACGTCATCGCGCGGCCTGACCGCCAGGTCTCCGACGAGGCGGTCGAAGCGCAGATCAACGTGCTCAACTCCGCGTACGCCGGCCGCTTCGGCGGCGTGGACACCGGCGTGCAGTTCCGGCTCGACGCCATCACGGTCCGGCAGAACGCCGCCTGGTTCGGCGACCCCGTCGGTCACGAGCGGGCCATGAAGAGCGCGCTGCACCAGGGCGGCCCCGGCACGCTCAACCTCTACATCGCCCAGCTCAGCGAGCACATGCTGGGCTTCGCCAGCTACCCCTACTGGTACACCGACGCGCCGGTGCTCGACGGCGTGGTCATCGACTGGCGCGGACTGCCCGGGGGCGCGATGACCAACTACAACCGCGGCTTCACCGGCGTCCACGAGATCGGCCACTGGCTCGGGCTGTTCCACACCTTCGAGAACGGCTGCAAGGAGCCCGGCGACGGCATCGACGACACCCCCGCCCAGGCCAAACCGACGAAGGGCTGCCCCGAGCGCGCCGACTCCTGCGCGAAGGCGGGCCTTGACCCCGTGCACAACTTCATGGACTACGCCCACGACCGGTGCATGTCGGAGTTCACCCAAGGACAGGCCAAGCGGATGCACGAGATGTGGGCGGCGTACCGGCAGGCGACGCCGTGAGCGATGCGGCGCTGACTACGATGTGCTGGTGACAGCACCGAAGGCACTCGACACTCCATACCAGCCGCCGCGAATCTTCGGTTCGCGCTACCGTACCGCGACCCTCGGCATCCTCCTCGTGGTCACGCTGGTCGCTTTCGAAGGCATGTCGGTCGGCGTCGCCATGCCCGCCATCGCCGAGGAGCTCGACGCGCTCAACCTCTACGGGATCAGCTTCTCGGCCTTCCTGATCGCCAGCCTGTTCGCCAACGTGGTGGCCGGCCTCTGGTCCGACCGACGCGGCTACCCCGTCCCGTTCGTGACGGGAGTGGTGCTGTTCGTCATCGGGATGGCACTGGCCGGGGTCGCGACGTCGGCGGTGATGTTCCTCGTGGCGCGGGCCGTGCAGGGGCTGGGGGCGGGAACCACCATCGTGGCGCTGTACGTGATGATCGCCCGGGTCTATCCGGTGGAGTCGCGGCCCAAGGCGTTCGCGGCCCTCTCCGCGGCCTGGGTGGTGCCCGCCATGGTGGGCCCGGCCGTGGCCGGATTCGTGGCGGAGAACTGGGGCTGGCGCTTCGTCTTCTTCGGGATCATCCCGCTGGTGGTGCCCGCGCTTGTGATGCTCGTCCCGGCGCTGCGGCAGCCCTCATCGCCGGGCGAGGCTTCGTCGGGCGGGCCGAGGTCGAGGCCGGTGGCCATGACGCTGGCCGCCACCGCCGCGGCCGCCGGCGCGGGGGTGCTGCTGCACGGCGTCGACCGGCTGCACCTGCATCCCGTCACGGGGGCCCTGGAGACGGTGGCGGGGCTGGCGTCCCTGTCGTACGGGCTGTTCCGGCTGCTGCCTCCACGGGCGCTGCGGTTCGGGCGCGGGCTGCCCACCACGGTGATGATGCGCGGCTTCTTCTCGGCCGCCTTCTTCGGCGTCAACTCCTTCATCCCGCTGGTGTTGCAGGAGGTGAAGGGCTTCGACCTGTCGAGCGCGGGCGTCGCGCTGACCACCGGGGCGCTCGGCTGGTCCGCCGGCTCCTACCTGCAGAGCAGGAAAGAAGGGCAGGCGCACCTGCGGATCCGGCTGGGCATGGGATGCATCGCCGTCGCGGTCCTGCTCTGCCTGCTGGCCGTCCTGCCCGGGGTGAGCGGATGGATCGCCGTGCCCGCGTGGATCATCGCCGGCTTCGGGATGGGGTTCGGCATGACCACGGTCAGCATCACGGCGCTGAAGCAGTCGCCGGTCAACGAGCAGGGAGCCAACTCGGCGTCGCTGTCGGTGACGGACATGCTGGGCTCGGCGCTGTCCATCGGCGTCGGCGGCGCGCTGGTCAACCTGATCGGGCACTCCTCCTCCGAGATCGCCACCGGGTTCGTCGTCATCTCGATCCTCATGGCCACCATCGCGCTGAGCGGCACCGTGCTCGCCGGCCGCACCCGCTGAATTCCGCCTCTCCTGTCACAACGACAACGGATCGCCTGATCCTCGTCGCGAGGAGTGATAGGACAGCGGGACAAGGAGGTGTCATGGAGGGTGATCACCGTGTCTGGCCCCCGCAGACGGGCGCCCGGCACCGCCGTACCCCTCCCGAGGACGGCACCCCTCCCGAGGGCCGCACCTCTCCTGAGGACGGCAAGCCCGTGTGGGGCGCGCACCGCGACGGGAGGCCGCGGCGGGGCAAGAACCCCTTCGCGAGCGTCAGGGACACCGCCGCCGATGCCAGGCGCCCTCCCGCGCCCGCGGATCCCGCGCCGGAGCGGAACGAGAGGTCCGTGCCCGATCCTGCTCAGGAGGCGGGCTGGGGGTCTGCGTCCGAGCCTGGCGACACCGGCTGGGGGGCTTCTCCCGAGGTCCCGTACGAGACGGGCTGGGGGGACCTCCCAGAGCGTGATGACGGGCCGTCGCGGAGACGACGGGAACGGTCCCATCCGCTGGACCTCGGCCCTGCCCCGGAGGACGAGGAGCCGTGGAACCCGCGGATCCGCCGGGCCACGTACCCCGGCCTTCGGAACGGCGCGGACAACGGGCAGGACAACGGGTTCGGCGGCGGACGCGGCCGTGGGAGCGCCAAGTCGCCGGCCGGCGAGCCCCTGCCGCCGTCGGCCCGCCTCTACGGCTCTCCGGCCGATCCCGGCGCGCGCGGGCGGGTGGGCGGCAGGAGGTGGCGCCGGTGGGCGGGAGCGCTGGTGGCGTTGCCTGCCGGGGCGGGGCTGATCGTGGTGGTGGCCGTCGTGGTGCTGCGGTTCACCGCCCCGCCGGCGGAGACGGGCCGGCTGAGCGACTCGCGGGCGGGGGTGTCGGCGGCGCTGCCGCAGGGGTGGCGCGAGGGGCCGGTGCCGCCCGTGACCGGGTTCACCTCGGTCATCAGGGACGACGCCGGAGCACTCGTCATGGCCAGACCGATGCCGTCGGTGAAGGACGCGGGGAAGGCCGCCAAGGAGGCGGCGGCGCTCTACTCCAGGCTCCTGCTCAAAGGGGACCGCGTGACCGTCGTCGAGGACAGGCAGGTTCCGGGTGGCCACACCCGGGCACTGCGGGCGGAATATCGGGACGTGGTCAACCGGCCGGCCTTCCTGCGAGTGATGCTCCTCACTCGCGGCGCCAGGGCCGTCCTGCTCGTCGGGCTGCTCCAGCCCGCCGGCACCGAGCGCAGGCAGGAACTCGACACGGTCATGACGAGCCTGCGGCCGGGATGAGAGCCCGCCCGCCCCCTAACACGTGAGGATCACCTTGGCCAGAATCCTCGGCTCACGGCACGTCTTGTCGGTGGGCCCGATTACTCTAGGGTCACTGTGAGAAAGCGAAGCACACCAACCCCAGAGGTGATGCGGTGAGCACCTTCGCCGCGTCCCACCTTTCGCCTTCCTATCCCGACCGAGCCGCATGGGGCACCGCCCCCAAGCTGCGCGCGTGGCAGCAGGAGGCGTTCGACCTCTACTTCAGGCGAGACCCGCGCGACTTCCTCACCGTGGCGACCCCGGGCGCGGGCAAGACGACCTACGCCCTGCGCATCGCCAGCGAACTGCTCGCCAACGGGGTGATCAGAGCGGTCACCGTCGTGACGCCCACCGAGCACCTCAAGCGCCAGTGGGCCGACGCGGCCGGGCGGGTGGGCATCAACATCGACCCCGAGTTCAAGAACAGCCAGGGCGCCACGTCGCGCGACTACACCGGGGTGGCGGTGACCTACGCGCAGGTCGCCATGCACCCGGCGCTGCACAGGGCGCGCACCGAGGCGCGCAAGACCCTGGTGATCTTCGACGAGATCCACCACGCGGGCGACGCCAAGTCATGGGGCGACGGCGTGCGCGAGGCGTTCGAGCCCGCCGCACGGCGGCTCCAGCTCACCGGCACCCCGTTCAGGTCCGACGACAACCCCATCCCGTTCGTCGCCTACGAGGAGGACGCTGAGGGCCTCAAGCGCAGCGTCGCCGACTACTCCTACGGCTACGGCCCCGCCCTCGACGACGGGGTCGTGCGCCCGGTCATCTTCCTGGCCTACTCCGGCGAGATGAAGTGGCGCACGCGGGCCGGCGACGAGATCGCCGCGACCCTGGGCACCCCGCTCACCAAGGACCAGCTCTCCCAGGCGTGGCGGGCCGCGCTCGATCCGAAGGGCGACTGGATCCGCCAGGTCATGCAGGCCGCCGACCGCCGTCTCACCGAGGTGCGCAGGGGCGTCCCCGACGCCGGCGGCCTGGTCATCGCCACCGATCACGAGACCGCCCGCGCCTACGCCCGCCACCTGCGCAACATCAGCGGCGAGGGCGCCACCGTGGTCCTCTCCGACGACCCCGGCGCGTCGAAGAAGATCAAGCAGTTCGCCGCGTCCCAGGACCGCTGGCTGGTGGCCGTGCGCATGGTGTCCGAGGGCGTCGACATCCCTCGCCTGTGCGTGGGCGTCTACGCCACCTCGACCTCGACCCCGCTCTTCTTCGCGCAGGCCGTGGGCCGGTTCGTCCGCGCCCGCAAGCGCGGCGAGACCGCGTCCGTCTTCCTCCCCTCGGTGCCCACGCTCATGGGCCTGGCCAACGAGATGGAGGTCGAGCGCGACCACGTCCTCAACAAGCGGCCGCCGGAGGACGGCCTCGACGACACCCTCCTCGAACAGGCCAACCGCGAGAAGGACAACCCCGACGTCCTGGGCGACGAGCTGCCGTTCGAGACGATGCAGACGTCGGCCACGTTCGACCGGGTGTTGTTCGACGGGGGCGAGTTCGGCACGGGGGCCGAGCTCGGCTCGGCCGAGGAAGAAGACTTCATCGGCCTGCCCGGCCTGCTCGAGCCCGACCAGGTGGCCACGCTCCTGCGCAAGCGCCAGTCCGACCAGCAGGCCGCCAAGCGCAAGCAGCCGGCCGACGAGCCGCGGCAGACGCTGGCGCCGCACGAGCAGATCGCCGAGCTGCGGCGCGAGCTCAACGGCCTGGTCGGCGCATGGAACCACCGCACGGGCCAGCCGCACGGGGTCATCCACTCCGAGCTGCGCCGCGCCTGCGGCGGCCCGCCGATCGCCCAGGCGACCGCCGAGCAGATCCAGGAGCGCATCGCCACCATCCGCCGCTGGGCCACCCAGCGGCGCTAGGCGCACCTGCCAGAGACCGGTGACGTGCCGGCCCGATGGGACGGCTCCCGTCGTGGTGGAGATGGTGTCTTCACCTGACGGGAGGGCTTCGCCCGCCACCTCTGGCGGGCGGCTCGTCCGACGCGGCGAGGCGCCTGACCATGATGCGGCACCGCTCAGGCCGGAGCTCGCGCCGGCCGTCCGGGTGGTAGACGACCTCTGTCGTGGCGACCTGCCCGTACGGCCATTCGGCGTATCCGAGACGCAGGTAGAGCCGCTGCGCGTCCCCGTTGTCCAGCCCCACGCCCAGGGCGATCCGGTCGTGGCCCAGGGCGGAGAGCCGGTCCTCGGCCGCCCACAGCAGCTCCGTCCCGATGCCCTGCTTGCGCCGCCAGGGCACGACCTCCAGGTGGGTGAGCAGGGCCACGCCCGGTAGATGGGCGCGTAACTCGGGCTCCTCCGCCGGGGCCAGCCAGACGTACACGTCGCCCACCGCCTCCTGGCCGTCCCAGGCGACGAGCAGGAGTCCGTGGCCGGTGTCCTGCCTGCCCAGCCGGTCGGCGAAATAGGCCTCCTGGCCGAGGGACCGGACCATGGCAGGAAGGTCAGTATGGATGGCTTTGCGAATTTCGGAGGCCCCCACGGACCACAGATTCCCGGATGCCGCTCCCCTGAATCAACAGGCGTTTACCGGGACGCCCACCAGCGCAGCGGCTTGGCCCCCGGCCGGACCACCCACTTCATGGCGTCCGCCACGTCTGATTCGAGCTGCGGGATCCCGGCCAGGTGGCCGGCCCAGCGATGGCGGTCCGCCTTCCATGCCCGCAGGTAGGAGACGCAGAAGTCCGGGGTGATCAGCTTGAGCCGGCCGAGCGCGGCCAGCAGCGACTCCTCCATGGCGGTGCGGTCGGTGGAGCCGGGCCGCAGCCTGACGCGGCGCAGCACGTCCTCGACGAACGCCCTGCGCCTGGCCAGGAAACTCGTCCAGTGCGCCGGCCGGGTCGCGGCCTCCCAGCTGGCCCCGTCGCCGTCGAGGAGCCAGTAGACGCCCTCCGCCAGCACGTCGCCGAGCTCCTGGTCACGGGCGCGGACGGGCCGGTCGAACGGGTTGTACGGGCGCTGGGTCACCATGCCCGTCACCGCGAGCCGGCGCAGCGACGTCTCGCCCAGCAGGTAGAACCAGTCCTCGTTGTAGATGTTCGGGAAGAACGACGGCCTGCGGGTGGTCTCGACGGCGAGGGCGCCGCCGCCCACGAACGAGTCCTGGTCGCCGCCGGTGAGCCGATGCGCGTGGCACACCACGGAGTTGTCCGGGTAACCGCCGATGTGCATGCCCACGGCGTCATAGTCGTCGAGCAGGGCCGCCGCCGCCGCGACCTCCGTGTGCCCTCCGACCACGATGTCGTCGTCCAGGAAGACGACGCGCTGCCAGCCCATCAGGCGGGAGAGGAGCAGCCCGGTGTTGCGTTTGGCGCTGAGATCGGTCGCGCGGTGGAACGGCGTGCCCTTCACCAGCGCGGAGGTCGCGAAGTCCGGCAGGTTGAGCCGGGCCGTGTCGTCGACGTCGATCACGATGTGGTCCACGCCGGTCGGCAGCAGGAGCGCCGCCGCCTCGTCCGGGCGGCTCCACCTGCGGCTGTGCAGGGTCACCAGCGGGCAGTCCAGTGCGACGGCCAGGCGGATCGCGTGGCCGAGCCAGCTGGGATGCCGGATCGTCGGTACGACGATCGCGTCGACGGTCCCGGACCCCGCGTGCTCGTGGTACAGGTCGACCAGGTGCCTGTGGGAGCCGTGATGATGCTCCGTGCCGGCTTGCGCTCTCTCATGCTCCATGGAGGGGACCCGGCCATTCGTGTAGCCGGTACGAGGCGACCGTCCAGTCGGGTGTGACGGCGACGCGGCCCTGCACCCTGACCCTCGTGAGGAGGCTGTACGCCTCCGCGTCGCGGAACCGGTCACGCAGGTAGGCGATGTTCCGGTCGCGAAAGCGCGCGTCCGTGAGCGCGCGCACCACGCCGTAGACGCCTCGCGAGTGCATGCCGTTGCAGATGGTCAAGGTGTGGCTGGTGTTGTCCGGGTTGACGCCGCGGTAGAAGAAGCCGACATCCTCTGTGAGCCGCACGCCATCGCCTGAGCCGCTGGTGACGGTGTAGTGCCTGTGCGTTTCGCCGCCCTCGTCGACCTCGAAGTACGGCCCCCTCTCGCCCTCCCAGTCGGGCACCTGCCGCACCGGGAGCTCGATCCGCGAGAGCATGTACGCGGTGACCTCGTTGTAGTCGACGCCGCCGAGGAGCACCACGTGGGTGGTGAGGTCGTCGGCGCGAAGGTCCTCCGTCGCGCGCAGCGTCACGAGGCTGTGCGGGTTGGCGGCTCTGACATGGCCCCACAGCTCGAACAGGGAGTCAAGATCGGAGTATTTGTAGAGCTCGATGTAGTCGGGGCTCGACGGGTCCGCGTAGGTGATCTTCTCCCGCTCGTCGTGGGGGATCTGCGAGCAGATGATCGTGATCGGTTCGCCGTCGGCGAAGTGCCACGGTCCGTCATGGAGGGCGTCCGGCTCCGGGTCGGAGCTCTCGGCCCCCTGGAAGCGCAGCGCGTTCTTGCGCAGCCGGGTGAGCTCGTCGAGCAGGGCGCGGTGCTCCGCCAGCTCCTCGGCCGTCATGTCCGACAGGGGGAGCACGCGGGCGTGCCCGTTGGCCAGCGATCGCCGGGTGGCGAAGAACGCGGCGTACTTCTCGAGGCGGTGCACGGGCGGGATCTTGATCAGGTGGGTCGACTCCCACGACGAGATCAGCGGAACGCTGACCCCGAACGCGTCGCGCAACTGTGCCTGGGTGACCCGCAGCCCGGGCCATCGGCTGTCGCGGAGCTCGCGCAGCCGGCGCGCCAGCGCGGTCCGCGCGGGTTCGTCACCGCTCATGCCAAGCCTCATTCAAGTGAACTTCAGTGAATATAAACCCCAGTGACGAAGTCGGTGAAGAAGTCGCAGCTAGGGCAGCACAACCGGGCTACGTGCGCGAACGGATCGCACAGGAAGCACCAGTCTAGCCACAGCTCCGTGGCTGCCAAGGGGGAATGTGTGGGTTGAGAGTGGGTAAATCTCTGCACATAGAGATTCAGTTAATGAAAGCTGAAGTTTACTGAATAGAGGTGGAGGTGGTATCGCGACCCGAGTCCCATGAGCCGTACCAGGCCAGAGCGGCATCCCGCGCGGAAAACGAGCGCAGGCACCCCTGAGACGACAGCGAAGGGTGGCCCGCGATCCCGGATTTCTTGTCAGAGCGCGTCTCCGCACCAGGGAAACCTTCATGACCACATTAGTCCTCCACCTCTCGGTGGCCACGCCCATGTCATCCGACTCCCGGACCATGTCCCTCTTCATGCTGGCAACCATGATCACGCTGACGCTGGCCGCGATCCGCGGGCTGCTCAAGCGTACGCGCCTGATCATGGTGGTCAGCGGCACGAGCGCCCTGCTCGTGGTCCTCTCCGTCCTCGCCCTCGCCTACCTGATCACCTTCGGAGCGACCTGAGGAGGTCACCGCGCGCGGCGCACCGCCCCCTGCGCTGCGCGCGTGCCGACCGCGCCGCCGCGGGCGCGGTCACGCTGAGTGACTCTGTGTGTTTGGACACAGAGCAGTGACCTCCTGTTAGAAGCTCGACTCAAGCGGCAACAACCACGATTGGCTGTCTTGGGATATGCAGAAGGGCTCCGCCCATGTCGTCTGAGGCCACCGGCAGGTCGACGCTGATCGTCACTTCCGGCCTCTCTCGCAACGCCGTCATCATCAGACTCGAAGGCGAGCTCGACGTCAACGGGCTGCCGGTGCTGAGAGAGCACCTGCAGCGCGTGTGGGAGCTGCCCCCGAAGCCGTTCCTGGTCATGGATCTGAGCGCGGTCTGGTTCTGCGACTCGATGGGCATGAACGAGCTCGTCGAGGTCCTGCAGCGCTGCGAGGCCAGGGAGACCAGGCTGCTGCTCGGAGGGGTGCAGGGGGTGATGGAGCGGGTGTTGTCGATCACCGGTCTCCGGCACGCCTTCGAGGTCTTCGACCACACCGACGACGCCCTGCGGCTGACCCGGGTCTGAAAATCTGTCGCGCGGGTGAAGATTCTTCCCTCGCCGTATGAGGTTGCCTCCGGCGGGCGTTGACCTACACATGACCGTAGCGTCGCCATGTGAGTACTCTTCGTGATCGCCGGTGCCGCAGGGGTGCCGGGTTACCGTGGAGAGGTGCCTGAAGTGAGCCTGTACCTGCCCGAGGACGTCCTGAGCCGGGTCGCCGAGGCGGCCCGCGCGCACGAGATGTCCGAAGGGGACTACATTCGCGAGGCGGTCACACGCGCTCTCGCCGAGGAGATCGTCGGCGAACGACCCCGTCCCAAACTCCCGCTGTTCGACAGCGGCGACCCGAGCTTCGCCGGAAGCGTCGACGACGTCCTGGCGCAAGGGTTCGGAAGGGACGGGCTCGACTGATGCTCATCCTCGACACGAGTGGTGCACTCGCCGCCGTCGACAAGGCCGCCAAGGAGCACCGAGCTCGACTACCTTCGGGAGGTCGGGCGGGGGACGTATGACCTCATCCCCATGACCCGACACGACGTCGAGCGGGCGGCAGACCTGATCAACCGCGATGGCGACATGGCGGTGGGGCTGACGGACGCGTCCGTCGCGTTGCTGGCCGCGCGCTACCAGACGACCAGGGTGCTGACGCTAGATCAGCGGCACTTCCGGGCGATGAAGCCGCTCTGGGGCGACGCCTTCACGGTGCTCCCCGCCGACGCCAACTGACCGGCCCAGGTCAGCCCAGTACGGGCGTCCCGCGCAGGGTGGCGCCGGCGGACTTCAGCTCCGCCAGCGCCGCCTCCGTGGTCGCCGGTGCCACGCCCGCCGTGAGGTCGAGCAGCACCCGCACCTCCAGCCCGTGTCGGAGCGCGTCGAGGGCGGTGGCGCGCACGCAGTGGTCGGTGGCGATGCCCGCCACGTCGACCTCGCGCACCCCGCGTTCCTGGAGCCACTCCTTCAGCGGCACCCCGTCGCGTGAGGTGCCCTCGAACCCGCTGTACGCCGCGGCGTAGGCGCCCTTGCTGAACACCTCGTCCACTTCCGACAGGTCGAAGGCCTGGTGGAAGTCGGCGCCGGGCGTGCCGGCGACGCAGTGGGCGGGCCAGGTGGAGGCGTAGTCGGGGGTGTCGGAGAAGTGGTCGCCGGGCGAGATGTGGTGGTCGCGGGTGGCCACCACATGGTCGTAGGGGTGGTCGGCCACGTGACGGGTGATCGCCCCCGCCACCTGCGAGCCGCCGGTGACGGCCAGGCTGCCGCCCTCGCAGAAGTCGTTCTGCACGTCGACGATGATCAGCGCGCTGCCCATACGGGCCACGATACGTCAGGCGAATTCGGTGGGGATCGCCGCATAGCCCCTGCCGAGGTGGAGGGCGTCCAGGGGGATGGTGGTGATGGCCCTGGCGTGACGATCGCGGGCGGCGGACAGGGGCTCCCCGCCGACGACCTCGCCGTCGCGTACCAGCTCGTGCAGCAGGGGGATGCCGCCTTCGGGGGCGAGCCCGCCGGTCGTGATCAGCTCGGTGTCGCAGTGGCCCGTCTCGTCGAAGAGCCGGTACGCCTCCTTGCGGCCCCCGCGCGACGGCTTGCCCACCGAGCGCTTGGCCACGGCCTCCAGCCTGCCCGTTGCCGTCTCCCGCGCCACCAGCTTGTACACCAGAGCCGCCGTGGGCACGCCCGACCCGGTCACGAGGGAGGTGCCGACGCCGTAGCCGTCCACCGGGGCGGCGGCCAGGGCGGCGATGGCGTACTCGTCGAGGTCGGAGGTGACGAGGATGCGGGTGTTGAACGCCCCGAGCGCGTCCA
The DNA here is from genome assembly GCF_055586745.1 of Nonomuraea sp. NPDC049378. Taxonomy (NCBI): domain Bacteria; kingdom Bacillati; phylum Actinomycetota; class Actinomycetes; order Streptosporangiales; family Streptosporangiaceae; genus Nonomuraea; species Nonomuraea sp. NPDC049378. The sequence goes on from NZ_JBVJHP010000028.1 coordinate 21,258, forward strand.
GTTGCTCGCGCACCTCCTGCGCGGCCGCCGCCAGGTCGCCGGAGTCGATGCGGACCGCTCCGAGCTTGGGCCCGGCCAGCTCGACGGCCGTGCGGACGGCCTCGGCCACGTCGTACGTGTCCACCAGCAGCGTCGTCTCCTGCCCGAGTGAGGCGATCTGGGCCTCGAACGCGTCACGCTCCGAGTCGTGCAGCAGGGTGAACGCGTGCGCCGCCGTGCCGGCCGTGGGGACCCCGTGAACGCGGCCGGCCATCAGGTTGGAGGTCGAGGCGAACCCGGCGATGTACGCGGCCCGCGCGGAGGCCACGGCGGCGCTTTCGTGCGTGCGGCGCGAGCCCATCTCGATGAGGGGGCGCTTGCCCGCGGCGTTGACCATGCGGGAGGCGGCGGAGGCGATGGCGCAGTCGTGGTTGAGGATGGACAGCGCGATCGTCTCGAGGAGCACGGCCTCGGCGAAGGTGCCCTCCACGATCATGATGGGGGAGGCGGGGAAGTAGAGTTCGCCCTCGCGATAGCCGTAGATGTTCCCCGAAAACCGGTAATCGGCGAGAAACGCCAGGGTGGATTCATCGACGACCCGGTGCTCGCGCAGGTAGGTGAGTTCTTCGTCACCGAAGCGGAAGCGTTCAAGCTCGTCCAGGACACGTCCCGTCCCGGCGACAACCCCGTAACGCCGCCCGCCCGGCAGGTGTCGCGCGAACACCTCGAAGACGGCGCGCCGGTGCGCCGCGCCGCTTCGCAGGGCCGCCTGCAGCATCGTCAGCTCATAGTGATCTGTGAGCAACGCAGTGCTCATGGTCATTGTCACGAGTCGAAGACTACGGCTCAGATAGGGCAGACTCGGGGATGTGGGTAGCACCGCTCCAATCGCCGTTGAGCGTCCGTCATCGGACGTCCGACCCGATCTGCCTTGGGTGACCATCGTCTGGAACGACCCGGTCAACCTCATGTCCTACGTGACCTATGTCTTCCAAACGGTCTTCGGCTATACCAGGGAGAAGGCCGAGAAACTCATGCTGGACGTCCACCACAAGGGCAAGGCCGTCGTGTCCAGTGGCACGCGTGAAGAGATGGAACGCGATGTGCAGATTCTCCACTCCTACGGCCTGTGGGCGACGGTCCAGCCGGATTCGGTCAAGTGAGGCGGCACGGGTGAGTTCGGGGTTCAAGCCGGGCAGGAACGGCGGCGTGATCGCGGTTTTCGAGGCCGCGGAGGTCTCGCTGCTGCGCTCGCTCGTGTCGATGATGCTCGGCATCGTCTCTCCGGGGCGGACGAGCGACGACCCGCTGGAGCGGGCGCTCGGCATCGGTGACACGGCGGTGCCGTCCGATCCGGTGCTGGCCAGGTTGTTCCCGTCGGCGTACGAGGACGAGAAGGACTCCGCCGAGTTCCGCCGCTACACCGAGGCGACGCTGCGCGACGGCAAGCGGGCGGACGCGCAGACCGTCTTCGACACCGCCGAGCCCGGCCACGCCGAGCTCACGGCCGAGCAGGCCCAGGCGTGGTTGCGCTCGCTCAACGACGTGCGCCTGACGCTCGGCGTCAAGCTCGACGTGACCGAGGAGGTGCACGACGAGATCGCGATGATGTCGGAAGACGACCCCCGCTACCCGGCCTACGTCACCTACGACTGGCTGACCTACCTGCAGGACAGCCTGGTCCGGGCCCTCTGGTAACTTCCGGGGCATGCTGTCGATCTCGCAGGAACTCGCGGACAAGATCGTCGCGCATGCTCGCGCCGATCATCCCGACGAGGCGTGTGGTGTCATCGCGGGCCGGGGCGGCGTGCCCGAGCGGTTCATCCCGATGGAGAACGCCGAGCGTTCGCCGACCTTCTACCGCTTCGACTCGATGGAGCAGTTCAGGGTCTGGAAGGAGATGGACGAGCGCGACGAGGAGCCCGTCGTGATCTACCACTCCCACACCGCCACCGAGGCCTACCCGTCGCGCACCGACGTGTCCTACGCCTCCGAGCCGAACGCCCACTACGTCCTGGTCTCCACCAAGGACGACACCGAGGTGGAGTTCCGCTCCTACCGCATCCTCGAAGGCGTCATCACCGAGGAAGAGGTAAGGTTCATCCCATGATGGTCCGGCAGGTGCAGAGCTTCCTCTTCGCGCACACCGCGGCTGTCGTCGTCTACGACTGTCCGTGAGCGATCCGCTGCGCGGGCTGCCGTCACGGCCCTGACGGGCACGGCGGTCCGGCGAGCCGATCTCCTGGTGGAACTTCCCCGGAATCCGCATCCTGCCGTCGGCGTTGCTGCCGATGGGACGACGACTGACCTGAGGAGACTGACCGCGATGGCCATCGAGGTTCGCATTCCGACCATCCTGCGCAACTACACCGACGGCGCCAAGGCCGTCGACGCCGAGGGCGCCACGCTCGACGAGCTGATCAGCAATCTCGAGTCGCGCCACCCCGGCATCAAGGACCGCCTGGTCGACCAGGGCGCGCTGCGCCGTTTCGTCAACGTCTACCTCAACGACGAGGACGTACGTTTCCTGGGCGGCCTGGGCACGCCGCTGTCCGACGGCGACACGGTGACCGTGCTTCCCGCCGTCGCCGGTGGGTGACATGCGTTTCGACTCGTTGATCGACTCGGTCGGCCGCACGCCTCTGGTGGGGCTGCCGAGGTTGTCACCCGCCTCCGACGTGCGGATCTGGGCCAAGCTCGAAGACCGCAATCCGACCGGGTCGATCAAGGACCGTCCGGCGCTCTGGATGATCCAGGAGGCCGAGAAGGACGGGCGGCTCACGCCCGGCTGCACGATTCTCGAGCCCACCAGCGGCAACACCGGCATCTCGCTGGCCATGTCGGCCAAGCTCAAGGGCTACAACCTGATCTGCGTGATGCCGGAGAACACCTCGGAGGAGCGCCGCCAGCTGCTGCGCATGTGGGGCGCCGAGATCATCTCCTCACCCGCCGCGGGCGGCTCCAACGAGGCCGTGCGCGTGGCCAAGGAACTCGCCGCGAAGAACCCGTCGTGGGTGATGCTCTACCAGTACGGCAACCCCGCCAACTGGCGCTCCCACTACGAGTCCACGGGCCCGGAGATCCTGGCGGACCTGCCCACCGTCACGCACTTCGTGGCCGGGCTCGGCACGACGGGCACGCTGATGGGGGTCGGGCGGTTCCTGTGCGAGCAGGTGCCCGATGTGCAGATCGTCGCCGCCGAGCCGCGTTACGGCGAGCTGGTCTACGGGCTGCGCAACGTGGACGAGGGCTTCATCCCCGAGCTCTACGACGAGTCCGTGCTGACCACGCGCTTCTCGGTCGGCTCGGCCGACGCGCTGCGGCGCACCCGCGAGCTGCTGGCCTCCGAAGGCATCTTCGCCGGGGTCTCGACCGGTGCGGCGCTGCACGCGGCGCTGGGCGTGGCCAGGAAGGCGGTCAAGGCGGGCGAGCGCGCCGACATCGTCTTCGTGGTGGCCGACGGCGGCTGGAAATACCTGTCCACGGGCGCGTACGAAGGCACGCTCGAGGAGGCGGAGGACCGCCTCGAGGGCCAGCTCTGGGCCTGAGCGCCGGTGGACTGTGACGGCACAGCCCAGGAGGCTGCGCCAGTGTTTGCGGAAAGCACGAGGGCGGCCGGTTCGCTGACCGGCCGCCCTCGTCGCGTGCCTGGCTTCCTTGTCCCGGTGTCTAGTTGAACAGCACCCGCAGCGAGAACGTCGCCGAGCTGTCGGTCATCGACGTGCTCATGCCGACGGCCTTCAGCACCTGCGCGTTGGCCTTGTCGTCGCCCTGCATGGAGTTCAGGTACAGGCTCTCGATCTTGTCGAGGTCGACGAAGAGCGCCATGTTGGCCTCTTCCGGGTTGGCGACCGCCGTCTGGAACGTCTCCGAGTCGGCCAGCGTGCCCGTCTCGGCCAGCTTCTTGGCGTAGTCGTCCGTCGTCGCCACGGTGAAGACGCCGTCGCCGGCGACCTTGGCGAGCTGCGGAGCGCCCTGCGCGCCGGTGGCCATCGCCCGCTGGACCTTGTCCAGGATGGCCTGTGCCTTGGCCGGGTCGGTGGCGATGCGCGCGCCGGCCTTGAACTGGTTGTTGCTCAGGCCCTCGCTGTCGACCGCGAACGTGAAGTTCTTGCCGACGAGCGTCGCGAGGTCGCCCGGCAGGTCCAGCCCCAGGCGGGTCTTGGCCTGGGCGAGCATCTGCTGGGCCTGGGTGGAGCCGAGGGCCAGGGCCTGCTTTTCGATGTTGGCCCAGTTCTTGGTGAAGACCTGGTCGAGGCCGGAGATCGACAGGGCGCCGGCCGTGCTCGCGGGCAGGACGCCCAGGTTGGCCGGGGCCAGCTCGCCCTCGGGGGCCATGCCCTTGGCGCCGTTGACGACGCCCGCCAGCTCGACGTAGGCGCTGTCGAAGCGGAGCGCGCCGGCGAACCTGGCGTTCTTGACCTGCTCGAGGCTCGCCTTCTGCTCGGGGGTCATGTTCTTCTCGGTCGCCTCGGCGAGGCCGCCGATGTGGGTCCAGAACGACAACACGCCCTGCTCGCCGAGCGCGGCCAGGTCGTCGTTGAAGTCGGCGTTGTCGCCCAGGCTGCCTTCGGCCTGCGCGTACTTGGCGGCGAGTTCCGGCTTTTCGGTGATGATCGCGTAGTCCTCGCGGAAGGCGATGCCGTACTCGTCGCCCTCCATCAGCTTGGCGATGCCGGCCTTCGCCAGCTCCTCGTCCGTGATTTGGACGGCCACGGCGAGGTCGGGCTCGTCATTGCCGGACGGGACGGCGGCGAAGCCGATCCTGCTGCCCAGCCACGGGTCGACGTCCTTGGCGAAGTCGACCTTGGAGTCGCCGTCCTTGGTGATCGTGTCGAACAGCGCCTTGCGCGGGTCCTCGCCGGAGAAGGTGTCCTTGGTGACGGTGAACTTCCTGGCCAGCTCGAACAGCGCCACCTTCTGGTTGGCCGCCGGGTCGAGGTCGAGCCTGGCGTAGGCGATGCTGTTGGCGGGCAGCACCTCGTGCGGCTGGGTGCCGCCACCGCCGATGGCGCCCACGGCCCACACGGCGCCGCCGCCGAGCAGCACCACCGCGAGCGCGGCGGCGACGGCGATGATCCAGGCCTTGGGGCCCTTCTTGGCCGGCTCGGCGGGACCGAAGCCTTCGGGGCCCTGCTGCTGCCAGCCGCCCTGCGCGTGCTGGTTCTGCTGCTGCCAGCCCTGCTCCTGCTGGGGTTGCTGCTGTTGCCAGCCGCCCTGCTGCCACTGCTGCTGGGGTTGCTGCGGCTGCTGCCCGTACCCCTGCTGCTGCCATCCCTGCCGGGGCTGCTGCTGGCCATAGCCCCCCTGGGCCTGCTGGCCGTAAGGCTGCTGCGGTGGGTACGGCTCACCCGATGACATCGGCATCGTCGGGGGGTTCACCGGCTGCTGCCCCTGGTTCCAGTTGTATGCCGTGGTCCGGTCAGGGTCCTGGCCAGAGGGGGGATTATTCACAGACATCACTCAACTCACAAAGTGGACTAATGACCACAGCGAAGGTAGCTGATGTTGGTAGACCGCCGCTTGCAATGCGCTGAAGTACGACTTCGTGCCCGGTTGAACCCCTTCCGTAGCGGTAAGTCTCCCCGTCACGCCGCTAGAGTGTGGAAGCACTAGAACTAAGTTCCATACGAGGTGGGTGCGGATGACGAAGTTCGACGAGGCGACGCAGGCGATCAGGGTCGACGACAACACCTACGACGTGTGCCTCGACCCCGGATACGGGATCGGCGGCCCGCTCAACGGCGGCTACCTGCTGGCCGTGATCATGCGTGCGGCCGTGGAGGCCTCGCCGTTCGACCACCCCGTGACCACGAGCGCGCAGTTCCTCAAGGCGCCGGTCCCCGGTCCCGCCCAGGTCAAGATAGAGCCGCTCAAAGCGGGCAGGACGGCTGCATTCGCCAGGGCCACGCTCGTGCAGGACGGCGTCGCGCAGATCGCGAGTTCGATCACGACGGCCACCCTGCACGGCGCCGAGCCCGTCTACGCCGGCGAACCGGCCTGCGCCATGCCGAGCATCGACGACTGCGTCGCGCTCCCCGACCCCAAGCCTGAGTCGGGCATGATGCTGAACGCCCAGATGGAGGTGCTCTTCGACCCGCCCACGGTCGCCTGGCTGAAGGGCGAGCCCAGCGGCAGGCCCGAGTCGCGGGCCTACTTCAGGATGGCCGAGCCCCAGGACCCCGACCCGTACGTGCTGGCCCTGGCCGTGGACGCGCTGCCGCCCGTGGTGTTCTCCGCGGGCGCGCGCGGCTGGGCGCCCACCGTGGACCTCACCCTGCACCTGCGCGCCCTGCCCGCGCCAGGCTGGCTCACCGTGCTCTGCGGCGGCCGGCTCGTCTCCGACGGCTGGTTCGACGAGGAGGCGGAGGTGCGCGACTCGACCGGCCGGCTCGTGGCCCAGTCGCGCCAGCTGGCCCGCGTCGGCAGGGGATGAGCGTGTGGCCGCGACCAAGGCGCCACCACATCACGACCATGTTTCCCACATGAGCGAGCGCGGCGCGCGACTGTGAGCATTCTTACGCAGAGTTGATCGGGCAGGTCGCCTACCCTCGAAGGCGTGCCGGACGCGAGTATTGGGATCTTCGACAGCGGGGTCGGCGGCCTGACGGTCGCCCGCGCGATCATCGACCAGCTGCCCTACGAGTCGATCACGTACGTGGCCGACACGGCCCGCCAGCCGTACGGGCCGAAGAGCATCGCGGAGGTCCGCGCCTACGCCCTGGAGGTCATGGACCACCTCGTCGAGCACGACGTCAAGATGCTCGTCATCGCGTGCAACAGCGCCAGCGCCGCCGTGCTGCGCGACGCACGCGAGCGCTACGACGTCCCGGTCGTCGAGGTGATCCAGCCGGCCACCAGGAGGGCCGTGCGCGCCACCCGCACCGGCAGGGTCGGCGTGATCGCCACGAGGGCCACCATCGACTCGATGGCCTATCACGACGCCTTCACCGCGGCCCCCGACGTGCAGCTCACCGGCGTGGCCGCCCCGCGCCTGGTGGAGTACGTCGAGCGAGGGGAGACGATGAGCGACGAGCTCATCGAGGTCGTGCGCGACTACCTGGAGCCCATCAGGGCCGCGGGGTGCGACACCCTCATTCTCGGCTGCACCCACTACCCGCTGCTCACCGGTGCGATCTCCTACGTCGCCGGCGACGGGGTCACGCTGGTCTCCAGCGCCGAGGAGACGGCCAAGGACGTCTACCGGATCCTGCACGACCGCGGCCTGGCGGCGGGAGGCGAGGCCACCCCCCGGCACCGCTTCCGCGCCACCGGCGACTCCCTGCTCTTCGCCCGGCTCGGGCAGCGCTTCCTGGGGCCGGAGATCGACGCGGTCGAAGTCGCACCGCTGGGGGGTACCACCTCGAACGGCCACTCGGCCGCATCCGTGGCCGGCCTTCGCAGCGGCCGGAGCGCAGCCGCCGGCGTGCCCAGGGAAGACGCCGGGATCGAGGGGCCGAGCCGCGACGCGGAGCGTCGTACTGGGAAGGAGCCCACATGAAGGTGACCATCGTCGGCTGCTCGGGAAGCTATCCCGGCCCCGACAGTCCCGCGTCCTGCTACCTGATCGAGGCGGACGGGTTCAGGATGTTGCTCGACTTCGGCAGCGGCTCGCTCGGCGCGCTCCAGCGCCACATCGGCCTGTACGACGTGGACGCCATCTGCCTGACCCATCTGCACGCCGACCACTGTCTCGACGTCTGCGGCTACCACGTGGTCCGCACGTACGGGCCGGCCGCGCCGTACCCCATCGTGCCGATCTACGCGCCCGCGGACGCGCCGCGCCGGCTGGCGGCCGCGTACGGCATGCCGGACGAGCCCGGCCTCGAGACAGCCTTCGACTTCGTGCCGCTGGAGCCTGGAACGTTCGAGATCGGGCCGTTCACCCTGACCGCGGGCCTGGTCAACCACCCGGTCGAGGCGTACGGCTTCCGGGTGAGCGGTGGGGGCAGGTCCGTGGCCTACTCCGGCGACACCGGCGAGTCGGGCGAGCTGGTGAAGCTGGCCGCTGGCGCCGACCTGCTGCTGTGCGAGGCGTCGTTCGTCGAGCGGCCGGGGCTGCCGCCCGGCCTGCACCTGACCGGCCGGCAGGCGGCCGAGCACGCCGCCAAGGCCGATGTCGGCCGGCTCGTGCTCACCCACCTCGTCCCGTGGAACGACCAGGCGACCGTGCTGAGGGAGGCCTCCGAAGGCGGCTACGGCGGCCCGCTCGAGCTGGCCCGCAGCGGCGCCGTCTACGACCTGGCCTGAACCTCGCCGAAGTCGCGCATGCGCGGCAGCGGCGAGAACAGCAACGGCAGGAACGCCAGCAGCCTGCCCCCCATGAACACCCACAGGGCCTGCCGCACGCCGATCTGCTGGGCCACGAGGCCGCCGAGCAGCGCGCCCAGCGGCATCATGCCCCAGGTCATGAACCGCACCGACGCGTTGACCCGGCCGAGGACGTGCTCGGGGGTCACGGTCTGCCGGTAGGTGACCTGGCCGACGTTCAGCAGGACCGAGCTCCACGACAGGCCGATCGACGTGATCGCGAAGAACACCGCCCGCCAGTCGGGCTGCGTCATCGGCAACAGCAGGCCGAAGGGCGAGCCGATGGTGACGGCCAGCCAGGTCATCCGCGCGGTGCCGTACCTCCTGGACAGCCAGCCGCCGCTGAGGCCGCCCATCAGGCCGCCGATGCCGCCCGACATGAGCAGCACGCCGATGAGGCCGGGCGCGAGCATGACCTCGTCGGCCAGGAACAACACCGACTGGCCGAGGACCGCGCTCACGAAGAGGTTCATGGCCGCCGACGTGATCACGAACGTGCGCATCAGCCGGTCGTCCCAGACGTACGCGAGGCCCTCGCGGATGCCGCGCATCAGCGGCGTGGGCTCGGTGACGGCGGGCGGCCTGTCCGGCGCCTTGATCCGGCTCAGGAGGAGCACCGAGGCGAGCGCGCCGAGCGCGGTGGCGACCAGCGTGCGGGACGCCCCCAGCAACTGCACGAGCGCGCCGCCGAGGGCCGGGCCCGACAGCGACCCGCTGGAGCGCACGACCTCCAGCTTGGAGTTGGCGTCGCCGAGCTGCGCGGTGCTGATCAGATCGGGCAGGTACGTGCGGTCGGCCACGTCGTTGAAGACCTGGGCCGCGCCGACCAGCAGCGCCACCAGGAACATCATCTCGATCGTCAGGAACCCCAGCTCGGCCGCGACGGGAATGCTGCCCAGCAGCAGGAACCTGGCCAGATCGGAGGCCATGAGCACGCGGCGCCTGCGCATCCGGTCGACCCACACCCCCGCGGGCAGGCCGATCAGAAGGAACGCCGTTGTCTGCAACGCCGACAGCACGCCGACCTCGGTGGGGCCGGCGTGTAATGCCAGCACGGCAACCAGCGGTAGCGCCACCCGCGAGATATTCGCGCCGAGTTCGTTGGCGACGTGAGAACCGAGGAACCGTAGGAAGTCAGGGTTTCGCAACACCCCCGTTGTCATTGCGTAAGGATCCATGTGTCGGACACATTTGGTCAAGAGCGTCGTGTCGCGGAGATAGGGTGATCTGCATGTCGCGACAGGATGGCCGCAACCCTGACCAGCTACGTCCCATAACCATCACGAGGCAATGGCTCACCCATGCCGAAGGATCTGTGCTCGTCGAATTCGGCGGCACCAGGGTGTTGTGCGCGGCCTCCGTCCAGGACAGCGTGCCCCGCTGGCGCCGCGGCAGCGGGCAGGGGTGGGTTACGGCCGAATATGCCATGTTGCCCCGTGCGACCAATACTCGTAACGATCGTGAATCAGTTCGGGGAAAAATCGGTGGCAGGACCCACGAGATATCGCGGTTGATCGGCCGTTCGCTACGCGCGTGCGTCGATTACAAAGCGTTGGGGGAAAACTCCATTCTGCTCGACTGTGACGTGCTGCAGGCCGACGGCGGCACCCGCACCGCCGCCATCACCGGTGCCTACGTCGCGCTGGCCGACGCGGTGGCGTGGATGCGCGGGCGCAAGATGTGCCCGGGCGACCCGCTGATCGGCTCCGTCGCGGCCGTCTCCGTCGGCGTGGTCGGATCGGTGCCGATGCTCGACCTCTGCTACACCGAAGACGTCGCCGCCGAGACCGACATGAACGTCGTGATGACCGGCGAGGGCAGCTTCGTCGAGGTGCAGGGAACGGCCGAGGGCGCGCCGTTCGACCGCGCGGCGCTCGACCAGCTGCTCGACCTGGCCGTGGCGGGCTGCGATGAGCTCACGCTCATCCAGCAGGAGGCGCTGGAGTCATGAAGATCGTGCTGGCCACCCGCAACGCCGGCAAGATCGCGGAGCTGCGCCGCATCCTGGCCGGTTTCGAGATCGTCGGGCTGGAGGCGTTCCCCCAGATCGGCGAGGTCGCCGAGACCGGCGTCACCTTCGAGGAGAACGCCCTGCTCAAGGCGCATGCCGTCGCCCAGGGCTCCGGGTTGCCCGCGGTCGCCGATGACTCGGGGCTCTGCGTCGACGTGCTCAACGGCATGCCGGGCGTGTTCTCCGCTCGTTGGTCGGGCCGGCACGGCGACGACCGGGCCAACCTCGACCTGCTGCTGGCCCAGCTGTCCGACGTGCCCGCCGACCGGCTGACCGCCCACTTCGCCTGCGCCGCCGCGCTGGCTCTGCCGTCGGGGGAGTCGCGGGTGGTCGAGGGCGTCCTGCCGGGGCGGCTCGTCACCACGCCGCGCGGCAGCAACGGGTTCGGCTACGACCCGATCCTGGTGCCCGACGGTGAGGACCGCACGACCGCTGAGATGTCGCCCGGCGAGAAGGACGCGATCAGCCACCGGGGCCGGGCCTTCCGCGCGCTGACCCCGATCGTGCGCGAGCTGCTCGGCTCGTAACCACCGTGTAAGAACCGCCGGGCACGGGGCGGCGTACCGTCGAGACGTGCAGAGGCAATCGGTGGTGCCCGCCTGGGCCAGGGCCTTGCTGGGGCTGGTCGCCGGGGGCGTGGCTCTCGGGATCGCGCAGCTCGTGGCCGCGTTCGTCGGTCCTGAGACGTCTCCCGTGCTCGCCGTGGGCGATGCGACGGTCGATCTGACGCCGGCGCCGGTCAAGGAATTCGCGATCAGGACGTTCGGCGAGAGCGACAAGGCCGTTCTCGTCGGCGGCGTGCTGGTGGTGGTGCTCTTCGGGGTCGCGCCGCTCATCGGGATGCTGGCCCTGCGCCGGCTCTCCTACGGCTTCGCGGGGCTGGCCGTGTTCGGTGCGGTGGGGCTGCTGGCGGTGCTGACCCGGCCGGAGGCGGGGGTGCTGGACGTGCTTCCGACCCTGGCCGGCGTGGGCGCGGGCGGCTGTGCTCTGGCCTGGCTCGTACGCCGGGCGACCGGCGACGGCGACCCCTTCCACGGGATCGACGCGCGACCGCCCCTGCAACCCGCGAAGGTCGGCGCCCCGGCCGGAGGCGAAGCCGGCCCGTCGAGTGGCCCGTCGACCGGCCCGTCGGGTGGCGCTGGAAGCGGTCCGTCGAGCGGATCCGCGAGCGGCTCCGCGAGCGGTGGCGGGGGTGCCGTGGAGCGGCCCGCCGTCATGTGGGTCGCGGGGGAGCCGCCGGCGTTCGACCGCCGCCGGTTGCTGACCGGCGCGGCGGGCGGCGCGGTGGCCGCCGGGGCCGCCTACCTGCTCGGGCAGACCCTCGGGGGGCGGCAGATGGTCGACACCGCGCGGGCGGGGGTGGCGCTGCCCAGGCCCGCGACCCCGGCCAGGCCGATCCCGGCCGGCGCGGACCTGCGCATCGGCGGGCTGTCGCCGTTCATCACGCCCAACAAGGACTTCTACCGGGTCGACACCGCGCTCGTCGTCCCCCAGGTCGATCCTGGCGACTGGACGCTGCGCATCCACGGCATGGTCGACCGGCCCGTCGAGATCACCTACGCGGACCTGCTGAGGATGCCGCTCACCGAGGCGGACGTCACGCTCACCTGCGTCTCCAACGAGGTCGGCGGCCCGCTGGCCGGCAACGCCCGGTGGCTGGGCGTGCGCATGGCCGAGGTGCTGCGCCAGGCCGGGCTCCGGTCCGGCGCCGACATGCTCCTGTCCACCTCCGCGGACGGCTTCACCTGCGGCACCTCGGTGGACGTGGTGATGGACGGGCGCGACGCGCTCTTCGCGGTCGCGATGAACGGCGAGGTGCTCCCCGTCGACCACGGTTTCCCGGTGCGCCAGGTGGTGCCGGGCCTGTACGGGTACGTCTCGGCCACCAAGTGGGTCGTGGACATCAAGGTGACCCGGTTCGACAGGGACGAGGCGTACTGGACGCCCCGCGGATGGGCGGCCAAGGGCCCGATCAAGACGCAGTCGCGCATCGACGTGCCCAAGGCCGCGGACACGCTGAAGCCGGGGCGGAACACGGTCGCCGGGGTGGCGTGGGCGCAGCACACGGGGGTGGACGCCGTGGAGGTGCGGTTCGACGGCGGGCAGTGGAGGCAGGCGAAGCTGGCCGAGGTGCCCGGGCCGGACACCTGGCGGCAGTGGTCGATCGACTGGGACGCCAGGCCGGGCGAGCACCGCATCGAGGTGCGCGCGACGGACGCGTCCGGCTACACCCAGACCGACGACTTCGCCCCGGTGGCGCCGGACGGCGCGACGGGCTGGCACACGATCACGGTGAACGTCGTCTGATCCTTGTCGGGGTTTGCGCTGTTTGCCCAGGTAGAGAGGGGGAACTCTGGCGGTCAATCTGCCTGACTGCACCTCCCTGCCGTGGTGACGCCTCTACGATCGGTCGTCGAGCATGACAGGAGGCAGGCCGTGTTCCGCGAGCGCAAGCCGAGTGTCCGGTGGGTCCTTCCAGAGGGGCGTTACGACCCTGTGGTGGCCGAAGGGGTGCGGTGGCTCGACTACGAGCGGGCCGCCGAGGCCGGTGCAGCGCCCCCTGACGGCGGCTCCGCCCCCGCGCACCCGGCCACCTCGGAGCACGAACCACCAGGCCCCACCACCACGGATCCGGGGGAGCCCGCGCAACTCGACGAGCCCGTGCAGCCCGTGCAGCCCGCGCAGTCCAGGGAGTCCGGGGAGCTCGGAGAGCTCGGAGAGTCGGGGAAGCCCGAGGTCCTCGGTGAGCTCGGAGAGTTCGGGGAGCCCGGGGACCTCGACGCATCCGCTGAGCCCCTGGAGCCGGTGGAGCTCGACTGGTTCGATCTGCCGCGGCGGCCGCCCAGGCTCGCCGACTGCCGGCCGTACGGCGTGCCGGGCGGGCTGGCCAGGCCGGACCCGCAGGTCGAGCGGGACCTCGCCGAGTCGCTGCAGCCCGGCGCCCGCTTTCCCGACCCGCGCGGCACCTGGGTGCGGCTGATCAACGGCGGCGGGCCCGCCGACGACCCGTTCCGGGCCTCCAACGCCGCCGACTGCGCGCTCGCCGTGCTGTCCACCTGGCACGGCGAGCCCGCGACCGCCGCGCCCCGGCTGCCCGAGTACGACAGGATCGGCCGGCCGGTGCTGACCGGCGAGCGGGGAAGCACGGCCAGGATCGAGCGGTGGGCGGGCCATCGCCTGCAGTACGCGGGGCAGGGGCGGCACGCCTACCCGCTGATCGCGCGGCGGTTGCTCGACGCCGGGCACGGTGCGAGCGCCGTCATCGTGGTGCGCTGGCCCGGCGGCGGCTCCCACGCCTGGAACGCGGTCAACGCCGACGGCGAGGTGATCTGGATCGACGCGCAGCGGGGGCACATGTCCGTCGAGCCGCCGTACACGACGGTGACCGGGGTGTTCTGCCTGATGCTCGACCGGCAGGGGCGGCCGCGATGAACCTGGACCAGGCCAGGTCGCTGGCGGAGGAGTATTTCAACGGGGTGCTCCCGCTCGATGAGGCGGTGCCGGTGGGGGTGTACGCGTTCGACGCGGGTTACGTCGCCTGGGTGCGGGATCTCGACCCCGACGACCCGGCCAGGCTGCCGGACGCCGTGGGAGGCGGGTGCATCGTGATCGACCGGGCCACGGGCGAGGTGGTGGCCAGGCCGCTCCTCGACCCGGAGACGGTGGCCGAGTTGTGGCCCGGCCGCAGACCCCGCTGAGACCCGGGCGGCCGTCAGGTGACGGTCTTGGGGCACACGGTGCCCCGCGCGGGAAGGCGCAGGCTGATCAGGTAGCGGTTGACGTGGCCGATGATGCAGGAGTTCCCGGCGTTGTAGAGGCCGTGGCCGTGTCCCTGGTACTGGACCGCCGCCGAGCCCGGTACCCGCCGTACGATGTCCGCGCTCCTGCCGTAGTCCGTCCAGGAGCCGACACCCAGGTAGGGCGGCAGTTCCTCGGCGGGCAGCGGCCCGGGCGGATTGGTCACGGGGGTCGGCCAGCCGACACAGCCGAGCGGGTGCCAGAGCTCGGTCCCGGCGATGTTGGGCAGCAGGCGCTCACCTTCGCGGCGCCTCTGCCGGTACTCCTCGTAGTCGCGGAAGACGATGCCGTCGAGGCAGTGGGTCATGTTCATCCCGGTGGACGAGGGCACCTTCGGGCTTTTCCTGGCCTGCCGGACGTAGTCGGCGAACCCTGAGGCGTCACCGTCGACGGCCCGCTCGATCGCCTCCGCAAGCTCCGTCCATCGGGGGAGGTCGGGCTCCTGACCTGGCGAGATGATGCTGGGGGCGGCGGCCTCCTTGATGTCGAACCCGCTGTAGGCGGCCGCCGGCGATTCGCCTTTGACCGGCACCGGGACACGGTCGGCCCGCGCCACCAGCGCCCTCCAGACCTCGCCGACGTCCTGGCCGTGCAGCGCGCAGGTGGTGTTCGCCGCGCACCAGGCGGCGAAGCGGGCGAAGGACTCCTCATGGGAGAGCCTGCTCTGCGCACGGTGCTCGTACGGGTTGACCGCGCCGTCGAACACCATCGCGCGCACCCGGCCGGGGAACAGCCGGGAGTATTCGATTCCGGGTCTGCCGCCGTAGGAGTTGGCGATGAAGCTCAGCTTCTCCTCTCCCAGAGCGACGCGGATCGCCTCCATGTCCCGCGCAACGGAGGCGGAATCCATGTGGTCGAAGAACTCGGGGTCGGCGCCGCGGCATCGCTGCGCCGCCGCCCGGTTGCGCCTGCCCAGCTCGGCGTACTCGGCGCGGGTGTCGGGCCAGGTGATCCACGGGCCGGAGAACAGGCAGTCGAACGACAGCACGCCCTTGTCGACGGTGTTGCGGGGCTCGACGCTGACCACGTCGAAACGATCGCGCAGTTCGGCGAAGCTGCCCGCGTTCCTGCTCAGATCCTCAACGCCCGAGCCGCCCGGCCCGCCGGGGATCGCGAACACCGTGCCCATCCTGCGTTGGGCGCCGGTGGCCGGCAGCAGCCCGACGGTCAGGTCGATCTTCCGCCCGGACGGCTCGGCCCAGTTCACGGGCACCTTGATCGAGGCGCAGCGCATCTCCTTGACGAGGGTCCTGTCCGCGCAGTCCGCCCAGGCCATCGTCGATGCGGGGTCCGGCGAGCTCGCCGCGGCGGCAGGCACAGCCGAGACCAGGACGGCTGCGGCAGCGCCGATCGCCAGCACCTTGATCCGGCGCCCGGCCATCGTGATCACTGTGGCGCCCGCCGTCAGCGCGGCGAACACGTACGCCACCAGCAGCCCCGCCGCCGCGGCGGGGGGCAGGATGCCGCCGCCGACCCCCGCGATCTGGAGCGGCAGGTTCTCGATCATGAAGGAGCCGGCCTGCGCGCGCAGCGGCATGGGCAGCGTCTTGGCCACCACCGGCAGCACCACGATGATCACGGCCAGCACGACCAGAGCGCCGGGGGTGGAGCGGACGGCGGCCCCGACGCCGAGCCCGATCAGGGCGACCGCGGCCATCGACAGCCCGGCGACGATCACCGAGGCGAGCACGCCCGGATCTGACAGCGGCGTGCCCAGCGTCACCCCTTCGCGGAGAGCAGCTGCCCGGCCCGGTCGCCGAGCGCCGCCATGGAGGCCGCGTGCATGACGAACGCCAGAACCTGGCCGGCCACCAGCGCGACCGCGGCCAGGCCGGGAATCTTGGCCAGCAGGAGCACCCGCCTGCGTGGCACGGCCACCAGGCTCGTCTGGATCATTCCGGTGCTGTGTTCCGAGGTGATCGCCAGCGCGCCCAGCACGGCGAACACGAAGTAGGCGACCGCGATCCCGTTGCCGATGCCGTCCCCGTTGCCGGGGAAGGCCATCTTCTCGTCCAGCGTCTGGCCGTCGAACCCGCGGCCGATCATGAACGCGATCCCGGCGCAGGCCAGGACGGCCGCCACCGAGCAGGCCAGCACGTAGACGTTCGAGCGGAGCGTGCGGAGCTTCATCCACTCGGAAGCGATCACGTCGATCACCGCACGGCCTCCTTCTGAGTGCTCCCGCTCTCGCTTCTGAACGCGGTGCTGTCCTCCGTGAGCCGCATGAACGCCTCCTCCAGGGACGCGGCGCGCGGAGACAGCTCCACCAGCGCGATCCCCGCGGACAGCGCCAGCGCGCCGATCTCGGCCGCGTCCAGCCCATGGACGGACAGAGCAACGGCCCGGGCGCCGTCGTCCTCGGCCACCACCGTCGCCCCGTGCCCGCGCATGATGGCGGTGAGCTGCTCCGGGTGACGCGTGCGGACCAGCACGTCGCCCTCGAAATGCCCGGCCAGGGCGTTCATGCCGGTGTCAGCGATCAGCCGGCCCCGTCCGATGACGATGACGTGGTCGGCGGTGAATGCCATCTCGTTCATCAGATGGCTGGACAGCAGCACGGTACGGCCCTCGTCCGCCAGCGAACGCAGCAGGCCGCGCAGCCAGCGGATGCCCTCGGGGTCCAGTCCGTTCAGCGGCTCGTCGAACATCAGCACCGCCGGGTCCCCGAGCAGCGCCGCCGCGATGCCCAGTCGCTGCTTCATGCCGAGGGAGAAGCCGCCGATCCTCTTGCCTGCGACGTCGGTCAGGCCGGCCTGGTCGAGGACGGCGGTCACACGGGCGCGGCCGATGCCGTTGCTGCGCGCGAGGCAGCCGATATGGTCGCGGGCCGAGCGGCCGCCGTGCACCGCCCCGGCGTTCAGCAGCGCCCCCATCGTGCGCATGGGCCGGCGCAGCGACGCGTACGGTCGCCCGTCCACCAGCGCCTCACCCGAGGAGGGGACCTCCAGCCCGAGTACGGCCCGCATGGTCGTGGACTTGCCGGCTCCGTTCGGTCCCAGGAACCCGGTCACCAGCCCCGGTTTCACCGTGCAGGTCAGGTCGTCCACGGCGAGCGTGCGGCCGTACCGCATGCTCAGTCCCCTCACTTCGATCACGTCCCGCTCTCCTTCGCCTGGCCGGGCACGATCAGCTCGCTCTGATCGGGCCTGTCCAGCCTCGCGGTCACGAGGGCCTGCCTCCATGGGTGCCGGTCCACCTCCCGGGGTGGAAAATCGCCACCCCGGGAGGTGGACCCAGCCCCACTGCCCTGAGCACGTGACCAGCGTTCCGCCCGAGCCTCGAAGGCTCCGGGTCAGCCGGTGGCGAGGGAACCGGTGATCGACGCCCGGGCGGCCCGGCGGGCCGGCAGGACCGCCGCCAGCACCGCGGCCACGCCGGAGAGCACCACGAACAGCACGATCTGCGCGACCGGCACCGAGAAGACGGCGCCGTCCAGCATGGCCATGATCGCGGCCCACCCGAAGGCGCCTCCGAGCACGACGCCCACCAGCGCCCCGATCAGCCCGAGCACCAGCGCCTCGACCGACAACATCCCGCGCAGTTGCCGCCGGGTCAGGCCCAGCGCCCGCAGCAGCGCCGACTCCCTGGTGCGCTCGTGCACCGACAGCGAGAGCGTGTTGGCGATGCCCAGCAGCGAGATCAGGATCGCCAGTCCCAGCAGCCCGGTGATGATCATGAGAAGCATGTCCAGCGTCTCGTCGAACTGGCCGCGTACCTCCGTCGAGCTCGACACCTTCACGCTCGGATAGGGAGCCGCGGCCGCGTCGACGACCTCGCGCGCGCGGTCGGGAGGCACGCCGTCACCGATGCGGATCATCACCCGCGCGTCGGGCACCGCCCCGAAGTAGGTGTCGAAGGCGGTCTCCGCCACGGTGACCGGCGGCAGCGCCGACTGGTTCCCGTCGAGCAGCGCGACCACCTCCAGCGGCACCGTCCCGGCCCGCGCGGTCCTGAGCCGCACCGAGTCGCCGACCCGCACGCCCAGGCCCTCGGCCTCGCTGTCCCGCAGCGCCACCCGGCCCGCGCCGAAACCCGCCATGGAACCGGCGGTGACGTAGGGCTCGACGGGTCCGCGGAACGTGCCGGTGATCACGTGCCGGCCGCCGATCGTGGCTTCGGCCTGGCGGATCTGCACCACGGAGGCCAGCTCCGGCGCGTCCCGCAGGCTCTCGGCGACGGTCCTCGGGACGACGGAGTCGCGGGATTGGTCCATCAGCACGTAGTCGGTGGGGAACTGCTCGTCGAGCTTGGCCGTCATCGTCAGCCTGGTGGACGCGGTGACCACCGAGATCAGCGTCATGAGCGTCACCCCGATCGTCAGGGCGACCGTGGTGGTCGCGGCCCGCTTCGGGTTGCGTCCCGAGTTGCCGACGGCCAGGCGGCCCGGCACCCCGAACAGCCTGCCGGGGATCCAGCCGACCAGCGCGCTCAGCGGCCTGACCAGCACCGGGCCGAAGATCAGCACTGCCAGGAACGTCAGCGTGCCCCCGGCCATCACGACGAGCAGCGAGATCTCCCGGCCGGGTTCGAGCACGAACACGCCGACGGCGGTGGTGCCGAGCCCGGCCACCAGGAAGAAGGCGGCGAAGAGCCCGCGCGGCAGGCCCGCGCGGAACGTCTGCTCCTCGGCCTGGCTGCGCAGCGCCGCGACCGGCGGGACACGGGTCGCGGACCTGGCGGGCAGCAGGGCCGCGCACACCGTGACCGCGAGGCCGACGGCCAGCCCTGCCGCCGTGGTGACCGGTGAGAGCGTGACGGCTGCGTCGGTGGGCAGCGGGGCGTCGACCGCGGCCAGCACCGTCAGCGTGAGCGCGGCCAGATCGTATCCGAGCAGCAGCCCCAGCGCGGAGGCGAGCGCGCCCACGACGGCCGACTCCAGCAGGATCGAGCCGAACACCTGCCCCCGCGTGGCGCCGATGCACCGCAGCAGCGCCATCTCCCTGGTGCGCTGGGCGACGAGGATGGTGAACGTGTTGTAGATGACCAGGGCCGCCACCATCATGGCCACGGCCCCGAACAGCAGCAGGCCCAGCGCGAACATCCGTGTCTCGACCCCGGCCGCCCTGGCCAGGTCGGCGGCCAGCTCGTCGCCGGTCTTGACGGTGTACGCGCCGCCGGCGGCCGCCGTGACGGCCTGCTTCAGCCCGGGGGCCGAGCCCGCGACGTCGATCTCGCGGTAGCCCCTGGCACCCGTCATGCGCTGCGCGGTGGCCGTGGTGAAGCCGACCGCGCCGGTGAAGGAGAGGTCCTGGTCGAGGCCGGTGTCGAGGAGGCCCACGAGCCTGAACCGGTGCTCTGCCTTCCCGGCGTCGAGCACGGTGATGGTCTCGCCGAGCCGGAAGCCCTGGGCCCTGGCGGTGTTCTCGTCGAGCACGGCGGCCCGGTCGTCGGTGCCGGGCCCGGTGCCGGCGACGATGTCGGCGCGGTCCAGCGGGCCGGTGACGATCGAGATCGCCGTGGTGGGGAGGTCGCCGACGGTCTTGCCGTCCTTGCCGAGCAGCGGCGCGGCACCGCGGACCAGGCCCTGCGCCTCCGTCACGCCGTCGAGGGCGCGGATCCGCTCCAGCACGCGCTCGGGCAGCACGGAGCCGGGGCCCTCGGGCAGGACGGCGACGTCCACCTTGCCCGCGTCGGCGGTGACCCGCTGGGCGAATCCCGCCTCGACGGTGTCGTTCAGCACGAACGTGCCCGCGATGAACCCCACGCCCAGCATGATCGCCAGCGACGTGAGCAGCAGCCGGAGCGTGTGGGCGCGCAGCCCGGCCAGAGCCGTCCTCAGCACCTCACGCCTCCAGTTTCACGAGCGTGTCCAGCACGGTCTGCGGCGTCGGCGCGGCGATCTCGGTGACCAGCTCGCCGTCGCGCAGGAACACCACGCGGTCGGCGTACGACGCCGCGACCGGGTCGTGCGTGACCATGACGATGGTCTGGCCCAGCTCGCGCACCGACGTGCGCAGGAACGACAGGATCTCGGCGCCGCCGCGGGAGTCCAGGTTCCCCGTCGGCTCGTCGGCGAAGATCACCTGCGGCTTGCTGATGAGCGCCCTGGCCACGGCCACGCGCTGCTGCTGGCCGCCGGACAGCTCGGTCGGCCGGTGCGAGAGCCGGTCCGTCAGCCCGACGGTCTCGATGACCCGGTCGAACAGCGCCTCATCGGCCTGGCGGGCGGCGATCTCCAGGGGCAGGCGGATGTTCTGCTCCGCGGTCAGCGTCGGCAGCAGGTTGAACGCCTGGAAGACGAACCCGATCCGCTCGCGGCGCAGCAGGGTGAGCTGCCGGTCCGACAGCCCGGTCAGCTCCACGTCGCCGAGGTGCACGGTGCCCGACGTGGCCGTGTCGAGACCGGCCAGGCAGTGCATCAGCGTGGACTTGCCCGAGCCCGACGGGCCCATGATGGCGGTGAACGCCCCGGTGGCGAAGGCCACGCTCACCTCGCGCAGGGCGTGCACCCGGGCGTCGCCCTGGCCGTACACCTTGGTCAGCTCCGTGGCCACGACAGCGGTCGCGGCTCGGCGTTCGGTGAGCGTCACCTTCACTCCTTCTCCCTGGGGGCGCGGGCTTCAACGCGACCAACGCTAGGGGCGGAGATTCCGGGATCCATGGGCCCTGAGGAGGGACTTCAGGTGCGCCCCCGGATGACCCCGGTCAGCCTTTCGGCCGATGGGAGGGCACCACCAGCCCGGCCTCGTACGCGTACACCACCACCTGCGCCCGATCCCGCAGGCCCAGCTTGGCCAGCACCCGGCCCAGGTGCGTCTTCACCGTCGCCTCCGCGACCTCCAGCCCGGCCGCGATCTCCCCGTTGGACAGGCCGCGCGCCACCATGAGCAGCACCTCGCGCTCGCGCGGCGTCAGGTCGTCCGCCGCCGCCGGCGCCTGGCCGGGGAGCTGGGCGGCGAACGTGTCCAGCATCCGGCGCAAGGTGCGCGGCGACACCGCGGCGTCGCCCGCGTGCACGAGCCTGATGGCGTTGACCAGGTCGGCCGGCGGCACATCCTTCAGCAGGAACCCGGCCGCGCCCGCCTTGATCGCCGCGAACGCGTACTCGTCGAGGTCGAACGTGGTGAGGATCAGCACCTTCGCCCCTTCGATCAGCCGGGTGGCCTCGACGCCGTCCATGCGGGGCATGCGCACGTCCATGAGCACGACGTCGACCTCGGTGGACTCGAGGACCTCCAGCGCGGTGACGCCGTCGCCGGCCTCCGCCACGACCTCGATGTCGGGCTGCGCCCCCAGCACCATCCTGAACCCGGCCCGCAGCAACTCCTGGTCGTCGACGAGCATCACGCGTATCACCCGGCCGCCTCCTCCTACGCCGCTTCCGCCATGGGCAACCGGGCCAGCACCTCGAAGCCGCCGCCCTGCAGCGGGCCGGCCGAAACCGCGCCGCCGTACATGGCGACGCGCTCGCGCATGCCGATCAGGCCGTGCCCGTCATGGCTCGTGGGCGCCGCCGCGCCCCGGCCGTCGTCGGTCACGCGTATGAGCAGGTCAGGGCCGGTGAAGTCGATCTCCACGTCCGCCCGCACGCCGGGTCCGCCGTGTTTGAGCGCGTTGGTCAGCGCCTCCTGCACGATGCGGTAGACCGCGAGTTGCCGGCCCTCGGGCAGGTCGGCGGGGCTCCCGCCGATGCGCAGCCGGGCGGGCACGGCCGATTCGCGCACCATCTTCTCCAACCCGTCCAGGCCGGGCTGCGGGGTGTAGTCGGTCGCCGCGCTCTCGTTCTCGCGCAGGACCCCGACCAGCTTGCGCATCTCGGCGAGGGCGGCCCTGCCGGTCCTGGAAATGGTCGTGACGGCCAGGCGGGCCTGCTCGGGATCGTGGTCGAGGGCGTAGCCCGCCCCGTCGGCCTGCACCACCATCACGCTGACGTTGTGCGCCACGACGTCGTGCAGTTCCCTGGCGATCCTGGCGCGCTCGGCGGCGGCCGCCATCCTGGCCTGCTGGTCCCGCTCGCGCTCGGCCCGCTCGGCGCGCTCCTCCAGCCCTTCGAGATAGTGCCTGCGCGTCCTGGCGTACAGGCCGGTCAGCCAGATCGTCACCACGAGGATCGAGCCGCTGAAGAACATGCCGAAGGTGGGCACCAGCCAGTTGACCAGGACCAGCAGCACCCCGACCTCCGACACGAGGAGCGCCGCCAGCGCCCAGCGGAACGAGCACCGGTAGGCCACGCCCCAGAGGGCGATCAGCACCGCCATGTTGGCGGGCATCGGGTCGACGTCGGCCACCCACTGGAAGAAGCTGGCCAGCGCGATGACCGCGAAGGACAGGCGTGGCCGGTCGCGCCACACCAGCGGCACGACCAGCGCCGCGGAGAAGCCCACGTACGAGATCACGCCGGGGTTGACGCCACCGCCCGGCGCCTCACGTCCCGCGTACAGCACCGCCGTGATGAGGCACAGCGCGCCGAGCGGCGCCACCCGCAGGACGGCGGCCAGCTTCTCGTGGCGCCTCGACCACGCCTGTACGCTTCCGAACACATCCTCAAGATATGTATCTATAGTGGGGTCTTGGTCAGCCTGGAGGGTGAAGTGTGCGTACGACCCAGGTCTGACGTGACCGTTCCCTTACGCCGGGCTTACAGGCGATCGGGCATTCTTGCTCATCGGGAGCGCCCCTTGTGGGTGAGTAAAGGGAGATCGTGATGGCGGATCATGATCAAGACGCCCGGGTCGCGCGGTGACGAAGAAACGCCGCGCGACCCAGTAGCCCCCGGCGCTCCGGAGCCTAACGGCGCACGTGCAGGCGGACCACCGTGCACATCTCGTCGTCGCGGATCTCGCGCCGGATGCGCCCCACGATGTCCTGGTCGAGCTTGCCCACCACCGCGCCCATGTCCGCCTCCGACGGGCAGGTCACGCTGATCCGCAGGCCGTCATCGCCGACCCGCACCTTGGTCTTGCCCAGGTTCTCCACGTTCTTCAGCCCGACGAACAACATGGCGGTGCCCGTGCCGTTGGGCGTGCCGCGACGGCCCCAGCCCAGGCAGAGCAGCAGCCAGCGCAGCGAGACCAGCGACAGGAGCAGCAGGGCGAAGGCCAGCAGCCACATGCTCCACGGCTCCTCGGCCAGCGTCCGGTGGAGCTGCGCCGGCAGGACCTTCCCCTTGGGCGGCAGCTCGGACAGGCGGCCCTCGCCGCGCAACCACGCGTACGCGCCCAGCCCGGCCAGCACGGTGCCGACGACGGCCAGCCCGACCCGGTTGCCGGCGTACTGCCGCATCACAGTGCCTTCCTGCGCAGCCGGACCACGACCTCGCCGGTGCCGAGCGTGCCCACACCCGCGAGCCGGTCGCCCACCGCGGTGCCGACCTGCCTGAGCATCGCCCCGGTGCTCTCGGCGTCGGTCACGACGGTGACCTCGATGGTGCGCCTGCGCAGGCGCACCCGGGCCTTGTCCACGCCCGCCACCTGCTGGGCCGCGGCGGCGAGCGTACGGCGCAGGCCCGGGCGGGTGATGCCGATGACGATCAGCGGGTCGGACGTCTCCACCGCGACCAGCCTGGAGGTGCCCGGCACGACGGCCAGCAGCACCATCAGCACGCCGGCGCCGCCCACGACCAGGGCGGCGGTGGACACCTTCGGCCACGCGGTCCTGCCCGCCAGCTCCACCACCTCGTTCACCGGCACCCAGCCGAGCGGCGCGCCGAGCAGTCCCGACACCAGCTCCGCCGTGGTCAGGCCCAGCCCCGCGGTCAGTGCGATCGCCACGACGGCCCCTGGGAGGGTCCTGGCCGGCCTGAGTGCCCTGTTCGCCCTGCGCAGTCCGGTGAGCCGCGGGGTGGCGGCGGCGCCGGGCAGTATCTGCTGAAGCGTGGTCATCACAAGGACAGAGGTACAGGGGAGCCGCATGGCCTGAACCGCGCCCTCGCCGCCGATTTGCCCGATCATTACGGGGACGAGGACTAATATGAAAGCCGCTCATATTCATTTGCCTGATATGTCGTTACGCTGCTGGTATGGATGCCCGCCAGCGCTATGATCGTGCCACCGCGGCGCTCGAGCCCCCGTTCGCGATCCTCGACCTGGCGGCCATGCGGGCCAACGCGGCCGACCTCGTCCGCCGGGCGGCGGGCAAGCCGATCCGGGTGGCGAGCAAATCGGTACGCAGCCGGCTGCTGCTCGAACGCGTCCTGGCCATGGACGGCTTCCAGGGCGTCATGGCCTTCACCCTGCCCGAGGCGCTGTGGCTGGCCCGGCACGGGTGCGCGGACGTCCTCGTCGCCTACCCGACGGCCGACCGGCACGCGCTCGCCGAACTGGCCGGGGACGCGGTCGCGGCCGGGCGCATCACCGTGACCGTCGACTCGCTCGCGCACCTCGACTTCATCGAGGCCGCCGTGGAAGGGGTGCGTCCCCGGGCCGAGCTCCGGATCTGCCTCGACATCGACGCCGGCTACGTCGCCCTGGGCGGGAGATTCCGGGCGGGAGCCCTGCGCTCCCCGATCCGCGAGCCCGAGCATGCCGCCGACCTGGCCGCCGCCATCGCCGAACGCCCCGGGCTCCGCCTGGCCGGGCTGCTGGCCTACGAGGCCCAGATCGCCGGAGTCGGCGACGACGCTCCGGGCAACGCCCTGCTCACCCGCGCCATCAGAGTCATGCAGGCGTGCTCCGCCCGGGAGCTCATCGTCAGGCGCGGCCGCGTCGTGAACGCCGTCCGCCGGGTCGCCGACCTCGAATTCGTCAACGGCGGCGGCACCGGCTCCATCGAGCGCACCGTACGCGAGAAGGCCGTCACGGAGGTGACGGCGGGATCCGGGCTCTTCCACCCGAGGTTGTTCGACTTCTACCGCGGCTTCACCGGCCATCCGGCGGCCCTGTTCGCCCTGCCGGTCGTACGCCGCCCGGCTCCGGACATCGCCACCGTGCTCGGGGGCGGCTATCCGGCCTCGGGGGCGGCGGGCGGGAGCCGCCTGCCGCAGCCCTACCTGCCGGCGGGGCTGCGCTTCTCCCCGGACGAAGGCGCGGGGGAGGTGCAGACGCCGCTGCTCGGCCAGGCCGCCGAGGACCTGCGGATCGGCGACCGGGTGTGGTTCAGGCACGCCAAGGCGGGCGAGATGTGCGAGCGGTTCGACACGCTCCACCTCGTCGACGGCGACACCCTGGACGGATCGGTGCCGACGTACAGAGGCGAGGGCAAGACCTTCCTCTGACCTCCGGCGCCACGCGCGCCGGGCGAGCCCGGGCGGCCTGCGGAGTGCCGGGCACGCCCGGCGTGCCCGGCCGGTGCACAGGAGCGTCAGGCGCGCCGCCGGCGGCGGCGCCAGAACACGAGGGCCGCCCCCACGACCAGCACCGCCCCGACCCCGATGAGGACGGGACTCAGGTCGGGCCGCTCATCGTCCCACGCCCGCTCGCCATCGTCGGCGTAGCCGGCCGGCCGCGGCGCCACCCCGAGCGCGTCGCCCACGGACGCCACGAAGTGCCCCGCCCTGCTCTTGACGTCGGTCACCGTGCGTTCGGCGACGCGCTTGGGGCTCACCCGGTCGGCAATGGCGTCGACCGTCTGCGCCAACTCGGCGCGCGTCCGCGCGATCCGCCGCTCCAGCTCGTCGGGATCGGTGTCAGCCATGGCTTCTCCTTTCGACCGTGCGTGGCCGCCCCCGCTTCGTGTGCCGTGCGGGCTGCGGCCGTAGTGGTCGTGATCAGTCTGTCAGGTCGGCGGGCCGTACGGCACGGCGGCCAGGCCGGTAGGTTTGCGGGAAGAACCGAGGAGGGCCCCATGACAGAGACCAAGCTCGCGCCCGGCGACGCCGCGCCCGAGTTCGTGCTACCCGCCGCCGACGGAACCACCGTTTCCCTCGGCGACCACCGCGGCAAGCGGGTGATCCTCTATTTCTACCCCGCCGCGATGACGCCCGGCTGCACCAAGCAGGCCTGCGATTTCCGTGACAACCTCAGCCAGTTGACCGCAGAGGGTTTCGTGGTCCTCGGCGTGTCGAAGGACAAACCGGAAAAGCTAGCCAAGTTCGTCGAGCGTGACGCGCTGACCTTCCCGCTGCTCTCCGATCCCGACCTCGTCGTGCACAAGGCGTACGCCGCCTATGGCCCCAAGAAGTTGTACGGCAAGGAGATCGTGGGGGTCATCCGCTCGACGTTCGTCATCGACGGCGACGGGAAGGTGGAGCAGGCGCTCTACAACGTGAAGGCGACGGGGCACGTGGCCTCGTTGAAGAAGAAGCTGGGCCTGGCCTGAGCCGGTTCGCGGGCCCGCGAAAAAGGGGCCGCGCCCTTCTCCGGGCCCTTCTCCGGGCGGCGTTCATCACGGATGCGCGTCGTCCTCACCCGGAGCGCTAAACTGTCCGAAGCCCGCTTTCGGCGGGGACTACGCGGGCGTGGCGAAATGGCATACGCGGCAGGTTTAGGTCTTGTTGGTGGAGACACCGTGGGGGTTCGAATCCCCCCGCCCGCACAAGCGAACGCCCATCGGGCCCTTCCTGCTAGCTTGCTATTTCTCCGTATTGGCCCGGCATTTTCGACCAACGCGACAATCGGCATCCACGTGCCCTCTAGCCGTAGTGGTAGCGGGCCTGCAGGATGACGATCTCGTCGCTCTCGGCGAGATACACCAGGTGATGCTCATCCGTGATACGTCGCGACCATGCGCCTGCCAACGCGTACTTGAGGGGCTCAGGTTTGCCGATGCCCTCGCACGGGTCGCGCAGAATGTCCTCGATGAGCTCGAGTCGATTACGGTACCACTCGATGGTGGTCAGCACTCGATCACGTTGACGGCCAGGCCGCCGCGTGAGGTCTCCTTGTACTTGTCCAGCATGTCGCGGCCGGTGTCGCGCATCGTCTTGATCGCCTTGTCCAGGGCCACGAAGTGGCGGCCGTCGCCGCGCAGGGCGATCCTGGCCGCCGTGATGGCCTTGTTGGAGGCGACCGCGTTCCGCTCGATGCACGGGATCTGCACCAGCCCGCCGATCGGGTCGCAGGTCAGCCCCAGGTTGTGCTCGATGCCGATCTCGGCGGCGTTCTCGACCTGCTCCGGGGTGCCTCCGAGCACCTCCGTGAGGCCCGCGGAGGCCATGGAGCAGGCGGAGCCGACCTCGCCCTGGCAGCCCACCTCGGCGCCCGAGATCGAGGCGTTCTCCTTGAACAGCACGCCGATCGCGCCGGCCGTGAGCAGGAAGCGGATCACGCCGTCCTCGTCCGCGTGGGGGACGAAACGGGTGTAGTACGTCAGGACCGCCGGGATGATGCCGGCGGCTCCGTTGGTGGGGGCGGTGACGACGCGGCCGCCGGCCGCGTTCTCCTCGTTGACCGCAAGCGCGAACAACGTCACCCAGTCCATGGCCTGCAGCGGGTCCTTCTCGGCCGGCTCGGACTGCAGGCGGCGGTGCAACTGGTTGGCGCGGCGCTTGACCTTGAGCCCGCCGGGCAGGACGCCCTCCTTCGAGATGCCCCGGCGCACGCACTCCGACATGACCTGCCAGAGGCGCAGCAGGCCCGCGCGGACCTCCTCCTCGGTGCGCCCGAACGCCTTCTCGTTCTCCAGCATGAGCGCGGACATCGACAGGCCGGTGTTCGTGCAGTGTTTGAGCAGCTCTTCCCCGGTGGTGAAGGGGTAGGGCAGGACGGTGTCGTCCGGCTTGATGCGGTCGGCGCCGGTGGCCTTCTCGTCCACGACGAAGCCGCCGCCGACCGAGAAGTAGGTCTTCTCCCTGAGCTGCTCGCCCGCCGCGTCGTAGGCGGTGAAGCGCATGCCGTTGGGGTGCTCGGGCAGCGAGATCTTGCGCTCGAAGACGAGGTCCCGGCCGACGACGAAGGGGATCTCGCGCGTGCCGTACAGCCGGACGCTGCCCGACTCGCGCATCTCGGCCAGACGCCCTTCGACGGTGTCGACGTCGACCAGTTCCGGCTTCTCGCCGGACAGGCCCAGCAGGACCGCCTTGTCGCTGCCGTGGCCCTTCCCGGTCAGGCCGAGCGAGCCGTACAGGATGGCCTCCACCCTGGCCACGCGCGGCAGCAGGCCGTCCTCATGCAGGCCGCGGGCGAACTTGTGGGCCGCTGCCATCGGGCCTCCCGTGTGGGAGCTCGACGGCCCGATACCGATCTTGAACAGGTCGAAGACGCTGATCGCCATTGATGATGCGCCCTTCATGAGTGCCGGGGCCCGGACGCGGGCCCCGGCGTCAGCCGATGAGGCCTGGCAGGGTCAGGACTCGCCCGAGGTGAGCGCGGCGTACTCCTCGGCGGAGAGCAGGTCCTCCGGGTCGCCCTCCATGCGCACCCGGAACATCCAGCCCTCGCCGTACGGGTCGCTGTTGGCCAGGCTCGGATCGTCCACGATGGCCTGGTTGACCTCGACGATCTCGCCGCCGACGGGCGTGTAGATCTCGCTGACCGACTTGGTCGACTCGACCTCGCCGACGGAGTCGCCCGGCTCGGTGACCGAACCGACCTCGGGGAGCTGCACGAAGACGACGTCACCAAGGGCGTCGGCGGCGTAGGCCGTGATGCCGACGCTCACGGTGAGGCCGTCCTCGACCCCGGAAACCCACTCGTGTTCCTTGGTGTAGCTCAGGTCGTCAGGGATGTTGCTCACTTGTTCCTCCTGTAAAAGGGCAGCTCGGCCAGGTCCATGGGTTCATGGCTGCCCCGGATGTCCACAGCCAGGCCTGAGTCGGCGCCGGTGTCCACGTAGGCCAGCGCGATGGGCTTGCCCAGGGTCTGGGAGGGCGCACCGCTGGTGACCTCGCCGACGACGGCGCCGTCCTTGGTGACCGGGTAGCCGTGGCGCGGCACCCGGCGGCCCCGGGCGACCAGACCGACGAGACGGCGCCGCGGCGGGTCGTCCTTGACCGCCTCGAGCGCCGACCTGCCGACGAAGTCGCCCGGCTTGTCGAATTTCACCACCCTGCCCAGCCCCGCGTCGAACGGGGTCAGCTCGGCGCTCAGCTCGTTGCCGTACAGGGGCATGCCGGCCTCGAGCCTGAGCGTGTCGCGGCTGGACAGTCCGGCGGGCTTGAGCCCGTACGGCTCGCCCGCGGTCACGAGCGCGTTCCAGAGCGGCACCGCGTCCTGGCCGGCCACGAACAGCTCGAACCCGTCCTCGCCGGTGTAGCCGGTGCGCGCGATGAGCGCCTGCCGCCCGTCGACGAGCCCGGGCAGGCCCGCGTAGTACTTGAGCCCGGCCAGGTCGGCGTCGGTGAGCGTGGCGAGGATCTCCTGGGAGCGGGGTCCCTGGACGGCGATCAGGGCGTACTGCTGCGAACGGTCGTCGACCACGGCGTCGTACGCCTTGGAGCGGTTCTCCAGCTCGTCGGCGACCTTCTCGTAGTTCGAGGCGTTCGCGACGACCATGAACTCCTCGTCCCCGAGCCGGTAGACGATGAGGTCGTCCAGCACCCCGCCCCGCTCGTTGACGATCATGGTGTACCTGGCTCGTCCGGGCGTCACGGCCGACATGTTGCCGACCAGCGCGTAGTCCAGGGCGGCGGCGGCCTGCGGCCCGGTCACGAAGATCTCGCCCATGTGCGAGAGGTCGAACAGCCCGGCGGCCTCGCGGACGGCCCTGTGCTCCGCGGACTCGCTCCCGTACCGGAGTGGCATGAGCCAGCCCGCGAAGTCGGTCAGCGTCGCGCCGAGGCTTTCGTGCACGTCTCGTAGCGGAGTAGGTCGGGACATTTATCGCACCTCAGGACAGGATTGGATGCCAGCATCCTCCCCCTCTGTCATCGATGCCTGAGAGCTTCGCCCGAGTTTTGCCGGACTTTCACCTTCGGCGAGACCCTGCGGGCCTGCTTTCCAGAGGTCACCTTCCGAGGAGACATGCTCCCGGTCAGCCGTGCGGTCCTTTGCCTTGAGAGGTTCGCGGGGAGGGCTTGCTCCTTCAGGGACCCTGACCGGCTGTCAGGGTGCTCTCCCGCACGGTTTGCTGGTGTGTCCCGCCAGCCTAGTAGTGATTTGGGGGTCTTGTCGCGTTCGCCGGTCAGCAGGCGGCCACCAGGGCCTCGAAGAGGGCGTGGTCCTCGGCCGCCTCCGGGTGCCACTGCGCCGCCACGGTGAACGGCCCCGAGTCCAGCTCCACCCCTTCGACGGTGCCGTCGGCGGCGGTCGCGGTCACGGTGAGGCCGGGGGCGAGCCGGTCGACGGCCTGGTGGTGATAGTGCGGCACCGTCACGGGCGCCGTGCCCAGCGCCTTGGCCAGGCGGGTGCCGGGGACGGGGGTGATGGGCAGGTGACCGAACCGTCCGGGCGCGGGGGAGTGACCCGGGTGGCCGACCACGTCGGGCAGGTGCTGGTGGAGGCTGCCGCCGAGAGCGACGTTGAGCACCTGGAGGCCCCGGCAGATGCCGAGGAAGGGCAGCCCGGCGTCGAGGGCGGCGGCCAGCACGGCGAACTCGGCCTGGTCGCGGAATTCGCGGATGTAGCCGGTACGCTCCGCCGGCGTCTCGCCGTACCTCGCCGGAGCGATGTCGCCGCCACCGGCCAGGACGAGCCCGTCCAGGCGGCTCACCACCTGCGCGGCGTCCCCCGCGGGCGGGAGCACGACCGGCTGGCCGCCGGCCCGGACGACCTGCTCGACGTACATGTACGGCAGGAGCGCGACCGGCATGTCCTGCCAGACCGTGAACGTCGCCGGCTCCACGTAACACGTGACCCCGATGACGGGACGTCGCACGATGACCCCCCTAGAGCGGCGTGACGTAGGCGCCGGAGATGCCGCCGTCCACCAGGAACTCGCTGCCCGTGATGAACGACGCGTCGTCGCTGGCCAGGAACGCGACCGCCGCCGCGATCTCCGACGCCTCGGCGAAGCGCCCGACCGGGACGTGCACCAGGCGCCGCTGCGCCCGCTCGGGGTCCTTCGCGAACAACTCCTGCAGCAGCGGCGTGTTCACCGGGCCCGGGCACAGCGCGTTCACCCGGATGCCCTCGCGCGCGAACTGCACGCCCAGCTCGCGCGACATCGCCAGCACCCCGCCCTTGGACGCCGTGTAGGAGATCTGCGAGGTCGCCGAGCCCATGACGGCCACGAACGACGCGGTGTTGATGATCGAGCCCCTGCCCTGCCGCCGCATGTACGGGATGGCGTGCTTGCAGCACAGGTAGACGCTGGTCAGGTTCACGTCCTGGACGCGGCGCCACGCGTCGATGCCGGTCTCCAGGATCGAGTCGTCGTCGGGCGGCGAGATGCCGGCGTTGTTGAAGGCGATGTCCACGCTGCCGTAGATGTCGAACGCCGTACGGAACATCCGGGCGACGTCGTCCTCGTCGGCCACGTCGACGCGTACGAAGAGGCCGCCGACCTCGTTCGCGGCCTTGACGCCCGCCTCCTCGTCGAGGTCGGCGCAGACCACCTTGGCGCCCTCGTCGGCGAACCTGCGCGCGGTGGCCAGCCCGATGCCGCCGCCCGCGCCGGTGATCACAGCCACCCGATCCTGCAATCTCTTCACGTGCTGCCTCACTCCCAGGAGATGAAGACGTTCTTGGTCTCCGTGAACGCCGCCAGGGCGTCGGGGCCGAGTTCCCGGCCCAGCCCTGACTGCTTGAAGCCGCCGAACGGGGTCCAGTAGCGGACCGACGCGTTGGAGTTGACCGACAGGGCGCCCGCCTCGACCGCTCTGGACACGCGGAGCGCGCGCCCGACGTCGCGGGTCCAGATGGAGCCGCTCAGCCCGTACGGGGTGTCGTTGGCGATGCGTACGGCGTCCGCCTCGTCCTCGAAGGGCGCCACCGACACGACCGGCCCGAAGATCTCCTCGGTGAACGCACGGTCGGTGACGTCCGGGGTGAGCACGGTCGGCGGGAACCAGTAGCCCTTGCCCTCGGGGCACGACCCCTGGAGGTAGGGGGCGCCGTCCTGGACGAAGCCGCGCACGCGGTCGAGGTGCTCGGCGCTGATCAGCGGGCCCATCTCGGTGCTCTCGTCGCGGGGGTCGCCGACGACGACGCCGCGCACGGCCTCGGAGAGGCGCTCCATGAAGGCGTCGTACACGCTTGACTGGACGAGCAGCCGGGACCTGGCGCAGCAGTCCTGTCCCGCGTTGTCGAAGACCGCGTAGGGGGCGGCTTGTGCCGCTCTGTCGAGATCGGCATCCGCGAAGATGATATTTGCGGACTTGCCGCCTAGCTCCAGCGTGACCCGCTTGACCTGGGCCGCCGCCTTGGCCGCGATCTCCTTGCCCACCTCGGTCGAGCCGGTGAACACGATCTTGGCCACGCCGGGGTGCTCCACCAGCCGGGCGCCCGCGACCTCCCCCGCCCCGGGCAGCACCTGGAGCACCCCCTCGGGCAGGCCCGCGGCCAGGGCCAGCTCCGCCAGCCTCAGCGCGGTCAGGGGAGTCCACTCGGCCGGCTTGACGATCACCGTGTTGCCGGCCGCCAGCGCCGGGGCCACCCCCCACGACATGATCAGCATCGGGAAGTTCCACGGCACGATGACGCCCACCACGCCCAGCGGCTCCTGGAAGGTGACGTCCACGCCGCCGGGCACCGGGATCTGCCTGCCGTGGTCGCGCTCGGGCGCCCCGGCGTAGAAGTGCAGCACGTCGCGTACGGCGCCGGCCTCCCAGCGGGAGTTGCCGATCGGGTGCCCGGCGTTGGCCATCTCCAGCCGCGCCAGCTCCTCGCTGTGCTCGCCCACCAGGTCGGCGAACCTCCTCAGCAGCCGTGCCCGATCGCCGGGCGCCACCTGCCGCCAGGCGGCGTACGCCTTCCCGGCGCGCTCCACCGCCCGGTCGACCTCGGCCGCGTCGGCCAGTTCGACGTCGGCGACGACGTCCTCCGTCGCCGGATTGACGATCTTCATCGGTCACCCGTCACATTCGCTCGAAACCACGGAACATCTCCCAGTCCGTCACCGCCGCGTCGAACGCCGCCAGCTCCACGCGCGCGTTGTTCGCGTAATGCTCGACGACCTCCTCGCCGAACGCCTCGCGGGCCAGCTTCGACCCCTCGAACAGGGGGAGCGCGTCCCGCAGCGTGTGCGGAACGGTCTCCGCGCCCGAGTCGTAGGCGTTGCCCTCGAACGCGTCCTCCAGCGGCAGCTCGTTGTCGATGCCGTGCAGCCCGGCCGCCACCATTCCCGCCACCGCGAGGTACGGGTTGACGTCACCGCCCGGCACGCGGTTCTCGATCCGCAGCGACGGCCCGTGCCCGACGAGCCTGAGCGCGCAGGTGCGGTTGTCGACGCCCCACTTGATCGCCGTGGGGGCGAAGCTGCCCGGCACGTAACGCTTGTAGGAGTTGATGTTGGGGGCGTACAGGAGGGTGAGCTCGCGCAGGCAGGCCTGCTGCCCGGCGATGAAGCGGGCGCCGAGCTGCGAGAGCCCGTAGGGCCCCGGCCCGGCCATGACGGGGTCGCCGTCGAGGCTCCTGAGCGAGATGTGGATGTGACAGGAGTTGCCCTCGCGCTCGTTCGGCTTGGCCATGAAGGTGATCGACCTGCCCTCCTGGGCGGCGATCTCCTTGGCGCCGTTCTTGTAGATGGCGTGGTTGTCGCAGGTCTTCAGCGCCTCGGCGTAGCGGAAGGCGATCTCGTGCTGGCCCAGGTTGCACTCGCCCTTCGCGGACTCGACGTAGAGCCCGGCGCCCTCCATGTCGCGCCTGATCCGCCGGAGGAGGGGCTCGATGCGGGCGGTGCCCAGCAGCGAGTAATCGACGTTGTAGAGGTTGGCGGGCGACATGTCGCGGTAGCCGCGCTGCCACGCCTGCTCGTAGGTGTCGTCGTAGACGCAGAACTCCAGCTCGGTGCCGACGTACGCGGCCAGCCCCCGCTCGGAGAGCCGGGCGAGCTGCCTGCGCAGGACCTGGCGGGGGGAGGGCGGCACGTCGCCGCCGTCCTCCCAGGTCAGGTCGGCCATCAGCAGGACGGTGCCCTCCTGCCACGGCACCCGGCGCAACGTCGTCAGGTCGGGTTTCATCACGAAGTCGCCGTAGCCGCGCTCCCAGGACGACATCGCGTAGCCGGCCACGGTGTTCATGTCCACGTCGACCGCGAGCAGGTAGTTGCACCCCTCGGAGCCGTGGTGCAGCACCTCGTCGAGGAAATAGCGTGCGGACAGCCTCTTGCCCTGCAACCTGCCCTGCATGTCGGCGATCGCGAGGAGCACGGTGTCGATCCGCCCGGACGCCACCTCGTCGCGCAGCTCGCTGACGGAAAGGTATCCGGTGCTCGCTCCATCGCTCACGCTACGCCGCTCCGATCTGCGCTGACACGCGTCCCCATTGATTGGGCTAGTCTTAGACCATTGATGTGTATGGCGGGATCCCTTGTCAAGACCTGAGGACACGTTGGACGAGTCGGCGCGTTTGATGACGGTGCTGCGCCCGGTCCGGGCCGGCAACGCCTTCGAGGAGACCGTGGAACGCCTGCTCCAGGCCATCAAGCTCGGCCTGGTCGCGCCGGGCGACAAGCTTCCCCCCGAGCGCGAGCTGGCCGTCAGGCTCGGCATCAGCAGGGTGACGCTGCGCGAGGCCATCCGGGCGCTGTCCGACGCGGGATACCTCGAGGTGCGCAGGGGCCGTTACGGCGGCGCGTTCGTCACGTACGCGCCGCCCGAGCCGGACGCCGGCCACCTGCGCGAGGCCGTCAAGGAGATGGGCATGGCCGACCTGTCGGACGCCCTCACGTTCCGCCTGGCGGTCGAGTGCGGGGCGGCCCAGGTGCTGGCGATGTCCCGGCCGGCGGAGGAGCAGCGGGCGGTGCTCGTACGCCGGCTCGCCGACGTGAACGAGGCCGGCCTCGACGACTACCGCCGGCTCGACACCGCCTTCCACCTGTCGATCGCCGAGCTGACGGGCTCGCCCCTGCTCGCCACGACCTGCGCGGACGCCCGCTCGCGGGTCAGCGACCTGCTCAACGCCATCCCCATGCTCCAGGTCAACCTCGACCACGCCGCCGTGCAGCACCAGGCCATCGTCGACGCCATCCTGGCGGGCGACCCCGACGCGGCCCGGCAGGCGGTGGCCGAACACCTGGAGGGCACGGCGGCCCTCCTGCGCGCGTTCCTGGCCTGAGGGCCGCCGGTTGCGCGCATAAAGGGCTCATCGGCTCGTAGCATCGTTTCCAGCATCATGGGGACCTGGTTTCAGCACACCATCATCGCCACAGGACGGCTGCCGCTGTTCTGCTACTTCGTCGCGCTCATCGTCGCCTTCATCGCCACGCGCATCAACGTCCGCCTGATCAGGGCGAAGATCGGCTGGTTCCGCAACGTCAGCGTGGGCGAGATGCACATCCACCACGTCGTGTTCGGCGTCGTGCTGATGATGGCCGGCGGGGTCGCCGGCCTCATCGTCCCGCCCGCCTCGCACGCGGGCACGGCGGCCGCGGCGTGCGTGTTCGGCATCGGATCGGCGCTGGTGCTGGACGAGTTCGCGCTGATCCTGCACCTGCACGACGTCTACTGGGAAGAGGAGGGGCGCACCTCGGTGGACGCCGTCTTCATCGCGGTCGCCGTCACCGGCCTGCTCCTCATGGGGTTGCGCCCGCTCACCTGGGACTACGGCACCCCGGTCAACCCCGCCGTGCTCATCATCGCCAACCTGGCGCTGGCCGTCGTCACCCTGCTCAAGGGCAAGATCTGGACCGGGATGGCGGGGCTGTTCATCCCGCCCATGCTGGTGGTGGGCGCGTTCCGCCTGGCGCGGCCGGGCTCGCCCTGGGCCCACTGGTTCTTCACCAGGCAGTCACCGCGCAAGATGGCCAAGGCGATCCACCGGGAGGAACGCTGGCGGCGGCCGGTGATCAAGGCGAAGATCGCCTTCCAGGAGTTCCTCTCAGGGCGGCACGATCTGCCGTCCACGCGGCGCGGGCGGTGGAACGCCTGAAACATGGAGCTTCCTTCCTTCCAGCGGCGTTTGCTCCAGGCCGTGTCACCCGTGTGTGAGACATACGGTCTGGTGCTCGCGGGCGGTTACGCCATGAGAGCTCATGGCTTCACCGACCGGCCGGGCGCCGGCCTCGACTTCGCCACCGCCATGGAGACATCCCTTCGCGAGGTGGCGGGCGGCGTCGCCGGCGCGTTCCTGGACGCGGGCCTGCGGGCATCGATCACCGACGTCACGCCGCGGACGGCGCGCCTGATGGTCGAGGACATGACGACCGGGGAAAGGTGTGCGATCGACCTGCTGCGCGAGGCGTTCCAGCAGCCGCCTCGAACGGCTCGCGGCCGTGCACCATGACGGCTTCTCGCCTCATGAGCTGCTCATGCGGCTGGAGCGCGTCGAGGGCATGACCGTTGAGGCGTTCGAGGCGTACGGCGTGGACGAAGCGCGGATCGTGGAGATCCGGCAGTTCGTGCAGGGCTGGGTGGAGGACCTCAAGCTGCGGCGGGTCGACGACGGTGACGCCGGCCATGACGATCCCGATCTGCCGGACATCGACTGATCTCCTGCAAGCCCGTCAGCGAGTCCGCGCCGACCAGTTCCGCGAATGTCCGGCCGGGTGCGGTCGGCGCCTCGGAGGTCGTCGGAATGCGCCGCTTCCGGATGCCGTCTCCTCCTCACGAAGGAGGAGTCAACCAAAGTTGACATACTAGGGTCGTCAATTTAGGTTGACTCTGGCGATCGGTGTCGATCGAGGGCTCCCGTTCGTTGGAGCAAAGTCGAGAAATGTCGTGAAGGGGGTTGCGGTGGTCAAGGAGTTGCTCGCCTACGTTCGCCCGCACAGAAAGGTCCTGTTCCTGGGCGGCCTGCTGGGCCTGATCGGCTCGGTGGCGGGTCTGGCGATGCCGTTGCTGGCCAAGTACGTCGTCGACGCGTTCGGCCAGAACACGTCGATGGCCGGACCGCTGTTAGGGCTCACCGTCGCGGTGCTGGTGGGCGCGGTCGTGTCGGCCGGTGGCAGCTACCTGATGGAACGCACGGGCGAGGGCATCGTGCTCGGCGCCAGGCGCGGGCTCGTG
Organism: Nonomuraea sp. NPDC049378; assembly: GCF_055586745.1. NCBI lineage: Bacteria > Bacillati > Actinomycetota > Actinomycetes > Streptosporangiales > Streptosporangiaceae > Nonomuraea > Nonomuraea sp. NPDC049378. The sequence goes on from NZ_JBVJHP010000028.1 coordinate 58,214, forward strand.
GACCGGATGTTGCGCCTCAAGGTCGCCGACGTCGACCGGCTCAAGCCCGGAGACCTGATGTCGCGGGTGACCAGCGACACGACGCTGCTGCGCGCCGTGCTGACCAACGGCATCGTCGAGTCGGTGAGCGCGGCGTTCATGCTGGTCGGGGCCATCGTCATGATGGCGGCCATGGACGGCGTGCTGCTGCTGATCACGCTGCTCGTGGTGGTGGTGATCGGCGGGCTGGTCGCGCTGATCATGCCGAGGATCCAGCGGGCCCAGACGCACGCCCAGGAGGCCGTGGGCGAGATGGGAGCCGTGCTGGACCGGGCGCTGCAGGCGTACAGGACGGTGAAGGCGAGCGGCGCGGAGGAACGGGAGATCGCCGAGGTGGGCGAGGCGGCGGTCCGCGCCCGTGACAGGGGCCTGCAGGTCGCCGGGTGGACCTCGCTCGCGGGTGTGGCGACGTGGATGGCGGTGCAGATCGCGTTCCTGTGCGTGCTGGGCGTCGGCGGGTCGAGGGTGGCCTCCGGCACGCTCGAGGTGTCGTCGCTGATCGCGTTCCTGCTCTACCTGTTCTACCTCGTGCCGCCGATCGGGCAGCTGGTCCAGGGCGGTGTGCAGCTCCAGCAGGGACTGGCCGCGCTCAAGCGGATCAAGGAGATCGAAGAGCTGCCCGCGGAGCCGACCGAGCCGGTCCGCGTCGCCCAGGGCAGCGTCGAGCCGGTCGGGGTGACGTTCGAGGGCGTGGTGTTCCGGTACGGCGACGACCGGCCGATCGTGCACGACGGGGTCACCTTCGAGGTGCCGCCCGGCGGCCTGACCGCGCTGGTGGGGCCGTCGGGGGCGGGGAAGTCGACGGTGTTCGCCCTGCTCGAACGCTTCTACGACCACCAGGGCGGCACGATCAGGATCGGCGGCCGCGACATCCGCGACTGGCCGCTCGGCGAGCTGCGGGCCGCACTGGGCTACGTCGAGCAGGACGCCCCCGTGCTGGCCGGCACGTTGCGGGAGAACCTGCTCTTCGCCGCCAGGGACGCCACGGAGGAGGAGCTGCGCCGCGCGATCGCCCGCACCCGGCTCGACGACCTGGTGGCCAGGCTGCCCGAAGGGCTGGAGACGGCGGTCGGGCACCGCGGGGTGCTGCTGTCCGGCGGCGAGCGGCAGCGCGTCGCCATCGCCAGGGCGCTGCTGCGCAAGCCCAGGCTCCTGCTGCTCGACGAGGCCACCTCGCAGCTCGACGCGGTCAACGAGCTGCGGCTGCGCGAGGTCATCGCTGAGGTGGCCGCGGAGACCACGGTGCTCGTCATCGCGCACCGCCTGTCCACCGTGACCAACGCCGACCGGATCGTGGTCATGGAGGGCGGAGGGGTGCGCGCGGTCGGCACGCACGACGAGCTGGTCGGCCTGGACGACCTCTATCGCGAGCTGGCGGCCACCCAGTTCCTGGTGAGCTAGCCGATGTAGTCTGCGGGTGACATTGATGAATGCTCTCATTCAGGAGGGTCACCATGAGCCGCAGCGTGCGCGCGCCGCGAGGCACGACGATCACCGCCAAGGGGTGGCCGCAGGAGGCGGCGCTCCGCATGCTCCAGAACAACCTGGACCCGGAGGTGGCCGAGCACCCCGAGCAGCTGGTCGTCTACGGCGGCTCGGGCCGCGCCGCACGTGACTGGCCGTCGTTCGACGCGCTGGTCAGGACGCTGACGACGCTCGAGGGCGACGAGACCCTCCTGGTGCAGTCGGGGCGCCCCGTGGGCGTGTTCCGCACCCACGAATGGGCGCCCCGGGTGCTCATCGCCAACTCCAACCTGGTGCCCGACTGGGCGAACTGGGAGGAGTTCCGGCGGCTGGAGGCGGCCGGCCTCACCATGTACGGGCAGATGACCGCCGGCTCGTGGATCTACATCGGCACGCAGGGCATCCTGCAGGGCACGTACGAGACGTTCGCGGCGGTCGCCGACAGGCGCTTCGGCGGGTCGCTGGCCGGGACGATCACGCTGACGGCCGGGCTCGGCGGGATGGGCGGCGCCCAGCCGCTGGCCGTCACCATGAACGGCGGCGTGGTCATCTGCGTCGACTGCGACCCGCGCTCGGTCACCCGCCGCATCGAGCACCGCTACCTCGACGTGGCCGCGGAGTCGCTGGACGAGGCGTTGCGGCTGGCCTACGAGGCGCGCGACGCCCGCAGGCCGCTGTCGATCGGGGTGGTGGCCAACGCCGCGGAGGCGGTGCCCGACCTGCTGGCCCGCGGCGCGGAGATCGACATCGTCACCGACCAGACCTCGGCCCACGACCCGCTGATGTACCTCCCGGAGGGGGTGGCCTTCGAGGAGATGGCGGCCGAGCGCGACAAGGACCCGGCCGGGTTCACCGAGCGGGCGCGGGCCTCGATGGCCCGGCACGTGAGCGCCATGGTGGGCTTCAAGGACGCCGGCGCCGAGGTGTTCGACTACGGCAACTCCATCCGCGGCGAGGCCCGGCTGGCCGGCTACGAGCGGGCGTTCGACTTCCCCGGGTTCGTGCCGGCGTACATCAGGCCGCTGTTCTGCGCGGGCAAGGGCCCGTTCCGGTGGGCGGCGCTGAGCGGCGACCCGGCGGACATCGCCGCCACCGACCGGGCGATCCTGGAGCTCTTCCCGGAGAACGAGGCGCTCGCCAGGTGGATCAGGAAGGCCGGCGAGCAGGTGCACTTCCAGGGCCTGCCCGCGCGCATCTGCTGGCTGGGCTACGGCGAGCGCAACCTGGCGGGCGAGCGGTTCAACGACATGGTGGCGTCCGGCGAGCTCAAGGCGCCCGTCGTGATCGGGCGCGACCACCTCGACAGCGGGTCGGTGGCCTCCCCCTACCGCGAGACGGAGTCCATGGCCGACGGGTCCGACGCGATCGCGGACTGGCCGCTGCTCAACGCCATGCTCAACACCGCCTCGGGGGCCGCCTGGGTGTCCATCCACCACGGCGGCGGGGTCGGCATCGGGCGTTCGATCCACGCCGGCCAGGTAACGGTCGCCGACGGCACCCCGCTCGCCGGAGAGAAGCTCGACCGGGTGCTCACGAACGACCCGGGCACCGGCGTCATGCGCCACGTCGACGCGGGCTACGACGAGGCGGTCACGGTGGCGGAGGAACGCGGCGTCCGCATCCCGATGCGCGAATCCTGAGTGACTCCTGATGCCGATGTGGGATGAGGACGCCGGGGTCGCGGCGTTGGAGGAGGCGTGACGGGCGCATATCACAGCGGGCTGGACCGGTTGCTCGACGGTCGCAGGCTCTCACCGGTGCAGCGGAGGATCACACTCTATTTGTCGGAACACCTGGAGGAGGCCATCTTCCTGTCGAGCGTGGAGCTGGCCGAGCGGGCGGGGGTGAGCCAGCCGTCCGTGACCAGGTTCGCGATGGTGCTCGGCTTCGCCGGCTATCCGGAGCTGCGGCAGGCGCTGCGCCCGCTGGTGCTGGGCGGGCCGCCGGAGGGCCCGCAGGAGAGCCTCATCAAAGGGGCCATCGACCGCGAGATCACAAACCTGGCCTCGGTGCGCGACCGGCTGCCGTCACTCCCGCTGAAGGAGCTGGGCGAGTGCCTGGCCGCCGCCGAGCCGCTCCCGGTGCTGGGCCTGCGCGTCTCGGCGGGGCTGGCCACCACGTTCGCCTACTACGGCCGGCGCGTCCATCCCGACGTGCGCCTGCTCGCGCACGGCGGTTCGGAGCTGATCGACGGCCTGCACGCCGCCCGCCGCGCCGGGGCGGAGTGGCTGGTGGCCGTGGTGCTGCCGCGTTACCCGGTCGAGGTGATGAACGCCCTGGAATACGCGGACAAGCTCGGCTACCGGGTGGCCGCGATCTGCGACCGGCCCGACTTCCCCGCCGAGGTGGTGCTGGACGCGCCGGTCGGCGACCGGCTGGTGTTCGACTCCCACGCGGCGCCGCTCGCCCTGGCCATGGCCCTGGTGGAGGCCATGGCCGACGCGGCGCCGCTGCGCACCCAGGCGCGGCTGGAGGAGTACGAGCGGATGACGGACGAGACCGGCACGTTCCTAACCGGCGATCCTGCGTAGCGAGCGCATCGACCAGATCGTGGTGAGCACCGCCAGCACGATGAACAGCCCGAACGCCACCGGGATCGACGAGTCGGACAGCCGCCCGGCGAACAACGCCCGCCCGGCCTCGACCGCGTGGTAGAGCGGGTTGATCGGGGCCAGCGCCTTCATCCAGTCGGGCGCGAACGAGATCGGCACGAACAACCCGGCCAGCAGCATGATCGGCAGCATGAACAGGTTGAGCGTCTGCGACATGCCGTTCTCGTCGCGCACGGTCAGCGCCAGCCCCTGCGACAGTCCCGAGGCGAACAACCCGGTGGCCGCCATGAGCAGCAGCACCAGCACCAGCTCGACGACCCCGATGCGCACGCCCATCGCGGTCGCCACGACCAGCACCAGGATCGCCTGGCACACCAGCACGACCATGTCCTTCGCCACCCGCCCGAGCACGATGGCCGGCCGCCACGCGGGGCTGACGGCGTATCGCTCGAGCGAGCCGTTGCGCAACTCGGCGATCAGGCCGAACCCGGAGAACAACGAACCGAAGACCGCGATCATCATCATCGACGCCGGCGTGAACATGCGCAGCGCGTCGACGGTGGTGCCGCCCGGGGTCATGGTCTTGAGCAGCGGCGCGAACATCAGCAGATAGAGCACCGGCTGCATGATGCCGAACAGCGGCCAGACGGGATTGCTGAACGACTTCTTCAGCTCGTAGCCGGTGAACAGGACGGTGTGGCGGATCATGAGCCGGCTCCAGCGTCACGAAGGGTGCGGCCGGTCTTGGCCAGGAAGACGTCGTCGAGGGTGGACCTGTCGAGCGCGATCGAGCTCAGCCCGATCCCCTGCTCCTCCAGCGCCCGCAGCAGCGCGGGCAGCGTGTGCTCGCCGTCGTCGACGTAGACGCGCAGCACGTCCTCGTCGACGCGGGCCTCGCGGGCCAGGGGCCTGAGCGTGTCGGCGGCCTTGCCGAGGTCGTCCGCCCTGAGCGTGATCACGTCGCCGGACACCTGCCGTTTGAGGTCGCCGGGGGTGCCCTCCGCCACGACCTCGCCGTGGTCAACGATCATCAGCCGGTCGCACAGGGCGTCGGCCTCGTCGAGGTAGTGGGTGCTGAGCAGCACGCTCGTGCCCGCCTCGCGCAACTGCCTGATGCGCTCCCACAGGTTGGCGCGGTTCTGCGGGTCGAGGCCGGTGGTGGGCTCGTCGAGGAAGAGCAGCGGCGGGCTGTGCACCAGCCCGATGGCGATGGCCACGCGCCGCTTCTGGCCGCCGGAGAGCGTACGGCCCGGGCGGTCGGCCATCTCGGTCAGGTCGAAGCGCTCCAGCACCTCGGCCGTGGCCCGCTTCGGATCGGCCACGTTGTGGATCCTGGCGGCCATCACGATCTGGGCCCTGGCGCTCGTGGTGTCCTCCACCCCGCCGGCCTGGCTCACGTAGCCGAGGTTGCGGCGGACGGCGGCGGGCTCCTTGAGCAGATCGTGGCCGGCGATGACGGCCGTGCCCGCGTCCGGGGCGATCAGCGTGGAGAGCATGCGGATCGTGGTGGTCTTTCCGGCGCCGTTGGGGCCGAGCACGCCGAAGATCTCGCCCTTCTTCACCTCCAAGCCGACACCGCGTACGGCCTCGACGGTCTGTGTGCCTTTCCTGCTCCTGGTGGTGAACGTCTTGCGCAGGCCGTCTGCCTGAATGATCATGAGGATTCTCGCTCCTTCTGGGCGACTCGCCCACTTCGAGCTGCCCGATCGCCGGCCGGCCCGGGCTTTCGGCATGGCTCTGGTCAGGCGGGGTTTCCCGCCCGGGTGCCGGGGGCGCCGTGACGTCCTCCGGCGCCTGAAACGTGTTCGAAGGTCTTCGCGCTCATCGCGAGCTGAGGCATCTTGCCACACAAGGCGCCTGGAATCTCCCTCTTTTTCGGCCAATCCATGAACCGCGGCGGGTCGACGGCTCCAGCGTGCCCTGTCAAGGTCCATAAGCTGGGCTCATGAGTGAACGACCGACGGCGCTGGTCACCGGCGCTTCCCGGGGCGTCGGCGCGGCCGTCGCCAGGGCCCTGGCCCCGACGCACGACGTCCTGCTCGGCGGCCGCGACGAGGCCGCGCTCGCCGCGACGGCGGCCGAGCTGCCCGGCGCGCGGCCGTGGACGGTGGAGCTGACACGGGTCACGCAGGCCGACGTCGAGCACGTCGAGCGGCTCGACGTGCTCGTGCACTGCGCCGGGATCAGCGAGCTGGGCCGGATCGCCGACCAGCCCGCCGACGTGTGGCGCAGGACCATGGACGTCAACGTCGTCGCCGTCGCCGAGCTGACCAGGCTGCTCCTGCCCGCGCTCAGGCGGGCCGGCGGCCACGTCGTCTGCGTCAACTCGGGCGCGGGCCAGCGGGTGAACCCCGGCTGGGGCTCCTACTCCGCCAGCAAGTTCGCGTTGAAGGCCCTCGCCGACGCGCTGCGCCTGGAGGAGCCCGAGCTGCGGGTCACCACGGTCTACCCCGGCCGTACGGCCACCGACATGCAGCGCGGCGTGCGCGAGTTCGAGGGCGGGGACTTCGAGCCGGAGCGTTACCTCACCCCGGAGAGCGTGGCGCGGGCGGTGCTGGCCGCCGTCACCGCGGGCCCCGACGCCCACCTCACCGAGCTGACCATCCGGCCCCGGGGCTGAATGGGTCCATTCACTAGAGTGGGGTCATGCTTGAACCACTCGCGCACGTAGGACGAGATCCGGCGACCGGCGGCTACGTCAGAGACGCCTGGTCGCCCGCTGACCTGGAGCTACGCGAATGGTTCGCGGGAGAGGCCACGCGCAGGGGGCTCGACCTGCGCGAGGACCGCAACGGCAACCTGTGGGCATGGTGGGGCGACCCCTCGCCGCGGCGGCCCGGCGTGGTAACGGGCAGCCACCTCGACTCGGTGCGCCAGGGCGGCGCGTACGACGGGCCGCTGGGCGTCGTGTCGGCCTTCGCCGCGCTCGACCTGCTGAGAACGCGCGGCGTCACCCCCGCCGTGCCCGTCGGGGTCGCCTGCTTCACCGACGAGGAGGGCGCCAGGTTCGGCGTCCCCTGCATGGGGTCGCGGCTGCTCACCGGCCTCCTTGAGCCCGATCGGGCGCTCGGGCTCAAGGACGACGACGGCGACACGCTGGCCGACGTCATGACCCGGGCGGGGCGCACCCCCCGCGCGATCGGGCGTGACGGCGAGACCCTGGCCATGATCGGCACGTTCGTCGAGCTCCACGTCGAGCAGGGGCGCGGCCTCGTGACGGAGGGCCGCCCGGTGGGGGTGGCCGACGCGATCTGGCCGCACGGGCGGTGGCGGTTCGACTTCCGGGGCCGGGCCGACCACGCGGGCACCACCCGGCTGGCCGACCGCGACGACCCTATGGTGCCGTTCGCCCGCATGGTGCAGGCCGCGCGGGAGCTGGCGGAGCGGCACGGCGTGGTGGCCACGGTGGGCAAGGTCCGCGTCTCGCCCGGCAACGCCAACGCGATCCCCGGCCTGGTCTCGGCCTGGCTCGACGCGCGCGGCGCCGGCGAGGCGGCCGTACGCGCCCTTGTCGCGGACCTGACGGCCGAGGCCCCGGCGGACGTGCGGGAGGAGTCGTGGACGCCGGTCGTCGACTTCGACGTGGCACTGCGGGACCGGCTGGCCAGGGTGGCCGGAGGCGACACGCCCGCGCCGATCCTGGCGACAGGAGCCGGGCACGACGCGGGAATCCTGGCGACGGCGGGTGTCCCGAGCGCCATGGTGTTCGTCAGGAACCCCACCGGCGTGTCCCACTCGCCCGATGAGCACGCCGAACGGGCAGACTGCGAAGCGGGAGTCGTGGCACTCGCGAACGTGCTGGAGGATCTGTGTCGCTGACCGAGACGAAGTCGAGATCCTGATGGGCGAGCGGAGCGCCGTGCCTTTCGAGGGGGTCGCGGAGGGCGAGACCCCCCGCGTGTACTGGTGCGAGCAGGCGTGGCTGCCCGACGGCGTCACCGACGGCGTGCTCATCGAGATCGAGGGCGCCAGGATCGCGCACATCGGCCAGGGCCCGCCTGGCTCCGCCGAGCGGCTGGCGGGGCTCACCATCCCCGGCCTGGCCAACGCCCACTCCCACGCCTTCCACCGCGCGCTGCGCGGCAGCGCCCAGGAGGGCAAGGGCGACTTCTGGACCTGGCGCGAGCGGATGTACACCGTGGCCGCCAAGCTCGACCCCGACTCCTATCTCCGCCTGGCCAGGGCCGTCTACGCCGAGATGGCGCTGGCCGGGGTGACGTGCGTGGGCGAGTTCCACTACCTGCACCACGCCGCGGACGGTCACCCCTACGACGACCCCAACGCGATGGGGCACGCCCTCATCCAGGCCGCCCGCGACGCCGGCCTGCGCATCGCGCTGCTCGACACCTGCTATCTGTCCGGAGGCATCGGCGTGCCCCTGGACGGCACGCAGCTGCGCTTTACCGACGGCGACGCCGAAGGCTGGGACGCCAGGGCGGAGGAGCTGGCGGCGGCGTACGAAGGGCAGCCCGACGTGGAGATCGGCGCGGCCGTCCACTCGGTGCGCGCGGTGCCGCCCGAGCAGATGCCGGTCGTGGCCGAGTTCTCCCACCGTAACGCCGCGCCCCTGCACGTGCACGTCTCGGAACAGCGGGCGGAGAACACCGCGTGCGTCGAGACGTACGCGGCCACGCCCGTCCAGGTGCTGCACGAGCGGGGCGTGCTGGGGCCCCGCTCGACCGCCGTGCACGCCACCCACCTGGCCGACGTGGACATCGAGCTGCTCGGCCAGTCGGGCTCCTACATCTGCATGTGCCCCACCACCGAACGCGACCTCGCCGACGGCGTCGGCCCGGCCAGGGCGGCGGCCGACCGCGGGGCGTCCATCACGCTCGGCTCCGACAGCCACGCCGTGATCGACCTGTTCGAGGAGGCCAGGGCGGTCGAGCTGGACGAGCGGCTGGCCAGCCACCAGCGCGGCCACTGGCGCGCCGACGAGCTCCTCGCCGCCGCCACCGTCACGGGGCACACCTCGCTCGGCTTCCCTGGCGCGGGGCTGCTCGTGCCGGGCGCGTGGGCCGACCTGGTGTCCGTACGCCTCGACTCCGTGCGCACGGCGGGCGCGCGCGGGCTGGAGGCCGTGGTGTACGCGGCCACGGCGGCCGACGTGCACACGGTCGTCTCCGGCGGCCGGCGCGTGGTCACCGACGGGCGCCACCGGCTCGGCGACGTCGGCGCCATGCTCGCCGAGGCGATCGGCGCCCTGCGATGACCGCCCGGACCGGATCCCGGCGCGCCACCCCGCGGTGACCGCGTAGATCGGCGCCCCTGCCAAGACCGACCACTCAGGAGGAACCATGACGGGCACGACGCTGATCGACGGGATCGGGCTCCTGTACACCGGCGACCCGGAACGCGAGGAGATCCCCGACGCGGCCCTCGTCATCGACGACGGCCAGGTCGCCTGGACCGGGCCCGCGAGCCGGGCGCCCGACGCCGACGAGCGCGTGGACGCCGGAGGCAGGGCCGTCATCCCCGGCTTCGTCGACAGTCACGCCCACCTGGTCTTCGCCGGCGACAGGACCGCCGAGTTCCAGGCCCGCATGTCCGGCGAGCCCTACACCGGAGGCGGCATCAGGACCACGGTCGCCGCCACCCGCGCGGCCGGCGACGCCCAGCTGGCCACCCGCGCCCTCGGCCTGGTGAACGAGATGCTCGCCCAGGGCACGACCACCGTGGAGATCAAGAGCGGCTACGGCCTGTCGGTCGAGGACGAGCGCCGCTGCCTGGAGATCGCCACCGCGCTGACCGACGAGACCACCTTCCTCGGCGCGCACGTCGTTCCCTCCGGCATGGACTCCGACGCGTACGTCCGGCTCGTCGCCGGGGAGATGCTCGAAGCGTGCGCCCCCTACGCGAAGTGGGTGGACGTGTTCTGCGAGCGCGGGGCGTTCGACGGCGACCAGACGCGGGAGATCCTGACGGCGGGCGTGAAGGCGGGGCTCGGGGCGCGGGTGCACGCCAACCAGCTGACGGAGGGGCCGGGCGTGCGGATCGCCTGCGAGATCGGCGCCGCCTCCGCCGACCACTGCACCCACCTCACGCCGGCCGACGTGGACGCGCTGGCCTCCTCCGGCACCGTGGCGACGCTGCTGCCGGGGGCCGAGTTCTCCACGCGGTCGCCGTACCCGGACGCGCGGCGGCTGCTCGACGCGGGAGCGACGGTGGCGCTGGCGACCGACTGCAACCCGGGGTCGTCGTTCACGTCGTCGATGGCGTTCTGCGTGGCGCTGGCCGTACGCGAGATGCGGATGACGCCGCTGGAGGCGATCAGGGCGGCCACGTACGGCGGGGCACGCGCGCTCCGGCGTGCGGACGTAGGCTGGTTGCGGCGCGGAGCCCGCGCGGACCTCGTCATCCTCGACGCCCCCTCTTATGCGCACCTCGCTTACCGACCTGGCGTTCCCCTTGTCCACCAGGTGTTTCACGGCGGCCTCCTCCTTGAGGAGGACATCCAGAACCCTCCCTCCGACGTAGTGCTTTAGGGAATCTTTGCCTGTGGCCGGACGTTGGCCCGGTAGGGAACGCAGCTGCGGGAACGAGGTGCCTGGGGATGGCAAGGCCTACGGGGAGTCGCACGCAAGAGCAGCATGTCGCCGACCGCGACCTGCTGGGGACCTATCTGGCCGAGATCGGCCGGGTCCCGCTGCTCACGGCGGAGGAAGAGGTGGAGCTCGCCAAGCGGATAGAGGCGGGGCTGTTCGCCGAGCAGTTGCTCGACAGCGGGGGCTCGGAGCCGCGCATCGGGGACGCGGCGGACGAGGAGCTGGAGCGCCTGGCCATTTCCGGCCAGCGGGCGAAAGACGAGTTCATCCAGGCCAACCTGCGCCTGGTGGTGGCGGTGGCCAGGAAATACTCCGGCCGGGGGATGCCGCTCATCGATCTGGTGCAGGAAGGAAACCTCGGCCTGGTCCGCGCCGTGGAGAAGTTCGACTACCGGCGGGGCTACAAGTTCTCCACCTACGCGACGTGGTGGATCAGGCAGTCGGTGGGGCGGGCCATCCACGAGCAGGCGCGGCCGGTGCGGCTGCCCACGCACGCGGGCGAGCAGATGACCCGGTTGATGCGCGTGCGGCGCGACATCCTGGCGGAGTTCGACGCCGAGCCGACCGACGACGACCTCGCCGAGATCCTCGACCTGCCGATCGAGCGGGTGCGGGAGCTGCGGCGGTGGGCGTCGGATCCGGTCTCGCTCCAGCTCGGGGTGGGCGACGAGGACGAGACCGAACTGGGCGACATGATCGCCGACGAGACGTGGGCGGATCCCGAGCAGCAGGCCATCGACATCCTGGAGCGGGAGCGGCTGAACGAGTGGCTGACCGGGCTCGAGGGCGTCACCAGCGAGATGTTGCGCTGGCGCTACGGCCTGCTCGACGGGCGCGAGCACACGCTCACGGAGGTCGGTGAGCGTTACGGCATCGGCCGCGACCGCGCCCGCCGCATCGAGCGGGACGCGCTGGCCCGCCTGCGCAAGATGGCCACGGCCGCCGCCTGAGGTTCACGGCGGGATGAGCGGGAGTGCGGCGCCCGGCCCGAGGGGGTTCCCAAGAAAGCTTCTCAAGGGAGCAGCCCGAACGCGACCTGAGCAGCCCCACCGGCAGAAGCAAGCAGATCGGGGCTTCTCTGGGGGACCACCGGCACGCTGCGAAGCACGCACACGTAGGGTCGGGGGATGCGTGTGGAGATGCTGCGGCGGTATCCGGTGAAGTCGATGCTGGGCGAGGAGGTCGGGCAGAGCGAGGTGACCGAGCGCGGCCTTGCGGGGGACCGGGTGCGGGCGGTGCTCGACGTCGCCACCGGCAAGATCGCCAGCGCGAAGAACCCGCGGCTCTGGCGTGGCCTGCTGACGATCGAGGGTGCGCGGGTCCCCGGTGACGTGGAGCTGTCGCGGATGCTCGGTCGCGAGGTGCGGGTGATCGACGTGCCGCCGGCGGGCGCCGAGTTCGAACGGTCGGTGCCGGAGCAGGTGCTGGCGGAGGGGATCGAGGCGGAGGTGCCGCACACGGTGGGCACGCTCGGTGGGGCGTCTCCGGACGGCACGTTCTTCGATTTCGCCCCGATTCATTTGATCTCCACGTCCGCTGTCGAGCGGATCGGCGCGCTGAGCCCGCGCGGGCGTGTCGAGGCGGTCCGTTACCGGCCCAACCTGGTGATCGCGACGGACGAGGAGGGGTTCCCGGAGAACGCCTGGGCGGGCCGGGAGCTGCATGTGGGCGACGAGCTGGTGCTCAAGGTGATCGTGGCCACGCCTCGCTGCGCCGTGCCGACTCTGGCGCACGGGCCGCTGGATCGCGACACGGAGGCCCTGCGCACCGTGGCCAGGCACAACCGGGTGCCGGTGCTCGACATGGGGCCGCAGCCGTGCGCGGGGGTTTACGCGCGGGTGCTGCGGCCCGGTCCGGTCAGGAAGGGCGATCGGGTCACGCCAGCGGGGTGAGGTGTTCGTCGAGGTCGTCGAGGATCTTGCCGGCAGCCGTGACGCCGATGCCGGTCATCCAGATCTCGTCGTCCACGGGGTGGGCGTGGCCCGACGTGACGGCCTTCAGGTTCTTCCACAGGGGACCGGCGGTGACCGTGGCCTGTGACTTGGCGGCGGCCTCGCCGTACGCGCTGTAGAAGATGGCGTCACCGTCGGCCTTGGCGATGTTCTCCTGGCTCAGCTTGCCGAAGCGCCTGTCGTCCTGGCCGGCCAGCTGCTGCGCTTCGGGCCGCGGGACGGCCGCGTCGCCCAGCACGATGCCGCTGAACGACTCGGGCCCGTACATCCGGATCTCGGTGGGCATGAACCGCACGATGCTGACCTCCAGCTTCGAGAACTTCGCCCCCACCTGTTCGGCCCGTGCCTCGTAGTCCGACAGCAGCCGCGTGGCCTGTGCCTTCTTGCCCAGTGCCTCGGCGTCGAGCAGGAAGTTCTCCTTCCAGGTGATGCCGACGCGCTCGGTGAAGACGGTGGGCGCGATCTTGCTGAGCTTGTCGTAGAAGGGGGCCTGCCGGAACTTGGAGCCGAGGATGAGGTCTGGTCGCAGCGCCATGATGGCCTCGAGGTTCAGCTCCTGGAGGGTGCCCACCGCCTTGGTGGACTTGAGCGCGGGGCCGAGGTATTCGGGCCAGGTCTGGTTCTGGGAGGCCTGCGCGGCGCCGACGGGCGTGAGGCCGAGCGAGATCATGCTGTCGAGCTTGTCGGTGTCGAGCACCACCACCCGCTTGGGGGCCATGGGCACCTTGGTCTCTCCCATGGCGTGTTTGACGGTCCGGGTGGGACCGGCCTCCTGCGAGGAGGTGGAACTGCCGCAGGCGACGAGGGTGAAGGAGAGCGCGGCGGCGAGGGCCAGGCGGAGACGCATGGGCATTCCTTGATCGTTAGGTTAGGCAAGCCTAAGTATCCCACGCGCCGATAGTGCGGTGCGGAAATGGTCCTGTGAGAAGGCCGAAACGTCGGCGAAACACCCGTACGGCGAGATTCACGAACGTGAAACACACCTGGTCGAGCCACGAAACCCCGGCCGAACACGCTGTGGCCACACGTCACATGTAAGGAGGGTCGCGTCGTGAAGATCGATAGCGGCACGACTGCCTGGATGCTCACAGCCGCCGCACTGGTGCTGTTGATGACTCCGGGCCTCGCGTTCTTCTACGGGGGCATGACCAGGGCCAAGAGTGTCCTGAACATGATGATGATGTCGTTCGGCGCCATCGTCACCGTCACCGTCACCTGGATGCTCTTCGGGCACTCGCTGGCCTTCACCGACAACCCCAGCTCGGCCCTCAACACCTTCGTCGGCGGCTTCGACGCCCTGGGGCTGCAGAGCCTGGTCGACACCGCCACCGCGGACGACGGCACCGGCATGCCGAGCCTCGTCTTCTCCATGTTCCAGATGACCTTCGCCATCATCACCGTCGCGCTGATCAGCGGCGCGATCGCGGACCGGGCGAAGTTCGGGGCGTGGATGCTCTTCACCGCCATCTGGGCCACGGTCGTCTACTTCCCGGTCGCGCACTGGGTGTGGGGCACCGGCTGGCTCAACACCATGGGCATCGAGGACTTCGCCGGCGGCACCGTCGTGCACATCAACGCCGGAGCCGCGGCGCTCGCGCTCGCTCTCGTGCTCGGCAAGCGGCAGGGCTGGCGCAAGGAGCCGATGCGGCCGCACAACCTGACGCTGGTGCTGCTCGGCGCCGCCCTGCTCTGGTTCGGCTGGTTCGGCTTCAACGCCGGCTCCGAGCTGGCCGTGGACGGCATCACCGGGCTGGCCTTCATCAACACGCAGGTGGCCACCGCGGTCGCCGTGGGCGCCTGGCTCCTCGTGGAGAAGCTGCGCGACGGGCACGCCACCAGCCTGGGCGCCGCCTCCGGCGCGGTCGCCGGTCTGGTCGCCATCACCCCGGCCTGTGGTTTCGTCGACCCGTGGGCGGCGATGGTCATCGGCCTGCTGGCCGGCGCGAGCTGCGCCTACGCCGTCGGCCTGAAGTACCGGCTCGGCTATGACGACTCCCTCGACGTGGTCGGCGTGCACCTGGTCGGTGGCGTGGTCGGCGCCGTCGCCCTCGGCTTCCTGGCCGCCTACCCCGCCACGGACCAGCAGAGCGAAGGGCTGTTCTACGGCGGTGGCTTCGGGCAGCTCGGCCTGCAGGTGCTCGGCCCCGTCGCGGTCGGCGCCTACTCCTTCGTCATCACGTGGGTCATCGGCACGATCATCCACAAGACCATCGGCTTCCGCATCTCCTCCGAGGACGAGGTCACCGGCGTCGACATCACCACCCACGCCGAGACGGGTTACGACCTCGGCACCGTGCACGCCTCCGGCGTGAGCTCGCCCAACGGCCCTGTCACCGCTCCCGCGACGAAGAAGGTGGACGCATGAGGCTCATCACAGCGATCATCAAGCCCTTCAAGCTGGATGACGTCAAGGCCGCCCTCGAGCAGTTCGGCATCAAGGGCATGACGGTCAGCGAGGCGAGCGGCTACGGCCGCCAGCGCGGCCACACGGAGGTCTACCGCGGCGCCGAATACCAGGTCGACCTGGTGCCGAAGGTCAGGGTCGAGGTCCTCGCCGAAGAGGACGACACCGAGGACGTGATCGACGTCATCGTCAAGGCCGCGCACACCGGCAAGATCGGTGACGGCAAGGTCTGGTCCGTGCCCGTGGACACCGTCATCCGCGTGCGCACAGGGGAGAGGGGCCCGGAGGCCCTGTGAGGAAACCCAGGCGACGCCCGGACGACGGGGTCCGGGCGGAGCTCGGCAAGGGGGCGCAGGAGTGAGGGGCGAGGCCCGTTCGTACGCCGCGGCGCGCAAGGAGCGGGCCGCGGACACCGACCGCTGGCTCAAGGATCTCTTCCGTACGGCCGGCGACGGCCGGCACGTTTCCCTGGTCGCCGTCGGGAGCCTGGGCAGGGGCGAGCTGGCCCCCGGCAGCGACCTCGACCTCGTCCTGCTGCACAACGGGCGGGCCGACGTCGCCAGGATCGCCGACCGGATCTGGTATCCGATCTGGGATTCGGCGGTCAACCTCGACCATTCGGTCCGCACGGTCGAGGAGGCGGTGACCGTCGCCCGCCAGGACCTGAAGGCCGTGCTCGGCCTCATCCAGGCCCGGCACGTGGCGGGCGATCCCGAGCTGACCCGCAAGGCCAGGGAGGCGGTGCTCGCCGAGTGGCGGGCCGACTCCCGGCGCCGGCTCGGCGAGTTGCGCGCCGCCGCCGACCAGCGGGCCCGCGCCAGCGGCGAGCTGGCCTTCCTCCTCGAACCCGATCTGAGGGACGGCCGCGGCGGGCTCCGCGACGTCCAGGCCATGCAGGCCGTGTCCGCCGCCTGGGTCGCCTCGGCACCCGGCCCTCGGGCGCGGGAGGCGTACGAGCTCATCCTCGACGTGCGGCACGCGCTGCACGTCGTCACCGGCCGTGGCACCGACCGGCTGGTGTTGCAGGAGCAGGACGCGGTGGCCGGGCTGCTCGGCCTGCTCGACGCCGAGGCGCTGATGCGCAGGCTCGCCGAGGCGGGCCGCACCGTCTCCCACGCGTTCGACGCCACCTGGCGCACCGTTGACAGGCTCCTGTCAGGCCCCGCTCCCCGGGGCCGCCGCCCGCTGGCGGACGGCGTGGTCGAGCACGGCGGCGAGGTGGTGCTCGCCCGGGGGATCGACCCGCGCAAGGATCCCGTCCTGGTGTTGCGGGCCGCCGCCGCGGCGGCCGACTCGGGGCTGCCGCTCGCCCCTGCCACGGTGTCCGTTCTGGCTGCTCAGTCGCCGCCGATGCCGGTGCCGTGGCCCGAGGAGGCGCGCGACGCGCTGGTGTCGGTCCTCGGCGCGGGCCGTGCCGCCGTGCCCGTGTGGGAGGAGCTCGACCAGGCGGGCATCCTTGTCAAGCTGCTTCCTGACTGGGAGCGCGTACGCCACCGTCCCCAGCGCAACCCGATCCACCGGTTCACGGTCGACCGGCACCTGATCGAGGCCGCCGCGAACGCCGCCAGCCACACCCGCGAGGTCTCCCGTCCCGATCTCCTGCTGATCGGTGCTCTGCTGCACGACATCGGCAAGGGGTGGCCCGGCGACCACTCGGTGACCGGCGAGGTCGTGGTCCGCGACATCGCCACCCGCATCGGCCTGCCCCCGTCCGACGTGGATACCCTCGCGACCGTCGTCCGCCACCACCTGCTGCTGCCGGAGACCGCCACCCGCAGGGACCTCGACGACCCCGTCACGATCGAGAAGGTCGCGGCCACGGTCGGCACGCGGGAGGTTCTCGACCTGCTGGCCGCGCTGGCGGTCGCCGACGGCAACGCGACCGGCCCGGCGGCGTGGAACGGCTGGAAGGAGGGGCTGGTCGCCGACCTCGTACGCCGTGTCAGGTCCGTGCTCGCCGGCTCGCCCCCGCCCAGGCCGCCCGTGCTCTCGGCCGAGCAGGCCGCGCTCGCCCGGCACGGCGGCGGGGCCGTGCGCGTCAACGGGGGAGCGGTCACGGTCGTCGCTCCCGACCGGGTGGGCCTGCTGTGGAGCGCCGCGGGCGTGCTCGCCGCGCACCGGCTCGTCGTGCGCTCCGCCTCGGCCGCCTCCGCGGGGTCGACGGCCGTGATCGAGTTCTCCGTCATCCCCGAGTACGGCTCGCCGCCCGACCCCGCGACGCTGGAGGCGGATCTCCGTCTCGTCCTTGCTGGGCGTCTTGACATCGAGCAGCGGCTGGCCCGCCGTACACGCTCCATGAGGCCGCCTCGCGTGCCCGTCGCCCCACCCCGCGTGACGTTGGTGGACGACGCTTCCGCGACCGCCACCGTGGTGGAAGTCAGAGCCCATGACAGGCCGGGGCTGCTGTGGCGCATCGGGCGGGCGTTCGGCGAGTGCGGTCTTGACGTGAGGGCCGCCCGCGTGGAGACTCTCGGCGCGGAGGCGGTGGACGTCTTCTACGTAGTGGATCGCGCCGGTCGCTCCCTCAGCGGCGACGCGCAGAGGGCTCAAGTCCGTGATCAGGTGCTTGCCGCACTGAGATAACCAACAGCACACGACTGGCGGACATCTTTGTAACAATGGTGTCCGAAATGCCTGGTAAGTCGGATGCTGTGGATACCTTGTGGACGGCTTGAGGGCCCGTTGACTGAGGGGACGATTGAGGGGTAGCGGAAGCAGTGACTACGGGGAACTCCGGCGGCGGCCCAGCCGCGCAGCGGGACCGCGAACGGCGGTCACTGCCTCGTTTCGGCTTGCGCAACTGGCGCGTGCGGTGGCGGCTCACCGCGCTCATCCTGGTGCCCACCATCGCCGGCGTCGTGCTCGGGGGAGCGCGCGTGGTCGAGTCGGTCCAGAGCATCGGCGTCTACGACCGCACGGCCATCGGGGCCGAGCAGTCCGGGCGCATCCGTGACCTCGTGCAGGCGATCGGGCTTGAGCGTGACACCGCCGGATGGGCGGGCGCCGGCCGCGCCGTGCGCAAGAAGCTCGCCGCCCCGCTGGAGCAGCGCAAGGCCGCCGTCGACACGCTGGTCAGGGCCGTGCGGTCCGACCTCGACACGATGGACACCTCCTACGGTCCCCGCATCGTCAAGGCCGCCGCGCAGGCGAGATACGACCTGAGCCGGCTGGAGCAGATCAGGGAAGAGGGCCAGACCGACCCCGTCCGCTACGACTTCCTCACCGACACCCTCCTCAGGCTGCACGACGAGCTGAGCCTGCTGTCCGACGACTCGCAGATCATCGGCCAGTTCCGCGCGCTGAGCGCGCTCGCGTCGGCCAAGGAGGAGATCTCCCGGCAGCGCGTCCAGCTGATCCAGGCCTCCTACAACACCCAGCGGGTGGGCGCCGACGAGGTCGAGGCGTTCATCGCCTCCAACGCGCGCCAGCAGAGCGACATCGCCGCCGTCGGCGCGGAGGCCGGCCCCGACGTCGGGCTCGCCCTGTCCAGGAAGCTGACCGGCACCGAGGAGTACGTCAACGTCCAGCTGACCAAGGCACGCGCGATCACGCTGGTCAGCGGCCGGTCGCCGGGCGCGCGGATCACCGAGAACCTGATCTCCGCCACGGGCGACCGCGAGCAGTGGTTCAAGCAGAACACGACCACCATCGACGTGCTCCACGGGATCGAGGAGGACCTGGCGGGCAAGGTCGGCCTGCGCAGCCAGGAACTGCGCAGCGCCGAGATCCGCAACGCGGTCATCGCGGGAGTGCTCATCGTGGCGCTGCTGCTGCTCGTCCTGCTCCTCACCGTGGCCATCGCCCGGTCCATGGTCGGCCCGCTGCGCCGGCTGCGCACCGAGGCCCTGGAGATCGCCGGTTTCCGGCTCCCCGACGTGGTCCGGCGGCTGCGCGTCAGCGGCGAAGGCTCCGTGGGCGAGGTACGCCCCATCGAGGTCGAGGGCAACGACGAGATCGGCGAGGTGGCCAGGGCCTTCGACCAGGTGCACCGGCAGGCCGTGCGGCTGGCGGGCGAGGAGGCCGAGCTGCGCAGCAACATCAGCTCGATGTTCGTCAACCTCTCGCGCCGGACCCAGACGCTGGTCGAGCGGCAGATCTCGCTGATCGACGGCCTGGAGAAGGGCGAGCAGGACGGCGGCCGGCTGGCCGACCTGTTCAAGCTCGACCACCTGGCCACCCGCATGCGACGCAACTCCGAGAACCTGCTGGTCCTGGCCGGCCACGAGGCCACCCGCCGGCGCAGCCAGCCGGCCAAGCTGGTCGACGTCGTACGCGCCGCGCTGTCGGAGGTCGAGGGCTACGAGCGTGTCCAGGTCAAGGTGCACCGCGCCACCTCGGTGGTCGGCAGCGCCGCCAACGACCTGGTCCACCTGGTCGCCGAGCTGGTCGAGAACGCCATCCAGTTCTCCCCGAACAACTCCCAGGTCACGGTGACCAGCAGCCTCATCGAGGGCGGCGGCGCGCTGGTGTCGGTGACCGACACCGGCATCAGCATGACCGAGGAGGAGCTGGCCGAGGCCAACCGCCGTTTGGCCGAGCCCCCGGTCGTGGACGTGTCGGTCTCCCGGCGCATGGGCCTGTTCGTGGTCGGCCGGCTGGCGCTGCGCCACGGCATCAGGGTGCAGCTCAGGAAGGGCGAGGGCGCGGGGCTGATCGCCATGGTGCTGCTTCCGCCCGCGCTGATCGCCGACGGAGCGCAGCAGCCGCTGCCGCAGCGGCCGGCGTTCGGCGGCGGGACCATGCCGGGTCAGGCGGCCGCCCCAGGCCAGGCCGGCGTTCCTGGCCAGGCCGGCGTGCCCGGTCCGGCGGGTGTGCCGGTGCCCGGCCAGGCGGGTCAGCCCGCCCAGAACGGGACGTTCCGGTCGTTCGGCAGCTTCGACTCCTTCGACCCTGGCTCCTTCCGCCCGGGCGGCAACGGCAGGGTCACGGGAGCGCCCCGGCCCGGCCCCGCCACGTACGACAGCGCGCCGGGGACGCCGAGGCCGGCGTTCGGGACGCACCCGTCCGACCCCGGCAGGGCGGGTGTCAACGGCTTCACCGCCGACACCGACGGCGGTTCCTACCGCAGGCAGCCGGCCTCGTTCGACTCGGGAACCTACCCGTCGTACCCGAGCAAGGGCTCTCCGCCATCCGGAAATGGCGCGTTCCAGACGCCGCCGCCGTCGTACTCCACGAACGACGTGCGCAGGCCGGACCCGGTCCCCTCGGTCGACGTGTCGCCGGTGGGGCAGGAGCAGGAGGAGTTCCTGCCGATCTTCGCGTCGGTGGAGTCGGCCTGGTTCCGCAGGCCGCCGGAGGAGCAGGCGGCGCAGGCGGAGGGCGGCGGCGATGCCACGCCGGGGCAGGCCGTACGCTCTGGGGAGGAAGCGTGGCGAACGGCCGCTGACGCCGGCTGGCAGGCGGCGGCCGCCGCGAGCGAGCCGAGTCTCGGCGGGATCACCGCCGCCGGGCTTCCGAAGCGCACCCCCAAGGCGAATCTGGTCCCCGGCACGGCGGCCGGCCAGGCGGCACAGCAGCAACAGCCGTCGCGGCCGGCGCCGGCGCAACCGGTCTCCGCAGACCGGATGCGCAGCAGGATGGCCGGTTTCCAGCAAGGTGTGCGACGGGCCCGCCAGGAAGTACGTGGACAGGAGGAACAAGAGTGAGTGAGCGTCCCGCTGGGGAGGATGCGTGACAACCCTGAGCCATGAGGCACATCGCTTCGACTGGCTGATCACCGACTTCGTCCGCAACACGCCAGGTGTGGCGCACGCCGTCGTCGTCTCCGCCGACGGCCTGTGCCTGGCGGCGTCGGAGGGCTTCCCACCTGACAGGGCCGACCAGCTCGCCGCGGTCTCGGCGGGCCTGCTGAGCCTGACCGTGGGCGCGTCCAGGGTCTTCGAGGGCGGGTCGGTGACGCAGACCGTCGTCGAGATGCAGCGTGGCCTGCTCCTGGTCATGGCGATCAGCGACGGTTCCGTGCTCACGGTGCTGGCCGCGCCCGACTGCGACATGGGGCTCGTGGCCTATCAGATGACGCTGCTGGTGGACAGGGCGGGACAGGCGCTCACCCCGGCCCTGCGCGCGGAGCTTCAGGCGGCCAGGACGCGGTGATGAACTGATGGGAGAGGGTCGTGTACGGCGTTGACGGGGCCGGGGACGACGAGCCCTTGTTCCGCCCCTACGCGGTGACCGGCGGTCGATCCGAGCCCCGCTATCACCTCGCGATGGAGACGTTGATCTCGTCGATGTCGATCCCGGACGAGGAGATGGCCCTGCTCACCCCCGAGCAGGAGGCCATCATGCAGCTGTGCAGGACGTTCCGGTCGGTCGCCGAGATCTCGGCCCTGCTCCGTGTCCCGCTGGGCGTCGCCAGGGTGCTCGTGGCGGACATGTCCGATGAAGGGCTTGTCCGCCTGCACCGGCCGCACCTCAGCGAGGGACAGCCAGACCTCAACATGCTCGAAAGGGTGCTCAGTGGACTACGCAGGCTCTAGCCCCGGCCTCACGTCGACCAAGATCGTCGTCGCGGGCGGGTTCGGCGTCGGCAAGACGACGTTCGTGGGGGCGGTGTCCGAGATCCTTCCGCTCACGACGGAAGCGGTGATGACCGACGCGTCCGCGGGCATCGACGACCTCGGCCTGACGCCCCACAAGCAGACCACGACCGTGGCGATGGACTTCGGCCGTCTGTCGCTGGATCGTGACCTGATCCTCTACCTGTTCGGCACGCCCGGGCAGCACCGGTTCTGGTTCATGTGGGACGACCTGGTGCGCGGCGCCATCGGCGCGGTGGTGCTGCTCGACACGCGCCGCCTGGCCGACAGTTTCCCGGCCATCGACTACTTCGAAGAGGCCAAGCTGCCCTTCCTGATCGGCATCAACGGCTGGGAGGGCCAGTTCCCGCACTCCGACCAGGAGGTGAGGGAGGCGCTGGCGCTGTCGCCGCAGGTGCCGATCGTGCGCACCGACGCCCGCAACCGCGAGGCGGTCAAGTCGACGCTGATCTCGCTGGTCGAGCACGTCGTACGGCTGCGCTCCGCTCCCGTGCGCTAGCGCTCCCGCTACGAGCGGGCGTTGCCCGGAGCCTGACCGCCCTTGTCGGCCCGGCTGTCCACCAGCGCCTCGATGCCGTCGAGCACGCGCCGGAGGCCGAACTCGAAGGCATGCTCGGGGCTGTAGGCGGCGTTGAGCTGCTCCCCCACCGCCTGACCCACCCGGGTCGCCGTGGGATAGCGGTCGACGTCGGCGATCCTGCCGAGGAAGGGCGAGTGCGCGGCCCACCACTGCTCGTCGGTCATGCCCGTCCGGGTCTCGGCCTGCGCGGCCTCCACCGCGCCCCGGGCGGTGCCGTGCACGAAACCGGTGATCAGGGTGATCACCGAGTCCATCTCCACGTCCGTCAGCCCGATCCCGTCGATCGCGCGCAGCTCGTAGTCGTACTTCGCGGTGACGTTCGGGCCGAGCACCGGGCGGCTCGTCGCCACCTGCAGCAGCCAGGGGTGGCGCAGGTAGAGTGCCCAGTTCGCCCTGGCGATCTGCTCCAGCCGGCCCCGCCAGCCGCCGGGCACGTCCTCCGGCCTGCCGGTCTCGCCGTAGACGGTGTCCAGCATGACGTCGAACAGCTCCGGCTTGCCGGGCACGTACGTGTAGAGCGACATCGTCCCGACGCCCAGCCGCTCGGCCACGCGGCGCATGGACAGCGCCTGCAGGCCCTCCGCGTCGGCGACCTCGATGGCGGCCCGCACGATGCGGTCGACGCTCAGCTCCGGCTTGCCCTTGCGGCTGGCCCGCTCTCCGGTGCGCCAGAGCAGCGCCAGGCTGCGCGCCGGGTCGCCCTTGCCCGAATACTCGAGGGTCACCGTCGTACGGTACACCGTACGGCAGTCATGTGTGATGTCGGAAGTGGTCGCCATCTGCAGGGAGCGGGAGGGCCGCCAAGGCCCGGGCGTTCAGTGGCAGAACCTCGGACACCGTCGCCTCCTGCGGATGGTGCTTGTGCTTTCGGGCATCGGTCAGGGCTTGGCCGTCGTCTCCCGCGTAAGCGGGGCGAGAAGCCGCTGCCTTCAGGGAGCGGAGGAGTCACGGGTTCGTCCTCTACACCGGCAAGCGGTCACTCGCCTTCGGGGATCGGCTCACCGCCCTGCCGATCAGTGCGCTGTGGGACCGGTAGTGGCCGCGCACCGACGATCCGGAGCCAAGGAGCGCGGGTCAGGCCGGCCGGGGGTGGCGGTAGAACTCCACGGGCTCCGGGGGCAGCGGGGTGTTGCCGAGGATGAGATCGGCCGACTTCTCCGCGAGCATCATGACCGGGGCGTAGATGTTGCCGTTGGTGACGTACGGCATCGCCGAGGCGTCCACCACGCGCAGCCCGTCGAGGCCGTGGACGCGCATCGTCCCCGGGTCCACCACCGCCGTCTCGCCGGTGCCCATCTTGCAGGTGCAGGAGGGGTGGAGCGCGGTCTCGGCGTCCCTGGCGACCCAGTCGAGGATCTGCTGGTCGCTCTGCACGGCGGGGCCGGGGGAGAGCTCGCCGGCGTCGAGGCCGGCCCAGGCGGGCTGGGCCAGGATGGTCCTGGCGTGCCTGACGGCCTCCACCCACTCGCGGCGGTCCTGGTCGGTGGAGAGGTAGTTGAAGCGCAGGGCCGGCTTCTGGCGGGGATCGGCCGACGCGATCCGCACCGAGCCCCTCGCGTCGGAGTACATCGGGCCGATGTGCACCTGGTAGCCGTGGCCGCCGGCCGGGGCTGAGCCGTCGTAGCGGACCGCGATCGGCAGGAAGTGGAACATCAGGTTCGGGTACGCCACCTCGTCGTTGGAGCGGATGAAGCCGCCGGCCTCGAAGTGGTTGGTGGCGCCCGGGCCGCTCCTGCGGAAGAGCCAGTCGGCGCCGATGAAGGGCCTGCGCCATCTGGCCAGCGACGGTTGTTGCGAGACCGGCTGCCTGCAGCCGTGCTGGACGTACACCTCCAGGTGGTCCTGCAGGTTCTCGCCCACGCCCGGAAGGTCGTGCACCATCTTCACGCCCAGGGGCTCCAGCAGCTCGCGCGGGCCGACCCCGGACAGTTGCAGGAGCTGGGGGGTGTTGACGGCGCCGGCGCTCAGGATGACCTCGCCCGCCTCGATGCGCTCGCCGTCGCACCGCACGCCGACGGCCCTGGTGCCGTCGAAGAGCACGCGCTCCACGAACGCGCGGGTTCTGACCGTGAGGTTGCGCCGCCGGCGTACGGGGTGCAGGTAGGCGCGGGCCGCGCTGAGCCGGCGGCCGCGGTGGACGTTGCGGTCGAAGGCCGCGAAGCCCTCCTGGCGGTAGCCGTTCACGTCGTCGGTCAGCGGGTGGCCGGCCTGCTGCACGGCCTCGAAGAACGCCTCGAAGAGCGGGCCGCGGGCCGGGCCGCGTTCGAGCTTCAGCGGGCCGTCGCCGCCGCGGAAGTCGGTGCCGGGCTCGGCCAGGCAGGTCTCCATGCGCTTGAAGTAGGGCAGGCAGTGCGCGTGGTCCCAGCGCTCCATGCCGGGGTCGGCGGCCCAGCGCTCGTAGTCGAGCGGGTTGCCGCGCTGGAAGATCATGCCGTTGATGCTGCTGGAGCCGCCCAGCACCTTGCCTCGGGCGTGGTAGACGCGGCGGCCGTGCATGTGCGGCTCGGGCTCGGACTCGTATTTCCAGTCGTAGAAGCGGCTGCCGATCGGGAACATCAGCGCGGCGGGCATGTGGATGAACACGTCCCACAGGTAGTCGGGCCTGCCCGCCTCCAGCACCAGCACGGACGTCGAGGGGTCGGCGCTGAGCCGGTTGGCCAGGGCGCAGCCCGCGCTGCCGCCGCCCACGATGACGTAGTCGTACCTCAACGGGGAATCCAGTCCTTCCACACGATCTTGTTCTCGGCGACCCATCGCTCGGCCGCCTGCTCGGCGGTCATCTTCTCGTTGATCATGTCGCTGGCCACGGTGTTCTGGTCGTCGTTGGTCCAGCTGAAGTTGCGCACCAGCTCGTACGCCGGCCCGCCGGTCTCCGCGAACCGCCGGCTGACGATCTTGTCGAGCAGGTAGGGCGGGTAGTCGCAGGCGACCTTGGCCGGGACCTCGTCGCAGCCCACCGCGTACGGGGGCAGCGCGACCTTGACGAGTCTGACCTTGGTGAACAACCATTGCGGTTCGTAGAAATACATGAGCAAGGGCGTCCGATTCCTCGTCGCGGACTGGGCCGCCTTGATCAACGCCTCCTCGCTGCCCGAGTAGACGACTTTGTAGTTGAGGTTGAGGTTCTTGACGAGTGTCTCGTCGTTTGTCACGAACGACGGGTCGCCGTCCAGGATCTGTCCGGCATTTCCCGTCTTTGGGGTGCGGAAGAGGTGTGCGTATTTATTGAGGTTTCGGTAGTCCGTAATGTCGGGATATTTCTTGGCCATCCACTCGGGGACGTACCAGCCGATCACTCCCTTGTTGCCCGTGAGACCGGCCGACAGGGCGACCTTCTTCTCCTCGATGAACTCCTTCTTCAGATCGTTGTGCCCCCAGTTCTCAACGATCACGTCCACCTTGCCGGACTCGAAGTCCTTCCAGGATTGCGCCTCCGCCGCCTTCCGCGTCTTCACCGCGTATCCCAGCTCGTGCTTCAGCAGGTACGCCAGCACGGCAGCCTGGGCCTCGTAGCCCACCCAGGCGTGGACGTCGATGGCGACCGTCCCCTTGGACACGGTGGCCGAGTCGGGCTCCCCGGTGGAGCAGGCCGCCAGGAGCAGGGCCGCGACCAGCGGCCCGACGAGCGTCTTCGTTCGCATCAGAGGTCTCCGTGCCCGGGCCCCGCGTGCCGGGACCCGGGTCGTCGAGGGGCTACTTGGGGATCCACGCCTGCCACTTGGCGGGGTTGGCCTCGACCCACTTCTTGGCGGCCTCCTCGCCGGTCATGCCGTTGTTGGTCATGTCGTCGGCGACGGCGTTCTGGTCCGCGTTGGTCCAGCTGAAGTTCTTGACCAGCTCGTACGCCTTGCCGCCGGTGTCGGCGAACTTCTTGCTGACGATCTTGTCGAGGTCCATCTCCGGGTAGTCGCAGGCCACCTTCTTCGGGTCGGCGTCGCAACCCTCGGTGTAGGGCGGCAGGTTGACCCGGACCAGCTCGGTCTGGCTGAACAACCAGTGCGGGTCCCAGAAGTAGAACAGCAGCGGCTTCTTCTGCGCCTGCGCCTGCTGGGCGCCCTTGATCAGGGCCGCCTCGCTGCCGCCGGTGACGATCTTGTAGTCGAGCTTGAGGTTCTTGATCAGCGCGGCCTCGTTGCTGACGTACGACGGGTCGCCGAACAGCAGCTGGCCCTTGCCGCCCGACTCGGAGGTCTTGAACAGCTCGGCGTACTTGTTGAGGTTCTTCCAGTCGGTGATGTCGGGGTGCTCGTCGGCCATCCACTTGGGGATGTACCAGCCGATGACGCCCTTGTTGCCGGTGGAGCCCGCCTCGACGGCGACCTTCTTCTCCTCGATGAACTGCTTCTTCAGGTCAGGGTGGCCCCAGTTCTCGATGATGACGTCGACGTCGCCGGTCTCGAAGCCCTCCCAGGCCAGCTGCTCCTTGATCTCGGGCAGCTCGACCTCGTAGCCGAGCTCGTTCTCCAGCAGGTACGCCACGACGTTCGCGCTGGCCTCGTAACCGACCCACGGATTGATGGCGATCTTCACCGTGCCGGCGGAGGCGCCCGAGGCGCTGGCGCCGGCCTCCGGCGCGGCGGAGCTGGTCGAGGTGTCGACCGTGGCTCCGCCGCAGCCCATCGTGGTGAGTCCCAGGGCGAGAAGGCCTGCGAGCAGGCGAATCTTCATGTGAACTTCCTCTTTCGGGGGGAAGAGCGCCTGTCGGCGCCCTGCGTGATGCGGTCGAGCATGACTCCGAGGAGCACCGTGGCGATGCCGGCCACGAAGCCCATGCCGAAGTCGGTCCGCTGGGAGAACCCGAGGACCACGTCGTAGCCCAGCGCGCCCGCCCCGACCAGGCCGCCGATGACGACCATGGCCAGCGTCATCACGATGCCCTGGTTGGCCGCGAGCAGGATGGCCCTCCTCGCCATGGGCAGCTGCACCTTCCACAGCAGCTGGCCTGGGGTCGAGCCCGCCGATGCGGCGGCCTCGACGACCGTGGCGGGCACCGCTTTGATGCCGTCCTCGACCAGGCGTACGACCGGCGGGACCGCGTAGATGACGGAGGCGAAGATCGCGGTGAACCTGGTGGTGCCGAAGAGCGCCAGGGCCGGCAGCAGGTAGACGAACGCGGGCATGGTCTGCGCGGCGTCGAGGATGGGCCGCTGCACGGCCGAGAAGTGCGGCGAGCGGGCCGCGGCCACCCCGAGCAGCAGGCCGATGGCCAGCGTGACGAGCACCGCGACGGCGACCGTGCTCATCGTCATCATGCTGTGCTCCCACAGGCCGAGCAGCGCGATGGCCAGCAGGCAGGCCAGCGCCGTCAGCGCGGGGCGCAGCCCGCTCACCCGCCAGGCCGCCGCCAGCACCGCGAGCGCCACCAGCCACCAGGGGGCCGAGGTGAGCAGCGACTGCAGCGGGTTCAGCAGGGCCTGGGTGGTGGCTTCCCTGATGAACGTCGTCACCGGGTACCAGGTCGTCTCGGCCCAGCGGACGGCGGCGTTCACCTCCGCCACGACGTCGAGGGTGAGGTTCTCGGGCCAGACGCGCGGCGACACGGGGATGAGCGCGAGCCCGGCCAGCGCCAGCGCTCCCGCCCCGGCCAGGTCGACCCGTGAGGTCCGGGCGTGCGCGTCCCGGCGGGAGAGGGCCATCGTCATCCGGTCGAGCGTCACCGCCATGATCACCACGGCCACGCCCGCCGGGAGCATGATGCCGACCTGGGCTCGCGACAGGCCGCGGATGATGTCGCCGCCCAGCCCGGGCGCCGAGATCAGGTTCGCGATGACGACCATGGACAGCGCCATCATGATCGTCTGGTTGACCGCCAGCGCCATCGTGGACCTGGCCAGCGGGAGGTAGACCTTGAACAACGTCTGCCGGCCCGTGGCTCCCAGCGAGGCGGACGCCTCGACCGCCGTGGGGGAGACCTCCGAGATGGCCAGGGCGGTGATGCGGATGGCGGGCGGGATCGCGTAGATCATCGTCGCGATGGCGCCGGCGGGCGCGCCGATGTGGAAGAACAGCGCGAGCGGCGCCAGGTACGCGAACGTCGGCATGATCTGCATGACGTCGAGGACCGGCGTCAGCGCCCTGCGCACGCGCTCGGAGAGCCCGGCCCACACGCCCAGCGGGATGCCGACGGCCAGCGACAGCAGCACCGCCACCGCGACCAGGGCCAGCGTGTCGACGCTCGACTCCCAGAGGCCGAGCAGGCCGAACGCGCTCACGCCGCCCACCGCGAGCGCCGCGATCCACCGGCCGCCGGACAACCAGCCCAGCGCACCCATGACGCCCGTGAGTCCGGGCCAGCCGAGCGCGAACAGGACGGTGTGGAAGGCGTCGTAGAGCCCGCCGACGAACAGCCTGATGTAGTTGAGGAAGTACAGGAAGAGCGGGTTGTCGTTCCTGTTGTCGTCGATCCACTCGCGCAGCTCGGTGACGGCCAGGAACGGCGCCGCCTCCCTGCTGTGCGGCAGCGTCGCCGTGTCGCGGAAGGCCAGGTACGCCGCCGCGAACAGGACCGCCGCCCCCGCGGGGGCCGCCCACCCCGGCAGGCCGAGCCAGGCCGGCCTGCCGGCGGCCGTGGCGCTGCTCATGCGCCCGCTCGCACGGGGCTCTCCTGGCCCGACAGGAAGGACAGCAGGTCGACCCGGTCCACGACGCCCGCCAGCTCGTCGCCGTCCACGGCCCTGATCGGGTGGGCGGAGGCGGCGGAGGCGGCGATGGCGTCCCTGATGACGGTGGTGACCGGTAACTCGGGCCCGTCCAGCGACTCGCCGGGCTCGGGGGGCCGGCAGAGCCGGCGCAGCGTCAGCACGTGGCTTTTCGGTACGTCACGGACGAAGTCGGCCACGTAGTCGTCGGCCGGCGCGCCCACGAGCTCCTCCGCGGTGCCGAGCTGCACGATCGAGCCCGCCCGCATGATCGCGATCCGCTCGCCCAGCTTGAGCGCCTCCGACAGGTCGTGCGTGATGAACACCATCGTCTTGCCGACCTCCCGGTGCAGGCGGATGACCTCGGCCTGCATGTCGCGCCTGATCAGCGGGTCGAGCGCGCTGAACGGCTCGTCGAACAACATCACCTGCGGGTCCACGGCCAGCGCGCGGGCCAGCCCGACCCGCTGCTGCATGCCTCCGGAGAGCTGGTCGGGGTAGGCGCCGGCGTGGCCGTCGAGGCCGACCAGGGCGAGGATCTCCTCGGCCCGCTCGTGCCTGGCGGCCCTCGGCGTGCCCTGGATCTCCAGACCGTAGGCGACGTTGTCGATCACCTTGCGGTGCGGCAGCAGGCCGAAGTGCTGGAAGACCATGCTGACCTGGTGCCGCCGGATCTCGCGGAGCCGGGCGGGCGAGGCGCGGCCGATGTCCTCGCCGCCGATGGTGATCTCGCCGGCGCTGGGCTCGACGAGCCGCGTGAGGCAGCGTACGAGGGTGGACTTGCCGCTGCCGGACAGCCCCATGACCACGAAAACCTCGCCGGGGCGTACCTCGAAACCGACGTCCCTGACCGCGGCGGTGCAGCCGGTCTTCTCTCTCAGCGCGGCGGGATCGAGATGTCTGTCCTCGCTGTTCAGCACTTTCTGTGCCTTGGGCCCGAAGATCTTCCACAGGCCGTCGACGGTGATGGCCGCGCTGTGAGAATCGCCCACACTCGCCTCCTCGTTATGACGTCGCTCAACATATGTGGTGATTAGCGACATTCTCAACGCTGTGACACTCCGGAGATCACGGTGCAGCTTCCGTGTTATGCGTTGAAACGTACTAATCGCTCATTAGCGGACATCTATCTTGATCTGGGTTAATCTCTCGCCCGGGTGCTTCACGCATGGTGTCCCAAGTTCTATCCTCAGGAGTCACACGACTCGACTTTTGTCGCGTTAAGTTCGGTTGGCCGTCCTGTATGGGATGTGTTCCAATTACCCGCACTTGCTGATTTCCCCCGGGGCGTATGCCCCTCATATACGCCGATTCGGGCGAGGTGCGTTCGGTGAGTACACAGCTGAGCGAGAGGCAGGCCGGCGAGAGCGGCTGGCGGCTGCGCAACTGGCGCGTGCGGGCGCGCCTGGTCGCGCTCATCCTCATCCCCACGGCCGCCGCCGTGCTGCTCGGCGGTGTCCAGGTGCTCGCCTCGACCTCCGCCGCCGGCGACTACACCCGTACGAACCAGTTCGCCCGGATGTCCGCGGAGCTGGGCGAGCTCACCCACCAGGTGTCCACAGAACGGGCCAGGACCGCGTGGTACATCGCCCGCGACCGGCCCGCGGTCGAGCTCGGCACGGTGCGCGCCCAGATGGACCAGACCGACCTGTCCGTCAAGCAGGTGCGCGGCCTCGCGCAGTCCCTGCTGAACGACGTGAGCGGGCGCACCGCGGACCAGATCGAGACCCTGCTCAGCCGCCTGAACGACCTGAGCACCCTGCGCGCGCAGGCACTCGACGCCAACCTGCTGCCCGGCCCGGCCGTCGAGCTCTACACGACCGTGATCGCCGACCTGCTGTCCGTGCACAACGAGCTGATCAAGGGCAGCGTCGACGACGAGCTGTTCCGCCAGACCCGCATGCTCGACGCGCTCGCCCGGGCCAAGGAGAGCGTCTCCTACCAGCAGGCGCTGGTCACGATCGTGCTGGTCGAGGGGGCGTTCGACCCCGACCAGCTCAAACGCTTCCTCGGCGAGCAGTCCAAGGAGGCCAGCGAGCGCAGGGGTTTCGCCGAGGAGGCCACCTCAGGCGAGCGCCGCTTCTTCGACGAGACCGTCAACGGCAGGTCCGCCGAGCGCATGTTGTTCCTGCGCGAGCTGGTGATGATCAGGGCCACCAACGAGCTGCCGCTGCGCGGGCTCGACCAGGCCAAGCGCGACGACGCCAAGGAGTGGCACGACGCCGCCGCGGTGGTCGTCGACTCCATGCGCACGGTCGAGCGGCGCCAGGCGGAGGGCATCGTGGCCCGCAGCGAGGCGCTCAGCGCGGACGAGCGGCGCAAGGCGTACGTGACCGCGGGCGCGGTCCTCGCGCTGCTGGTGGCGGTGCTGCTGATCACCACCGGTGTGGCCAGGTCGCTCGTACGCCCCCTGCGCCGCCTGCGCAGCGAGGCACTGGAGATCGCGGGCCGGCGCCTGCCCGACTTCGTGCAGCACCTGCGGGAGTCGCGCGACGGCGCGGTCAACGCCGAGGTGCCGCCCATCGGCATCTTCTCCAGGGACGAGGTGGGCGAGGTCGCGCGCGCGTTCGACGAGGTGCACCGCGAGGCCGTACGGCTGGCGGGCGACGAGGCGCGGTTGCGCTCCAACGTCAACGCCATGTTCGTCAACCTGTCCAGGCGCAGCCAGACGCTCGTCGAACGGCAGCTCACGCTGATCGAGCGGCTGGAGCGCGGAGAGCGCGACGACGCCCGGCTCGGCGACCTGTTCAAGCTCGACCACCTGGCCACCCGCATGCGGCGCAACAGCGAGAACCTGCTCGTCCTGGCCGGCCAGGAAGCCGCCCGCAAGTGGAGCGAGCCGGTCGAGCTGATGGACATCGTGCGGGCGGCGCTGGGCGAGGTGGAGAGCTACGACCGGGTCAGCATCCAGGTCGAGTCGGACGTCGCGATCGCCGGCCAGGCCGTCACCGACGTGGTGCACCTGCTCGCGGAGCTGGTCGAGAACGCCGTCTCCTTCTCCTCCCGGGACACCAAGGTCCTCATCTCCAGCGGCCGGCTCGACGAGGGCAGCCTGATGGTGTCGGTCACCGACCAGGGGATCGGCATGAGCCCCGACGAACTGGCCGAGGCCAACTGGCGGCTGGCCAATCCGCCGGTCGTGGACGTGTCGGTGTCGCGGCGCATGGGCCTGTTCGTGGTCGGCCGGCTGGCGCTGCGGCACACCATCAAGGTCCAGCTGCGGGCGCAGGACATCGGCGGGCTGACCGCCATGGTGCTCATCCCGCCGATGTTGCTCACGGAGGTGCCGAGCGCGCTGCCCGCGCAGGGACGGGTCCAGGTGCCGAGACAGGCGCAGGTGCGTACGCCGTCCTTCGGGACCGCTGACTCCTTCGCCGCCCCCGTGCACACGCCCCCGCCCGCCTCGCTGACGGGCCCTCCGCCCGGGCATCCGTCGTTCGACGCCGCACCCGTGGCGGCCGAGCCGTCGTCGTGGTTCGGCCCGTCGCCGACGACCCTGCCGGCCGCGCCGCCGCCCACCCTGCCTCCCACCCTGCCGCCCGCCCTGCCTCCCACTCTGGGAGAGCAGCCGCCGTACACCTATCCGGGCGAGCAGCTGCCGTACACGCAAGCGGCCGAGCCGCCGCCCGACCTGGCAGGGCCGTCTCAGGACGAGTTCCTGCCGATCTTCGCCGCCGTCGAGGAGAGCAGCTGGTTCAGCAAGGCGGCCCCCACCGCCGACCACCGCGACTCCTCCTGGAGCTCGCCCGCCGACCAGGGATGGCAGGCCGCGGGCGCGGCCGCGGAGCCCGCCCAGAGCGGCACCACGAACTCGGGCTTGCCGAAAAGGACGCCGAAGGCGAATCTGGTACCAGGCACCGCGAATCCGGCGCCCGCTCCCGCTCCCGCTCCACCGCTGTCCCCTGATCGGCTGCGTTCCCGGCTGGCCGGCTACCAGCAGGGCGTGCGCAAGGGCCGTGCCGAGCTCGAGGAGGACTCGTGAAGGAGCTGAGCCAGGCCGCCAGGGACGTCAACTGGCTGGTCACCGGCTTCGTCGAAGAGGTGCCCGGCGTGGCGCACGCCGTCGTGGTCTCCGCCGACGGGCTGCCTATGGCGTACTCGCGGGGCTTCCCCAAGGACCGCGCCGACCAGCTCGCCGCCATCGCGGCGGGCCTGGTCAGCCTCACGCACGGATCGGCGCGGGTCTTCGAGGGCGGAGGGGTCACCCAGACGCTCGTCGAGATGGAGCGCGGGCTGCTGCTCGTGATGTCGATCAGCGACGGATCCTGCCTGGCGGTGCTGGCCGCACCCGACTGCGACATGGGGCTGGTCGCCTACCAGATGACGATCCTGGTCGAGCGCGCGGGCCAGGTGCTCACGCCCGCCGTACGGGCGGAGCTGTCCGCCGCGCGTCCGTGGTGATCATGTGTGTTTACAGGCCGCAGACCCCGGGCTTCAGCCCTGGGGATAGGCCGGAATGGGGGTCAAGCTTTAACATGATCAAGCGCTCTCATGTTAAGCATGTCCCAGATCGTGAAGCGGGCCTACAAGTACCGCTTCTATCCGACCCCCGAACAGGCAGATCTGCTGAACCGCACGTTCGGGTGTGTCCGGTTGGTCTGGAACAAGGCACTCGCCGAACGCAACCGGCGCTACACCGACGAGCACGTCTCGACTTCGTACGTGGACACGGCCAAGTGGCTGACCGCATGGAAGCAGGACCCGGAACTGGAGTTCCTGCGCGAGGTGTCGAACGTCCCGTTGCAGCAGGCGTTGCGCCGGCAGCAGGTAGCGTTCAACAACTTCTTCGCCAAGCGTGCCCGCTACCCGCGTTTCAAGTCCAAGCACAAGTCGCGGGCATCGGCGACGTTCCAGAACAACGCCTTCTCGTTCCGGGATGGCGTGGTGAAGCTGGCGAAGATGCACG
Organism: Nonomuraea sp. NPDC049378; assembly: GCF_055586745.1. Lineage (NCBI taxonomy): Bacteria > Bacillati > Actinomycetota > Actinomycetes > Streptosporangiales > Streptosporangiaceae > Nonomuraea > Nonomuraea sp. NPDC049378. The sequence continues at coordinate 91,830 of NZ_JBVJHP010000028.1, forward strand.
CTCCGCTGGACATCGTGTGGTCGCGTCCGCTCCCGGAAAGAGCCGAGCCGTCCATGGTGACGGTGTCGAAGGATGCGGCGGGACGCTGGTTCGTGTCCCTGCTGGTCGAGGAGAAGATCAGCCCGCTGCCGCCCGTGGATGCGCAGGTCGGGATGGATGCCGGGCTCACTCATCTGCTGACGCTTTCCACCGGCGAGAAGATCACGAATCCGCGCTGCGAACGACGGGACAGGCGGCGCTTGGCCAAGGCGCAGCGGGAGTTGGCCCGGAAGGCGAAAGGCTCGGCGAACCGGGCCAAGGCCAAGCTGAAGGTGGCGCGGGCGCATGCCCGGGTCACCGACCGGCGTCGGGACTTCCTGCACAAGGTCACCACTCGATTGGTGCGCGAGAACCAAACGCTCGCGATCGAGGACCTGACCGTCCGCAACCTGGTCAAGAACCACTCGCTGGCCCGCGCCATCTCCGACGCCTCCTGGCGGGAGTTGCGGGGGATGCTGGAGTACAAGGCCGCCTGGTACGGGCGGACGCTGGCGGCCGTGGACCGGTGGTTCCCGTCGTCGAAGCTGTGCTCGGCTCGCGGATGCGGGCACGTCAACGGGTCCATGCCGTTGAACGTCCGTTCGTGGACCTGTCCTGCCTGCGGGAGCGTCCACGACCGGGACGTGAACGCGGCGAAGAACATCCTCGCGGCCGGGCTGGTCGAGAGGTAAAACGCCTGCGGAGGGCTGGTAAGACCGGCCCCGGAGTCTTCCGGGGAGGCGTGGCCCGATGAAACAGGAACCCCGATCCGGTGACGGATTGGAGTCCCCTGCCTTTAGGCGTGGGGAGGAAGTCAAGGGAGTGAACCGTGGCATCGTGGGATAACGGCGAGCCGGAGCCCGAGCGCAGCTCGCTCGTCCGCATGTACGCCGTCACCGGCGGAAGGACCGCGCCGCGCACCGAGCTGGCCATGGAGGCTCTGGTGTCGTCGGCGACCTCGGCCCAGCTCGGTTCGACCTACACCCGCGAGTTCCGGGCGATCAGCGAGCTGTGCCGGCAGGTGCGGTCCGTGGCGGAGATCTCGGCGCTGCTCAGCGTCCCGCTCGGAGTGGCGCGGGTGCTCATCGCCGACATGGAGGCGGACGGGCTGGTCAGGGTGTACCAGCCGCAGCTGAATGCGGGATTACCCGATAGAAACCTGCTCGAAAGGGTGTTAAGTGGACTTCGCAGGCTCTAGCCGGCTCACCTCGACGAAGATCGTCGTGGCGGGCGGGTTCGGCGTGGGCAAGACCACGTTCGTGAGCTCCGTGTCCGAGATCCTGCCGCTGACCACCGAGGCGGTGATGACCGACGCGTCGGCGGGCATCGACGACCTCGGCCACACGCCGGGCAAGACCACCACCACCGTCGCCATGGACTTCGGGCGGCTCTCCCTGGCGAACGACCTGATCCTCTACCTGTTCGGCACGCCCGGCCAGTACCGGTTCTGGTTCATGTGGGATGACCTGGTCCGCGGGGCCATCGGCGCCGTGGTGCTGGTCGACTCGCGCCGGCTCGCCGACAGTTTCCCCGCCGTCGACTACTTCGAGGAGTCGCGGATCCCGTTCGTGGTCGGCCTGAACGGCTGGAACGGCGAGTTCCCGCACGTCGAGAGCGAGGTGCGGGAGGCGCTCACGCTCTCGACGCACGTGCCGATCGTCCGCATGGACGCGCGGGCGCGCCCGGCGGTCAAGCACACCCTCATCACGCTCGTCGAACACGCCATGGCCGTACGCGCCGGCTGACCTACCGGCCGCTCCACCAGTGGGCGGCCACCAGCTCGGCCACCAGGGTCTCCGTGAGCAGGGCCACGTCCGGGTCGCCGTCGTGCCGGTAGCGGATGGCGGCCGCGGCGTCCTTCACCTCCGCGCCGACGGCCAGCACGGTCGAGCCCCGCAGGCGTACCCAGTCCATGGCCTGGTCGTCGTAGCGGGAGCCCGGGTAGAGCAGGGCCCGGTAGTCGAGGGTCTTGGTGAGGTAGACGTCCACGTGGGACCAGTCGCCCGTCTCGCACGCGTCGGCCGGGCGGCGCGGGCCCTCGCGGAACATCAGCGCCGACTGCTCCGCCGACGACAGGCGCTCGGCGGGGGCGACGGTGTAGACGCCGTGCGGGCCGTCGAGCAGCTCCAGCGCCCGCGGGAGCCAGGCGTCCCGGCGTTCCAGCAGGTCGGCGGTGGCCTCGGCGGCCCGCTCCACCAGGGCGGGGACGTCGCGGTCCCGCCCGGTGAGCGTGGCCTCCATGAGTAGCAGCAGCGCCAGGGTGTGCTGGAACGTCCGGCACGCGACGCCGCCGCGCTCCTCGCCCGCGTGCATGGGGATCACCAGGTCGGCCGCCTCGGCGAGGGGCGAGCCCGGGGCGTTGGTGAGCACGGCGACGGGGGAAGGGCCGCCCGCGTAGCGGGCCGTGGCGTCGAGGGTCTCCCCGCTGGCGCCGGTGGCCGAGATCGGCACGACCAGGGTGTCCTGCCTCGCCGGACAGGTGGCGGCGGCGGAGGCGTAGTCGGCGTACGCGTCGACGCCCGCCGCGCGCAGGCGCAGGGCCGCCACCCCGGCGGCGTAACGGGAGCTGCCCATGCCGAGGAAGAGCACCCTCGTGACGCCCGGAGGCAGGGCCAGGAACGGGTTCTCCTCGGCCAGGGCGCCGGCCAGGCTCCGCAGCGCCTCCGGCTTGGCCTCCAGGTCGGACAGGTAGAGCTCGGGATTCACGCGTTGTCCTCGGCGTTCTCTTCGGGATACGAGGTCTCTTCGGGATACCAGGTGCGCAGGACGCCCATGGGGGCGTAGCGCCAGCGGGGCAGGTGGCGGGCGGCGTAGATGAGCTCCCGGCACTCCTGCTCCACCTCGAACGGGCGGATCAGCCTGTCGTCCAGCAGGTCGGGCCTGCCCCGCTCGGCCAGCCGGGCCCGGTAGGCGGACAGCAGGGCGGCGCGGGCGGCGGCCGCCCACGCGGCGGCCTCGGCGGGCGGGGTGGACCGCCGCCTGATCGCCACCTGCGCCACGTGCTCCAGGCTGGTGGTGAGCTGGGCGACGTCCCTGGCCGCCGGCTGGTACGGGTCCGCGCCCGCGACCGTGGGGTTGCCGTCGAAGTCGATCACCGCGTACCCGCCGTCCCACCGGAGGATCTGGCCGACGTGCAGGTCGCCGTGGATCCTGATGCGCGGGCCGGCCGCGGGGACGGCCAGCGGCGCCAGGTCGCGCCGGAGGGCGGCGGACCTGGCGGCCAGCCATTCGCCGTCGTCGCCGCCGGTCAGTTCCAGGGCCTCCGCGAGCGCGCACCCCGCCCGCTCCGCCAGATCGGGGCCGGCCCCGGCGGGCGGCGGCGGCAGCGTGGAGAGGGCGAGATGCAGGTCGGCGGCCAGGCGGCCGAGCGGCGCGGCGAAGGCGGTGGCGCCTGTTCCATCACCGGTTCCCCCCGGCGACGCGGCTTCGTCGACGCACCACTCCCAGCCGTCCCGCGCCCCGGGCAGGTAGCCCGTGACCAGGGCGAGGAGGTGATCGCGGCCGTCCAGCTCCGCGGTCAGCGCCGCGTAGGGAGGAGCGGTGTCGTTGAAACCCGCCTCAACGAGATGGGCGAGGAGTTCCGGGGCGGGATGCGGCAGGGGAGCCGGCGGGGTCAGCCACTTGACAACGACCTTTTCGGCCACGACAACGGAGTGGTTTGTCTGGTCCACGTGCGGGCCGAAACCACGCTCACCTGGGGCCCCAGTGTGGAGATCCCCGGAGGCGTACGAGAAGGTGGGCAGCGGGCGGAAGCGCCGCACCGCGAAGGGCGGCGGCGGATCCTCGCCCAGCAGCCCCACGAGCGCGGTGGTGAGCCCGCGATCTCGGCCGGTGAGGGGCTTCTCACCGAGAGAGATCAACCGAGGCCCTATTGAATCCCAATTCAACACGATCGCCAAACTTCCAGGTAGCAATGTCATAAAAAGTCTTGCCCATGTTGATATCTGCTGCAACACTCCTGATCTGGTCCGCTGTGTCCGGTAAGGTCGCGCGACCCCTCTTAACACCGCAAATTCAAGAAGGAGTAGCGGCCGTGTCCCGTACCCGGTTCACCCGTCGTCTCCCGGCCGCCGTCGCGGTGGCCGGCCTCGCGCTTGCCGTCGCGGCGTGCGGCGGTGAGTCGTCGACAAGCCCAGAAGGCACGAACGCGGCGGCGGCCGACGACCTCAAGCCGAACGCGGACCTGACGAAGCAGTCGATCCAGGTGACCGTTTGGGACGGCTACCTGCCCGAGGAGTTCACCAAGGGGGCCAAGGACAAGCTCAAGGTCAAGGACATCAAGATCGCCCTGCACGCCACCAACGAGGACGCGATGGCCAAGCTCACCGCCTCCGGTGACAGCGGGGTCGACGTGGCGTTCGTGTCCGGCCAGTACGCGCAGGCGCTCAACGAGCAGGGCCTGCTGGAGCCGATCCACCCCGAGCTGATCCCCAACCTGGCCAACCTCTACCCCGAGGCCACCCAGCTCTCCTACGACAAGGGCAACAAGATCTCCGTGCCCTACACCTGGGGCACGACCGGCATCTGTTACCGGACCGACCTGGTGAAGAAGAAGCCGACCAGTTGGAACGATCTTCTCAAGCCGCCGGCCTGGGCCGACAAGAAGGTCACCATGATGACCACCGAACGCTGGCTGGCGCTGCCGGCGCTCAAGGCCCTCGGCTACTCGGTCAACACCGACAAGGACGAGGAGATCGCCAAGGCCAAGGAGCTCCTCGTGGCGCAGAAGCCACATCTGCTCGGCTACGACGACACGACCTTCGGCGACAAGCTGAAGTCCGGCGAGGCCATCATGGTCGAGGCGTGGGACGGCTGGTGCCCGACGACCGACCCGAAGGGCAACATCGCGTTCGCGGTGCCGAAGGAAGGCAGCGACCTCTGGGTGGACACCATGGTGATCATGAAGTCCTCCAAGAACAAGGAGGCCGCCCACGCCCTCATCAACTACATCCTCGCCCCCGAGAACCACAGCTGGGCCGCCGAGAACATCAACTACAAGGTGCCCAACAAGGCCGCCATGGAGCGCGTGAAGGTCGCCAAGGGCTCGCTGCTCGGCATCAAGCCGGACGAGCTGCTCGACGGTGAGTCGATCGTCGACCTCGGACAGGCGTCCACGAAGTACACCCGCCTGTCGACGGAAGTCACGGCGCAGTCGTAACAGCGGTGACCTCTGAGCTCAAGGCCCGGTCGGCGTCCCCTTCGCGCGGACGCCGGCTGGGCGCGTTCGTGTTCCTGTCGCCGGGCCTGACCTACCTCGTCGTGCTCCTGCTGGTGCCGCTGGCCCTGGTGCTGAGCAACACCGTCTTCCAGCGCGGGCGCTTCGGCGGCATCGTGTACGAGTTCACCACCGAGAACTTCGCCCGCCTGATGGACCCGCTCTACCTGGGCGTGGTCGGCGGCTCGCTGCGCATCGCGGCCCTGACGACGGCCATCGCGCTGCTGATCGGCTATCCGACGGCCTACGCGATCGCGCGGCTCTCGCCCAGGTGGAAGACGATCGCCCTGGTCGCGATCGTGCTGCCGTTCTGGACCAACTTCATCATCCGCGTCTACGCGTGGATCATCCTGCTCAGCGGTCCCGGGCTGGTCAACAGCGGGCTGGCGGCGATCGGGCTCGGGCCGTACGAGCTGCTCTACAACCAGGGTGCGATCGTCACCGGGCTGCTCTACTCGTACCTGCCGCTGATGGTGCTGCCGCTGTACGCCGCGATCGAGCGGCTGGACCCGCAGCTCAGGGAGGCGTCGGCGAACCTCGGCGCCTCGCCGTTCACCACGTTCCGCAAGGTCACGCTGCCGCTCACGGTCCCGGGCGTGCTGAGCGGCTGCCTGTTCGTGTTCGTGCCGAGCTTCGGCAACTTCGTCATCCCCGAGATCCTGGGCGGCAACAAGTCGATCATGGTCGGCAACCTGATCCGCGACCAGTTCCTGAAGGCGCGCGACTGGCCGTTCGGCTCGACGCTGGCGCTGGCGCTCATCGCGGTGCTCCTGGTGCTGCTGATGGCGCAGGCATGGGTGGCGCGCCGTGCGTAGGTCCAAGCTGCTGTTCGTCCCGCTCTGGGTGACGTACGTCTTCCTCTACCTGCCGATCGTCGTGCTCGTCGTCATGTCGTTCAACGCCGGCGAGTCGGCGTACACCTATGAGGGGTTCAGCCTCAAGTGGTACGGCGAGCTGGCCGCGGACGAGCGCGTCAGGAACGGCCTGATCAACACGCTGATCGTGGCCGTGGGGTCGACCGCGATCGCGACCGTGCTGGGCACGCTGCTGGCCGTCGGCCTGGCCCGCCACTCCAGGTCCAAGGCCCTCGACGCGCTGGCGCTGATGCCCGCCGTACTGCCCGACCTGGTGCTGGCGATCGGGCTGCTGCTCTTCTACGGCGTGATCGCGCTGACGCTCGGCCACTACTCGGTGATCCTCGCGCACGCCCTGTTCTCCATGGCGTTCGTGGCCGCGGTGGTGCGCACCCGGCTGTCCGGGGCCGACACCTCGCTGGAGGAGGCCTCGCGCGACCTCGGCGCGGGACACGTGGTCACGTTCATGAAGATCACGCTGCCGCAGCTGGCGCCGGGCATCGTGGCGGGGGCGCTGCTGGCGTTCACGTTGTCGCTCGACGAGTTCGTGATCGCCTTCTTCACCATCGGGAACGCCGAGCCGACGCTGCCGATCGTCATCTACTCGATGATCCGTTTCGGGGTGACCCCCAAGATCAACGCGCTGGCCGCGATCCTGCTCCTCGTGAGCTTCGTAGCGGTGATCGCGGGCCAGCGTCTGACGAGGATCGGAGAGAGACAGAGTGCTGAAGGTTGACGGGATCACGCGCAGGTTCGGCGACGTCACCGCGCTCGACGGCGTCTCGCTGGAGATCGGCCAGGGCGAGTTCTTCGCCCTGCTCGGGCCGTCGGGGTGCGGCAAGACCACGCTGCTGCGCATCATCGCCGGGTTCGAGACGCCCGACCGGGGCACCGTCACCCTCGACGGGGAGGACCTGCTGGCCCTGCCCCCGAACCGCAGGCCGATCAGCCTGATGTTCCAGTCGTACGCGCTGTTCCCGCACATGACCGTGGCCAAGAACGTCGCCTACGGCCTGGAGCGGGAGCGCCTGCCCCGCCAGGAGATCAGGCAGCGCGTCGGCGAGGTGCTGGAGACGGTCGGGCTGACCGCGCACGCCTCGCGCAAGCCCGCCCAGCTCTCCGGCGGGCAGCGGCAGCGGGTGGCGCTCGCCCGTTCCATCGTCAAGCGGCCGCGCCTGCTGCTGCTGGACGAGCCGCTGTCGGCCCTGGACAAGAAGGTCCGCGCCGACATGCAGCTGGAGCTGAAGCGGCTGCAGCACGACGTCGGCATCACGTTCGTGGTCGTCACGCACGACCAGGAGGAGGCCATGTCGCTGGCCGACCGCATCGCGGTCTTCGACAGCGGCACGGTGTGCCAGGTGGACGAGCCCGTCCCGCTGTACGAACGGCCGCGGTCGCCGTTCGTGGCCGGTTTCGTCGGCGCCAACAACCTGTTCGAGGGCGTCGCCGGCGGCCTCGACGGGCTCGAGAGCGAGGAGTTCGGCGTGCTGGCGGGCACGCCCATGACCGAGCTCGCGGCGGGCAGCAAGGCGCTGCTCGCGGTACGCCCCGAGAGGGTGAGGCTGGTCGACGAGAGCGAGACCGCGGGCCTGCGGGGCAGCGTCCTCGACGTCAGCTTCTACGGTGGCGTGTCGCACATCTCCGTGGACGTGCCGGGCCGGGTCGAGCCGGTGCTCGTCGCCGTCCAGGGCGCCAGCGCGGTGGAGGCCGGGGCAAAGGTCAAGGTGCGCTGGAACGCCGAGGACGCCGTCATCATGGCGGTCGATCAGTGAGACAGGTCGTTGCCCGTGGCCGCCCGGGCGTAGGAGAGGATCAGTTCGGCCGCCTCGGCCGGGCCGATCACCGGATGCCTGGCCGTGATGCGGTAGCCGTACGCGTCCTCCAGCGCCACGAGATTGCGCGCGACCGTCAGCGAGTCGGCGCTCAGCCGGAACACCCCCAGCGCCGCTCCCGTGTCGAGGATCGCCTGGTACATCGACACCTGGCGGTCATAGAGCGAGGTGAGCAACACGCCGTAGACCCTGTTGCGGCCCGCGGCCCCGCCCAGTTCGTTGAGCAGGCGGACGTCGGGGTCGAGCGGCCCGGTCGGCAGCCCCGACCTGATGGTCACGACCAGCTTCTCCACCGGATCGGTGAAGTCGGCGAGCCGGCGCAGCCGCTGCTCGTAGAAGCGCTCCATGCCGGCGTGCTGCGCCTCGACCAGCAGTTCGCTGAGGTCGGGGTAGTGGTAGAGCACGGCTCCGGAGGTCAGGCCGGCCTCCTCGGCCACGTGGGAGAGTTGTACTCCGTCGATGCCATGGCGGATGATGGCCCTGCGCGCGGCCTCGATCAAGTCGATGCGCCGGTCACTCCGGCTTTTACGCTGAGCCACCCCCACCACCTTCACCCGTTCGGCTGCTGTTCAGTTGGCCGTGACCATAGTGCCCTTAAGTTGACCTTCACGCTAGATGCGTTTTTGAATTCCCCTTCAAATTGATCAGCAGTTCCGGAGTCTCCATGTCTCTCACCATCCTGTTCATGCCTGAAAGCGCCTACGGTCCCACCAACAACAGCATCGGCATCGGCGACATCCTGCGTCGCCGCGGTCACCGCGTCGTCTTCGCCGCCGAGGCGTCGTGGAAGGGCAAGCTCGAAGCACTCGGCTTCGAGGAGGACCTGGTCGACCTCGCTCCGCCACCCGACGACGCCGAGGAGCAGGACCCCGGGCAGTTCTGGAAGGACTTCATCCGCGAGACCGCGCCCGAGTACCGCAAGAGCACCCGCGAGCAGCTCGAGACCGTCGTCAAGCCCATCTGGGCCGAGCTGATCGACGGCGCGAAATACTGCGAGCCGCAGCTCAAGGCCATCATCGAGCGGGTGCAGCCGGACATCATCGTCGAGGACAACGTGCTCACGTTCCCGGCGCTGGTCACGGCGGGCAAGAAGTTCGTCCGCATCGTCTCCTGCAACCCGCTCGAGGTCCGCGGCGAGAACGTCGCGCCGGTCTTCTCCGGGCTCCCCGCCGGCGACCGCTCGGAGTGGGAGGCCTTCCGCGCGGAGTACGACCGCACCCACCGCGAGCTCTGGGCCGCCTGGAACGAGTGGTGCGTCGAGCAGGGCGCCGAGCCGCTGCCGGAGCTCGACTTCATGCACAACGGCGACCTGAACCTCTACGTCTATCCGGAGATCGCCGACTACGCCGACGCCCGGCCGCTGGGCGACACCTGGCACCGGCTCGACTCCTCGGTCCGCGAGACGGAGGAGAAGTGGGAACTGCCCTTCCGGCGTGGCGAGGGCTCGCTGATCTACTTCTCGCTCGGCTCGCTGGGCTCGTCCGACGTGGAGCTGATGCGGCGGGTGATCGGCGTGCTGGCCGACACTCCGCATCAGTACGTCGTCTCCAAGGGCCCGCTGCACGAGGAGATCGAACTTCCCGCCAACATGTGGGGCGCGGAGTTCCTTCCGCAGACTAGGATCATCCCACTGTGTGACCTCGTCATCACCCACGGCGGTAACAACACGACCACCGAGGCGCTGCACTTCGGCAAGCCGATGATCCTGCTGCCACTCTTCTGGGACCAGTACGACAATGCCCAGAGAATGGATGAGTTGGGCTATGGTGTCAGGCTTTCGACCTATACCTTCACCGACGACGAGCTGAAGGGGGCGGTCGCGCGGCTGCTCGGCGACACCGAGCTGCGCGCGAGGCTGGCCGCCGCGGGCGAGGAGATCCGGCGCCGCGACGGGCTGCGCAAGGCCGCCGACCTGATCGAGCAGCTCGGCAAGTAGCACGACCCCTGAGAGCGAAGTCTTCCGATGCGTGAACTGATCAACCCCGCCACCGGACTCCCGTGTGCCGAAATTCCGGACACGCCGGTGGAGGGCGTGGCGACCGCCGTACGGTCGGCGCGCGCGGCGTTCGAGACGTGGTCGCAGACCACTCCGGCCGAGCGCCAGCGCCTGCTGCTGCGGCTGGCCGACCTGGTGGAGGCCGACGCCGAAGAGCTGACCAGGCTCGAAGTGGAGGAGACGGGCAAGCCCGCCGCGGTGTTCAGAGACGGAGAGCTACCGTTCGCCGTCGACAACCTGCGCTTCTTCGCCGGCGCCGCCCGCTCGCTCGAAGGGTCGGGCGCCGGCGTGTTCAGCCCCGGGTACACCTCGGTCATGCTGCGCCGCCCCGTCGGGGTGGTGGGGTCGATCGCGCCATGGAACTTCCCCTTCGTCATGGCCGTGTGGAAGATCGGCCCGGCGGTGGCCGCGGGCAACGCGGTGGTGATCAAGCCCGCCCCTCAGACGCCGCGCACGACGCTGCGGCTGGCGGAGTTGTTCGCCGCGGCGGGCGCGCCCGAAGGGCTCGTCCAGGCGGTCACCGGGGACGCGCAGGTCGGTCAGGCACTGGTCACTGACCCCGGGGTCGACATGGTCAGCGTCACGGGCTCGACGGAGACCGGCCGCGCCGTGATGGCCGGGGCGGCGGGCACGCTCAAGCGGGTCCATCTGGAGCTCGGCGGCAAGGCCCCGGCGCTGGTCTTCGAGGACGCCGATCTGGCCGAGATGGCTCACGGCGTGGCCATGGGGGCGACGTACAACAGCGGGCAGGACTGTACGGCGGCCACCCGCGTCTACGTCGCCCGCGAGGTGTACGCGGACGCGGTCGAGGCGATTCGGGCAACTCTTGCCAACATCACCGTCGGCGACCCGTGGGACCCGGCGACCGACATCGGCCCCCTGATCTCGGCGGCCCACCGGGACCGGGTGCACGGGTTCGTCTCGAGGTCGGGCGGGCGGATTCTCCACGGGGGGTCGCCGATCGACGGGCCGGGGTTTTACTATTCGCCTACGCTTGTCAGCGAGGTCGGTCAGGACAGCGAGATCGTCCAAGGCGAGCTTTTCGGCCCTGTGCTGGTCGCTCTGCCGTTCGAGGGCGAGGACGAGGCCGTCAGGCTGGCCAATGGCACCACGTACGGCCTGGCGTCGTCGGTGTGGTCGCGCGACGTGTCGCGGGCGATGCGCGTGTCGCATCGGCTCGACGTGGGTGTGACCTGGGTCAACGACCATCTGCCCATCGCCAGCGAGGCGCCGCACGGCGGGGTGAAGGGCAGCGGGTTCGGCAAGGACATGAGCCAGGAGGCGGTGCAGGACTACTCGGTGACGCGCCACCTCATGGTGAAGCACGCGGCACCGGCCGAGCGGGATTCGTTCCGGCCCGCCTGAAAACGTGTACGGCGGTAGACGCCCCGAAGTGCTGCTTTGGGCGTGTTTGATGGGATATGTTCGGTTGGCCGATCTGGTACGGGTTGTGTTCCAATTACCCAGCCGGACAGAATCCCATGCGCCACACGCGTGTCTGATTTTTTCGAGCACGTACCGGCGAGAGGTTGCGAGAGTCAGTGAGGACGGATAACCCCAGACATACGAGGTCAGGGGAGTACACAGGCGGACGGTTCCGGCTGGGGAACTGGCGTGTGCGCTCAAGGCTGGTCGCGCTGATCCTCATCCCCACGGTCGTGGGTGTGCTGCTCGCCGGCATCCAGCTGGCCGACGCCATCGGCACCAGCGCCGAATACCGCCGGCTCACCCAGGTCGCCGAGCTGGTGCAGCGCATCGGCGCGCTCAACCACGAGCTGGGCAAGGAACGCACGCTCACCGCGTGGTACGTCGCCGACCGCAGGAAGGCCCAGCGCTTCGTCCAGGTCAAGACCCAGCGGCAGACGACCGACAAGGCCAAGCAGGACGTCGTCAACGCGGCCTCGGCCATCGACGCCGCCCACTCGGCCCGCGTCCGCGAGGGCGTCGCCAGCATGAACCGCTGGCTCAACGGCCTCGACAGCCTGCGCGCCTCCATGGTCGGCAACGTGCCCCCGCGCGCCGTCATCGGCACCTACACCACGATGATCGAGGTCTTCTCGTCGGTCCAGGCCGGCATGGGCGACGGCGTCACCGACGACTCCCTCCTGGGCGACGTCGCCGCGCTCGGCGCGCTCCAGCGGGTCAAGGAGGAGGTCTCGCGGCAGCAGATCATCCTCCTCGTGGCACTCGTCCAGAGCAAGCTCGACAGCGACGACTGGGCGGAGTTCCTCGGCTCCTGGAACAAGCAGCAGGCCGAGCAGCTCACCTTCGAGCAGGAGGCGTCCCCGGCGGACCTGGAGGCGTTCCACGAGGGCGTCAAGGGCCTGGAGGTCGACCTCGCCGACGCCATGCGGCAGCGGGCGCTCGCCCAGGTGCGCGCCCTCAACCGGATCAGGGACCTCGACGTCACCACGCGCGCCGACCGTACGCGCTGGTTCGAGAGCACCACCGCGGCCGGTAACGCCATGCGCAAGGTCGAGGACGGCCTGGCCACCAAGATCGTGGCCGGCACCCGCGACCTCAGCGACACCGAGCAGCGCAACGCGATCATGTCCGGTGCGATGATCCTCGTGCTGCTGCTCCTCGTCCTGATCATCACCACCCGCGTGGCCGGCTCGCTGGTCCGCCCGCTGCGCCGGCTGCGCGCCGAAGCGCTCCAGGTCGCCACGACCCGGCTGCCCGAGACCGTCCGCCTGCTGCGCGAGTCCGGCGAGGGCGCCCACGTGCCCGAGATGCCGTCGGTCGGCGTCAACACCCGGGACGAGATCGGTGAAGTGGCGCGGGCGTTCGACGAGGTCCACCGCGAGGCCATCCGGCTGGCCGGCGACGAGGCCAAGCTGCGGGCGAACGTCAACTCCATGTTCGTCAACCTCTCCCGGCGCAGCCAGACTCTCGTCGAGCGGCAGCTGCAGCTCATCGAGGGCCTGGAGCAGGGCGAGGAGGACGAGCAGCGGCTCGCCAACCTGTTCCGCCTCGACCACCTGGCCACCCGCATGCGCCGCAACAGCGAGAACCTCCTGGTTCTCGCCGGCCAGGAGGCCGCGCGCAAGTGGAGCGAGCCGGTGCCGCTGGTCGACATCGCCCGCGCCTCGCTCTCCGAGGTCGAGAACTACGAACGCGTCCAGATCCAGATCGCGTCCGGCACCCTCATCGTCGGCCCGGCCGTCACCGACGCCGTCCACCTGCTCGCCGAGCTGATCGAGAACGCCATCTCGTTCTCTCCCCGCGAGAGCAAGGTCCAGGTGACCAGCTCGCCGGTCGAGGGCGGCGTGCTCGTGTCGATCAACGACCTGGGCATCGGCATGAGCCAGGAAGAGCTGGCCGAGGCCAACTGGCGGCTGGCGAACCCGCCCGTCGTCGACGTGTCCGTGTCGCGGCGCATGGGTCTGTTCGTGGTCGGCCGCCTGGCCCTGCGTCACGGCGTCCGGGTGCAGCTCAGCATGCGGGAGACGGGCGGGCTGAGCGCGCTCGTCATGATGCCCGACATGCTCATCAGCGACGGCTCGGGCGCGCCGCAGCAGGGCGGCCAGTACGAAGCGTTCACGACGTTCGACCCGAGCATGTTCGGGCAGCCGTCCACCAACGGATCGGGCTCCCGCTCCGGGGCGCCCTCGGGCGAGAGCTCCGAGCAGGTCGTGGACACGCAGTGGCCGGGGTCGCTGCCCGCGCCGGGCACCGGCAACTGGCCGTCGTTCGGCGATCAGCAGCAGCCCGCCGCCTTCGGCGAGCAGCCCGAGCAGCAACCTGCCGCGTTCGGCGAGCAGCCGCCGGCGTTCGGGGAGCAGCCGCCGGCCTTCGGCGACCAGCCGGCTCCGTTCGCGGGCCAGCCGCAGGAAGCGCAGGAGGAGCCGGCCTGGCCGTCCTTCGCCCAGGAGCCGCCGGCCACGCCGTCGCCGTTCGGCGAGCAGCGCTGGCCCTCGTTCTCGGACGAGCCCCCGCCCTCCTCCGTGTCGCAGCCGTTCGCGGAGAACCGGTGGCCGTCGTTCGCCGAGCAGCCCCCGCCGCTGCAGGATGACGAGCCGCGCTGGCCGTCGTTCGCGACGGAGCCGCCGCAGCAGCAGCCGCAGGACGATTCGCGGTGGTCGTCGTTCGCCGACCCGTTGCCGCGCAGGTCGTTGTTCGAGGCGGAGGACCGGCCGCGGCCGCAGTTCGACGCGTCGTACCACTCGCCGTTCTCGGAGGAGCCCAAGCCCGCCGACCAGTTCGAGCAGAACGGGAATTCCGCCTACAACCCGTTCGGGCCGGGCGACTACTCCTCGCAGGACATGACCGGGCCGCTGCCCGCGGTGCGCAACTCGCCCATGGAGGAGCAGAGCGAGGAGTTCCTGCCGATCTTCTCGTCGGTCGGCTCCGACTGGTTCCGCAGGCCGGAGCCGGAGCAGCTGCGGCCTCGTCACGAGCCGCAGCCCGAGCCCGAGCACGAGAGCACCGCGGTGCAACCGGCGGTGCCCGCGGACCCGCCGCCCGCCGCTCCCGCCCAGCAGACGCCGGGCAAGCTGCCTCAGCGCAAGCCGGGGCAGTCGGGCGCCGGCGCGTCGTGGTCCTCGCCCGCGGACACCGGCTTCCAGGCCGCGCAGGCCGCCGCGCAGCCTGCGCAGGCCGGCACGACGCCTTCGGGGCTGCCCCGGCGCGTCCCCAAGGCCAACCTGGTGCCCGGCACGGCCAGCCTCGCCGAGCCCCAGGCCACATCACCGGCGCCGCAGATCTCACCTGAGCGGTTGCGCAGCAGGCTCTCCAGCTTCCAGCAGGGTGTCCGGCAAGGCCGAGCGTTCACCCGCGGAGAAGAAAATGAGGAGGACAAATGAGAGAAATGAGCCAGGGAGCGCGCGGCATCAGCTGGCTGATCACGGACTTCGTGAACAACGTGCCCGGCGTCGCTCACACGGTCGTGGTGTCGTCCGACGGGCTGCCGCTGGCCTTTTCCGAGGGCTTTCCGAAGGACCGGGCCGACCAGCTCGCCGCGGTCGCCTCAGGCGTGATCAGTTTGACCCAGGGAGCGGCACGGGTCTTCGAGGGCGGTATGGTGACCCAGACCGTCATCGAAATGCAGCGGGGCCTCCTGATGATCATGTCCATCAGCGATGGGTCCTGCCTGGCTGTCCTGGCCGCACCAGACTGTGACATGGGGCTGGTGGCATACCAGATGACTCTGCTGGTCGAGCGGGCGGGCCAGGTGCTGACTCCGGCGGTGCGCGCGGAGCTGCAAGCGGCCCGTCCCCGCTAGGGGGCGGTGACAGGAGATCATGGTGTCAGGTCAGGGTTGGGCTGGTGATAGTACCCCGCCGCATCCGGCGGTTCCCCGTCCGCAGAAACCGAGTTCCCTGGTACGGCCCTATGCCGTGACCGGGGGGCGTACCGCGCCGCGGATGAAGTTCGCCATGGAGGCCCTGGTGTCCTCCGTGACATCGGAATACCAAGACATTTCCCTACTTAGTCCGGAGTATCAGGCGATCATTCAGCTGACCCGGAACGTCAGGTCGGTTGCCGAGATCTCCGCCCTTTTACGCCAGCCTCTCGGTGTGGTCCGGGTGTTGATCGCCGACATGGCGTCGGAGGGCCTGATCCGCGTGCACCAGCCTGCGCTGGACGCGGGAAAGCCGGACCTCAACTTGCTCGAAAGGGTGCTCAGTGGACTTCGCAGGCTCTAGCCCCGGCCTAACCTCGACGAAGATCGTCGTGGCCGGGGGCTTCGGCGTGGGGAAGACGACGTTCGTGGGTGCGGTGTCGGAGATCCTGCCGCTCACCACCGAAGCGGTCATGACGGACGCCTCGGCGCACGTCGACGACGTCTCGCTCACGCCGAACAAGACGACGACGACCGTGGCGATGGACTTCGGCCGGGTCTCCCTCGACCGTGACCTGATCCTCTATCTGTTCGGCACGCCCGGGCAGCACCGGTTCTGGTTCATGTGGGACGACCTGGTGCGCGGCGCCATCGGCGCGGTGGTGCTGGTCGACACGCGCCGCCTGGCCGACAGTTTCCCGGCGATCGACTACTTCGAAGAGGCCAAGCTGCCCTTCGTGATCGGCATCAACGGCTGGGACGGCCAGTTCGCGCACGCGGAGGAGGAGATCCGCGAGGCGCTGTCGATCGGCGGCCACATCCCGATCGTGCGGCTGGACGCCCGGCAGCGCGAATCCGTCAAAGGCACCTTGATCACGCTGGTCGAGCACGCCCTGACCCGCCGCATGCACAGCCCGGTCTAGCCGGCTCGACGGCCCGCCACCCTTGCCTGACCGGGGTGGCGGGCCGCTTGCTGCCCCGGCTCCGGACCGGCCGGAACCCCGACCGCTCCACGATCCCGCGGTGGTGCCGGAAGGTTGCCGCGCGCTCGCCGGAGCGGGGCGTCAACGATCGGCGTCGTCGCGCAGGCCGACCTGGCAGCCCACGTCGTCGATCTCCATCGCCGCGAGCACGACCTGGAGCAGGCCGGGGAAGCGGGCCTGTAAGTCGTCCCCGCGCAGGGTCACGTAACAACGGGTGCCCTCCTGGCGGGTGCGGGTCAGCCCGGCGTCGCGCAGCACGCGCAGGTGATGGCTGAGCGTCGATTTGGCCACCGGTGCGCGTAGCTGCCCCCAGCCGCGCTCGCGGCCGTCGGCCAGCACGCGCACCAGCCCGACCCGGATCGGATCGCTCAGCGCGGCCATCACCTCGGTCAGTGCGATCTCGCCCAACTCGGGATGATGTGCCTTATGCATGCGTCCATGCTAGCTTGTTCGACGTTTCACGAACATCGAACATGGGGGAACGTCGTGACCGATCGACCAGGCGGCCGGATGGAGGGCAGAGCGGTGATCGTGACAGGGGCGGGCACGGGGATCGGCCGCGCCGCCGCGCTCGCCTTCGCCCGCGGCGGAGCGCACGTGCTCGGGGTGGGCCGCCGCGCCGACGTGCTGCGGGAGACCGCGGACCAGCACCCCGCCATCGCCGTCCACGCCGCCGACGTCCGCGGCGAGCACGCGCCGGAAACGATCGTCGGCGCGGCGATCGAGCGGTGGGGGCGCCTCGACGTGCTCGTCAACAGTGCCGGCGCCACCGCCATGATGGCGCTGGCCGACACCGACGCCGAGCGCGTCGGGGACCTGTTCGCGCTCAACGTCACCGCGCCCAGCCTGCTCGCCCGCGCCGCGCTGCCGCACCTGAAGGCCGCCCGCGGCGCGATCGTCAACGTCTCCAGCACGTACGGGCACCGCCCGCTGCCCGGCGCCGCCCACTACGCCGCCTCGAAGGCCGCCCTGGAGCAGTTGACCCGCAGCTGGGCCCTGGAGCTCGCACCCGACGGCATCCGCGTCAACGCCCTGGCCCCCGGCCCGACCGAGAGCGAGGCACTGGCCGCCTCCGGGCTGCCCCAGGACACGGTCGAGCAGATCAAGCAGGACGAGGCCGCCCGCATCCCGCTCGGCCGCCGTGGCGAGCCCGACGAGGTGGCCGCCTGGATCGTGCACCTCGCCGACCCCGCCGCCACCTGGATCACCGGCCAGGTCCTCACCGTCGACGGCGGCCTGGAACTCGTGTGAGCCTCTGCCCTCAGATGCGGGAGAGCAGCTCCGCCTTCTTGACCCGGAACTCCTCCTCCGTCAGCAGCCCGGCGTCGCGCAGCTCGCCGAGCTTGACGATCAACCCGGCGACGTCGGCCACGGCCCAGGGGAGCGTCTTCGCCGCGGGGACGGGCTCGGGGGCGGGGATGGCGGCGAGGACGGCGGCGGCGAAGGGAAGGGACTTGTGGGTGGCACCCCAGCCCAGCCCGAACACGACGGCGGCGGGATCCTTGTCGGGCTCGGGAGGCGGTCGCCGCCCGCGCACCCTGAGCCGCAGGCACCCGCTCCCTCCGTCCGGCGTGTGCCAGTCGACACCCTCCAGGTCGGCGGGGGTGTAGCGCTGGTCGCCCGCCGCGTACTTGGCCGACGTCGCGCCCGACCAGAACCAGGTGAGGGTGACGGTCTCGCCGTCGAAGGCCGCCGCGCCGTCCCAGCCCTTGAAGGCACGTGGCGGCTCGGGAGGGGACACCAGGAAACGTGTGGCCGGACCGCGGTCGGTGAGGACCGAGCGCAGCTCATCCGCGTAGTAGTCGGCGAGCGACTCCTTGTCGGCCGGCAGCACCAGCCGGTAGGGGTCGGCGGCCTCCCTGAGTTGCCCGGCCGCGGCGGCCATCAGAGGGTCGGCCCCACGCCTGAGGTCGGCCCGCAACACCACGGTGCCCCGCTTGCCTGGAGTGAGGGTGACCTTGGCGATCGCCTCGTGGGGCACCACCCGCTCGCCGAGTTCGGAGAGAAGTTTGGGCGCTTTTCCGCTTTCGGGCTTGATACGCAGGAATTCGGATTCGAACTCCCACGAGCAGCCCCGGCCTGCCAGCACATCCGCCACGACTTCCAGAATAAGCTTTCATGCGCTGACCGGCCGGAGTACAACCACATAACCCGGTCAAAGGCACGCCGTGACGGCGGCCGTCCCCGTGCGGGTCAGCGGGCGTCCCCCTGGAGGCGCTCAGCCACGTGCGGCGTGTGGCGTGACCTTGGCGCCAGCCGTAAAGAATGCGGTTTTTCCGCACGGCCCACGTGGCTGCGGACCCCAGGGCCGGACGCGGCCCTGAAGAGGGATGGTCGCACGTCCGCGTGGCTGCGGGCAGAAGGGGCGCGGACGTGCGGATGATCACACGGTCGCGTGGCCGCGGACCAGACGGCCGACCTCGGCGCGCAGGTGCACGAAGTCGGGGTGCTCGCGGGTGGAGATCTGGTCGCGCGGCGCGGGCAGCTCCACCTTGAGGTCGCCCACCACGTGCGCCGGGGCCTTGGAGAGCACCACCACGCGGTCGCCGACGTAGACGCTCTCGTCGATGTCGTGCGTGATGAGCACGATCGTCATCTGGTGGTGGCCGCGCACCTTGAGCACCAGATCTTCCAGGTCCTCGCGGGTCTGGGCGTCGACCGAGCCGAACGGCTCGTCCATCAGCATCAGAGTCGGCCGGTACGCCAGCGCACGCGCGATCGCCACCCGCTGCTGCATGCCGCCGGAGAGCTGGAACGGATATTTGCGCCCCGCGTCCTGCAGCCCGACCGATTCCAGGGCCTCGTGGGCGGCCTCGCGGCGCTGGCGCTTGTCCATGTTCTTGCGGCGCAGCGGCAGCGCCACGTTGTCGGCCACCGACATCCACGGGAACAACGAGCGGCTGTAGTCCTGGAAGACGACGGCCAGGTTGTCGGGGGTCTGGCGCACCACGTCGCCCTCGACCCTGATCTCGCCACCTGTCGGGTTGATCAGGCCGGCGATCGAGCGCAGCAGCGTCGACTTCCCGCACCCCGAGGGGCCGACGATGCACAGCAGCTCACCCGCCGCGACGCTCAGGTTGAGCCCGTCGATGGCGTGGTGCGCGTTCGGGCTGCCGCCGCCGTAAACGTGGGAGAGGTTGTCTATCTCGAGCAATGGATGTCCTTGGGGGCGAGGCCGCGGATTGCACGGCGGCTCTTGCGGAGCCGGGGACGACAACTTTATCGGAGGGTAAATTGCCGGACATGTCGGTTAGGTAACCTATTGGGAACGTGATCTCAGTCTTTCACGGGCGCAACCGCCATGGGGGACGCTCACGGAGCCGCCAGTTGCTGGGCGGCGTGGTGCCAGCCGAGCACCCGGCGCTCCGCGACCAGGAAAAGCTCGTTGAGCAAGTATCCCAGCACGCCCAGCAGCACGATTCCGGCCCAGATCCCGGGCAGGTCGAACGTGGAGTACGCGTCGGTGATCTGGAAGCCGATGCCGTTGGTGGTGCCGGGCAGCAGTTCGGAGAAGACCATGACGATCAGCGAGAGCGACAGGGCCAGCCGCAACCCGGCGAACATCTTGGGCAGCGTGGACGGCACCACCACCCGCAGCAGCAGCTCGGCCCGCGACAGCCGGAACGCCTGGCTCGTCTGCAGGTGCAGCGGCTCGACCGAGCGGGCGCCGTCGGCGGTGTTGAGCAGCACCGGCCACACGATGCTGAACATGATGAACGCCAGCTGCATCCGCAGCCCGAACCCGAACACCACGAGGAAGACGGTGACCAGCGCGGGCGGCGGGATCGCGCGCAGGAACTGCAGCACCCCGTCGAGATAGTCGTACGCCCTGGCGGACAGCCCCACCGCCAGCCCGAGCACGACCCCGGCCAGCGCGCCCCCCGCGAACCCCGCGGCCATCCTGCCCAGGCTCGGCAGGATGTTCTCCACGGCCGCGTCGGTCAGGAACAACGCATCCGGCGGGCCCGAGAACCACATGGCGTGCATCCGGGTCACGATCGCGCTCGGCGGCGGGAAGAACGTGCTGCCCGCCACCCGCGTGGCCGCCTCCCAGACCAGGACGAGCACGAGCAGCACCACCCAGCGGAACGTCGCCGTGCCCAGCCCTCCGCGCCTCATGGCCGCTCTCCCAGCTGCGCGTGGTGCCAGCGGAACGCCCGCCGCTCGGCGGCCACCAGCAGCGCGTTGACCACGACTCCGAACAGGCCGACCCAGAACACGCCGGCCAGGATGTCGACCATCCGCGCGGGCACGGCGATGCCGGCGAAGAAGATGAACACGCCGATGCCCTCACCCCGCCCGGCCACGATCTCGGTGCTGACGGTCAGGATGAGTGCCACCCCGGCGGCCAGCCTGATCCCGGTGGTGATGAAGGGCGCCGACGACGGCAGCGAGACGCGCAGCACCACCGCCGGAGGGCCGAAGCCGTACGACCTGAGCGACTCCTTGGCCAGCGGGTCGACGCCGCGCAGGCCGTACATCGTGTTGTAGAGGATGGGCCAGAGCGAGGCGTAGACCACCAGCGTGACGCGCAGCTGGAGCCCGGTGCCGATGACGAGGGCCACCAGCGGGATGAGCGCCACCGACGGGATCGGCCGCAGGAACTCCACGACCGACCGCATCGCGGCGTCGACGATCGGGACGCTGCCGAGCAGCAGGCCGAGCGGCACCGCGATGGCGGCGGCGATGCCCAGCCCCATCGCCCAGGCGAGCAGGCTGGTCAGGGCGTGCCCGAGGAAGGCGGGATCGGCCGACAACGTGACCGCCCGCCCGACGATCTCCGTGGCCGGCGGCAGGAACTCCGGATCTGCCAGGCCCGTCCGGCTTGTCAGCTCGATCAGGGCGGCGAAGGCGAGCGCCCCAGCCGCCCGGCGCGACCATCGGGTGGTCGTGGACGCCGGACGGGCACGGGACTGGGTCTGCGCGCTCACCCGGACGTGGTGGGCGACATGAGGGTCTTCACGTCGATCGCCTTGGACAGCCACTTGGCCTCCAGCATCCAGTCGGCCACCCGCTGGAGGCGGACCGGATTGTCGTTGCTGGAGAAGTAGGGGAAGGTGACGGTGGCCGCCGTGGCGGCGTTGATCTGGGTGAAGGTCGGCAGCACCTTGGCCACGACCTCACGGTTGTTCTCCATCAGCTTGCCCGCGTTGTGGATGGCTCGCTGGAACGCCGCGGCGACCTTGGGATTCTTGTCGTACCACTCCTGCGTGCTGACGTAGCCGGAGATCGGGAACTCCGCGGCGGGGCCGGATGCGGGGTCGAGGATCTTGCGGGCGCCCATGGACGCCGTGGCGGCGGTGACCATCGGCTCGCCGAGGTAGGCGGCGTCGATCTGGCCGCCCTTCCAGGAGGGCATGATGTTCTGGAACGTCACCTGCACGTATTTGATCGTGGCCGGATCGACGTTGTTGGCCTTGAGCACCTGCGTGAGCGCCAGTTCCTGGAAGTTGTGCAGGACGTTCACATTGATCGTCTTGCCTTCGAGGTCTTTCGGCGCCTTGATGGGCGAGTCGGGCAGCGCCATGATGCTCAGCGAGTCGGGGGAGGCGCGCGAACCCTCGGCCAGGATCCGCAACTGGAGCGAGCCCTTGTCGTGGGCGGCGAACATCGAGACGTAGTTGCCGAACATGGCGTCGATCTCGCCGTTCAGCATCATGGGGATGGCCTCGGGGGAGGCCTGGACGACCTGCGGGGTGACCTCCAGGCCCTCCTTCTCGAAGAGCCCCTGGTCGATGGCCACGTAGAGGGCTGCGCTGTCGATGGCGGGCAGGGTGGCGACCTTGATCTCCGTCTTCTCCAGGCCGCCGTTGGCGGGTGCGGACGATGGCGCGCCGGCGGTCGTTGAGCCGCCGGTGCTGCACGCGACTACACCGAGTATCAGAGCGATCCCGATGATGGCGGTCCTGGCGGGACGGCCAAGCCTCATGTCAGGGACTCCCTTCAGATGGAGCCAGGGGGGAAACCGGGGGGCTTCTGCTCCCGGCGGGCTGCGTGCCTGACGCACAACAGAGATCGACCGTAGCACCAAATTAGTGGTCATTATCGCGAGAACAACACTTGTGGTTGCAATGTCTGTTTCGGGCTCTATCGTGAAATTCTGGTGACCGATACCCGCCCGAATGTTTGTCCGGTTTGGGACTGGAGGTGAACGCGAGGCAACAGTAACTGATGGTGCATACTATTCGATCTTTTCTGCGAGTCAAGGGGTGGCCCGCGGACGGCCCTCTATTGCCTGTTTCTCCTGATGAGAGGCCATCTACCGATTCTGTCGAATTTTCTGGACACTGGGGGATAAACACCCCATACGGGCACTAGTGGTGGTTGGCCCTTGGCGACCCCTGTGCTCAAATGGCGCTTATCTGGACGTACATATTGCCCCACCTGCAATAACCTGCACGGCCCCCGAGAATTTCCCCTTCAGGCGAGAGGTTGCGAAGGCAAGTGAGAACGCAGAGCGCCGAAGCTTCCGCCGACCGCGAGCCGCACGGGCATGAGAAGCGACGGTTGTCTCAGCCGACCTCGAAAAGGTTCGGATTGGGCAACTGGCACGTACGGTCGCGGCTCGTCGCGCTGATCGTCGTTCCCACGGCCGTGGCCGTGGGGCTGGGCGGACTGAACGTGATCACCTCGCTCAGTGACGCCAACACCTATCAGACCCTCAGGGAGGTCGCCGAGTTCAGCCAGCAACTCGGCACCGTCACGCACGAGCTGTCCTTCGAACGCGACGAGACCGCGCTCTTCATCGCCCAGGGCCGTCCCGACAACCGCGAAGCCCAGCTGCGCACCACCTACAGCGCGGTGAACGGCCACATCGAGGAGGCCAAGGAGCGGGCGGCGGCGATCACGGACACCCACGCCGACGCCGTACGCCCGGTGCTGCGCCGGCTCGACGAGATCCGGACGGTACGCGACACCGCGGTCAACGGGAAGATCCAGCCCCTGCCGATGATCCAGAAGTACTCGCAGATCATCGCGGCCCTGCTGCAGTTCCACGACCAGGTCGGCCAGGTCGCGGTGGACGACGAGGTGTCACGCAGCGCCGGCTCGCGGGCCGCCATCGCCAGGGCCAAGGAGCAGGCGTCCGAGCAGCGCGGCATCCTGGCCAGCGCGCTGGACAGGAAGGGCTTCGACAGCGGCGAGCTCGACGCGCTCACCGACGCCAAGTCGCGCGAGGAGAGCGAGACGACGCTGTTCGCCACCCTGGCCAACCTCGAACAGCTCGAGCTCTACCGCAACACGGTCGTGGGGCACGACGTCGACCAGACCGACCTGTTCAGGCTCCGGGCCATGGCGCAGGCGGCCGAGGGCAAGGACCTGAGCATCGGTGGCCGGCCCGCCCAGGACGCGGCCACGTGGGTCGAGGTCAGCACCGGCAAGATCGACGCGCTGCGCACCGTGGAGAAGGAGCTGTCCTCCTCGGTCATCCTGCGTGCCAGGGCTCTGGAGGAGAGCGCCAACCGCTCGGCGCTGATCTCCGGCGGCTTCATCCTGGTGCTGCTGCTCGTGGTGCTCGCGATCATCTCGCTCATCGCCCGCTCGCTGATCAGGCCGCTGCGCAAGCTGCGCGGCGAGGCGCTCGACATCGCGGGCAACCGCCTGCCGGGCACCGTACGTGAGCTGCGTGAAAGCGGGGAAGGAACGGTCCCGCCGGTCGACCCGATCGGCGTGGACACGCACGACGAGATCGGTGAGGTCGCGCGGGCGTTCGACGAGGTGCACCGTGAGGCGGTGCGGCTGGCGGGCGAGGAGGCGCGGCTGCGGAGCAACGTGAACGCGATGTTCGTGAACCTGTCGCGGCGTAGCCAGACGCTGGTGGAGCGGCAGATCACGTTGATCGACGGTCTGGAGCAGGGTGAGCAGGACGAGCAGCGGCTCGGGAACTTGTTCAAGCTGGATCACCTGGCCACGCGTATGCGGCGTAACAGCGAGAACCTGCTGGTGCTGGCGGGACAGGACCCGCCGCGTCGCTGGAGCCAGCCGGTCAAGCTGGTCGACGTCGCGCGCGCGTCGTTGTCGGAGGTGGAGAACTACGAGCGGGTCGTGTTGCAGGTGCCCGACGGGGTGTCGGTGGCCGGTCAGGCGGTCAACGACGTCATCCACCTGATCGCGGAGCTGGTGGAGAACGCCCTGTCGTTCTCGCCGCGCGAGACGCGGGTGACGGTGTCGGGCAGCAGGATCGACGGCGGCGGCGTGATGTTGTCGATCACCGACTCCGGCATCGGCATGACGCAGGAGGAACTGGCCCAGGCGAACGAGCGACTGACGGACGCGCCCACCGTGGACGTGTCGGTGTCGCGGCGCATGGGCCTGTTCGTGGTCGCCCGCCTGGCGCACCGCCACGGCATCCGGGTGCAGCTGCGCCCCCACAGTTCCGGCGGGCTGACCGCGATGGTGCTGATCCCGGAGAACATGCTGGGCACGCAGGCGCCTCCCCTCACCGGCACGCCGTCCTTCTCCGGCAACCAGCCCTCCGCGTTCTCCGGCAACCAGCCTCCCGCCCTCGCGGGCGCGGCGAGCGGCGGGCCCAGGGACGAGCCGTACTCCGGCCCGCATCCGGCCCCGCCGGCCGTGGACTGGCCGCAGCCCCCGTACCAGCTCGGCCCCGGCCACCCGTCCTTCCCGTCGAACCCGGACCAGGGCGGCAACTGGCCGCCGTCGGCTCCCTGGCAGCCCGAGCCCGGCGGCTGGCCGCAGGAACCGCTCGGCTACGACGGGGCCGACGTGTGGAACTCGGGCGGCCCGCACCGGGGCCCCGCGCTGAACGGCGACCGCGGCCTGCCCAGACGGCCAGGACCCGAGCGCCCGCCGGGCGGCTGGAGCAACGACACGATGCCGCCGCAGCGGCCGGGGTTCGACCGCCACGACCCGGATCCGGGCACGTCGGGGTCCATCCCGGCGGCCCCGCCCGCCTCCGGCGGGGACGACTACCTGCCGATCTTCGCCGCCGTCGAGTCCGCGTGGTTCGGCCGCGACGGGAGCGGCGCGAGCTGGGGCCCGTCCAAGGCGGACGAAGGCTGGAGTGCGGCGGAAGCGGCGGTGGAGCCTGTGCGTAATGGATCGACGGCCGCCGGGCTGCCCAAGCGGGTGCCCAAGGCCAACCTGGTGCCCGGATCGGCGGACACCTCGTCGTCGCCGAAGGGAGTGACGCCGATGCCGTCGGTGTCGCCGGACCGGATCCGCAACCGGCTCTCCAGCTTCCAGCAGGGGTTCCGGGCGGCACGTGATGACATCAGCGAGGGCAGGGCGTTCCCCTCTGGCCCAGCGGACGACAACAGGGAGGAGGACGCATGAGAGACCTGAGTCACGCGGCACGCGGAGTCGACTGGCTGATCACCGACTTCGTCAGCACCGTTCCCGGGGTCGCGCACGCGGTGGTGGTTTCGTCCGACGGGTTGCCGCTTGCGGCGTCGTCGGGTTTTCCGGCTGATCGGGCGGATCAGCTGGCGGCGATCGCGTCGGGTCTGGTGAGTTTGACGCAGGGTGCGGCGCGGGTGTTCGAGGGGGGTGCGGTCAATCAGACGATCGTGGAGATGCAGCGTGGGTTGATGCTGATCATGTCGGTCAGCGATGGTTCGTGTCTGGCTGTGTTGGCGGCTCCGGATTGTGACATGGGGTTGGTGGCGTACCAGATGACGCTGATGGTGGATCGCGCCGGTCAGGTGCTGACTCCGGCTGTGCGTGCGGAGCTGCGCGCCAGCCAGACAAGGTGACGTAGGTGACAGACCCCCGATGGAACAGCGGCGACTGGGTGCCTCCGCCTCAGCCCCAGTCCCAGTCGCCGCTGAGTCCCGACCCGGCGTCGCCCGTCCGCCCGTACGCGGTGACAGGCGGACGGACGGCGCCGCGGGTCAAGCTGGCGATGGAGGCCCTCGTGTCCTCGGCGACCGCCGAGCAGCGGGAGTTCTCGCACATCACGCCGGAGTACCAGGCGATCAGCCAACTGTGCCGGCAGGTCCGGTCGGTGGCGGAGGTGTCGGCCCTGCTGCGGATCCCCCTGGGCGTCGTACGGGTCCTGATCGCTGACATGGCCGCCGAAGGTCTGGTCCGCGTGCACCAGCCGCAGCTGGATGAGGGTAGGCCGGACGTCAACCTGCTGGAAAGGGTGCTCAGTGGACTTCGCAGGCT
>NZ_JBVJHP010000029.1:0-98018 GCF_055586745.1 Nonomuraea sp. NPDC049378
GGAAGGGTTCCCCCTCCCCCTGGGGGGTGTGACAACGATCTGTGCCTCCCCCCCCCCCCCCCCCTTCTTCCCCCCCCCCCCCCCCCCCCCCCCCCCTCCCACCCCGCCCCCCCCCCCCCCCCCCCCCCCCTTTCCCCCCCCCCCCCCCCCCCCCCCCCCCCCCCCCCCCCCCCCCGGAGCCCGTCCGGTCGAGACTGCCACCGGTCAGCTCCAGTCCTTCATGATCCCGTGGTACTGCTCGTCGACCTTCTTGAGCATGTCGGCGGGCGTGACCTGGCCGCCCACGAGCGACTGGTAGCCCTCCAGCAGCGGCTGGAACAGCTGCCCGCCCTCGGGGATCCACGGGCGCGGCACGGCGGTGTCCATGATCGGCTTGAACACCGCGACGTCCGGGTTGCCCTGAACGTCGGGGTCGGCGTAGGCGGAGGTGCGGGTGGGCAGCAGGCTGATCTCCTTGGCGATCTTCGCCTGGGCCTTGGCCGTGGTCATGAACCGTACGAACTCGTACGCGGCCGGGATGTTCTTCGACCCGGCGTAGATCGCGAGGTTCCAGCCTCCCGTCGGAGCCCCTGCCTTGACCGAGCCGGCCGGGACGGGGGCGATGCCGAGGTTGGACTTGTCCTTGAACTCCTTGCCCTGGTAGATCTCCGACAGCGCCCACGGCCCGTTGTAGATCATGGCCGCCTTGCCCTCCTTGAGGGCCGTCATGGCGTTGGCGTAGCTGTCGGTCGTGGCCGGCTTGGGCGCGGCGCCGGAGTTGATCAGGTCGGCCACCGTCTCGATGGCCTTCACGTTGGCCGGCGAGTTGACCACGATCTTCTTGCTCTGCACGTCGAGCAGGTCGCCGCCCTCGCCGTACATGAACGGCAGCAGGAAGTAGGAGTCGACGTTGAGCGCCAGGCCGTCGGCGTCGGTCTTGTCCTTGACGTCGAGGGCGGCCTGCTTCAGCTCGGCGATCGTCCTGGGCGGCTCCTCGTGGCCGGCCTCCTTCAGCAGCCGCTTGTTGTAGATCAACGCCAGCGTGTCGGTGACCTGCGGCACGGCATAGGTCTTGCCGGTGTACTTGGTGCTGCTCAGCGGCCCGGGCAGGAAGTCGGACCCGTCCTCCACCGCCCGGGTGCCGTCAAGGGGCTGCAGATAGCCCAGCGAGGCGAACTGCGGTGTCCACGCCACCTCGGAGCGGATCACGTCGGGCGCGCCGGTGCCGGCCTGCGCGGCCGTCTGGAACTGGTTCTGGGCCTGGTCGGACGGCACGTTCACATATTTGACCTTGATGCCGGGGTATTGCGCCTCGAACTCCTTGATCAACGCCTGGAACGTCGGGCCCTCGCTGTCGGGCCTGGTCGTGTCCCACCAGGTCAGCTCGCCGGTGATCTTCGACGGGTCGGTGACGGAGGCGGTGGGAGCGGCGGCCTCACCACCCCCGCCGCCGCAGGCGGTGGCCGTCAGGGTGAGCGCCGCCACGGCCGAGGCCGCTAAGAGTCGTCGCATGTCCTTGTCCTCACAGCTGTCTGTATCAGAGGTCGGGGTACGCCGGAGGTTACGCCGAGGCGGCGTTCTCGGATAGATGGGGACGCAAGATTTCTGCAAGTTGTTACATTGATCCGCACGCGCGGCCTCGGGCCCGCCATTCGCCGCACCCGCAGGCGTTTCCGCAGGTGCGGGCAGAGCCGTTTCCCCATGGCGGACGGCCGGACGGCGTGCCACCGCCGCCGGACGAGCAGGGAACCGGACGTGGCGTTGCAGAAATTTCCAGAAATGATTGCAAGCGACGCCGGCCGCCAGGTCGCTCAGGCGTTCCGCCCGAGCCCGACATGAATGGTAATCTCACGATTGCACAGGGTGAACATCGGGAGTGGGGATGCGGGGTTCCGCGTGATCCGCCGTCGGCCGGCTCGCACCGGCGCCGAAGGCGACCGGCCACGATCCCCGCGCGCGGACGTCGACCTGACCGCGGCGAGAGCCTGCTGGATCGACCGCGACACGGTGGCCTGGCGCGTCGAGCCGTCGCTGCGGCACGCGCTCGCCTGCAGCGCCGGCGGCGACATCGCCCTCGACGAGGGCGAGCTGACCGGCGACCCGCGGCTCATCCGGCTCGCGCCCGGCACGATGAGCGAGGAGCAGCGACGCCGCTGGCCCCACCTGGCCTCCTTCACCGCGCTCAAGGTGGACCCTCGCGACGCCGGCCTGGTGAAGGACGCTCTGCGCGGCCAGATCGTGGCCGTGGAGCGCGACGCCGCGGGCGAGCTGCTGGCGGCGACCGGCGTGCAGCTGCCCGGCGTGCTCGACGACGTCTACGCCGAGGCCGCCACCGCCAGGCTGGGCCCTGCGGGGCGGATGATCCCGTCGTTGTCGTTGTGGGCGCCGACCGCCCGCACGGTCGAGCTGGCGCTCTACGCGCCCGGCACCGACCGGCGCCGCGTGCGCCGGATGCGGCGCGACGATCGGACCGGCGTCTGGTCGGTGCGCGGGCTGCCGACGTGGCTGGGCCGCGAGTACACGTTCCTCGTCACGGTCTACTCCCCCAGGGAGGGCAGGATCGTGACGAACGAAGTCACCGACCCGTACGGCCTGGCCGTCGCCCCCGACGGCGGGCGCAGCAGGCTCGTCAGCCTGGAAAGCGCCGCGCACAAGCCGCGCGGCTGGGACCGGCTGGTCAAGCCCGCGGCCGTGCCGCAGCACCGGGCGTCCATCTACGAGCTGCACGTACGCGACTTCTCCGCCTCCGACGCCACCGTCCCCGCCGCGCTGCGCGGCACGTACGCGGCCTTCGGCGGCGACGGCGCCGGGATGCGGGAGCTGCGTGCGCTGGCCGCGGACGGGCTGACCCACGTGCACCTGCTGCCGGTCTTCGACTTCGCCACCGTGCCCGAGCGGAGGGCCGACCGCACCGAGCCCGGCTGCGATCTGGCCGCGTTCCCGCCGGCGTCCGAGCGGCAGCAGGAGTGCGTGGCGAGGACCGCGGCGAAAGACTCCTTCAACTGGGGGTACGACCCGCTGCACTACACGGTGCCCGAGGGCTCGTACGCGACGGACCCCGACGAGCGCACGAGAGAGTTCCGCGGCATGGTCGCCGGGCTCAACCGGGCCGGGCTGCGCGTGGTGATGGACGTCGTCTACAACCACACCCACTCCACCGAGGTGCTCGACCCGATCGTGCCCGGCTACTACCACCGGCTGCTCGACGACGGCACGGTCGCCACCTCCACGTGCTGCCCCGGCACCGCGCCCGAGCACACCATGATGGGCAGGCTGGTCGTCGACTCCGTCGTCACGTGGGCCACCCGGTACAAGATCGACGGTTTCCGCTTCGACCTGATGGGCCACCACCCGAAGGCCGGCATGCTCGCCGTCCGCGCGGCCCTCGACCGGCTGACCCCCGGGAGGGACGGCGTCGACGGAAAGTCGATCATCCTGTACGGCGAGGGCTGGAACTTCGGCGAGGTGGCCTACGACGCCAGGTTCGAGCAGGCCACGCAGGCGAATCTGGCCGGCACCGGCATCGGCACGTTCAGCGACCGGCTGCGCGACGCGGTGCGCGGCGGCGGCCCGTTCGACGCCGACCCGCGCGTGCAGGGCTTCGGCTCCGGCCTCGCGGGCGCGCCCAACGGCGCACCGGCCAACGGCACCGAGGAGGAGCAGCGGGCCAGGCTGGCCGCCTGCACGGAACTGGTCAAGGTGGGGCTGAGCGGCAGCCTGCGCGACTACGTCCTGCCCTCGGGCAGGAAGGGCTCCGAGGTCGGCTACAACGGCTCGCCCGCCGGCTACACCGCCGCGCCGGGCGAGGCGGTGGCGTACGTCGACGCGCACGACAACGAGACGCTGTTCGACGCGCTGGCGTACAAGCTGCCGCAGCGGACGCCGATGGCCGACCGGGTGCGCATGCAGGTGCTCTCGCTGGCCACCGTGGTGCTGGCGCAGGGGACGGCGTTCGTGCACGCGGGCAGCGAGCGGCTGCGGTCGAAGTCGCTTGACCGCAACTCCTACGACTCGGGCGACTGGTTCAACCGGCTGTTGTGGGACTGCTCGGCGGGCAACGGCTTCGGCGCCGGCCTGCCGCCCAGGGCGGCCAACGAGGCCGCGTGGCCGTACGCGAGACCCCTGCTCGAAGACCCGGCGCTGCGCCCTGACTGCGCGGCCGTCAACGCCTGCCGGGCCGGGTTCGGCGAGCTGCTGCGGATCAGGGCGTCGTCACCGGCGTTCGCCCTGGGCTCGGCGGCCGAGGTGCGGCGGCGGTTGACGTTCCCCGCCTCGGCGGAGGGCGTGATCGCCATGCGCATCGACACGACGGGCCTCGACCCGCGCTGGACGTCCGTCACCGTCGTGTTCAACGCGACGCCGTACACGCACGCGCAGGCGATGCCCGGCCTGGCGGGACAGGCCGTGTCGCTCCATCCCGTGCAGGGGTGCTCCGGCGACGCGGTGGTGCGGAGCTCGGCGTTCGACCCGGCCACCGCGACCCTGTCGGTCCCGGCCCGCACGGTCGCGGTCTTCGTCACGGCCCGGTGAACGAAGCCGGTAGACGGCGGGCGTGCTGGGTAGGGGAACCGCAGGTCGAAAACCCATGGCTTTCAGCCGCACGACAACGCAGACTGGATAGACGGCGATCGCGTGGAGCAGTGGAGCACCCGTGGACTATCACCTTGATCACATGCCGGTTCTGTCCCGAGGCAGACATCGCAACCCGAAACGCGGTGCCTGTTTCATGGAGCTGGCCTCATATCTGGCCGGAGAGCGCTGGAGCGACCATCCGGCCTGCACACACCCGTTGCTGGCCGCGCTCGCCCGCCTGGTCAACGACAACACCGGCGACGAGAGCCGGGCCGGCCTCGTCCACCTGGTTCCGTCCATCATCGGCCTGGCCAGCGACGACCTGCGCGTGGACGCGCGGATCGCGCTGCGCTGCGCCACCACGGCGCTGCCGGTGGCGGCGGCCGAGCGCCAGCTCGCGCTGGCGGTGTCGGTGCTGGCGGCCGAGGAGATGCTGGCCAGGCTCGACGGCGCCCCGTCGGGGCGGCTCAGCGAGTCGAGCGTGCGGGTGCTGGAGGATGTCCCGCACGCGGCCGAGCAGGCGCGCCGCTTCAGCCGCGCGGCCAGGATCACGCAGAAGGGCTTTCGCCGGTACGCCGCGCCCAACGCGGTGCAACTGTCGGTGGTCGGCATCGTGCAGGCCTGCATCCCCGACCCGGACGCGCTGCTGCGCCGGCTCCTGGAGGAGACCATCGCCGACTGCGACGCCATGATCCACGGCCGGCAGGCCGACACCTCCGGCGCCGTCACCACCCCGGCCCACGCCTGAAAGAGCGCGGCGTCCCCTGCGTCCGCCGGGGACGCCCCCCAGCAGCCCGCCGGTAGCGGCGCGTGTCCTCGAGCGCGCCGCTCCCGAGGACGTCCGCGCCGCGCACCGCGGGCTACGGCTCGAGCGGGCGCACGCGTTCGCGATAGCGCTCGTACAGCGCGGCGTTGTGGTCGTCGCCGCTCGCCAGGTTCGCCGAGACGAACACCGGGAGGTCGGCACCTCGTTCGAGCAGCTTCCTGCAGACGAGCTCGGCGAGCACCTGCGCTATGAGCACCCCCGTGAAGGAGGAGACCGCGCCGACGCGCGCCCCGGGGCCGAGCTCGACCGTGGCGTCGCCGGCCGGGGCACAGTTGTCGATCACGACGTCCGCGAGATCGGCCAGGCGTGCTCCCCCCGCCTTTCGCGCGAACGACGAGCGGGTGTGTTCGAGCGACGTGAGCGCGATCACGCGATGGCCGTTGCCGCGGGCGAGCCTCGCCATCTCGACGACCGCCGCGTTGAGGCCGGAGTTCGACACGATCAGGAACACGTCGGCCGGTTCCGGCCGCGCCAGCGTGTAGATCCGCTCGGCGAGGCCGGGCGTGCGCTCGTACGCCGGATCCAGGATGAGCGCCGGGTCCACGCCCCCGAACATCACCAGGTCCTTGACCGCGAGCATGCTCACGGCCGCCAGGCCGCCGGCGCGACCGGTGAGCTCCAGCGCGACCGCCCGCGAGTGCCCGGTGGCGAACGCCTGGAGCACCCCGCCGGCGGCCATCGAGCCGGCGACGAGCTCGGCCGCCTGGTGAATGGCGGCCATCTGCGTCGTCACCACCTGGTCCACGAGTGACCCGGCACGGGCTGCGAACTGTGATCCGGCCATGGAGCGTCCCTTCCTTCCCGATGTCTCGACGGCATGGACCGCGGCCGCCACGACGCGCTCGCCGCTGCCCTCCGCGACCGGGCTGACGAGGGTCTCGTACGTGGCCGGAGTGCCGCGGCTGGGCAGGTAGCCCAGGTAGCCGTTGGCGTAGCCGAGGACGACGGGTGAAGCGTGCGCAGGGAACTCCGCGCGGACGGCCTCGCCCAGGTCGAGGAAGAGCTCGCCCGGCACGGCCACGAGGGTGACGTCGCCGAGCCGGATCGCCTGGACCTCGATCTCGTAGGGTCGTGTGCGCCCCCGGCTCTGGAGATCACGGGCGATTCGCCGGCCCTGGTGGACCACGCTCCGGTGGCGTTCGCCGGCGCCCTGGGCGTCCGCCGCCGCGGCGATGGCGGCGGCGAACTCCTCGGGCCGCTTGGGCGCGAGCTCGACCCGGACGGAAGCCGGTGCGAGGACGGGCGCCTCCCCCGGCTCACCCGTGGGGGGCGCCGCGACGGGGAGCCGCTCGGCCACCAGCATGCCGAGCCGATCGATCTCCGCCCGGTCCCGCGCCTGCCGCGTGTGCCGCGTGCTGATGTCGCCCGCGGCGCCGGTCGCCACCACGATCCACCGGTCACCGGCCTGGAGGGCACGGCGGATGCCGCCGGTGAGGTCCGCGCCGGCGCCGCTGTTGCCCGCCGGGAGCACCGTGGGATGCACGGGCGAGACCACGATGACGCCGACGGTCTCTCCCGCGGGGGACGAGACGACGAGCGCGTCGACCGGCAGGTCGGCGGCGTGGCGGTCCGGGAACGCGCGCCGCCCGCCCAGGTTCGGGACATCCGCCCGTACGGTGTGGAGCCGCGCGTCCCGCTCGTCGGCGAGCGCGGCCCTGACGGCCTGGAGCGACGCGCGGACCAGGCGTTCGGCCAGCGAGGCAGGGGTCGGTGCGCCCCCGGGGACGCATCCGGCCTCCGGGCTCGCGTGGGTGTGCGTCGCCGCCACCCAGCAGGAGTCGACGCCCAGGTCACCGACGGCGGCCCGGATCCGCTCCACCACATCGGTGTTCACGCACACGATGTCGGCGACGATCAACGCGAACCGGTGCCCGCCGTCGGTGAAGGTGACGGCGTGGACCTCCAGCGGGTCGAGGGTGGCGGTGATGCCCTCCGTCCGGTCGGCGTACCCGCCCATGGCCTCGCCCACGACGACGTCGAGTCGCTCGGCGCCGTGCCCGGCCCTCACGCCTGGCCTCCCGGCTGGGTGGTGAGCCGCCGCAGCAGGCCTCGATACGGTTCTTGCGAACGGAGCAAGGTCAATCCACCTTCCAGAGATGTGGCGAGCGGCGCGACCAGGTCCAGCCCGCGGCCGGACAGACTCGCGACCAGAGCAGTGTGCAGGAGGTTGCCGGGAGCCAGGAGGCGCCCGTTGTAGGAGACCCGCCGGCCCGCGTCCGGCAGGCGGGACACCGCCGCCGCCGCGGCGGCGGCGAGGGCCTCGGCCGCCTCGACGCAGATGCCGCGGGCCACCGCGTCGCGTTCCGCGGCCTCCAGGACGGCACGCGCGAAGGCGGCGGTCCGCGCGACCAGCGCGGCGTCCCGGTAGAAGCGCTGCAGGCCGGCCAGATCCGTGCCGCCCAGTTCCGCGACGAGCCGGTCGGCCAGCTCGGTCGCCGGCCCCACGCCGTCGTGGGCCGCCGTGGCGGCGCGCAGCCCGGCCAGGCCGATGGCGTGGGCGCTGCCGCGGTCCCCCAGCAGCGGCCCCCAGCCGTCGATCCTGACGCTGCGCCCGGAGTCGCCGACCGCGAGAACGGTGGTCCCGGTGCCCACGCACAACACCGTGCCCGCGCCCTCCAGGGCCCCGGCGTGGGCGAGCAGGCTGTCCTCCACGACGAGGGCCGGGCATCCGAAGAACTCCTCGAGGAGGGAGACCAGCCGGCGCCTCGCCGCCGGGTCGCCGGGGACCCCGGTGAGGCCGGCGGCCACGCCTGCCGCCTCCGCGGGCAGGCGGACCGCCTCGGCGGCGGCCCGGACGCTGCCGAGGATGCGGGCGACGCCGTCCTCGCCCGGCTCGTACGACATGCCAGGCCCGACGCCGTACTGCCGGTCCCGGCCGGTGCTCACGAGCAGGCGAAGCTCGGACTTGCCGCCGTCGATGCTGATGCGGGCCTTGTGATCCGCCGTCAACGGGACATCCCTGCCGTCAGCCCGGCGATGATCTGCTTGGTCGCGAGCGCGAACACCAGGGCCAGCGGCACGAGGGCGATCACCAGCCCGGCGAAGAGCGTCGCCCGGTCGGTGGCGAACTCGCCGAAGAAGCGGGTCAGGCCGACGGGGACGGTGTACTTGGAGTCGCTGCGCAACAGGACGAGCGGGTAGAAGAAGTCGTTCCACGTGGGCGCGAACTGGAAGACGGTGACCACGGCCAGGGCCGGTCGCATGAGCGGCAGCGCGATCGACACGAAGAGCCGTCCCTCGTTCGCGCCGTCCAGGCGGGCGGCCTCTTCGAGTCCGGTGGGCAGCCCCCGCATGAAACCCATGATCACGAAGATCGAGAAGGGCACGCCGCTCGCCGCGTACAGCAGCATCAGGCCGGGCCGCGTGTCGATCAGCCCCATGGACAGGTACATGTAGAAGACCGGGAGCAGACCGAGTTTGGCCGGGATCATCAGCCCTGACAGGAAGAAGGCGGCCAGGAGCGCGCGCCCGCGAAACCGCCAGCGCGACAGCGCGTAGGCGGCCGTGGCCGACACCGCCACGCACAGCGTGACGGCGCCGACGGTGACCAGGAGCGAGTTGGCGAAGTACGTGGAGATCGACGCGGTCTCCCAGGCCCGCAGGTAGTTGTCGAGCATGAGCGACTCCGGCAGCCCGACCGGCTGCCGCAGGATGTCGGCGTTGGTGCGGAACGAGCCGATCGCCACCAGGAGGAGCGGGCCGAACGCGACCGCGGCGTAGGACCACAGCAGGGCGTGGACGACCAGGACCCGTAGGCCCCGGCGTCTCGTGGTCACGAGGTCACCTCCCGGCGCCGCAGGAAGCGCTCCAGGACCGCGGAGGCGCCGAAGACGAGGATGAAGATCATGATGGCGAGCGCGGAGGACTCCCCGATCGCGTTCGTGCCGCCCTCGAAGGCCGTGCGGTAGTAGAGCAGGCCCAGCACGTCCATCGCGCCGCCAGGGCCGCCGTCCGATCCGCCGAGCGCGTAGACCAGGTCGAAGAGGTTGAAGCAGCCGATGAAGGTCAGCACGGTGATGACCCCGACCGCGGGCATGAGGAGCGGGAACCGCACGCTCCAGAAGGCCCGGAACGGGGAGGCGCCGTCCATCGCGGCGGCCTCCTCCAGTTCCCTGGGGATGCCGCCCAGCGCGGCGAGAAAGATCAGCATCGGGCCGCCGATCCACTGCCAGGCGTTCACCAGGACCAGGACGGGGAGCGCCGTGTCGGGGTCGCCGAGCCACGGCCGGGCCCACGCGTCCAGGCCGGCCGCCCGCAGCAGGAAGTTGATCGGCCCGAACGTGGGGCTCAGCAGCAGGGACCAGACGTATCCGACGATCAGCGGGCTGATGAGGTACGGCAGGGAGAAGATCGTCTGGAGGAAGCGCTTGCCGCGGGGGTTGCGGTACAGCAGCACCGCGAGGCCGAGGCCGACGGTGTTCTGGATGGCCATCGTGCCGGCGAAGAACAGCACGTTGTGCCAGAGCGCGGCGGGAATCTCCTGGTTGAGCGGATACCTGGTCAGCACCTCGAGATAGTTGCCGAGCCCGGCGAACTCCCCCTGGCGGATGCCTTCCCACCGGAACAGGCCGTAGTAGAAGGCCGTGACCAGCGGGACGACGACGAACATGCCGTAGAGCACGAGGGCCGGCAGGCAGAACGCCGCGATCCAGGCCGGGGAGGTGCGGCCGGCCCGGTAGCCGGCCGGGTGGCCGGTACGGTGGCGCGCCGGCTCGGGGCGCTCGGCGGTCACTGGGTCGGCTCGAACCACTGGTCCACACCTTGCTGTACGTGTTCGGCGGCGTCCTCGGCGCCGGAGCGCCCGGTGACGAACGTCGAGAACGCCTCCGAGGCCAGGTCCCAGGCGGTCGGCGAGCCGCCGGAGAAGTACGCGTAGGTGACGTACGGGCTGGGGTCGGCCTGGTAGGCGGCCAGCGCCTGGGCGAGCAGCGGGTCCTGGGGCCGCACGCCCGGCACCGCCGAGATCTGCCGGAGCTCGGTGGAGAACGCCTGGC
Source organism: Nonomuraea sp. NPDC049378 (assembly GCF_055586745.1). Lineage (NCBI taxonomy): Bacteria > Bacillati > Actinomycetota > Actinomycetes > Streptosporangiales > Streptosporangiaceae > Nonomuraea > Nonomuraea sp. NPDC049378. The sequence continues at coordinate 10,372 of NZ_JBVJHP010000029.1, forward strand.
CGAACTCGGGGGAGGCCATCCAGCGCACCAGGTCCATGGCTGCCTTCTGGTGGGGGGACTTGGCCGAGACGCCGAACGAGCCGTCGACGTAGCCGGGGACGAGCGTCCGGGTGGCCGCCGCGCCCGGCGGCGGTGGGACGTTGAAGATGCCCAGCTCGAGTTCCGGGTTGGTTTTCTCGAAGACCGCCAGCTCCCAGACCCCTCCGGGGAACATCGCCGCCCGCCCGGAGGTGAACAGCGCCTGGGCGTCGACGTAGCTCACGCCCTCGTACTGCTCGGGCCAGTACTTGCTCGTGCTCTTCCACTTCGTCAGCGAGTCCACCCAGGGCCGGTCGGTGAACGTGGCCTGCCCGGCCAGCATCTTGCTGAGGTAGTCGTGGCCGCCGTAGCTCGTCGCGCCGAAGATCTCCTGCTGGATGGGGAGCATCCACGTGTCGGTCACCGTCGTCGCGAGCGGGACGAGGCCGGCCGCCGCCAGCTTGTCGAAGGCCGCGATCATCTCGTCCCAGGTCTTCGGCGGGGTCAGCCCGTGCTTGCCGAAGAGGGCTTTGTCGTAGATGACGTGCAGGGTCTGGATGGCGAACGGCACGCCGTACACCCGCTTGTCGCGCTCGCCGCGGGCGCCGTCGAGGACCGGCTCCGGGAAGCCGGCCAGCTCCTGGACCTGGCCGTCCAGGGGGACCAGGCTCTTGGCGGCGACGAGCGGCTGGAGCAACCCGTACGAGCGCAGCTGGGCGACGTCGGGGCCGTTGGCGTCGCTGAGCCCTGTCCGCAGGATGGTGTCGTACTCGTCGGCCTTGTAGGGCACGTACTTCACCTTCACGCCCGGATGGGCGTCTTCGTAGATCTTGAAGATCTTCTCGTAGGCGGCGACGTCCTCCTGGCGCCATCCCCAGACGTCGAGAGTGACCTGTTCGGAGGTGGTGCCGGAGCTCGTCTGCCCTTCGGGGGCGCTCGGGGCGCAGGCCGACAGAGTCATGGCCAGCATCCCGGCAGCCGCGATCAAGCCGCGCCGTGTACGAAACATACGCATTTCTCCATATCGGGCGCTCATGCGATGGTCTGGAACGTAATACTGGTATAGACCGTAAGTCAACAGGCGCGAGGCCATAAGATGGTGCGCCGACAGGACTGGGAGGGAGCCGGCGGTGGCGAGGCCGCGACACGAACCGCGTGATGTCGCACCAGAGGTGTTCTCCGCGGGAGAGGGAGGCCCGAAGGGCAAGCACATCCAGGACGTCCTCACCGCGCTGGTGCTCGACATGCGCGACGGCGCCCTGCTCCCCTCCGAACGCGTCCTCGCCGAGCGGTTCGGCGTGGCCAGGATGACGGTCCGCGGAGTGATCAACGACCTGGAGGCGCGCGGGCTGGTCAGGCGCGTGGCGGGGCGGGGCACGTTCGTGCAGCAGCCCACCCTCACCCACTCGGAGAACTTCCGCTCCTTCAGCGAGGACATGCGGATGCGCGGGATGGTTCCCGGCGCCAAGAGCTACCGCGGCCGCACCCGGCCCGCGCCGCGCGACATCGCGGCCCGCCTCGGCCTCGCCACCGGCGATCCGGTCCACTCCATCGAGCGGGTGCGGACCGCCGACGGCGTCCCCATGGCGCTTGAGCGCACGAACCTGTCCGCCGCGCGGTTCCCTGGCCTGCTCTCCGAGATGGGACGGGACGACTCGCTCTTCGAGCTCCTGGGACGCCTGTTCGGCGTGCGGCTGGAGACCGCGGAGCAGACCGTCTCCATCGCCCGGCTGAGCCGGTCGGAGGCCAGACGGCTGGAGGTGCCGGACTATGACCCGGCGTTCCTCGTGGAGCGGGTCGCCGTGGACAACATGGGCAACGTGGTCGAGTTCGGCCGCTCGCTCTACCGCGGCGATCGCTACGTCATCCAGATGCACGTCAGCCGGCCTCCGGCCGCCGGCTGACCCCGGCCCGGCGGGCCCGCACCGCGAGCTGCCCGGCGCCCTTCCTGCGCACGCCTCCCCCTTGTCACTCCCGCCACGCGGTGTTACGTTTCCGCCAAATACTGGTCTAGACAGGAATGTTCGAGCGGAACTCACCCCCCGGGAGACGCACCATGAGATTCGGACTCACCGCGATCGTGGCAGCTGCCGCATTACTCCTGGCGACGCCCGCCGTCGCCGCCGCGGAATCGTCGGACGCCGCTCCGGCCGGCAAGGCCGAGCGCAGGATCCGGATGCTGGACTTCAACTTCGCCGGAAACGGCTTCAACGGCGGGAGCACGGGCGCCCCGATCGACGACGCCGCGACGAAGATCTACGAGCAGGGCGCCGAGATCATCTCTCTCAACGAGATGTGCTACACGCAGTGGGTCGCGTTGCGGGACCGGCTGAAGGCGAAGCCGGGCTACGGCGGCCTCACCGAGCAGGTCGTCGTGACGAACCACGACATCCCCAACTGCCACGACCCGGACGTCAATCCCGGCGGCTGGTACGTCATGGGACTGCTGAGCAAGCACCCGTCCGACCGGGTGATGTTCGGTGACACGCCGTACCTGGATCTCGGCTACCACTATCGCCAGCGGTTCCGCAAGCTCGTCTGCGGCGACGTCCACGTGCCCCGCGCGGCGGCCGTGCGCGCGTGCGTGACCCATACCGAGGTGCCCCTGGTCATCATCAACGAGGACTCCTTCCCCGACGACCCGGACATCGCCGCCGACCCCCATTACGGCCGCTCCATCAACTACGCCCAGTCGAAGCTGATCGCCGACACCATCACGCCGATGGCCGCCCGGATGCCGGTCGCCCTGCTCGGCGACCTGAACGAGTTGCCGTTCCTGCCCTCGCTCTCCCACTTCTACGCCAGGTGCGGCGGGACCGGGGTCTTCGACGAGGTCGACGGAGCGGACCCGCGCTGGCGCGGCAACATCAGGCGATGGCACCTCGGGACGGAGGCGTGCCCCCACCGCCAGGGCGAGTGGACCATGGGCGCCGAGGGCCTGCCCGACGACTACCACCGGCCCTACGAGAGCAACCGGAAGATCGACTACATCTTCGTGGACCGCCGTCACTTCAGGGTCGGCCCCACGTCCGGCTGGGTCGTCTCGACACCGTACTCCGACCACCGCATCGTCGTCGGCGACGTCGCGCTGAAGCACTGAAAGGTCCGCACATGCTCAGGCGAACGAGACTGTGCGCCGCGGCGCTCACCGCGGCCCTCCTTCCGGCGGGGACCCTGACCGGTCAGGCCACGGCGGCCACCCGGCAGGCGGACTTCCGCATCCTTCCGTATCTGCAGAGCCCGAGTTCCTCGGGCATCACCATCACCTGGTTCACCGAGGACGGCGAGCCGGGCCGGTTGACCGTCCGCGGGCCGGGCCTCCCGGGCCGCCAGGTCGCACGGGTCGCCGGCGAGCCGCAGCCGGACCTGGCCTACACGGCCGTGGAGCTCACCCAGGAGATCCCCGGGCTGGAGCAGGGATCATGGCTCGGAGGGCCGGACAGCTACAAGCACTCCAGGCAGGTGAGCGGCCTGCGACCGGGCGCCCGGTACCACTACACGGTGGAACAGGGCGGGAAGACCTTCCGCGGCCGCTTCCGCACCGCCCCGGCCGCCGACCGCTGGCAGCACATCAGGCTGATCGCCATGTCCGACTCCGAGACCGAGCCGCGCGGGCGCGTCCAGCGCCGGGAGTGGGCGCCGGGCGCCGGCGCCGCCGGCCGGCCCCCGGCCGATGCTGACGCGCTCTGGGACCGAACGTACGGCACCACGGTCCTGTCCGGGACGCGCGTCCTGCGCTATCCGCTCACCGAGGACGAGGGCCTGCGCCGCAACCTCGCCGTCGTGCGCGGCAGATCGCCCGACGCGGTGCTCTTCACCGGAGACCTCGTCCAGGGCGGCGGTTACCAGCCCGGCTGGGACGAGTTCTTCCGTCACACCGCCGGCGCCTCCGGCGACCTGCTGACCGGCGTGCCCATCATCCCCGCGTTCGGGAACTGGGAGAGCTTCGGGGCGATCAACGGCGGGTACGGCACGCCGGAGGACCGCACGCCGGTCGTACGATCGCGCGCCAAGTTCCACGCCTACTTCGACGCGCCGCCCAACGGAACGCCGGAGCACCGCGACAACTACCACCGCATCGACTACGGGCCGGTCACCGTGCTGACGCTCGACAGCAACAACGGCGAACCGGATGACAGCGCGGCGAGCTACCCGCCCGAGGAGAAGCTGACCGGCCGCGAGTACACCGGACCGGGCACCGACACCCAGGAGAACTTCACGCGCTCGGAGTACGAGGCGGCCGGCGGCCGTGACCTGTCGGACTACAGCCCGGGCGGCCGGCAATGGACGTGGGTGGAGCAGCAGCTCCGCGATGCCAGGGCAGCGGGTCAGATCGTGCTCGTGCAGTTCCACCACGTCCCCTACAGCAGCGGGGAGCACGGCCTGCCCATGAACCACGCGCTGACCTCGGGCCAGGGCGGCACCCCGATGCGGGTCTACCATCCCCTGTTCGAACGGTACGGGGTGAGCGCCGTCATCTCCGGGCACAGCGAGATGTTCGAGCGGAGTTTCGTCGACACGGACGGCGACGGCACCGGTGTGCACTACTACGACGTGGGTGTCTCGGGCGACGGCCTGCGGGGCGTGCGCAGGGACGGCCCCACGCTCGACAGCCCGCCCCTGGCGTACAACGCGTTCAGCCGGTGGACGGCTGACCAGGGCGAGCCCGAGGTGTGGGACGTCGCCGGCGGGACGCCGCGGCTGCTCTCGGGCGGCAAGCACTACGGCCATCTCGAGATCGACGTCGACCGGGTCCGGGGAAAGGGCGGCCGGAAGGCGCGGATCACCCTGACACCCGTCCATGTCTTCCCGGTCATGGACGACAAGCTCGCGGTGCTCCGTACCGAGCGGCGAACCTACTCCGACCGCGTGGTGATCGACGTCGACGCCGGCGGGAGGCCCGCGCGCTAGCCGCCACCACGGCCGCACGCCGGCCGCACGCCGGCCGCGCGGCTGCCGCGCGGCCGGCGGAGGCCGGCGGAGGCCGGCGGGCACCGCCGGACCGCGCCCGCCGAGCCGTTCTGGCGGCGGAATGCCTGGCCAGGGAAGGCTTTCCTTCGTTGCGGATCTTGGCGACATATGCCTACATTTCCGGATAAGGCACCCGAAAGCGGAGGAATTGCATGACCGTCGAGCTCGCCCGGCCGTACTCGCCCGAGAAGCATCACAGCCACCGGGACGTCACCGGCGGCTGGCTGCGGCCGGCCGTGTTCGGGGCGATGGACGGGCTCGTGTCCAATTTCGCGTTGATCGCCGGGGTCGTGGGCGCGGCGGGCGCGGGGCGCGGCGCGGTGCTGGCGGGGTTCGCCGGTCTCGTCGCCGGCGCGTGTTCCATGGCGGCCGGGGAGTACACGTCCGTGAAGTCCCAGACCGAGCTGATGCGGGCGGAGATCGCCGTCGAGCGGCAGGAGCTGGTCAGGAACCCCAAGGGCGAGCTGGCCGAGCTGGCGGCTCTCTACCAGGCGCGCGGGCTCGACCCCGCGCTGGCGCACCGGGTGGCCGAGGGGCTGTCCGCCGATCCCGAGCAGGCGTTGCGGGTGCACGTCCGCGAGGAGCTGGGCGTGGATCCCGACGACCTGCCCTCGCCGTACGTGGCCGCGGGGTCCTCGTTCTGCGCGTTCGCGGCCGGGGCGCTGGTGCCGCTGGCGCCCTTCCTCTTCGGAGCGTCAGGGCTGGCGGTGGCCGTGGTGCTGAGCGTGCTGGCGTTGTTCGGGTTCGGGGCGGCGGTGGCGCGGATGACGGCGCGGCCGTGGTGGCTGGGCGGGCTGCGCCAGCTCGTGCTGGGCGTGGGGGCGGCGTCCGTCACCTTCGGGCTGGGCCACCTGCTCGGGGTGGCCGTCTCCTGATCGCGGGCGACCGCGCGGGAAGTTCCCGGGTACGTTTCCGGAGTATGAGCATGAGCAGTCCCCGCGAGCACACCTTCCGCCCGGCCCGCCGTTCCGACGTCCCCGCGCTGGTCGACCTGGTGCAGTCGGCGTACCGGGGAGAGACGAGCAGGAGCGGGTGGACCGGTGAGGCGGACCTCCTCCAGGGACAGCGCGTGGACGCGGCGATGGTGACCGAGATGATCGACGATCCGTCCACGACCGTGATCGTCGCCGAGGCCGACGGCGTCATGGTGGGGTGCTGCCAGCTCGAACGCCATGACGGCCACGCCTACTTCGGGACGTTCGCCGTCGCGCCCGACCTGCAGGGCGCGGGCACGGGTCGGGCGCTGCTCGCCGAGGCCGAGCGGCTCGCCCGCGACGAGTGGGGCGCCGGCGAGCTGCGGATGACGGTGATCGTCCAGCGCGAGGACCTCATCGCCTGGTACGTGCGCCGCGGCTACGTCCGCACCGGCGAGCTGTCGCCCTTCCCGTACGGCGACGAGCGGTTCGGCGTGCCCATGCGTGACGACCTGGCGTTCGAGACCCTGGCGAAGAAGCTCGGCTGACGCCGCGTCCGGCGGTCAGCACATGGTCCACGAGGTGGACCGGCTCTTCCGCACCGGCGACGTGAGCTGGAAGACGACCGTGTGCTCGGTCCCTAGGTCGGGGCTGATCTGCTTCTTCGAACCGAAATAGTCGGACCTGGCGTGGGACGGGATGCGCCTGGAGCCGCTCTCCACCACCTGGCCGTCGACCACCCACTGGTAGGAGAACGGGGCTCCCGTCTCGGACGCGTCCAGCCCGATGCCGAAGCCCAGCGAGCCCGTGTAACAGGTGACACCCTCGCTGTTGATCTTGGACGAGCCGGCGACCCGGACGTAGGCGAGGGTGAACGACGCGGCCTTCGCGCGCTGCTTGCTCGGGGTGGGCGACGGCCGCCTGGTCGCCGGCCTCCTCGTCGGCTCCGGCGTGCTCGTGGGCGTTCGCCGGGCGGCGGTGCGCTCCCGTGACGGCTGCGTGGCGGTGCGCTCCCGTGACGGCTGCTTGGCGGTGCGCGAGCGCGTGGTCTCGGGAGCGGCCGATGGAGTACGCGCCTTTCTTCTGGGCGGGGCGGTCCTCTCGCGCCGGGGCGTGGTGGTGGCGGAGGGGGACGGCTCGCTGGAGCCGGCGGCCAGCACCGGCGGGGCGGGACTCCTGTCCGCCGAGGCGGTGTACACGACGGCGCCGGCCGCCAGGCACACGGCGACCGCCCCGGAAACGGCGGCGACCAACGGCACCCGCGCTCGTGCGCGCCGCGGCGGAAGCGTGCGGCGCGGATCGCCGCCCTCCGCCGGACGGCCGGGCCGTGACCCGCCGAGCAGGTGCAGCAGGACGTCCCGCATCCGCGGGCGGGCGTCCGGGTCCTTGGCCAGGCAGGCGTACACGACCTGGCGCAGCGGCTCCGGCAGGTCGCCGAGGAACGGTTCCTGGTTGAGCACCCGGTTGATGACCGCGGGCAGCGAGTCCTCGCCGAACGGCGGCGTGCCCGTCCCCGCGAACACCATGACCGCCGCCCAGGCGAAGACGTCCGCAGCCGGTCCGACGTACGCGCCCGCCAGCTGCTCGGGGGCCATGTACGCGGGCGTCCCGACCACGCTGCTGGTCACGGTGACCGCGGAGTCGGCGAGCCGGGCGATGCCGAAGTCGACGACGCGCGGCCCGTCCCGTCCGAGCAGCACGTTGGAGGGCTTGAAGTCGCGGTGGACGACCCCGGCCTCGTGGATGGCGGCCAGCGCCGTGGCCGTGCTGACCGCCAGGCGCTGCAGATCGGCGCCGCGATGGGGGCCCGCGTCCTGCAGGGACGGGCCTTCGACGTACTCGCTGACGATGTACGGACGCCCGCTCATGGAGGCGTCGAGCACCTGCGCGATGCAGAACGGCTCCACGCGCCGGGCCGCGGCGATCTCCTTGGCGAAGCCGTTGCCCCCGGCGACGGACTGGCGCAGCACCTTGACGGCCACCGGCCGGCCGTCGGGAGCCTGTCCGAGGTAGACGGTGCCCTGGCCGCCCTCGCCGAGCCGCCCGACGAGCCGGTAGGCCGCGATCGCCTCTGGATCGTCTGGGCGCAGCGGCTCGGCGTTCGGCATGAGGGGGATGACTCCTGTGATGGCTGGGACGGACCTCATGCACATTAACGGGATATATCCCGACGCGTGGGCGTGTTACGTGATCGACGCGCTCATCTGCCGGCGCACCGGCTCAGTAGCTGGGCGGAGTGGCGACGATCAGGAAGTCGACCGGCTCTTCCCCGGGGTTGAGATACCGGTGCGGCAGCGACGAGTCGAAGGAGCAGCTGTCCCCCGCCTCCAGCACGTGCTCGGCCCCGGACACCTCGACGACGAGCCGGCCCCGCAGCACGAGCACGCACTCCTCGGACGGGTGCGACCACGGCTCGGCGGCCGACGATCCGCCGGGCAGCAGGTGCCCTTCCAGCACCTCCAGCCGCCCGCGCCCGGGCGACACGCGGGTGTAGGCGATCCCGCCCGCGGGGGACCTGACGAGCATCCGCCCCTCGCGCCTGACCACGGCCACGGTGGCCGCGTCGGGCTCCTGGAACAGGCTGAACAGCGGCAGGTCGAGCACCTTCGCGATCTTCCTGAGCGTTTCCAGGCTGGGGTCGGCCAGATCGCGCTCGACCTGGCTGATCAGCCCGCTCGACACGCCCGCCTCCGCGGCCAGCTGGGCGAGGGTCAGCCCGCGTACGGTGCGGAGCTCACGGATCCTGGCGCCAATCACGCGCAGATCCTATCGGGCATTAATACCGTTGAAGGTGTATTGACCTGGTTAAAACAGTCCGGATAAGGTGCCCGAAATGTCGCATCTGCTGAACGCCACTCAGTTCCGGGCCGAGTTCCCCTCCCTGACCGACTCCGTGCACCTGGCGAGCTGCAGCCAGGGCGCCCTGTCGTCGCGGCTGGCGTACGCGCTCCAGGAGATCGGCCACACGCTGCGCGACGCGGGTGCTCCCTGGGAGGTGTGGATGGGCGAGGTCGACCGTGCCAGGGAGCGGTTCGCCCGGCTCATCGGCGCCGAGCCCGGCGAGGTGGCCGTGCTGTCGTGCGCCTCCGAGGCGGCCTTCCAGGCCGCCTCGTCACTCGACTGGTCGCGCCGCCCCCGCATCGTCACCACCGACCTGGAGTTCCCGTCCATCGCCCACGTGTGGCTGGCCCAGCGCGGGCGCGGCGCCACGGTCAGGATGGCCGCGGACACCGGCGAGAACGTCACGGCCGAGGCGTACGAGCAGGTCGTCGACGAGAGTGTCAACCTGGTGTCGGTGCCGCTGCACACCTACCGCAACGGCGCCCGCCTCCCGGTCGAGAACGTCGTCCGCCTGGCGCACGAGAAGGGCGCGCGCGTGTTCGTGGACGCCTACCAGGGCGCCGGCGTCACCCCGATCGACGTGAAACGGCTCGGCTGCGACTACCTGGCGGCCGGGTCGCTCAAATACCTGCTCGGCCTGCCCGGCATCGCGTTCCTCTACGTACGCGGCGGCATGGAGCAGCAGCGCGAACCCGAGCTCACCGGCTGGTTCGGCCGCACCGACCCCTTCGCCTTCGATCCCCGGCTGCTCGACTTCCCCGCCGGCGCCCGGCGCTTCGAGACCGGCACGCCGCCCGTCCCGTCCGCCTACGCGGCCAACGCCGGGTTCGACCTCATCGAACGGGTCGGCATGGACGCCGTGCACGAGCACGTCTCCGCCCTGGTCGAGGAGGCTGCGGAGCGGCTGGCAGCGGCCGGCGAGCGCGTGGCGAGCCCGGCGGGCGCCCGCGGCCCGCAGGTGGCCATCGCCGACGACGACCCGGCCCGGCTGGCGGCCCGGCTGGCCGAACAGCGCATCTGGACCGCGCCGCGGGGCGACCTGCTGCGGCTGTCCTTCCACTACTACAACGACCGGTCCGACGTGGACGCGGCCGTCGAAGCCATCAGCACCTCCCGCCGGGCCTGCAGCCGGGCCTGATCACCCCCGAAAGGTCTCTCGTGGACAACGCATCCGGACTGCGACGCAGGCTGACCGGGCGCCAGCTCACCATGATCGGGCTGGGCGGCGCGATCGGCACCGGGCTCTTCCTCGGCTCCAGCCTGGCGATCTCCCAGGCCGGCCCGGCGACCATCGTCGCCTACATCATCTGCGCGGGCGTCGCCCTGGTGATCGGCTGGTCGCTGGCGGAGATGGTCGTCGTCCACCCCGAGGCCGGCGCCTTCGGCGTCATCGCGCACCGGTACCTCGGCCCGTGGGCCGGATTCGTGGTCCGCTGGACGTACTGGACGATCCAGGTCATCGCCATCGGCGGCGAGGTCATCGCGGCCGGGATCTACGTGCAGTTCTGGTGGCCGTCGCTGCCGCTGTGGTTGCCCGTCACCGTCTTCTCGGCCGTGGTGCTCGTCGTGAACACCGCCGCGGTCAAGCTGTTCGGCGAGGTCGAGTACTGGTTCGCCATGATCAAGGTCGTGGCGATCATCGTGTTCATCCTGCTCGGCGTGCTGCTCGTCACCGTCGGCCTGCCCGGCGCGGAGGCCACCGGGGTCTCGAACCTCACCGCGCACGACGGATTCCTGCCCAACGGGATGAGCGGCCTGTTCCTCGCCATGGTGTTCGTGCTGTTCAGCTACATCGGCACCGAGGTCGTCTCGGTCACCGCCGCCGAGTCGGAGAACCCGGTGCGCGACATCCCGCGCGCCGCCCGCCGCATGGTCACCCGGCTGGCCCTGTTCTACGTGCTGGCCATCGCGGTCGTGCTCACGGTGGTGCCGTGGACCACCACCGCGCAGGGCGGCTCCGTGACCGAGAGCCCGTTCGTCAGCGTGTTCTCCGCCGCGGGCATCCCGGCCGCGGCGACCGTCATGAACTTCGTCGTGCTCACCGCCGCGCTGTCCAGCGCCAACACGAACCTCTACCTGACCACCAGGATGATGCACTCGCTGGCCGCCAACAGGTACGCCCCCGCCTGGACCGGGCGGCTCAGCGCCGCCGGCGTGCCGCGCAACGCGCTCGCCCTGTCGGCGCTCGGCCTCGCGCTCGCCGCGGTCGTGTCGGCGGCCAGCGAGAGCGACGCCTACCTGGCGCTGTTCGGCGTGTCGGTGTTCGGCGCGCTGGTCGTGTGGCTGCTGATCCTCCTCACGCACCACGCCTTCCGGCGCACCCGCGCCGCGCAGGGGCTGCCGCCCTCACCGGTCCGGCTCTGGGGCGCGCCCGTCACGTCGGGCGTCGTGATGCTCTTCCTCGCCGCGGTGCTCGTCTCGACGTTGTTCATCGAGTCGCTGCGGCCGGCGTGGTGGGCGGGCGTGCCGTTCTTCGTGATCGTCAGCCTGGCGTACGCCGTCGTCTCCCGCCGCTCGGCGTCATCGGTGTAGCTAGGGGTTGCCGGAGCCGGCCAGCTTGACGCCGAGGGCGATCAGGGCGGCGCCCGTCAGGCCGTCCACGGTCCTGCGTACGGCGGGCCTGGCGAAGACCTTGCGCAGGGTCCCCACGATGGTGGCCACCACCAGGAACCACGCGACCGTGCCCGCCAGCGCGATCACCGACAGCACCAGGGTGTCCGGCAGCGAGGCGCCGGAGCTGAGGAACTGGGGCATGAGGGCCACGAAGAACAGGGCGGCCTTGGGGTTGAGCACGTTGGTGAACAGCCCTTCCGCGAACGCCGCCCACGCGCCCCGCCCTCCCGGGTCCGGCGCGTCGAACGTCAGGTCGCCGCCCCGGCGCAGGGCGGCGCGCAGCGCCCTGACCCCGAGGTAGAGCAGGTAGGCCGCGCCGGCCACCTTCACCACGGTGAACGCCATGGCCGAGGCGGCCAGCAGGGCCGCGACGCCGGTGGCCGCGGCCACCACCCAGGCGAAGACGCCCACGGAGATCCCCGTCGCCGCCGCCATGCCGTGCCCGCGCCCGGAGACGGCCGAGCGGCGTACGACGACCGCGAAGTCGGGGCCGGGCGACATCGCGCCGAGCAGCACCACCCCACCGAAAGCGACAAGCTGCGTCACAGAGGTCATGGCGTCAACTCTAGGGGCCCGCGATCGCCGGGGTCACCCGTCCGTCCCGGCGGCGGGACGGCGGTCAGTGCCTGCGCCGCCGGCGCCGCCTGAGGATGGAGCGCACGGTCAGCAGGAGCGCGACGGCCACGAACTGGCCGCCGATGACGATGCGGTTGACGTCGACGGCGGGCCGCCACTGGGCCTCGCCGTTCTTGAGCACGAACACGCCCGCGGGAGTGGCGCTGAACCCGAAGCCGCCGCCGCTGCCCTCCCCCTTCTCGTCCTTCTCCTTCGTGCCCCGCCCCTGGCCGCCGCCGCCTCCCTGGGCGACCCTGGCGACGGGGATGACGACGATGTCACCGTGGTGAATGGGCTCGCCGAACACGCGGTTGACGGTCGCCGCGTCCTTGGACTGCTCCACCAGCTGCATGATGTCCATGCCCCCATCGTGGCCCCGCGCCGCCGGCCTGGCCAGCGACGCGGGGCGGAGCCTCAGACGCGGCGGCCGCGCAGCTCGCGGTATCGGCGTACGAGCCGCTCGGTGGAGGGGTCGGGCAGCGCGGCGCCGCTCACCTGCGGCGGCTCGCCGGAGGTGAGCGCGGGCGCCAGGTCGAGCGCCATCTTCTTGCCCAGCTCCACGCCCCACTGGTCGAAGGAGTCGACGCCCCAGACGGCGCCCTCGACGAAGACGATGTGCTCGTACAGGGCGACGAGCTGGCCCAGCGTGGACGGGGTCAGCTTGGGCACGAGGATGGTCGAGGAGGGGCGGTTGCCCGGCATGACCTTGTGGGGGACGATCCCGGCCGCGGTGCCCTCACCCGCGATCTCCTCGGCCGTCTTGCCGAACGCCAGCGCCGAGGTCTGCGCGAGCAGGTTGGCGACGAGCTGGTCGTGCATGCCCTCACGGTCCTCGAAGGGCTCGGCGAATCCGATGAAGTCGGCGGGCACCAGCCGGGTGCCCTGGTGGAGCAGCTGGTAGAAGGCGTGCTGGCCGTTGGTGCCCGGCTCGCCCCAGAAGATCTCGCCGGTGGCGGCGGTCACGGGAGCGCCGTCGGCGCGCACGGACTTGCCGTTGGACTCCATCGTGAGCTGCTGCAGGTAGGCCGGGAAGCGGTGCAGCCGCTGGCTGTAGGGCAGCACGGCGCGGGTCTCCGCGCCGAAGAAGTCGTTGTACCAGATGCCGAGCAGGGCCATCAGCACCGGCAGGTTGGCCTCGAACGGCGCCGTGCGGAAGTGCTCGTCGACGGCGTGGAAACCGGCCAGCATCTCGCGGAACCGCTCGGGCCCGATCGCGATCATCAGCGAGAGGCCGATGGCGCCGTCGAAGGAGTAGCGGCCGCCGACCCAGTCCCAGAAGCCGAACATGTTGTCGGTGTCGATGCCGAACTCGGCGACCTTCGCGGCGTTGGTGGAGACGGCCACGAAGTGCCGGGACACCGCGTCCTCGCCCAGCGCGTCGACCAGCCAGCGGCGCGCGACCCTGGCGTTCGTCAGCGTCTCCAGCGTGGTGAACGTCTTGGAGCTGATCACGAAGAGCGTGGTCGCGGGGTCGAGCCCGGCGAGGGCGCCGGTGATGTCGGCCGGGTCGATGTTGGAGACGAACCTGGCGGCGATGCCCGCGTCCGCGTAGTCGCGCAGCGCTTCGTAGGCCATGGCGGGGCCCAGGTCGGAGCCGCCGATGCCGATGTTGACGACGGTCTCGATGGGCCTGCCCGTGGCGCCCTTCCACTCCCGCGAGCGGATCCGGCCGGAGAAGGCGCTCATCTTGTCGAGCACGGCGTGCACGTCGGCCACGACGTCCTGACCGTCGACCACCAGCCGCCGCTCGCGGGGCATGCGCAGCGCGACGTGCAGCACGGCGCGGTCCTCGCTGACGTTGATGTGCTCGCCGCCGAACATGGCCGCGATCCGCTCGCGCAGCCCGGCCCGCTCGGCCAGGGCCAGCAGCAGGTCGATCGTCTCGCGCGTGGCGCGGTGCTTGGAGTAGTCGAGGTAGAGGTCGCCGGCGGCCGCCGTCATGCGCTCGGCGCGGCCCGGGTCGTCCGCGAACAGCTCGCGCAACTGCTTGCCGGCCAGCTCGCCGTGGTGCTTGTCGAGGGCCGCCCACTCCTGGCTCCGGGTGATGTCGCCGTTCACGCTCTTCCTCCTCGCGTCGCCAAACCGATCACCATCGTCCCGTAACCACGTACCCTCCGGGATTGATTCCGCGCGTGGCGGAGGAGACCTTTTGCGTACGCGGGACTCCCGCACCTTGCCCGGCGAAAGTGGATTCAGCTCGCTCTCCAGAGGAAGCAGCAGAGCATGGAGCATATAGACGCATACTGGCGGGCGGCCAACTACCTGTCCGTCGGACAGATCTACCTGCTGGACAACCCGCTGCTGAGCGAGCCGCTGCGGCCGGAGCACATCAAGCCGCGCCTGCTCGGCCACTGGGGCACCACGCCGGGCCTGAACTTCTGCTTCGCCCACCTCAACCGGGTGATCAACGAGCGCGACCAGGACATGATCTACATCGCCGGTCCCGGGCACGGCGGCCCGGCGGCGGTCGCGCACGCCTGGCTGGAGGGCACCTACACCGAGCGCTACCCCGACGTCTCGCAGGACGTCGCGGGCATGCGGCGGTTGTTCCGCCAGTTCTCCTTCCCGGGTGGCGTGCCCAGTCACGTCGCGCCCGAGACGCCCGGCTCCATCCACGAGGGCGGCGAGCTGGGCTACTCGCTCGCGCACGCCTACGGCGCCGCCTTCGACAACCCCGACCTGGTCGTGGCCTGCGTCATCGGCGACGGCGAGGCCGAGACCGGCCCCCTGGCCGCCGGCTGGCACGCCAACAAGTTCGCCGACCGCCGCCGCGACGGCGTGGTGCTGCCCATCCTGCATCTCAACGGATACAAGATCGCCAACCCGACCGTGCTCGCCCGCATCCCCGAGCACGAGCTGATCAAACTCATGGAGGGGTACGGCCACCGCCCCCATCTGGTCGGCCCCGACCACGCCGAGATGGCCGGCACGCTCGACACCGTCTGGGACGAGATGGCCGCGTACAAGGCCGGCGACGCCGACCGCCTGCCCATGATCATCCTGCGCACGCCGAAGGGGTGGACCGGGCCGCGCGAGGTGGACGGCAAGCCCGTCGAGGGCACCTGGCGGGCCCACCAGGTGCCGCTGGCGAAGGTGCGCGAGAACTCCGCCCACCTGGCCATGCTGGAGGAGTGGATGCGCTCCTACCGCCCCGAGGAGTTGTTCGACGCCGGCGGGCGCCCGGTCCCGGCGATCGCGGGCACCGTGCCGGCCGGGCCGCGCAGGATGAGCGCCAACCCGCACGCCAACGGCGGCGAGCTGCTGGAGCCGCTGCGGCTGCCGGACTTCCGCACCCACGCGGTCGAGGTCAAGTCGCCCGCCGTGCAGGAGACCGAGCCGACGCGGGTGTTCGGCGGGCTGCTGCGCGACGTGATCGCCGCGAATCCGCACACGTTCCGGCTGATGGGGCCGGACGAGACCGCCTCCAACCGGCTGCAGGAGGTGTTCGAGGTCACCGACCGGGCCTGGAACGCCGAGCTGCTGCCCACCGACGAGAACCTCGGCGCCGGCGGGCGCGTCATGGAGGTGCTCAGCGAGCATCAGTGCCAGGGCTGGCTGGAGGGCTATCTGCTGACCGGCCGCCACGGGCTGTTCAACTGCTACGAGGCCTTCATCCACATCGTGGACTCCATGTTCAACCAGCACGCCAAGTGGCTGGAGTCGTCGCGGAAGATCCCGTGGCGGCGGCCGGTCGCGTCGCTGACGTACCTGCTGTCGTCGCACGTGTGGCGCCAGGACCACAACGGCTTCAGCCACCAGGACCCCGGCTTCCTCGACGTCGTGGTCAACAAGAAGGCCTCCGTGGTGCGGGTCTACCTGCCGCCGGACGCCAACACGCTGCTCTCGGTCGGCGACCACTGCCTGCGCTCCCGCGACTACGTCAACGTCGTGGTCGCCGGCAAGCAACCCGTGCTCGACCTGTTCACCATGGACGAGGCCGTCGCCCACTGCACGCGCGGCCTCGGCATCCTGCCCTGGGCCTCCACCGACCAGGGGGGCGAGCCCGACGTGGTGCTCGCCTGCGCCGGCGACGTCCCCACCCTGGAGACGCTCGCCGCCGCCGCGCTGCTGCGCGAGCACCTGCCCGAGCTGAAGGTGCGCGTGGTCAACGTCGTCGACCTCATGCGCCTCCAGCCCCGGTCGGAGCACCCGCACGGCCTGTCCGACGCCGAGTTCGACACGCTCTTCACGACGGACAGGCCGGTCATCTTCAACTTCCACGGCTACCCCTCGCTCATCCACCAGCTCACCTACCGGCGCACCGGCCACGACAACATCCACGTGAGGGGGTACAAGGAGGAGGGCACCACGACCACGCCCTTCGACATGTGCATGCTCAACGACATCGACCGCTACCACCTGGTCATGGACGTCATCGACCGTGTCCCCGGGCTCGGCTCCACCCAGGCGCACCTGCGCCAGCACATGAGCGACGAACGGCTGCGCGCCCGCGCCCACACGCGCGAGCACGGCGAGGACCCCGCCGACATAAGGTCGTGGACGTGGCCGGCCGCATCCTCGTCCTGAACACCGGCTCCTCGTCCATCAAGTACGAGCTCATCGACGTCCGCACCCGCGAGCGCCCCGCCAGGGGCCTGGTCGAGCGCATCGGCGAGGACGAGGGGCGCCTGACGCACCATTGCGGTGACGGGCCCGCCCACGAGAGGCGGGCCCGCTTCCCCGGGCACGCCGAGGGCCTGGACGCGGTCATGAAGGCGTTCGAGACGGCCGGGCCCGAGCTGAGCCCGGTCGCGGTCGGGCACCGGGTCGTGCACGGCGGCACCACGTTCACCCGGGCCGTGCTCATCGACGACGCCGTGATCGCCGCCATCGAACGCCTGGCGCCGCTCGCGCCCCTGCACAACCCGGTCAACCTGACCGGCGTCCGGGTCGCGCGCGCGGCCTTCCCCGGGGTGCCCCAGGTGGCCGTGTTCGACACCGCCTTCCAGCTGACGCTGCCGCCGGCGGCGCACACGTACGCGGTGCCGCGCGACTGGCGCGAGCGGCTGGGCGTGCGGCGCTTCGGCTTCCACGGCACCTCCTGCGCCTACGTCTCCCGCCGCGCCGCCGCCCTGCTCGGCCGCGACCTGGCCGGGCTCGACCTCATCGTGCTGCACCTGGGCAACGGCGCCAGCGCCACCGCCGTCTCCGGCGGCCGCAGCGTCGACACCTCCATGGGCCTGACCCCGCTGGAGGGCCTGGTCATGGGAACGCGCTCGGGCGACGTCGACCCGGCGGTCAGCGGCTATCTCGCCCGGGTGAACGGGATGGACGCCGAGCAGGTGGAGGAGGCGCTCGGGCGCCAGGGCGGCCTGCTCGGCCTCACCGGCAGCGGCGACATGCGCGAGGTGCGGGCCCGCGACGACGACGAGGCGCGGCTGGCCCTGGAGATCTACACCCGGCGCATCCGCAAGTACGTCGGCGCCTACTACGCGCTGCTGGGCCGGGTGGACGCGATCGTGTTCACCGGCGGGGTCGGCGAGCACGACGCCGCCACCCGCGCCGAGTCGCTGGCCGGGCTCGGCCGGCTCGGCATCGCGGTCGACCCGGCGCTCAACCGGGCCGCGTCGGCCGGGGAGCGCGCGGTGTCCCCGCCCGGGGCCGAGGTGGCCGTGCTCGTCGTCCCCACCGACGAGGAGTGGGAGATCGCCCGGGAGGCCCTCGCCCTGATCGGCACGGGACCCGAGCAGGACACCGCGCCGGATCCCTGACGACCGGCCCCTGACGACCGGCCCCTGACGACCGGCCCGGATCGTCCGGGCCTGCATCGTCCGGGCCGCATCCTCCGGCACGGATCGTTGACCGGCCGCACGTACGGACGGGTCACGTCACCGGCGGGCGGATCAGAGCTCCGCCGGGCTCCGGGTGAGGTCGGCGGTGAGCTCGCACCACACCGTCTTGCCGTCCTCGGCCGGCGCGATGCCCCACCCGGTGGACAGCAGCCTGACGACGTGCAGCCCCCAGCCGTCGCCGGGGCCGGGCTCGCGGGGCCGGGGCAGCTCGGCGCCGGCGTCGCCCACCTCGATCCGCACGTCAGACGCGTCGGCCCGCATGCGCAGCGAGGGCGGGCCGTCGCCGTGCACGAGCGCGTTGGTGACCAGCTCGGACACCACCAGGAGGACGTCCTCGTGCCGCCCCTGGTAGCCACGGGCGGCCAGGGCCTCACCGATGATCTGCCGCGACGCCGTGATGCTGCCCATCTCCTCCGGCAACCGGGTGTCCACGGTGTACGGCTGCGCCTCCTTGCTGCCCATTCCTCTGCTCTCGGGGGGGTCTCGTGCGGCCGGTCGGCCGTCCGTCGAACGGGTTCGTCACGTTGCGCCGTTGAGCAGTCTCCCACGAGTCACCATCCAGCGCGCGGCTGGGGGCGCGACCGGCCGCGAACCGGCCCGCGCAGGTGTGGCCGGCGGGTTCGGTAAGCGTGTGTATAGCGCGGGTAATGCATTGGTAGGGTTGTCCGGAAAAATACGGATTTGAACAGGTGGGACAGGTGGAGGTCGAACAAACAGCACTGCCCGGCATCGGTCTGCGGCACGATTTCACGACGCGCAAAGGACAGCGGGTCGGCATCGTGTCCCACCGCACCGGGCGCCGGGACCTCGTGATCTACGACAAAGAGGACCCCGACGCCGTCTGCCATACGGTCAAGCTCAATGACGAGGAGGCGGACACCCTCGCCGAGCTCCTGGGGGCGCCCCGCATCGTGCAGCGGCTCAACCAGCTGCACGAGCAGGTCGAGGGCCTGGTCAGCGTGCAACTGCCGATTCCGGCGGACTCCCCGTACGTGGGACGCCCCATGGGGGACGCGCGTGTGCGCACGCGTACGAGCGCCTCCATCGTGGCCGTCGTGCGCAGCGGCAAGGTCGTCGCCAGCCCGGGACCCGACTTCGTCTTCACCGGTGGCGACGTCGTGGTCGTCGTCGGCAGCGAGGACACCACCGCCGAGGTCGCCGGCATTTTGGCAGAAGGGTAGGGCCGCGGGTGCACCATACCGCGATCCTTTTCCTCGAATTCGGTGCAGTACTGCTGGGTCTCGGAGTGCTGGGCGCGCTGGCGTTGCGCGGCGGCATCTCCCCCATCCCCCTCTACCTGATAGCCGGGCTGGCGTTCGGTACCGGCGGCGTGCTGCCGCTGGCCACCAGCGAGGAGTTCATCTCCGTCGGAGCGGAGCTGGGCGTGGTCCTGCTGCTGCTGACGCTGGGCCTGGAGTACAACGCCGACGAGCTCGTCACCAGCCTCACGAGCAACGCCCGCGCGGGCATCGTCGACCTGGTGCTCAACGCGGCGCCCGGCGCGATCATCGCGCTGCTGCTGGGCTGGGGCCCGGTCGCGGCGGTGGCCATGGCCGGCGTCACCTACGCCACCTCGTCCGGCATCACCGCCAAGGTGCTGTCGGACCTCGGGTGGATCGGTAACCGGGAGACGCCGACGGTCCTGTCGCTGCTGGTGTTCGAAGACCTCACGATGGCGGTCTACCTGCCGATCCTGACGACCATGCTGGCCGGGCTGAGCCTGGTGAGCGGGGCGATCTCGGTGGGCATCGCGCTGCTCACGGTCAGCATCGTCCTGGTCGTGGCGCTGCGGTTCGGGCGCTTCATCGAGGCGTTCGTGTCCAGCCCCAACTCCGAGGTGTTATTGCTCAAGGTCGTCGGCCTGGCCCTGCTGGTCGCCGGCCTCGCCCAGCAGCTGCAGGTGTCGGCGGCGGTCGGCGCGTTCCTGGTGGGCATCGCGCTCTCCGGCGAGCTGGCCGAGGACGCGCAGGCGCTGCTGGCGCCGCTGCGCGACCTGTTCGCCGCGGTGTTCTTCGTGTTCTTCGGCTTCCAGACCGACCCGGCGAAGATCCTGCCGGTGGCCGGGCTGGCCGCGCTGCTGGCCCTGGTCAGCATGATCACAAAAGTGGTCACCGGTATGTACGCGGCGAAACGGGCGGGCATCGCCAGGGCCGGTCAGGCACGAGCGGGCATCGCGCTCGTCCCCCGCGGTGAGTTCAACATCGTCATCGCCGGTCTGGCGGTCGGCGCGGGCGCGCATCCCGACCTGGGAGCGCTGGCGGCGGCGTACGTGCTGATCCTGGCCGCGTTCGGGCCCCTGGCGGCCAAGGCCGTGCAGCCGCTCATCACCGCCATCGCGAAGCGGGCCTGATCCGCTAGCTTGTTCGCATGGCACACCCCACAGAGAAGACGGTCTGGTCCACGGACTGGGACACGCTCGAGATCTCCGGCGAGAGCCATCGCCGGGTTCTCTTCCAGGACGTGGACATGACCGAGCTGGTCGACCATGGATCCTCGTTCGAGGAGTGCCACTTCAGCAACGTGCGGTTCAACGTGTCGGAGCACACCGACGCGAAGTTCCTCAACTGCACGTTCACGCGGTGCTCGCTGTTCGACGCCACGTTCACCGGGTGCAAGCTCACCGGGAGCGTGTTCGACGGCTGCACGTACGGCCTGCTGAAGGTCGAGGGCGGCGACTGGTCCTACACCGGCCTGGCCGGGGCCGATCTGCGGGGCAGCACCTTCCACGGCACCCGGCTGCGCGAGGCCGACCTGGCGGGCGCCCGGCTGGAGCGGGCCGAGCTGCGGCGGGCCGACCTGACGGGGGCGTCGCTGCGCGGCGCCGACCTGACCGGGTGCGACCTTCGCGGCAGCGACCTCAGTACGCTCGACCCGCGCGCGGTCACGATGACCGGCGCGGTCATCGACCCGTTCCAGGCCACGGTCGTGGCCGCCGCGCTGGGCTTCGACGTCCGCGAGTGAGCGGCCGCGAGGTCAGCCGCTCACCGCGTGCAGGGCCCCCGGGACGCGGCCCGTGAGGCGGTCGAGCGCGCCCGCGGCGTCGGCGCCGGCCGGCAGGTGGACGACGATGCTCTGCTCGCCGTCCGGCAGGTCGAGCGTCTCGCGCGACAGCCGCAGCTCGCCGACGCCGGGATGGGCCACCCGCTCCACCGGCACCGTCGGCGGCGTCAGCGGCGCGGCGGCGAACCACGACGTGAACGCCTCCCCCGCCGCGAACGACAGCTCGGAGACCAGGTCGTCGACGTAGAGGTCGTCGTAGCCGCTGACCAGCTTCAGCCGGGCGGCGTGCTCGGCCGCGACGCGCTCCCACTCCGGGTAGGCGTCCCTGGCCCGCTCGTCCCCGAACACGAATCTGTGCACGTTGGGCGGGTCTCCGTCCAGGAGGCCGAGGGGCTCGAAGAGCCGCGCGTACCCCTCGGTGTGGGCGATCACGTCGCCCAGCCTGTTGAGCACCGCGGCGGGGGCGGGCTCCAGGCGGTCGAGCAGGGCGCGCACGGTGGGACGCACGTCGCGGGAGGGCTCCTGCCCTGCCGACATGCACAGCGCGACGCCGCCGCCGGCCATCTTGGCCAGGTTGCGCAGGTGCAGGCGCTCCTCCTGTGTCATGCGCAGGGCGTCGGCGAGCGTGACGAGCACCTGCGTGGACGGGTTGCGGTCGCGCCCCTGCTCCAGCCTGGTCAGATATTCGACGCTGATGCCGGCCACCGTGGCCAGCTCGGACCTGCGCAGCCCCGGCGTGCGCCGCCGCGTGCCGCCGGGAAGCCCCACGTCGGCGGGCTTGACGGCCTCGCGGCGGGAGCGCAGGAAGGCGCCCAGCTCGTTGTCGCTCACGTGCCCGAGTGTACGGAACATCCGCCTCGCCCTATCGTGGCCCCGGCAGGGCCAGTCCCGGCGCGGTCTCCCTCGACCGCGCGGTTCCCGGGAGGGTGGTGCGCATGACGTCCACGACTCGATCGCAGGCCGGAGCACCGGCCGTCCGTGCCAGGAGGGTGCTCCCATGATGCGTTACCGTCTGCTGGGCCGTACCGGGCTCAGGGTCTCCCAGCTCTTCCTCGGCGCGATGACCTACCGCGAGGCGTCCCCGGAGGTGCGGCGCACCTTCGACCTGTACTCCGACGCCGGCGGCAACGTCGTGGACACGGCCTCCATGTACGGCGAGAGCGAGAACGTCGTCGGCCAGGTGCTCCAGGGCCGCCGCGACCGTTACGTCCTGGCCACGAAGTACACCGGCACCATCGACGGCACCGACCCGAACGCCGCGGGCAACCACCGCAAGAGCCTCGTCCGGTCGCTGGAGCAGAGCCTGCGGCGGCTGCGCACCGACTACATCGACCTCTACTGGGTGCACGTCTGGGACCGGCACACCCCGGTCGAGGAGACGATGCGGGCGCTGGACGACGCGGTCAGCGCGGGCAAGGTGCTCTACGCCGGCATCTCCGACGCCCCCGCCTGGGTGGCGAGCCGGGCCAACACGCTGGCCGAGTGGCGCGGGTGGACGCCGTTCGCCGGGTTGCAGGTGCCGTACAGCCTGCTGTCGCGGGACGTGGAGCGGGAGCTGCTGCCGATGGCGCAGGCGTACGGGATGAGCGTGGCGGCGTGGGGGGTGCTCGCGCACGGCGTGCTGTCGGGCCGCTACAACGCGCCGGACGCGGCGGCGTCGCGGCTGTCGCCCGGCTCCCTCACCGAGCGGGACCGTACGGCGGCGCGAGCCGTGACGGAGGTGGCCGCCGAGCTGGGCGTCACCGCCTCGCAGGTGGCCATCGCGTGGGTGCTGCGGCGCGGGGTGCACCCGATCCTCGGCGCGAGCAGCGCCGAGCAGCTCAAGGACAACCTGGGGGCGACCGAGGTGGAGCTGCCCGGCGAGGCGGTGCGGCGGCTGGAGTCGGCGGTCGGCTTCGAGCTGGGCTTCCCCGGCGACTTCATCGGCGAGGCGGAGCGCAGCCCCGGCGTCTACGGCGACGCCGTCGACCGCCTCGACGGCCGGTGACCCCCGGTCAGCACAGCGACAGGCTCTCGTGGACGTCCAGCCGGCCGTGCGCGGCGAGCAGCCTGTCCGGCCTGTTCATTGAGCATCCGGCTCCTCTCCTCCTGGGCGGCGGCGGGCGGCCCTGAGCGCGACGACCGCGCCGAGCACGACGAGCACGGCCAGCGCGCCCCAGATCCACGCGGGCACGCCGGACGGCGCCGCCTCCGAGGAGGCGGCCGCCGAGGCGGCGGCGTCCTGCCCGCTCGCGGTGGCGGGCGCGGAAGGGGCCGGCTCGGCGGAAGCGGGCGGTGCGGACGAGGAGGGCGTGCCCTTCACGGTGAACGGGATCTCCCCCTCGATGGGGTGGCCGTCGGAGGAGACGACCCGCCAGGCGATCACGTACGGGCCGGGGTCGAGCGGCTGCGGCACGGCGGCGGACACCTTCGGCCCGTCGAGCCGGGGCTCGCCGAGCGCGACCTGCTCGCCCGCCGCGTCGCGCAGCACGACGAACGGGAACTTGACCGTCGCGGTGTACTCGAGCTCGATCTCCTCGACCGCGGACACCTCGGCGTCCTTGGCTGGAGAGCTGCTCTTGAGCTTGTCATGGGCGTGGGCGGGCGCGGCGGGAAGGGCGAGAGTGAGCAGGCCGGTGAGCACGCAGGCGAGCGCCGCGAGCGCCGCCGTGCGGATGCGTGTCATGCGGATCATGCGGATGGTGGATGGCAGGAATGCCATGAAAGGTCTCCAGAAGGGTCTCCCGGACGACCGCGCCCGTGGCGCCGGCGTCCAGATGCTGGCAGGGCGGCGAGCTTCAGCGCGAACGCTGGACCTTTCCTGGCGGGCCGCGCCTGCTGACCGTTCCGGAGACGATCTCTCCCGCGTACGCGGGGACGTCGGGAGTGGAGGGCCGCCATGACGGCAGGGCGACCTCGACGGGGGCGGCGACGAGCAGCCGGATGACCGGCGGCGGCGTGGCGTACAGGCGGATCATGAGCCACAACGCGCGCTCGCCGCGGTGCAGCCACCACGCCGTCAGCGCCGCGACCGTGAGATGGACCAGCACCATGCCCGGCCCCGGGTGCGCGTGCGCGAGCTCGGGAGCGGGGGCGGGGGCCAGCCGCTCGAAGAGCTGGTGCAGCAGCGTCTGAGTGCCCGTGGTCGCGGCGAGCACCGCCACGGGCCCGCGCTCGCGCCCGTCGATCAGGTAGGCCAGGCAGAGCGCCGCCAGCACCGCGGCGGCGTAGACCGGGAGCGGCACCGGCCCGCCGCCCGCCAGCGCGTGCCCGCCGGCCGACACCGCGCCGCAGGCGGCCGCGAACACGACGGCCCGCGCGAGCCGCAGCCCGGACGCCGCCGGGAGCGCGGATGATGGCGGAAGGGACACAGCGCCATCCTGACACAGGGGGCGGCCGGTCCCGCGTCCTCACCACCCGCGGCACATCGCCGGGCGGGCCGTCAGGCCCTGGCTGTCCCGCCTTCCACCACCCGGCGCCTCGCGGGGCCCGGCCCTCAGGCCCTGGCGGTCGCGCGCAGGGGCCGGCCCACCTCGTGCAGGTGGCGCAGTGCCTGCCCCCAGGACCGGAAGAGGCCGCATTCGACGTAGTCGATGCCGAGCGACTCGCAGTAGTCCCTGACGATGGGCTGCGCCTTGCGCAGGTTCGCGGTGGGCATGCTCGGGAACAGGTGGTGCTCGATCTGGTAGTTCAGGCCGCCGAGCGCGGTGTTGACCAGGCGGCCGCCGCGGACGTTTCGGGAGGTCAGCACCTGGCGCCGGAGGAAGTCGAGCTCGTCCTCGGCGGTGAGCACCGGCATGCCCTTGTGGTTGGGCGCGAACGTGCAGCCGAGGTAGACGCCGTAGCACGCCTGGTGCACGGCGAGGAAGGCCAGCGCCAGGCCGGGCGGCAGCACCAGGAGCAGCGCGCCCGCGTAGGCCAGCACGTGGCCGGTCAGCAGCAGCCCTTCGAGTCTCCTGTTCTTCAGCGACTTCCTGCGCAGCGCGCGGAAGCTCGACACCTTCAGGTTCAGCCCTTCGAGGGTGAGCAGCGGGAAGAACAGGAACGCCTGCCAGCGGCCCACGAACCTGGGCAGCCCCCGGCTGGCCTCGGCCTGCTTCTCCGACCAGAGGAGGAAGTCGGGCGAGACGTCGGGGTCGTGGTCCTCGTGGTTGGGGTTGGCGTGGTGGCGGGTGTGCTTGTCCATCCACCAGCCGTAGCTGAGCCCGATGGCCAGGTTTCCGGTGATCAGCCCGGCGATCCTGCTGGTGCGCCGCGAGCGGGAGATCTGCCCGTGCGCCAGGTCGTGGGCCAGCAGGGTGACCTGCCCGAACGCCACGGCCATGAGGACCGCGACGGCGAGCTGCCACCACGAGTCGCCGACCCAGGCGAACAGCGCCCAGCTTCCCGCGAACAGGCCGGCGACGAGGGTGATCCTGGCGGCGTAGTAGCCTGGCCGCTTGTCCAGCAGGCCCTCCTGCGCCATACGGCGCGCCAGCTTGGCGAAGTCGCTTCCTCTCTCTCCTGATGGCCGGGCACGGGACGTGTCCACCACGGTCAAAGTCTTCTCCGATGCTGATGCGTCGTACGGGGAATACGTACAGCATCGCTGACGATGCGACCTGGTGTGACCCCGCTGCCACCCGTTCCCGTGGTGGGGCAGGCCCTACCACGGGTGCCGGGACGACGCCCCCGCCGCCCGGGCCTGGGCTGCCGTACCCTCCGGGTGGGGCGGGCGGCGGGGACGCCCGGCTCGCATCGGCCGCTCGGATCGACGGCTCGGATCGACGGCTCAGATCGATGGCAGGGCCGGCACCTCCTCGGGCGCGGCGGCGTCGCCGTGGACGTGCAGGTCGGGGCGGAAGGCCCCGAGATAGGCGGCCCGGTCGCGGAAGGTGGCGGCCAGCGCGTCTCCGTAGTCGATGAGCTCCCTGTGCGCGTGCCTGCGGGGCTCGTAGCGGGCGTAGAGCAGCCGGTCGAGCAGGTCGTGGTCGCCGCCGGCCGTGCAGATGACGTCGGCCAGGATCTCGGCGTCGTGCAGGGTGTAGCTCATGCCCATGCCCGTCATCGGGTGGCAGGCGAAGGCGGCGGATCCGAGCAGCGCGGCGTTGCCCTTGTGGTAGGCGGCCACGCGCAGCGACGAGACCTTGATCCGCTGCCAGGTGGCGGGCTGCAGGGCGTTGAAGGCGTCCGAGCTGTCGGTGACGAACTTCTTCAACGTGTCGATGAGGACGGGGATGCCGTCCTGGAAGATCTCCTTGTCGTCCTCCGGCGGCAGGCCGACGAACACCCTGGCCTGGTCCCTGTTGAGCGGGTAGAGGTAGGCGAGCCAGCCTTCGGAGCTGAAGTAGAGCCGGTTGAGCCGGGCGACGCTGGCGGTCAGCGGCACGGTGGCCACCCGCATGAGCAGCCGCTCGTACGGCATCGTCTGCTGCTCGATGTCGAGCGCCCGGCGTACGGCGGACCTGGTGCCGTCGGCGCCGATCACGACGCCGGCCCTGAGCGTGCGGCCGTCGGAGAGCCTCAGCTCCTCCACCCGGCCGTCGCCGATCGCGATGTCGTCGATGCCCGTGTCGAACCAGAACTCGACGCCCTCCATGGCGCAGGAGGTGTAGATGAGCTCGACCAGCTCGCGGTAGGGGCGGATGAGGAAGCCGCCGTCGGGGAAGCGGCATTCCCTGATCGGGTCGCCGTCGTGGTAGTAGCGGATGGTGTCACGCCTGAGGCCATGGCGTTCGACGAGGTCCGCCAGCCCGTGACGGGCGAGCACGCGCTGGCCCGGAGGCTTGAGGAAGTCGGCGCCCGCGCTGGGGACCGAGGGTCCCTGCTCGATGACGACGACGCGCTGTCCGCGGCGGCCCAGTAACAGGGCCAGGAAGCAGCCGCCGAGCCCGGCGCCGACGATGGCCACGTCGCACGATGTGGTTGCCATGACGAGAGCCCTTCTGAAGGTTGAACTAGTTCGCAGGCCCGCGGGTGCCGGCGAGCGGGCCTGTTCCGGCCGCCCGCGGCAGCGGGACCCGGCCCATCCGGGTGTCCGCGGGGGAAACCGGCTGGGCGTCCGGCCGCAGGGCCGGTGGGGTGGTCGTGGGGGGTGTGCGGGTCTCGACCGGCAGCAGAGCGTCCGCCTCCGCCGCGACGGTGGCGAGGGTCATGCGCAGTTCGAGCAGGAGCTTGCGCGGCACCTTGACCATGACGTCGCCCGGGTCGGGGCGCATCTTGGTGATCTTGGTAAGGGCCAGCGCGCCGATCAGCACGGAGATGGCCACGCACAGCGCCAGCGCGCCCGCGAGGCCGGCGAAGGGGCCGGTCATGAACGGGTGGTCGATGACGACCGACACCACGGCGACCCCCACGGCGCCGCCGACCATGCGCGCCATGGTCGCCGAGCCGACGGCGGAGGCGTACTGGTGAGGGCTGGCGGCGAGGGTCGTGGCGACGGAGGTGCCGGGCGCGAGCGCGCCGACGCCTACCCCGACCACGACGCTGGCGATCAGGCCCCACACGGTGGGCCCCGACTGCACCAGTACGAGCACGCAGGCGCCGCCGCAGAGCAGGGAGCCCGCGTAGATCAGCCCGTACGGGCCGACGCGCTTGATGAGCCGCCCGGCCAGGAAGCTCGACACGACGACGGCCACCGACGTGGGCGTCAGCCACATGGCCACTTCGAGCATGGGGTAGCCGAGGTGCAGCAGGTAGAGCGGCTGCACGGTCAGCAGCCCGTACGACAGCGCGCCGAAGCCCCAGGTCGCCAGCCAGCCCCAGACGAAGCGGGGCCGCCGCCACAGGGCCAGGTCGATCGCGGGGAGCCGGTGGTGCCTGGCCTGCGCGAGCGCGCCGCCCAGCAGGGCCAGCGCGGCGAGCGCGAGCCACAACACGTCCGTGCCCCAGGCCATCGCCTTGGAGATGGCCAGCACGATGATGGCGATGCCGGCCGCGAGCAGCCAGGCGCCCAGCACGTCGGGGACGCCCCTGGCGCCGCCCCGCCTGCCGGACGGGAGCCAGGCGCAGGCGATCAGCAGCGCGACGCCGATGACGACGTCGGGGATGAACAGCGCCCGCCATCCGACGGAGGCGGCCAGCCAGCCGCCGCCCGCCTGCATGAGCAGGCAGCCGAGGCCGGACGCGGAGCTCCACAAGGCGATCGCGCCGCGCCGTTCCGACTCCGGCAGCTCTCCCAGCAGCAGGCCGAGGCTGGCCGGGATCATCGCGGCCGCTCCCGCGCCCTGGACCGCCCGCGCCGCCAGCACGTACGACCAGGGCTCCACGGCGACGGCGGCGATCCCGCCGAGCACGAACACCACGAGGCCGACGGCCAGCACCCGCCGGCGGCCGAACAGGTCGGCCCACCGGCCCGCGGTGGCCAGCAGCGCCGCGATCGGGATGAACGCCGCGCTGGTCAGCCAGACGAGGTCACCGAGCGGCATGCCCGCGCCGGCGGGCGTGTACCGCAGCACTCCGACTGCCAGGGTGGTGGCCGTGGTGTCGGCCATCACCGTCAACATGACACCCGCACCGACCAGCCGCAGCATCACGCCGTGTCGGCGGTCTGCGCCGGCCGTGCTCGTTCCCCGGACGGCCGCTGGTGACGAACGCACGTGGTCCCTCCATCTTCGCTGTCGATCTCAGGTCGCCCCGCCGCCTGGCACACTCCGGCTGTGCGGACGGCGGAGCCGGACGGGTGGGGTCAGGCGCCGTACCGGCCGGGCGAGAGCAGGCCGTCCGGGTCGAGCGCCGTCTTGAGCCGGTGCAGCATGCCGAGGCTGGCGGTGCTGGTCTCGGACCAGACGTCGGCGGCCGCGTGGTCGATGTCGGAGCGGTAGATGGCGCAGCCGTTGGCGCGCAGGACGCAGCTGCCGTCGTTGCGGAGCTGGTGCGCCCGGTGGGCGGCGTCGGGCGCCCCGCGGTCGAAGAAGATCTGCATGACGCCGTTGGCCATGTGCCTGCTGACCAGGTTCCACTCGACCATGAGGGCGGTGGTGTGCGCGTCGACGGCCGTCTGCAGGGCGGCCAGGACGTGCTCGGTCTTCCGCGCGTGCATGGGCATCAGCGGCAGCAGCGCGAGGAAGCCCATCGGGCCCTCGTCGATCTGGTCGCACGAGGTCACGCCGAGCGCGTTGTGCACGCCCATGCAGGTGGGGATGCCCTGCGACATGAGCGCTCTGGGGTAGAGCGGGTCGCCGGCGTCGACCTCGGCGGCGTCGACCACGCGCAGCGCCTCGGCGCCCTCGACCTCGATCAGCGCCTTGCGGAGCAGTTCCTCGGCCAGCTCGACCGTGGCGTCGCTGCCCATGAGCGGCCCGAGGATGGTGAACAGCGAGGGGTCGACCCCGGCGGGCAGCACCCAGTCGCCGTGGCCGGGCGTGAGCGACAGCTCGCGCACCCGCATCAGCCCTTCCGCCGGGTTGCCGCGGCGCAGGAACCCGGTCATCGCGCCGACGGCGACGCCGGCCTGGTCGCGCGGGATGCGGCCGTGCACCAGGGCGACGGTCTGCGGGCGCGGCACGAGGGAGACGGCCATGGCGGTGACGATGCCCAGGTTGTGCTGGACGAACGAGGACGTCAGGTCCGGGCCGGCGACCCGCCCGTGGTAACGCCCCGCGGGGTCGAGCCCGCCCGTGGTGACGACGCTGCCGTCGGCCAGCACGGCCTCGATCCCGGCGACGTCGTGGACGCGGGAGCGGATGCAGCCGTCGCCCCGGTCGAGCGCGTTGCCGATGACGGAGGTGTCGGCGCACGAGGCGGTGACGTTCAGCATCCAGGGGGTGCCGCGCAGCACCTCGGCGAGCTGTGCCTGGGTCACTCCCGGCTCGATGACCGCGAAGCCGGCCTCGAGGTCGAGGCTGCGTACGCGGTTCATGCCGCCGAGGTCGACGACCAGGTTGTCGTCGGTGACCGGCATGGCCGAGCCCATGCCCCAGTTCCTGCCGGTGCTGATCGGGTAGAGGCGGCGCCTGGCCGTCATGGCCTGGCGGACGAGCGCGCGTACCTCGTCGAGCGTGCGCGGCGTCTCGATGCCCGCCAGGGAGCGTGGCTGGTGTCCCCCGACGTCACGCGACCTCAGCTCCGGTCGCGACAGATCCTGCATGACTCTCCTCAAAGATCAGATATCGCTCGATGGGGGCACACTTCAGGCAGTGTGCTGGAGCAGGTCGTCGATGGAGCCGATGGCCTGGTTGGACATCTCCCTGATCTCGAGCAGCCGCTGCTCGACGTACTCGTCGGGCTCGTCGGAGGGGAGGGTGTCGGGGAGGGCGAGCGTGTCGCGCGGCCCGGCCTGCGCGGGGATCTCGTGCAGGCCGTAGGGGTGACGCCGGACGTGCCCGGCGTCTCGGTGCTCGGTGTCTCGGTGCTCGCGCCTGGCGCGGGCGGGCAGGTGCGGGGGGGTTCGCATGACGGGAGCTCTCCTACCGGACTCGGATGGGGTTTTCCGGGTGACCGCTCGCCCTTGAGCGGATCGGGGTCAGCGTGCGTCCTCCGTACGGCCGAGGTGTTCGGCCCGCGGGGCGGCGGCCGCGCGGGTCACGCGTGGCACGCCGTGGTTGATGACGCTCGCGGCGATGCGGCGTTCGGCCAGCCCCATGTGCGGACGGCCGATGCCTGGAGCGCTCGGCCGGGCGCCGGCCGAGCCACGGATCATGGTGCTGGCGTGCACCCAGCGGCGCGACTCCGCCAGCACGTCCCGCTGCGCGCGGGGCAGGTCGCGGTGCCGCGCGTACTGCTCGCAGACGGCCCGGGCGAGCACCCGCGCCATGACGAGGTGCTCCTCGCAGGCCCGGGCGACCTTCACCTCCAGGCCGGCGACCTGCGCGAGGAGCAGCTGCAGGTGCGGCAGCTCGGAGCTGCGCTCGTACCCGGCGAGCTCGGCCAGCCGCTCCGGCCAGCGCAGCCGCCGCTCGATCGAGGCGCAGACGGTCGTGGCCACCAGCGCGGGCGGCTCGCCGTCCGGGTCCTGCCCGTCGAGCTGCACGGCCCGCTGCGCGGTGTGCTCGAAGTCGGCCAGGCGGCGCAGCCCGCTCTGCAGCAGGCGTACGCGGTTGTGCAGGCAGGCGGCGCTCCAGCCGAGGACCAGCAGGCGGTCGGCGTCCGCCTCGCAGTGCCAGCCGACCAGCGCCACTTCGCGGGCCATGCGGTGGTGCAGCACCCACGGCTCCGGCGCGGCGCCGGCGTCCACCGTTGTCTCGATCCACACCTGCAGCCCGCCGGGCGGCAGATCGCCGACGCCGATCTCCATGCCCTCGGGGGCCACCCTGGCGCAGATCCGCTGGACCACGCGCTGCTGCGCGGCCGCCTCCGGCGCCACGGGCACCGGGCCTGGCAGCACGCGCTCTGGGGCCACTTGCGCCCTGGGCTCGATGCTCATCTGGGGCCACCTCCCGACCCGCGGTCTTTCGACCTACGTAAATTCACACTTAATGGTGCCGCCTCGATCGTCGTCAGACAGCGGTGCTCTGTCAACTGTCAGTTTACGAATGGCATGAATCATCAGCCGCCCGAACGTGTACCTGCGACTCCCCGCAGGTGAATGCCGGGTTGGCGGCGCTGGGTGATCTAGAGTCCGTACCGTCGGCGTACGGGGGAAAGGCGGGGCCGGTGCTGGTGCACGCAACCGTGGTCACGGCCCTGTCGGTGACCTTGACGCTGCCCGCCGTGCCCGCGCCGGCACGGGCGCCGGCCGGCTACTGCCTGCTGCCCGACCAGCCCGCCGCGGGCGAGGGTTACCTGATCGCCAGTGCTTCCTCACCCGATCTCGTCCATCCCTTCCCGCGGCCGCCCGCGCGGGAGCCGACGGCCTCCGAGCGGCTCGACTTCGCCGGCTTCCCGAACGTGTCGGTGCTCGACGTGACCGGGCGCGGGGGCGCTCCGGAGCGGAAGGTGATCGTCACCTACACCACGAACGTCGACGAGGTCGTCACCCTCACCAACGCGGCCGCGGTCTCGGACGACGGCGGCGCCACGTTCGGCCCGCCGAGCCGGACGCCGCTGCGCGAGTCGCCCGTCGAGCTGCACGACGGGCGCTTCTTCGCCACCGAGTACTACCCGGCCAGGACGGGCCCGCACACGGCCGCTCTCGGCGTGCTCACCTCGTCCTCGCTAGACGACGCCGAGAGCTGGCTGCGTTCCGAGGCGACCCTGACCACGCCGGACGACCTGCTGCCGGGCGGGGCCGTGCACGGGACGCCGATCCAGCTGGCCGGCGGCACGATCCTGATCACGCTCTACGCCCGTTACAGCGGCACAGGGGCGTACCAGGCCGAGGTGTACGCCAGCGAGGACGGCGGGACGACGTTCTCGCGGCGCGGCGTGATCGCCACGCCGGCCGAGGGGTTCGCCTACACCGAAGCGGCCCTCGCACAGACCGTGGACGGCAGCCTGCTGGCCGTGCTGCGCCACGACGGCGGGAAATACTCCACGCTGCGCCAGAGCCGCTCGGTGGACGGCGGCCGCACCTGGTCGCCGGCGCGCGAGCTGCGCTTCACCGGCTCTTTCGCCGGCCCGTCCACTGAAGGTGGCTGCGTGGTACGCGGAGTGGCGCCGAGACTGCTGCTGACCCCGGCGGGCGTCCTCGTGCTGAGCGCGGGGCGGCCGGACAACTGGCTGGCCGTCTCCCCCGACGGGCGTGGCGAGGCGTGGCAGGAGCCGCGGGTGACCTACCACAACCGCGACGGCATCTGGGACACGCACGGATCGTCCGGCTACACCGGCCTGGCCGCCGTCGGCCCGCACCGGCTGATCCAGGTCTTCGACAACTGCAAGCTCCCGGGCGTGCGGCCCGACGGGCTGCTCAACGAGACGGCGTGCCCGGCGCACGGCCGGTTCGAGCACGGCGGCTGGTACGCGATCAAGCGCCGCCTGTTCACCGTGGCCCCGCCCGGCCCCGGCCTGCTGGACCTGGCGGCGATGCGCCGGCGCGGCGACCTCACGATCGACACCACCATGACGTGGACCGGCCGCTACCGCCCCAGGACCCGGCCCGCCGCGGCCTTCGACGGCAGCACGTCCTACTGGTCGGGCGCGGTCGCCGCCGGCCGCGGCCGCTACGTCCTGCGTCTGGACCGGCCGTACGCCTTCACCCGGATCGGCCTCAGCCTGCGCCCCGGGCATCCGGCCGGAGCCCGCGTGTACATCTCACGGGACGGCCGCTCCTGGGGCGAGCCGGTGCTCACCGTCACCGGCAGGACCGACTACGCGATGCGCTACTCGGAGGTCGAGCGCACGGGACGGCACGTCAAGATCGTCCTCACGCCCACGCGTGACTGCGACCCCGAGATCGGCCGTTCCTGCAGCATGCTGAACGAGGTCGAGCTGTACGCGGGGGCCGGGCCTGGACGGCGCGCGCCCGGCCGCTGAGGCCGCCACCGGCAGCGGGGAGAGCCCGGGCACCGAGGCCCGCCACGCGGCACGGCAAAGCCCGGGCGCTGATGCCTCTCACCAGCGACCGGGGCTTTTGCCTGCGAGGTCCGCAGCGGCGCGTCCGGCGCCACTGCCCCGTATGTCACCGCTCGGGGGGAAGGTCACTCCCGCCGCGGCCGAACATGCCGTCGTCGTCCCTGCCGATGGTCACCCCGTCCTCGTCGATCTCCAGCCGCTCCTTCCGGATCTGGCCCTCGACGGTCTCCTCGTGCTGCACGTCCCGCTTGCGGACGTGGATCCGCTCGACCGGCCTGCTCTCCTTGCCGACGACCGGACGCTCCTCGTGCAGGATCATCTCGCGATCTTCCTCGCCGATCTCCTGCACCGCCGTCGCGTCCCCTTCGCTGATGGGCTCGCGCTCGATCACGACCTCCTCGCGCGAGAGCGGCACCGTCTCGTGGACGGTCTCGGTGTCGACGTACTTGTGGAGGCGGACGCGGCCGGTCTCCCTCGTCTCCTTGCCGATGCGCAGCCGCTCTTCCGACCTGGTCATGGAGATGTCGTCGACGTCGGCGAGGTCGCCGGTGACACCGTGACCGGCCGTCCTGCCGGCGAAGTCCCGGCGGCCCGTCTCGCCCGCGGCGCCTTCTCCGGCCATCCCCTTGCCCGCCGTGCCACCCGCTGGGCCACCCGCTGGGCCACCCGCTGGGCCACCCGCCGTGCCTCCTGTGATGAGGTCGTCGCGGGGCGCGCCCGCGGGCCTGTCGGGCCGCTCCCCCGTCACGGGGGTCTTCTCCGTACGCGGTTCGCCGGCGCGCTGCTGCGGGACACTCGTCGGCCGCATGCCGTAGTAGCGGTAGAGGTTGGTCTCCTCGTCGATCGTGAGGCGGTCGTCGACGTCGATGTTCGGCGCGCCCTTGATCATCTCCTTGTCGAAGGGGACCCGGATCTCCTCTCCCGAGCGACGGGCGTTGGCCAGAGGCACGAAGGTCTGCTTCATACCGAAGAGCCCCGTGCGTACGGTCACCCACTCCGGCTCGCCCGAGCGATCATTGAGGTAGACCTGGCCCACCTTGCCGATCGACTGGCCGTCCGACCCCACCACGTGGCAGTCGAGCAGGTTGCGGATCTCTGTTTCCATTGCCACGACGATCCCCCAATGCGCTCGTCCTGGTGTCAAACAAGACAAATACCCCATATCGCCATAAATCCACGTTCTTTCCGGCAGTTTCTGGCCTGGTCCGGGCAGCACGCACGCTGTCCAGGGGACGGCGCGCCACCCGCGCACTCCCTGAGAATTCGGTAAAGAAAGGGTCACGAAGGGTTGAGCCCGAGCGAGGAGGGAAGGGCAGGCAACTCGTGAACGTCGAACGTGAGGAGGAGCCGTAGTGCTCACCCTGACAGCCAACGCAGCCCAGGCGATCCGCGACCTGACCGCGGCCGCGCCCGAGCCCTCCCAGAGCGGGATCCGCATCTCGTCTCAGGGCGAGGGCGCGAGCTCGCTCACCCTTTCCCTGGCCACCGCCCCCGAACCGGCGGACGCGGTGGTCGAGTCGGAAGGAGCTCGGGTCTACCTCGACCCTGTGGCTGCCACTGTGCTGGAGGACAAGTCTCTGGACGCCGGTGCCGACGACCAGGGGAGCGTGTCCTTCCTGGTCACCGAGCAGAGCGCCTGACGCGGCCTCCGCCGTGCCGGACCCGATCGGCGGTCCGGCACGGCGGGCGTCCGCTCAGCCGTCGCCGAGCAGCTTGTCCAGATAGCGCAACTGCTCCTCGGACTGGAAGCCGCCGCCGCCCTCGTGGTTGTTCCAGGGCCACACCGTGATCTCCTTGGGCCCCTGCCAGTGGTTGTAGGCGGCGAACACCGTGGACGGCGGGCACACGTCGTCCATCAGCGCCACCGAGTACAACGCCGGGACCCGCCCGCGCGCCGCGAAGTTGAGGCCGTCGAAGTACGACAGCGTGCGGAACACCTGGTCCGCCGTGTCGCGCCGGGTGGCGAGGAAGCGCACCAGCTCCTGGTACGGGTCGCGCCCGGTGATCTCGACCGCGCGCCTGAAGTGGGTCAGGAACGGCACGTCGATGAGCGCGGCCTTGACCGACGGGTGCAGCGCGGCGGTGGCCTGCGCGATGCCGCCGCCCTGGCTGCCGCCCGAGACGACGATGCGCGCGGCGTCGACCGCCGGGTGCTCGATCGCCGCGTCCACGGCCCTGACGGCATCGGTGAAGACGCGCCGGTAGTAGTAGTCGTCGGGGTCGAGGATGCCGCGGGTCATCATGCCGGGCGCCTGCGGTCCCGCGCTGCCGTGCGGGTCTCCGGTGGCGCCGGGACTGCCCACGTTGGCGCCGCCGTGGCCGCGTGTCTCCATGACGAACACCGCGTACCCGGCGGCCGGCCACATCAGATGGTCCTTGGGAAACCCGCGCCCGCCGCTGTAGCCGATGTAGTGCATCACGCACGGCACCGGGCCGTCCGTGCCCTTCGGCAGCAGGAACCAGCCGTTGATCCGGTGACCGCCCCAGCCGGCGAACGAGACGTCGAACACGTCCACGGCGGCGAAGGGCAGGTCGTACGGGACGTACTCGGCGGCCGGGCCGGACTCCCTGGCCTCGGCCAGGGTGCGGGACCAGAACGCGTCGAAGTCGGCGGGCTCGTCGCGGTCGGGAAGGTAGCCGCGGAGTTGCTCAAGGGGCATGTCGAACAGGGGCACGAGGTCTCCAACCTGTAGCGGGAACAATGACATTTCATCGCATAGCACTGGAAAGCGCTATCCCGCCCCTGGATCGGACCGGCCGTTCGAACCCGTCCCCGCCGGGTAGGCGATCACCCGTGACTGAACACGTTGTCGAGGTTCCCTACTCGCACCTCTATCCCGGCCTGGTCCTGGACGCCCCCGCGGGCGCCTTCGACTTCCTCGTGCTGTTCGGCGACGACTCCGAGTCGCGGGCGCAACTGGTGAGCGACGACACCGGGCGCCCGGTGCTCAGGATGGGCGGCTACATGACGGCCAGGGGCACCGTCATCGACGAGCGCGTGTGGACCGTGCGCGAGAGCGTGCGGCACGGGGACCGCGTCCGGCTGCGCCTGGGCCGCTCCCTCCCCTGACCGCCGGCTCCTGACAGCAGCAGCCTCCGGCAGCGCCGTCCTGGCAGCGCCGCTCCGTGACCGGGCCGCCGCGCGACCCCGCCGTCAGCGGGATTCCGGTCGCGAGGAGTCGCCGCCGGCGTCGCAGGCGCCCGCCTTGGTGTTCGCCACCTTCCACTCCGCGCCCGGGAACGGGCTCATGAAGTGCGTCAGCAGGTCCACCGCGTAGTCCGGCACCTGGCCGCCGGGGTCGAGCAGCGAGACCATCTGGGGCCCGTCGGCGCCGCGCAGGGTGATGGAGTTCTTGGCGCCCCCCGCGACGAATCCCGGCTTGGCGTCCACCGTCAGGCAGGCCACGCTGAACCCGGCGGCCTTGATCTCCTGCTTGGCCCCGATGCGCCTCATCCGCTGGTCGTAGCGGCGCATGGCGAGCGACTTGGTGCCGCCGATCCGTACCGACTCGTGGAAGAGGTCGTTGCCGATGTCCCTGCTCAGCCTGACGTCCAGGGAGACGTCCGGCCGCAGGTCGACACCGTCGGCGGACAGCTTCAGCCGTCCGTAGTTCCCCTCGAAGGAGGGCGCCACGTAGCCGAGGGCGGGCGGCGCCTTCATGCCGAACGGGATCTTGCCCGGCCTGATCCGCAACCACGACATGCCCTGCACCGACAGCCCGACGTCCTCGACCGAGCTCTTGCCGAGCCCGAACTGGCCGGCCACCTGGTAGGTGAGGAAGCCCTTGGTGTGCGGGACCTCCTTGCTCACCGCGATGCGCTGCTTGGCGACCGGGTCCATCCGCAGCCCGGCGCGCAGCGTGATGCGGCCGGTGGCGACGGGTTTCGAGACGAGGTTGAGCGACCGGTCGGGATTCATCCGGATGGTGGTGTCCGAGGCCAGGTTCCTGACCGCGACCGCCACGTCCCCGAGGCGGCCCTTCGGGTCGATCAGACCGCCTTCCACGCCCAGATAGCCGTCGAGGGTGTTGACGCCGCCCAGCGCCTTGTACGTGACGGCCGGCACGCTGAACCCGGCGCCCGAGGCGTCGGCGTCCACCCCGAACCGGGCGGGCACGTCGGAGAAACGCAGCTCGCCGGTGCCCTTGCCGGGCAGGGTGACCTTGGCGCTGAGGCGCTTGACGGCGGCGGAGTTCGTCACGCGGATGCGGGTCTTGGCGCCGTACGTGCCCTGGACGGCCACGGCGGCGGGGACCGGATCGACCGCGACCCTGCCGCGCGCCCCTCCCGACTCCGCGTGCACGTCGAGGCTGCCCAGGGTGGCGGCGGGCTCGATGCGGTAGCCGGCGTTCACGGCGTTGCCCTTGGTCACGTCGAACGGCCCCAGCGACATGCTGGTGATCTTGGAGGGCAGCCCGGTCAGGGTGGCCCTGGCCTTGATCGGGACGGGCGCCAGCACGCTGCTGGCCAGGTAGACGCCCAGGCTCTCGCGCTTGGGGTTGAACCCGGAGAACCCGAACGTCTTGCCCGCCGGGTCGACCGAGACCCGCTGGGGCAGGCCGGTCACGTCCAGGAAGCCCTGGAGCCCGTAGCAGCCGCGCTGCGGCGTGCAGAAGGGCCCTGGCGAGCAGCCCTTCGACCCGGCGGCGCAGCCTCCGTCCACCAGGGACACGCCGCCGCCGGGCAGGGCGGGGGCGGCGCGCATGCGGTCGAGCGCCGCGACCTTGCCCAGCCAGGCGCGGGCGCGCACGTCGAGCCGGGAGCCCTCGTACGTGAGCTTGCCGCCGGCCGAGGTGACGGCCAGGCGGCCGGGCGCGGGGCCGAGCGTGCCGATCAGGCCGAAGCGGGTGTCGCCCCGGGTGACGTCGGCGTCGACGGCGAGGGTCTGCTTGGCCGAGCGGAAGTCGGCGGTGAAGCCTTCGGCGGCCGGGGTGAACTCGACGTGTTCGAGCCCGTTGACCAGCACGCTGCCGTCCATGTCGCCGGAGGCCTCGTCGTAGTGCGCGGCCAGGTGGGGGCCGGTGGGCGACTTGGCGCCGTCGTGGTTGGTGAAGGCCAGCTCGGCCGTCCCGACGGGGCCCGACTGGCCGCGGAAGCGGGAGGACGTGGCGTTCCACGAGGCGTCGAAGCGGGCCGGCACGTCCCGCACGTCGGCGGCGGCCCTGACGTAGCGGTCGCCGAGCTTGACCCTGGCCAGCGCCGTCACCTTGTCGATCGGGCCGGCGGCGGTCCAGGCGAGGGTTCCCGCCTTGGTGTCGGCGACGAGCTCGGCCTGCTTGCTCAGGCCCTTGGCGGTCACCTGCAGGTCCTCGCCGGTCGGCTGCTTCACGTACGCTTTATTGGCATAAATCCGCACTTCGTCGAGCTTTCTGGGCGCGGCGATCCGCATCGTGGACCGCTCGCCCAGCTCCCATGACGCCTTCACGTCGTCGCGCACGCCCATGAGCGTCCCGTCCACGGTGGGCCCGGACTTCAGGTTGGCGTAGGCGGCGTGGATGCGCTTGATCTCGCCGCTGGCCCGGAAGGCCGCCTTCCTGGCGGCGGGGTCGAGCGTGACGTCGACGGTGGCGGGCGTGTTCGAGATCTCCATCCTGGCCACGTGGGTGCCGTCGAGGCTGGCCGCGCCGGTGAACGAGCGGCCGCTGGAGTCGACCTCCAGGTGGGCGTGCGGCTTGCCGCCGTACGTGACGTCGAACTCGGACAGGCCCGACAGCAGCGCGGAGACACCGACCGCGGCGCCGTTCTTGATCATGGTGACGTGGCCGCCGCGCGGGCTGGCGATGGCGCCCCCGTTACGCTGCAGCACCGCCTCGAACGTGCCGACCGGCGAGCTCGTCCTGTGCGTGACGCGATGCTTGGTCAGGTCGTTGACCAGGCGCAGCTTGGCCGGCAGGGCGCTCAGCTCCGTCCTGATCACGGTCTGGGACGCGTTCCTGTCGTAATAGAGCAGGCTGGCGGCGCCGGCCCGCGACCGGCCCGAGCCGGCGTTGACCGACACGGTCTGCTTGCTCTTGCCGGAGCCGTACTTCGCCACGAAGGAGCGCGGTACGCGTTCGAGCTCGGCGCTGACCACCTTCGACAGCCGCCCGTCGCGGTAGGTGAAGGAGTTCAGGCGGGCGCGCGGGACGCTCGACGAGCTGGTGAAGCGGATCTGGCCGCCGGACAGGCGCACCTCGGCGCGGGCGGCCATCTTGTCGAGCACCGCGTGGACGAAGCGGTGGCCGTTCACGGCGAGCGCGTCCAGCGTGGCGGGCGAGGAGGCGGCGACGTCCAGCGTGGGCGTGTCGAGCGCGGCGTTGACGGTCAGCTTCTCGGTGGCGGGCGTCTGGCGCAGGCTCACCGCGCTGCGCCCGGTCATTCCGGCGATCATGGCCGCGGACTCGCCGGGCTCCTTGCGGGTGATGCTCGCCTTGACCCGCCTGCCCTCCATGTCGACGGTGAAGTTCCCCCAGTCGCTGGCCGAGAGGGAGGATCCGCGCTTCAACCCGTCGAACCCGACCGACACCTTGCCGTCGTACTCGGCCCAGACGCGGGCCCTGAGGTTCTCCTGCGACAGCCGCTTGACGGCGAACCCGAGCCCGACGGAGCCGCCCGCGGGGCTGGCGGTGGGTACGAGGTCGGCGGCCAGGTCGGGCTTGACGTCCCCCGTGACGTCGGCGGCGACCGGCACGCCGACGGGCTTGGAGATCGAGCAGGACACCGGCACGCTCTCGCTCTCGACGCAGAGCCGGTACGTCAGCCCCGGCACGGCCTTGCCGAGATTGCCGAACGTCTTGAGCACGGACGCCAGCGGCTTGATGAGCGTGAGCGTCTCGGCCTGGGAGGTGTCGGGCAGCACGTCACGCGTGTCGGGCGCCTTGGCGCCGAGACCCTGCTCCTTCTGGACGGCCGCGGCCTCGGCGGTGATCTCCTGGACGAGCCCGGGGCCGGCGGAGGTGGTCACCTCGGGCGCCTGAGGCCCCACCTTGTCGTCGCCGGCGGGCCGGAGCGCCAGCGACTCGCGGGTGGGCAGGGTGACCGTGGCGGGCGCCGGCTCCTCCACGGCGGGCACGGGACGGACCTTCGCCGCTTCCCTCTGGACTGCGGCTGATGCGACCCCAGCTGGGGTGATCTCGGCTTCTGCGACGGCCGGCGGCGCGGCCACCAGGGCCGCGGCACTTGCGATGGACGTCGAGACGAGCACGCGCAGGAAGGCGTGCGGCATGTAGCGTTCTCCCCGTACCGGTCTAATTCATCCCATCAGAAACATAGGTCACGAGCCGACCACATCCCCTCACTGGCCGTCAAACTGGTTCCAACATTGGAACTCCAGTTTTCTTATGCGGACGATCACTCACGGTCATCGCCGCAGCGCCAGGGAAGGCGTGTCCGCGCTGGTGGGGGGTGGAACCGCGGCCACCGCCGGGACGATGCGAACGGTGACGGGCGCCTTCAGGCGACGCCGGTGTCCCTGCCGACGACGGTGAACCTCTCGGCCACCAGGCCAACGGTGGCGCCGGTGGACAGGGGGCGGCGGTGCTCGAAGGCGAGCCGCTCCCCTCCGGGCAGCTCGGCGACCGACTCCCTGGTGCCGCCCTGGAAGCTGCTGCGCACGACCTTGCCGGTGAACTGGGCCTGACCGCTCTCGACGATGCGCAGGTCCTCGGGACGCAGTGCCACGTGCACGGCGGCCCCGGCCGGGCCGAGCGGCCGGCCGAAGCCGACCTTGCCGCCGCTGCCTAGCGCGAGCTCGCCGTCGTCGGTGACCTGGCCGCGCAGCAGGGTGACGCTGCCGACGAACGAGGCCACGAACGTGGTCTCCGGCCGTTCGTAGACGTCCTCGGGGGCGCCGATCTGCTCGACCCGGCCGCCGTTCATGACGGCGACCAGGTCGGAGATCTCCAGGGCCTCGTCCTGGTCGTGGGTGACGTAGACCGCGGTGATGCCGGTCTCCTGCTGGATGCGGCGGATCTCCCTGCGCATCTCGACGCGGAGCTTGGCGTCGAGGTTGGACAGGGGCTCGTCCATGAGCAGCACGTCCGGTTCGAGGGCGAGCGCCCTGGCCAGGGCCACGCGCTGCTGCTGGCCGCCGGAGAGCTGGCCGGGCCGGCGCTGCTCCCTGCCGGTGAGCCCGACCATGGCCAGGCCCGTGGCCACCTTGTCCGCGACGGCCTCCTTGGGCAGCTTGCGCAGGCGCAGCCCGTACGCGACGTTCTCGGCGACCGTCATGTGCGGCCAGAGCGCGTAGTTCTGGAAGACGAACCCGATGCGGCGCTTCCAGACGGGAACCTTGGCGATGTCGCGCTCGCCGAAGCGGATGGCGCCGGTGTCGGCGGTCTCGAACCCGGCGATGATCCGCAGCAGCGTGGTCTTGCCGCAGCCGGACGCGCCGAGCAGGGTGGCCAGCCGCCCCGACGGCACGGAAAGGTCGACCGACTCGAGCGCGGTGGTCTCCCCGAACGTCTTGGAGATCCCTTCGATGCTGATGTCCATGGTGAGCTCCGGATCACAGGGAGACCGTCTTGTAGCGACGGCGCAGCAGGTAGAGCGGGACGTAGACCGAGACCAGCAGCACCGTGGTCATGGCCGAGGCGACGCCGAACGGGCTGCCCGGCTGCATCGCGTTGGTGAAGATGACCACGGTCATGGTCACCCAGGGCACCGCGTACAGCATGACGGTGGCCGACAGCTCGGTGATCATCTGCAGGAATCCGACGGTGCCGCCGGAGATGACGGCGGGCCTGATGATCGGCACGACGATGTCGCGGAAGCTGCGCCGCGGCGGCGCGCCCACGCTCATCGCGGCCTCCTCCAGCGACGGGTGCACCTGCCCGAGCGCGGTCTCGATCGACTTCATCACGTACGGCAGCCGCCGGATGAAGTACGCCACCACGATGATCAGCGCGGTGCCGGTGAGGATGACGGGCAGGTGGTTGAAGGCCAGGATGAACCCGATCGCGAAGACCGTGCCCGGCAGGATGTACGGCACCATGACGAGGTTGTTGAGCAGCGGCCCTGAGATCATGAACCGCTTGCGCGCCACGATGTAGGCCACCACGACGCCCAGCACGAGCGCGATCAGGCAGGCGATGCCGGCGAAGACGAAGCTCAGCACGATGGGCTGCAACGACTCCTCGAACAGCCGCCGGTAGTTCTCCAGCGTCGGCTCCCACTGCAGGATGCCCGACTGCCAGCGCAGGAAGCTGGTGAGCACCACCACCATGTGCGGCACGAACCCGAGCAGCAGCGCCGTCCAGATGCCGGTCAGCACCAGCGCCTTGGGGCCGCGGCGCAGCTCGCGCAGCGGCTGGTCCCTGCCTCCCGTCACGGCGAACGACCGCCTGGCCACGATCCTGCGCTGGGCCACCAGCGCCAGCCCGGAGACGAGCACCATCATGAGGCTGGCCGTGGCGGCCACGCCCGGGCTGGCGGCGACCTCGGACATGAAGTTCTGGTACACCACGACCGGCAACATCGAGTAGCCGCCGCCGATCAGCATGGGCGTGCCGAAGTCGGCGAAGATCCGCATCGCGGCCAGGTAGCAGCCGGTGGCGATGGCGGGCACGGCGAGGGGCAGCGTCACCTTCGCGTGGGTGCGCCACGGCGTCGACCCGACGGACGCCGCGGCCTCCTCCAGGGCCGGGTCCACCGCCCTGAACGCGTCGTACACCATGAGGAAGATCAGCGCGAAGGTGAACCACACGCCGACCCAGATGATGCCGCCGACGCCGAGAATCGACTCGAACGGCAGGGGCAGGCCGGCCTCCCTGGCGGCCTTGGTGATCATGCCGCCGCTGCCGAGCAGCAGCAGCCACGCGTACGCGCCGAGGAACGGCGGCGAGGTGGTGGCCATCGTGAGCATGGTGAGCACGCCCTGCCGGCCGGGGATGCGGTAACGCGCCACGACGAACGCGAGCGGCACCGCCACCAGCGCCGCGCCCGCGCCCACCGCCAGGCTGACGACGACGCTGTGCAGCAGCGGCTCGGTGAACCGCTCGTCGGTGACGAACGCGCCGAACCTGGCCAGCGTGAACGCGCCCGCGTCGTCGGTGAACGCCGCCCTGACGATCCA
Source organism: Nonomuraea sp. NPDC049378 (assembly GCF_055586745.1). Classification (NCBI taxonomy): domain Bacteria; kingdom Bacillati; phylum Actinomycetota; class Actinomycetes; order Streptosporangiales; family Streptosporangiaceae; genus Nonomuraea; species Nonomuraea sp. NPDC049378. The sequence goes on from NZ_JBVJHP010000029.1 coordinate 53,535, forward strand.
CAGCTGCGGGTAGACGATGAAGATCAGCAGGATGAGCAGCGCGATCAGTCCGGCGAGCCGCCACGGGTCGCGCCAGCTCGACCGGGACCGCCGGCCCGGCCGTCCCCGCGCGGTCGTGGAGGCCGCCATCAGCCCGCGCTCTTGACGGCGTCGTCGAACTTGGCGAGGATCTCGTCCTTCTTCTCCGCCGCCCACTTCTCGTCGACGTCGGCCCGCTTGAGCCCCTCGACCGCCGGCAGGCCCTTGGGCGCGGGCACGTCGCCCCGCGACGAGCGGCGCTGGACCTGGTCGACCATGATCTGCTGGGCCTCCTTCGACATGAGGAAGTCCACGAGGGTCTTGGCGGCCGCCTCGTGCTGGGCGCCCTTGATGATGCCGGCGGAGCCGATCTGGCCGGACACGCCGTCCTCGGGGTAGATCAGCTTGATCTTCACGCCGGCGTCGATCCACTTGGCGCCCAGGTCCTCGTTGATGAACGACGTGCCGACCTCGCCGTCCTTGACCATGTTGAACATCGCGGTCGAGCCGTCGAGCATGCGGGCGTTCTTGACGAAGCGGTCGACGTAGTCCCAGTCGTGCAGGGTGACCATGGTGGTGAGCAGGCTGTAGGAGGTGCCCGACGACTTGGGCGTGGCGAAGGCCACCTTCCCACCCGCGTACCCCGGCTCCGCCAGGTCCTCGAACGTCTTCGGGTGCTTGGCCGCGTCGGGGAACTTGTCGGTGTTCACGGCGATCGCCTGGAAGAGCAGGTCGGTGGCGTGCCAGATGTGGGCGGGGTCCGTGGCCACGGTGGCGGCGTCGTTCGGCAGCTCGACGGGGGCGATGAGGTCGGCGTTGGCGGTGTAGAGCTCCGACGAGCCACCCCAGATCGCGTCGCCGAGCGGCCGGTCCTTCTCGGCCCGCACCCGGGCGAACGCCTCGCCGGTGCCGGGCAGGCCGATCTTGTTGACCTTGATGTCGGGGTGCTTGGCCTTGAACGCGGCGAGGATCGGGTCGGTCACCTCGGGGCCGCTCACCGAGTAGAGCGTCACCGTCTTGTCATCGCTCTTGCCCGCGGTGGCGTTGTTGGTCAGCACGCCCGAGCAGCCCGTGAGGACCAGCGCGAGCACGCCGGCGCCCAGCGTGGTGGCATACCGCATGAACTCTCTCCTGACACGAGGGGGGTTTCAACCGCCGGGGCGCACCCAGACGGGGTTGCCCGCGGCCCGCAGCGAGCTGTGGTCCCGCAGGGAGCTCGCCCAGAACTGGGGGTCGTTCCTGCCGGGGTCGGCGTGGACCTCCGCCCGGTAGTAGGCCCGGTGATGAGCCCGGTGATCGGCCCGGTGATCGGCCCGGTGATGGTCGCCGGGTGCGGCGAGCCGGTCCTCGACGGTGATCCGCTGCCACTCCCCCGGCTTGTCCGCGGCGGGGACGACGTTGATCAGCAGCCCGTCGCGCAGCACGAACACCACGACGGGCTCGTCCGCCCGCACGTCCACGTCGACCTGGACCCGCCCGCCGGGCGCGGCGGCGGTCGCGCCCATGGGGGCGCCGTTGACGTGCATGTCGACGTCCGCGCCCCGCCAGACGTGCACGCGCCCCCGCCGCAGGCCCTCGACGATGCCGCGCTCGCTGCCCTCGTCCGCGTGCACGACGGTGACCACCTGGCCGAGCGCCTGACCGGGGTCGGCCGGGTCGTGGCAGTCGCTGCCCGCCACGCCGATCACCCGGTGGCCCGAGGTGAGCAGGCGGTCCCACAGGCCGATCTGGGCGTCGTTGTTGGCGCCCTGCTGGAGGTGGGCGATCTCGATGAGATCGACGGCGTCCCAGGGGGTGTCGAAGCGCCGCCAGGCCTGGTCGCCGCTGAAGGCGTGGTTGACGCAGACCAGGCCGCCCTGCTCGTGCACGTCGGCCGCGACGTCGACCATGGTGTGGTCCGGGCGGTCGACGTAGGTGTCCACCCAGCGGGTCAGGCCGTGCAGGTTGGCGTGGCCGCGGTGGCTGGTCAGCTCCATGGAGTGCAGCAGCACGATGCCGTCATGGGCGTCGAGATCGGGCCAGTGGGCGGCGGTGAAGTGGTCGGTGACGGCCAGGAAGCCGAGGCCCGCCTCCTTGGCGGCGCGCACCAGGTCGGCGACCGGCCGGCGGCCGTCGGAGTGCGTGGAGTGGCTGTGCAGCTCGCCGCGGTACCAGCCGGGGCCTCCGGCGGCCGTCCGCCGCCGCGCCTCACGGTCACCCGGCCCGGTCGCCACACCGCGCGCCCCTCCCGTCGCCACACCGCGCGCCCCTCCCGTCGCGGCGGCGCGCGCCGGTTCGGGCGCCGCGCCGGCGGCGGGTCCGGGCGCCGTGTCGCGCGCCGGTCCGGGCGCCGTGTCGGCCGGGGGGCCGGCGGGAGGTCCGGCGGGGGTCTGTGCCGCGCGTACGGTCAGCGTGTACGGCGCCGCCGCCTTGTGGCGGTCGAGGTCGAGCCGCACCGTCCAGCGGCCGGCCGGGACGGGCCCCGCGACGCAGCCGGGACCGGCGCCGTCCGCGCCCACCCTGATCACCAGCCGGCGGGGGCCGGGACCTCCCGGGCACTGGACGTGGCCGCGAAAGGTGCCGTCGGGCTCCAGCAGAACGGCGTAGATCTGCACGACGTCGACGATCTTGTCGTACTCCAGCACCAGCTCCAGCTCGCTCACCCCGTCGGGGACGTCGAGCGGATAGTGCAGGTAGTGCAGGTCGAACGCCGGCTCCGGCAGGGTGGTCGCCACCGAGAGCAGCTCGGTCCCCCCGATCATGCGGTGCCCGCCTCCGTCCTGTCTGGATGGTTAATGCTTTCTATCCAGCAGATGAACGGCATGTCAACATTTGTTAAGACATAAGGGCAATCTGTTGTCTACCCGTGAGCCGGGCGCGCACCAGAAGGGCGCCGGCCGTTCAGGAGGTGGGTGCGGACGAGCTCGCCCACCGCGGCGGGCGCCTGGAGGTGCAGCAGGTGTCCGGCCCCGGCCACACGTTCCAGCCGAGGGCCCCGCAGGGCGGCGAGCTCGCGCCCGACTCCGGCGATGAGAGCCTCGCCCAGCTCGCGGAACTCGGCCGGCAGCCCGGCGAGCGGGGGTGCCTGGCCGCCCTGGACGAGCAGCACCGGGCAGCGGGTCCGCCGGAGCACGTCGAAGACGCTCCAGCCGTCCAGCGGCGCCAGCAGCGCGGCCTGGGCGTCGGGCCCCGGCCTGCGCCGCCACGCCGACGGGCCGTCGGAGGCCAGGCAGCGGCGGGCGCCCGCCTCCTCCAGGTCCGCGTCGATGCCCATGGCCTGGGCGCGCAGCCGTACGTGCTCGATCATCGTCTCCACGTGGTCGTCGGTGAGCACGGCCGGCGCCGCGGCCAGCATGGCGGTCTGCGCGGCCCGGCGGCGGGCGACCTCTTCCGCGGGCAGCCCGGGGTAGAGCTCGGGCCGTCCGCCGCCGAACCCGTCGAGGTCCGCCACTCCGGGGCAGTCCGGCCGCCGCGCGCCATGGCAGACGGCGATCATGCCGCCCAGGGAGTGGCCGATGACGTACGGGTCGGTCAGCCGCAGGGCGTCGACGACCGCGTCGAGGTCGGCGAGGTGCGCGTCCCAGCCGTAACCGGCGCCGGCGGGAGTCTCGGCCGGGGCTTCTGAACGGCCGTGGCCCCGCAGGTCGTAGGCGACCAGCCGGGCTCCCGGCAGGTGGCGGCGCAGCGGCTCCCAGTCGAGCAAGGAGCGGTTGGCTCCGTGGATCAGCACCACGTCGGGGCCGTGCCCTCCGTGGTCGGCCACGGCGATGCGGCCGGACGGGCCGTCGATGACGGTCGTGGCCGGGTCGGGAAGATCTCTCACGGTGTGTGCCTCTCGGATCGGTGCGGGTGGGTCGTCGGCCTTGCGGCGGGCCGCCGCCGGGGTTGCACGCGGTCTTCAGGCGCGCAGGGTCTTGAGAAGGAGCTCGCCGAACTCGGCGGGGTGCGTGGTCAGGCCGGTGTGCCCGCCGGGGAAGTGCACGAGCTCGATGCCGAGCCGCTCGGCCAGGAACGCGGCCGGGCGGTAGGGCAGTTCGCCGCGCGAGTCGTGGCCGCACGCGAGCACGAGCCGGTCCTGCAGCGCCGCCAGCCGGTCGACGTCCGGGGTGTAGGACATGAAGCCGGGCACGATGCGCCCGATGAAGTACGGCAGGCCGGCCATCGTCTGCTCGGCCCGGGCCGCCGCCTGCGGCGGGAGCTCGATCCCGCCCGGCGGTTCGACCGGCGGTTCGGCCGGTGCTTCGGCCGGTGCTTCGGCCGGTGCTTCGACTCCGGCCGGCGGCTCGGTGGCGGCGCCGCCCTTCTTCAGCCCTGCCGCGAACACGGCCAGGGCGGGCATGGGTCCCTCGTTTCCGAACGTCTCCCGTACGCGGGCGATCAGCGCTCGATGCTCGGCGGCGTCGGGCAGGACCTCCACCACCGGCGGCTCGTGCGCGACGACGCGCCCGACGCGTTCGGGATGGGTGGCGAGCAGGTGCAGGGAGACGATCGCGCCGGAGCTGGCGCCGAAGACGCGGGCGGGCTCGCCGGGCGACAGCAGGTCCAGCAGCCGCAGCGCGTCGTCGGCGTGCTCGGCCACCCGCTGTTCGGCCTCGGGATCGTCCAGCGCGCTGCGGGCCATGCCGCGCGGGTCGTAGGTGGCGACCGTGTGGTGGGCGGCCAGGTCGCCGGCGATGCCGTCGAAGGACGCCGCGCCACCCGTCCCTCCGGGGATGAGAAGCAGGAGCGGGCCCTCGCCGCGCACCTCGTAGTGCAGGCTCGCGCCGTCGACGCGCAGCCTGCCGGTCGTCGGGTCTGTCATGGCGAAACTCCTTCTCGGGACACGAAAGCATCCTAGGCTCCCTAGGCCAAAACCTAGGACTCCTAGGTATACCGTGGGAGCCGTACGAAGGGGAACCGGATTTCCGCCGGGATCGCCTGATTCAGGTGGCGGCCCGAGGCCGGTCGGGGAGCAGCACGGCGGAGCGGGCCCCGGATCACCGTCCGGAGCCCGCTCCGCGCGCTGAAGGCGGGAGCCGGCCGGCTACCCGTGACCGGCGTGGGTCCGCGGATCGCCCGCGACCTCGCGGCTGTGCGCGAGCAGGGCCGGGTAGTCGGTGGCGATCCCGCCCAGCACCGCCGCGACGGCGCTCTCCACCTGGTCCCCGGTGATCGGCGCGTGCCCGAACAGCGCGCGGTAGTGCACCAGCGAGCCCAGCATGTCCAGCACCAGCTCGCGGTCGAGGTCGGCCCGCAGGTCGCCGCGCGCCACCGCACGCTCGATCATCTCGGCCACCGCCGCTCTCGGCGGGTCGAACAACGTCGCCATGAACGTCTCACGCGTCTCCGGCTCGGCCGCGCAGTCGGCGAACAGCGGCCCCAGCACGCCGGGCCTGATCCGCCGGAATGCCGCGACGAACACGTTGATCCCCTCGTTGAGGTCGCAGAGCGTGCAGCCGGTGTCGGGCGCGCGGGCGGTGCCGAGCCGCGTCGCCAGCGCGGCCAGGACGAGACGCCGCCGATCGGGCCAGCGGCGGTAGATCGCCGGCTTGGTCGCGCCGGCGCGCCGGGCGACCTCCTCGATGGTGAGCCGGGTGTAGCCGGCCTCGTCGAGCACCGCCAGCGTCGCGTCCAGCACGGTCCGGCCGATCTGCGGGTCGCGCGGGCGGCCCGCACGCGCCGCCCGCCCCTCCTGACGTGGTTGCACGAGCCCGAGTCTAACCCTTATGTTTCGTTTCGACCCGTAATGTAATAAGAGAGGCTTTCCCCATGAACGATCTCTCCGTGACGGTGCTCGGCCTCGGCGCCATGGGCGCCGCCCTGGCCCGCACGTTCCTGGAGCACGGGCACCCGACCACGGTCTGGAACCGCTCCCCCGCCAAGGCCGGCCCTCTCGTGGCCGGCGGAGCGCGGCACGCGGCCACGGTCGCGGACGCCATGGCGGCGAGCGACCTCGTCGTCCTCTGCCTGACCGGCCACGACGCGGTCATGGAGGTGCTGGCCGCCGGGGGCGCGGCCGCGGCCGGCCGTACCCTGGCGGACTTCTCCACCGGCACCCCCGACGAGGCCCGCGAGAGCGCCGCGTGGGCCGGCGAGCACGGCGCCGTCCACCTCGACGCGGTCGTCCAGGCGGGCCCCGCGGACATCGGCACCCCGGCCGCCACGCTGATCTACAGCGGCCCGGCGCGGGCGTTCGCGGCCTGCCGCCCGGCACTGGAGCCGCTCGGGACGGCCCACCACGTCGGCGAGGACCCCGGCCAGGCCGGGCTGTACGACCTCGCGCTCCTCGGCCTCTGGTACGACACCACGCTCGCCTACCTGAACGCCCTCGCGCTGGCCGGCGGGACCGGGGGCGTCGAGCCCGAGACGTTCGCGCCGTTCGCGGCCAAGCAGATGGGCTACGTCGTGGCGGCGGCCCAGGAGACGGCCCGCGAGGTGCGCGACCGTTCCTACCCGCGGGGCCCGGCCTCGCTGACCGAGCACGCCCCGGTGCTGGAGCACCTCGTCCGGCTACGCGCCGCCGCCAAGCTCGGCACCGCCCCGCTCGAACACCTGCTGGCCCTCGTCAACCGGCGCATCGCCGACGGCCGCGGCGACGAGGGCTTCACCGGCGTCGTGGAAGAGCTCGCACGCTGACCTCAACCCCCACGGCCAGTCGTCTTTGCGCAGCCGCCCGCCTGGTGCAGTGTGGGAGTGAGCCTCCAGAGCCGGCCGAGGGGAAGTCACCATGCAGGCGCACGTCGGCGACACGCTGATCGTCCACGGTCATGTCGTGGGCCAGGGAGACAGGAAGGGCGAGATCATCGAGATCCGCGGCCCTGACGGCACCCCGCCCTACATCGTCAGGTTCGATGACGGGAGCGAGCACCTCGTCTTCCCCGGACCCGACGCGGTGATCAGGCCGGCCTGATCAGTCGTCCTCCAGCGCGTCGAGCGCCTGGCCGATGCTGTCGCCCGAGCCGAACGCGACCTCGGCGCCCTCCTGGTCGCGCACGGTGGCGGTGGTCCGCCCGTGCGCGTCGAGGGCGAGGACGATGGTGCCGCCGCCGAGCAGCATCACGTCGGCGGTGGGCAGATGGCGGGGAGCGGGGCCGTCGATCAACCGCGCGGCCGCGACCAGGGCGGCGACGGGGCGTCGGTGCCGGGACAGCAGCACGGGCTCGTGCTCGTACGGATGGGCGACCTGGCGTACGAGGTCGCCGAGCTTGCCGCGGGCCGTCGACACCGGCACCAGCGGCAGGCCGCTCAGCAGCCCGGACACCTCGGACAGCGGCACCAGGGCGGCCCATTCCGAGCGCTCCCTGGTGATGAGCGTGATGGCGCCGCTCCTGGCCTCCCGCACGAGCGAACCCCAGCGGGCGCGGGCGTCCTCCACGCCGAGCGGCGCCCCGAGGCGGGCCACGAGCTCGTCGTACGCGGGCCGTGCCATGTTGATCATCCGCAGATCGTAAGCCTCCTGACGAAACTCCCGCAAGCCGCCCGACGGAGTCCGTGCGGAACCGGCACCCGCGGGCCGTCTCCGTGCCAGGAACGTGAACGCGCGGCGACCGTCATCCGCCGAGCCGGTCGAGGACGGCGAGATCGTCGGGGGCCAGCGAGACGTGCGCGGCGCCGAGGTTGTCCTCCAGATGGGCGAGGGAGCCCGTGCCGGGCGTGGGCAACATGACCGGCGAACGGTGCAGCAGCCACGCCAGCGCCACCTGCCCGGGTGTGGCGCCGTACCGCCGCGCCACCTTCGCCGGTCCGGCCGCGCCCGGCCCGGCCAGCGCGCCGTTCCCCAGCGGGAACCACGGCAGGAATCCCAGCCCTCGTTCCTCGCACATCCGCAACACCGGTTCGGACTCCCGGTCGAGCAGGTTGTAGCGGTTCTGCACGGAGGCGATCTCCGTGATCTCCAGCCCTCGCGCCAGCTCCTCGGCGGTGACCGTGTCGAGGCCGATGTGCCGGATCTTGCCCTCGCGCCGCAACTCGGCCAGCGTGCCCAGCTGGTCGGCCATCGGCACCTCCGGGTCGAGCCGGTGGAGCTGGTAGAGGTCGATCGTCTCGGTCCTCAGGCGGCGCAGGCTCGCCTCGCACATGGCTCGCAGCCGCTCGGGCCGCCCGGCGACGTGCCAGACGTTCGGCGCGGTGCGGACCACGCCGCCCTTCGTCGCCAGCACCAGCCCGCCGGGGTACGGGTGCAGCGCCCGCGCGACCAGCTCCTCCGCCAGGCCGGGACCGTAGTTGTCGGCCGTGTCGATGAGCGTGACGCCGAGCTCGACGGCCCGGCGCAGCAGGGCCACCGCCTGGCCGGGCTCCATGCGCGGCCCCCAGTAGCCGGGACCGGTGAGCATGCCGGTGCCGTATCCGAGGCGTCTGACGCTCAGCACGCCCGCGATGTCGAAGCTGTCGCCGGCCAACCCGGCCCCCTCTCACGCGCGCGACGGCGTGACGCCCAGCCGGCCGAGCGCCTCCTGGGCGGCGCGCACGGCGGCGGACGGAGAATGCCGTTCTCCGGGGGAAGGCTAGCAGGGAACGCCGTTCCGCCCGTGCGGCGGCCGGCCGACGGCCGGCGCGCGGACGGCCGCGCGAAAATCTGTCGAGCCCGCACGATCCGGCTGGCTACCGTTGCCCCGTGCACGTTCACCTGGAGACCGAGCGGCTGATCCTGCGCCGCTTCACCGAGTCCGACGCCGACCTCCTCTTCCCCCTGCACAACGACCCCGACGTCATGCGCTACCTCAACGGCGGCAAGCCGACGCCACGCGAGGTGATCACCGGCGAGACGCTGCCCCGATTCATCGCCACGGGCTTCTTCGCCGCCCACGAGAAGCCCTCGGGAGAGTTCATCGGCTGGTTCCACCTGCGCGCACCCGAGGGCGGGCCGGCCGACGAGCCCGAGCTGGGCTACCGGCTGCACAAGCGGGCCTGGGGCAAGGGGTACGCGACCGAGGGTTCGCGGGCGCTGATCCGCGAGGCGTTCGAGAAGCTGGGCGCCCGCCGGGTGTTCGCCAGGACGATGGCCGTCAACCTCGGCTCCCGGCGCGTCATGGAGAGATGCGGGCTGACGTTCGTCCGCACGTTCTTCGAGGACTGGCCCGACCCCATCCCGGGCTCCGACCAGGGCGAGGTGGAGTACGAACTGCTGCGCTCCGGCTGGCGGCCGTGAACGGAGCCCGCGTGGGGCGGGGGACCTGGTGCACTGGTCTGACCAGTCGTTAGGGTGCCTCGTATGAGATATGACGCGCTGTTCCGCCTGGACGGGCGGCGGGCCGTGGTGATCGGGGCGGGAAGCGGGATCGGCAGGGAGGCGGCGCTGGCGCTGGCCGCTCACGGGGCGTTCGTGGTGTGCGCCGACCGTGACCTGGCCGCGGCGGAGGAGACCGCCGGCCGGTGCGCGGGCCGTGCGCGGCTGGTCGACGTGCTCGACTCCGCCGGCGTGCGCCGGCTCGCCGACGAGGAACCCGCCGACGTCCTGGTGTTCACCGCCGCGACCAACGTGCGCAAGCGGCTGCTCGACTACACCGGCGAGGAGTTCGACCGGGTGGTGGGGCTGAACCTGCGGGGCTCGTTCGACGTGGTGCGGGCGTTCGGGGCGGGCATGGTGGAGCGGGGGCGCGGCTCGATCATCGGGTTCGCCTCGATCCGGGCGTCCGTCACCGAGCCGGGGCAGAGCGTCTACTCCGCCACCAAGGCCGGGCTGGTGCAGCTGCTGCGGACCGCCGCGGCCGAGTTCGGGCCGCACGGGGTGCGGGTCAACGCGATCGCGCCCGGCGTGGTGGAGACGCCGCTGACCGAGCAGATCAAGAAGGACCCTGGCTGGTACGACGCGTACGCCGCCAAGAGCGCGCTCGGCCGGTGGGCGGCGGCCGAGGAGATGGCCGGCGCCGTGGTCTACCTGGCGGGCGACGCGGCCAGCTTCGTCACCGGCTCGGTCCTGTACGTCGACGGCGGCTGGACCGCCGTGGACGGCCGCTTCGACCCCCCGAACTGACCGCCGGCGCGCCGACCGGGTCCGCGGCCGGGTCGGACCGGCCACGTCGGACTTCGCCGCAGGCCTGGAGAAATTTCCAACGGATATGCCTAATCTGCGACGATGCATGACTCTGCGGCTGTGGTGTCGATTCGCTTACGGAGAAGGCGTGAGCGACGACAAGCCGGAGTCTGGGTACGGCGCTGGCGGCCGGCCGCTGTGGACCGTGCGGGATCGGGACACCGAGGTCATCCGGACGGTGCTGCGCACAGCTGACCGGTTTCGGGATGTTGGGCAAGGAATTCGCGGTGATTCCACATGCCGCCGAGTTCTGGGGCGAGACAGGCGCGAGCTAGGGGGAGGAACGCTTTGCGATCGTGTTTCGCACAGCGTTCTGGCAGGGCCCCCAGGAGAGGTGCGTTCGCGACGGCTGGCAGATCGGTCAGGTTGCAGCGGGTGGCCAGGTCGGGGGCGGCGGGCCAGCTGCCGATGACCAGGCCGTCCAGAGGAAGACCGCGGGTGCGCAGCGCCTCCGCGGTCAGCGCCGTGCTGTTGAGGGTGCCCAGCCCGGCGGTGGTGACGAGCAGGACGGAGACGTCCACGCCGAGGTCGCGCAGCGCGACGGGCACGTCGGCGATGGTACCGCCGTCCTGGTCGTAGCGCACGAGGAGCCCGCCCGCGCCTTCGACCAGGACGAGGTCATGGTCGTCCGCGAGCCGGGCGGCCTCCTCCGCGGCTCGGCGGGGGCGTACCGGAGCCAGGCCGCTCCTGCGGGCGCCGGTGGCCGGCGCGAGCGGCTCCGAGTAGCGGGCCAGCTCGCTGCGGGTGACAGCGCCGGCCAGACGGGCGACCTCGTCCACGTCGCACAGCTCACCGGGGGCCAGACCGGCCTGAGCCGGTTTCAGCACGGCGACGCGGCGGCCCGCCGCGACCGCCAGCGCCGCGACGGCCGCGGTGGTCACGGTTTTGCCGATCTCGGTCCCGGTACCGGTGATGATCAGAACACGCATGAGGACGTTCCCCTCCGAGGGTGTCAGCCTGCCGCGGCGGCCGCGACCATCGCGGTGGTGACGCGACCGAGGTCGGCGTCGTCGATGACGTAGGGTGGCATGGTGTAGACAAGATCCTTGAAGGGACGTATCCACACACCGTGACGTGCGGCGGCGCGGGTGGCGGCTACCCTGTCGACGTCGTGGTCGAGCTGGACGACGCCGATGGCCCCGAGCGCGCGGACGTCGCGCACCCCGCCCAGCCCGCGCGCGGGGGCGAGCCCGGACCGCAGTCCCGTCTCGATCCGCTTGACCTGGCCCTCCCACGCGCAGTCCGCCATGAGGTCGAGGGAGGCCCCCGCGACGGCGGCGGCGAGCGGATTGCCCATGAACGTGGGACCGTGGGCGAGCACGGGGAAGTCACCGCGGCCGATGCCGTGGGCCACCTCGGGCGTGCACACGGTGGCCGCCATGCTGAGATAGCCGCCGGTGAGCGCTTTGCCCACGCACATCACGTCCGGGGCGACGCCCGCGTGGTCGGCGGCGAACAGCGCGCCGGTCCGGCCGAAGCCGGTGGCGATCTCGTCGAACACGAGAAGGACCCCATGCGTGTCGCACAGCTCGCGCAGCACCCGCAGGTAGCCGGGTGACAGGAAACGCATGCCGCCCGCGTTCTGCACTACCGGTTCGACGATGACGGCCGCGACCTCGTGCGCGTGCCGTTCGATGAGCTCGGCCAGGTGCGCGATGTAGGCGAGGTCGGGCTCGGCGTCGAAGCCCGCGGGCGGGGCGTCGGCGAAGACCTGTCGCGGCAGCACTCCAGTCCACAGGGAGTGCATGCCGCCCTCGGGGTCGCACACGGACATCGGCTGGAAGGTGTCGCCGTGGTACCCGCCACGCCAGGTCAGCAGGCGTTGTTTGTCCGGGTGGCCGAGCGACCGCCAGTACTGCAGGCACATCTTGACCGCCACCTCGACCGCGACCGAGCCCGAGTCGACGAGGAAGACGTGTTCCAGCGGATCTGGGGTCATCTCCGCCAGGCGGGCGGCGAGGTGGATCGCGGGCTCGTGGGTGAGTCCGCCGAACATGACGTGGCTCATCCGGCCCAGCTGGTCGCGTACCGAGGAGTCCAGGACGGGGTGTCCGTAGCCGTGGATGGCGGCCCACCAGGAGGACATCGCGTCCACCAGCTCCATCTGGCCCTCGACCGGCTCTGCCAGCCGCAGCCGAACCCCGGAGGCCGATTCCACCAGCAGCGGGGTCTCGCGGCCCGGCATTGGCGCGTATGGATGCCACACGTGGGTCCGGTCCAGCTCCAGCAGCTCCGGGACGGGCCGGAAGTCACGCATTGGGCGCCAGGTCGGTACCGGCACCGCGGCGGCGCAACGCCACCAGGTCGGTGCGTGCGGACTCGGCGGCCGACGCGTCGCCGTGCTTCCCAGGCTGGGCGGGCGCGGCCGCGCCGCGGTGCTCGGGTAGCGTGGCGGACCCCGGTTCCTCCACCACGAAGCCGAGATCCTTGATCATCTCCTGGTCGGCTTCGCCGGGCTGTCCCTCACTGGTCAGATAGTCGCCGAGGAAGATCGAGTTGACGATGTGCAAGGCCAGGGGCTGCAGGCTGCGCAGGTGGATCTCCCTACCACCGGCAAGGCGGACCTCCACGTCCGGGCAGACGAAGCGCACCATCGCCAGGATCCGCAGGCACCGCTGAGGGCTGAGCTCCCACGTCTGCGACAACGGCGTCCCCTGGAAAGGGATCAGGAAATTCACCGGCACCGAGTCCACATCGAGTTCTCGCAGCGCGAAGACCACGTCCACCAGATCGGCGTCGCTCTCGCCCATCCCGGCGATCAGGCCGGAGCAGGCCGACATGCCCGCCTCACGCGAACGCCGGACGGTGTCCACCCGATCGGCGAATCCGTGCGTGGTGCAGATCTTGCCGTACTCGTCTTCGGAGGTGTTGAGGTTGTGGTTGTAGGCGTGGACGCCCGCCTTACGCAACCGCTGGGCCTGCTGCTCTGACAGCAGGCCCAGGCAGGCGCAGACCTCCACGTCGGGACTGCGCTCCTTGATCGCTTCAATGGTGCCGGCGACCCGCTCGACGTCCCGGTCGGTGGGGCCGCGCCCGCTGGCCACCAGGCACACGCGCTTGGCGCCGCCTTTCGTCCCAGCCTCGGCCGCGGCGGCGGCCTCGTGCGGCTTGAGCCAGCTGTAGGTGAGGATCTCGGCTTTCGAGCCCAGCCGCTGCGAGCAGTACGAGCAGTCCTCAGGACACAGGCCCGACTTCAGGTTGACGAGGTAGTTCAGCTTGACCCGACGGCCGAACCACCTCCGCCGCACCTTCCCGGCCGCAGCCACCACATCGAGCAGTTCGTCGTCGGAAGTAGCCAGCACGGCCAGGGCCTCCTCGCGCGTCGGCCCCTGTCCGCGCAGCCCTTTGTCCACCAGCGTGGTCAACAGTTCCATGCCTCGATCCTCCGCCAGGCCGTCGGCGGCACCCGATGGGCGATAACGACAAGATCGTTCAGGGAAGGTTGTAGAACGGCCCTACCACGGCCACGCCCATACCCGGGCTAGATTCCCTGGCCATGCGCCCCAACCCGTTCGACTGGATCGCCGTACAGGCCGACCAGCGCCGTAGCGCCGGTCTGGCCCGCGCCCTCCGCCCACGGCCCGCCGACTCGGCCCTGCTTGATCTGGCCTCCAACGACTACCTGGGCCTGGCCAGGCACCCAGACGTCACGCGCGCCGCCGCCGAGGCGGCGAGGCGCTGGGGAGCCGGGGCCACAGGCTCGCGGCTCGTCACAGGAACGACCGAACTGCACGCCGCGCTGGAAGCGGAGCTCGCGGACTTCACCGGCTTCGAGGCCGCGCTGGTCTTCGCCTCCGGATACGCGGCGAACCTGGCCGCCGTCACCGCCCTGACCAGCCCAGGAGTCTTGATCGCCTCCGACCGCCACAACCACGCCTCGCTGATCGACGGTTGCCGACTGTCGCGAGCGGAGACCGTCGTCGTCCCCCACGCCGACCCCGCCGCGGCGGCCCAGGCCCTGGAACACCATGACGGCCGCGCCATCATCGTGACCGAATCGGTCTTCTCCGTGGACGGCGACGCCATGCCGCTGACCGACCTGGCCGAGGTCGGACGTGAGGTCGGAGCGGCTGTGATCATAGACGACGCGCACGGATTCGGCGTGCTGGGGACAGGCGGGCGTGGAGCGCCGGCTGCGGCGGGGCTCGCCGGCGCAGCTGACATCGTCTGCACGATCACACTGTCCAAAGCGCTGGGCAGCCAGGGGGGAGCGGTGCTCGGCTCGGCCCGCGTGATCGACCACCTGATCAACACCGCCAGGACCTTCATCTTCGACACCGGACTCGCTCCCGCGGCGACCGCCGCCGCGCTGGCGGCACTCCGGCTGCTGCGCCGCGACCCCGCGCGCCCGTCCAAGGCCCGCAACACCGCACGCGAGCTGCACGCCAGGCTCGCCGCGGCGGGGCTGGACACGCCACGGCCCGAGGCATGCGTCTTGTCCGTACTCGCCGAGAACGCCGACGCTGCCGTGCGCTGGGCCATCGCCTGCCGGGACGCCGGAATCGCGGTCGGCTGCTTTCGCCCGCCATCGGTCCCGGACGGGATCTCACGGCTGCGGCTGTCCGCACGAGCGGACCTCATGCCGCAGGACATCGACCGCGCTGTCAACATGATCACCCGAACAGCTCCACGATGAAACCGCAGGCCACAGCTCGAACCGTTACCCCCTTCGCACGACGATGACGATGGGCCCGCGCACGGCCACGCCCGCCCTGGCACAGGCGGTGCGGCGGTGCTCCAAGGCGGCGTTGTAGAGCGTGCGGTGGTCCTCCAGGCACGCCGCGAGCGCTGCCGACCTGCCGGGCGGTGGGGCGCAGCAGGAACGTGAACGACCTGCGCACACCCACCTCCCATCACGATCGGTAACGACACCGCCACGATGCCGGCCGGCGCCGACACAACCAGGAAGGACATCCGTGATGCGCGGACCTGACAGGTCAGGGCACGCTCGGGCCTTGACGGCCCTCCCGCTCCCGATTCCCCCGTCGCCTCAAGGCGACGATCCCCCTCGGGAGACTCTGATGGCGAGCTGGGTGCGGTCGCGCAGGCGGAGCTTGCGCAGGATGCTGGAGATGTGGTTCTTCACCGTGCCCTCGGTGATGAACAGCCGCCTGGCGATCTCGCGGTTGGTCGCCCCCTGGCCCACCAGCACGGCCACCTCGCGCTCGCGTTCGGACAGCTCCTCGCCGAGGTCGCGGGCGGCGGGCGCCCGCCGCAGCTCGGCGACCACGCGCTCCGCCGCGACCCCGCCGAGCACCGTCTCCCCGCGGGCCGCCTTGCGGATGGCCGCCACCAGCTCGTGCGGCGGGGTGTCCTTCAGCAGGTAGCCGCGGGCGCCGGCGCGCAGGCCGCCGAAGATGTAGTCGTCGTCGTCGAACGTCGTCAGGATGATCGCGGGCACGTCGAGCCGGGCGATGAGCTCGATGCCGTCCATCCGGGGCATCCGGGCGTCGACCAGCGCCACGTCGGGCCGGGCGGCGTCGAGCAGGTCGAGCGCGGCGACGCCGTCGGCGGCCTCGCCCACCACCTCGATGCCCTCCTCGATCTCCAGCAGCTTGCGCAGCCCTTCGCGCATGAGGACCTGGTCGTCCACGATCAGCACCCGCACGGTCACACGCCCACCTCCGCTCGCGCGGGCAGGCTCACGCGCACCACGAACCCGCCGCCGGGCGCGGCTCCGGCGGTGAGCGTGCCGCCCAGCGCCGCGATCCGCTGCCGCAGGCCGGCGAGCCCGCGCTCACCGCCCACCACACGCTGGGCGCGGCCCTCGCCGCCCTCTCCGCCGCCTGTCGGGTCGCCGTCGTCCCCCGCCGGGTGGCCGTCGCCGGCGAGGGCTCCGCGGCCGTCGTCGGCGATGGACAGCATGACCTCGTCGTCCGAGGACACCAGCACGACCTCGACCTTGCGCCCGCCCGAATGGCGTGCCGCGTTCGTCAGGCCTTCCTGCAGCGTGCGGTAGAGGGCCAGCTCGGCCTCCTCGCCGAGCGTCGACCCGGCTCCCGCCGCGCGGAACGTGACCTCGAGACCCGTCCCCTCGAACGACCTGGCCAGCTCCGCCATGGCCGCGGGCCCGGCCCGCCCTTCGAGAGCAAGCGGTTTCAGCGCGCGTACCCAGCGCCTGGTGTCGGCCAGCGCCTCCATGGTGAGCCGCTGCGCCTGGCGTACCTCCGCCCACGCGTCGTCGGGCCGGGTCTCCCGGTATCGCTGGGCGTTCTCCAGGCCGAGGTTGATCACGGTCAGGTAGTGGCCGACGGAGTCGTGCATCTCTCGGGACATGCGGGCGCGTTCCTCGGCCACGGTCAGCTCGCGCACCCTGGCGGCGTAGCGACCGAGCTCCGCGTGGGCTTCGCTGAGCTCGCCGAGCAGGCGTTCGGTCTCGCGGGCGCGCTGCCGCGCGTCGAGCAGCGTGTGCGCGGTGACCAGCGCCAGAACGACGAACGCCGCGATGATGACCGTCTCAGCGACCGCCCAGCCGGCTTCGTACGGGCCCCGCACCAGCATGCTGCCGACGAACCCGCCGGCGACCAGCACCACGCTGAACCCGGCGCCCCCGAGGACGCCGAACACGCACATGGCGTGCACGATCGTGACAGCGATCAGCGGGTAGCCCGACGCGGAGCTGCCGCTGAGCACGCCCGCGAGCGCGGCCAGCATGAACAGCAGGCTGACCGCCTTGCGGGCCGGCGAGGCGCCGCGGTTCCAGTGCAGAAAGGGCCACAGGAGCAGCAGCGCCACGGGAGGCACGGCGAACAGCCATGTCCCCTTGCCCGCCGCGGCGGCGTACAGCGCGCTCAACAACAACACCAGACTCGCGAAGGCGCACAGCGCGGTCAGCACGTAGGGGGCCCGCGTGTCGGTGCCGTGGGTCCAGCGATCACCTCCAGCCACGGCATCACGCTAACACCAGGGCCGGGCCGTTCTCCGCCCCCGGCAGGGGAACATGACCAGCGACATAGCTCAGGGTCGTACCCGGACAGGTCGCCGGCGGGATTCGCCTCGCGCGGCGTTTGCCTACCTTCGGCGGCATGACTTCTCCTGCCGTCACTTCGAGGGGGATCGGACGTGACACCCATCCCCTGCTCACCGTTCTGCTGGCGCAACTGATCTACGCGGCCGGCCTGCTCGCGGGCATGCTGCTCTTCCGGACGCTGGGTGCGCTGCTGGCGGGGACGCAGCCGTCGCCGCCGCTCATCGCCGTCTTCGCCGTGCTGCAGCCCGTGCTCGGCCACGCGCCCATCTTCCTGCTGCTCTGGGCCTGGGTGCGGTTCTACGAGCGGCGGCCGTTCGCCGCCTCGCTCGGCCTCACGTGGGACGGGCTCGCCTGGAGGCAGCACGCGGCCGGCTTCGGCCTGGGGACGGCGTTCATCGCGGGGTGGCTGGCGTTGCAGGCCGCCATCGGGAACCTGCGGGTGGACGACACGCTGGTGGCCTCCGGCACGCCGCTCGCGGCGCTGGCGTACCTGCTGCCGGCGTTCTACCTGGGCAGGATCGTGATGATCTCGATCGAGGAGATCCTCTACCGGGGCTGGATCCTGCGCAGCGCCACCACACGCTGGGGGACGACGGCGGGCATCGCGATCTCGTCGGGGGCGTTCGCGCTGTTCCACTTCGCCGGCCCGCTGATGCTGATCTCTCCCCTGCACCGGTTCACCTGGGTGCTGGCCGCCAACCTGGTGCTCTGGTCGGTGCTGGCGGCGCTGCTCACGCTGATGGGCGGCAGCCTGTGGGCGGCCATGGCCTTCCACGCGACGCCGCTCTGGCTGGCGTCCCTTGTCTTCGTGGTGGCCGCACCCGGGCAGGGCCCGCCGCAGCTCGCCATGGTGCTGCTCTCCCAGCCGCAGGCGAGCCCGCTGCTGGGAGAGCCCGCCACGGCCGGCCCGTTCACGGGGCTGCCGACCACGGTGCTGCTCGCGCTCCTGTGCGGCGCCGCCTTCGCCGCCTACCGGAGGCGGGGCCGGCGCGTCACGCCTGCGGCCGGATGATGGCCATCCTGGTGACGGTCAGCTCCTCGATGGCGAACCGCGGGCCCTCGCGGCCGGCGCCCGAGTCCTTCACGCCGCCGTACGGCATGTTGTCCGCCCGGAAGCCGGGCACGTCGTTGACCACCACTCCCCCGGCCTCGATCCGCTCGACGGCGGCGAACGCCGTGGCCAGCGACCGGGTGTAGACCGCCGCGTGCAGGCCGTACCGCGAGGCGTTGACCGCGGCGAAGGCGGCGTCGAGGTCGGGCACCTGGCGCACGCACACCACGGGGCCGAAGATCTCCTCGTCCCAGGCGTCGGCGCCGTCGGGGACGTCGGCGAGCACCGTGGGCGCCAGGGCGCGTCCGACGCGGTGCCCGCCGGTGACCGGCTGCGCTCCCGAGGCGGAGATCCACGCGAGCACGCGGTCGGTGGCCGCCTCGTCGATGAGCGGGGCGACGCGGGTGCCCGGCAGGCGCGGGTCGCCGACGGTGACGCCCTTGACGCGCTCGGCCAGCAGGGCGAGGAACCTGTCGCGTACGGGCTCCTCGACCAGCACCCGCTGCACCGAGATGCACGCCTGGCCGGAGGCGTAGTAGCCGCCGCGCACGACCGCGTCGGCGGCGGCCTCCAGGTCGGCGTCGGCCGCCACCACGAGCGCCGCGTTCGAGCCGAGCTCCAGCAGCACCTTGGTGGGGGCGGCGCCGCGCGCGATGGCGTGGCCCGCCGCGGCCGAGCCGGTGAACGAGACCGCGCCGATCCGCCGGTCCTCCACCAGGGTCCTGCCGACCTCGACGTCCCCGGTGACGAGCTGCACGGCGGCCGGGGGAAGCGCGCCGGCCGAGCGCAGCAGGTGGACCAGCCAGAGGGTGGCCAGCGGGGTCGCGGGCGCCGGCTTGACGATCACGGGACACCCGGCGGCGACGGCCGGGGCGATCTTGTGCGCGGCGAGGAGCAGCGGGTAGTTGAAGCCGGTGATGCCGACGACGACGCCGATCGGCCGGCGCGTCCAGAACCCGATCAGGCCCTCCCCCGACGGCAGCAGGTCGAGCGGCACGGTCTCCCCGTGCAGCCTGGCGACCTCCTCGGCGGCCGTGGCCAGGGTGACCAGCGTCCTCGCGACCTCGACCTTGCAGTCGGCCAGCGGTTTGCCGGTCTCCAGCACCAAGAGCCGCTCGAACTCCTCGCGGGCCGCCTCCAGCGCGTCGTGGGCGTGCGTGAGGGCGGCCCGCCGGGCGTGCGAGGGCAGGCCCGCCATGGCGGGGGCGGCGGCCAGCGCCGCGTCGAGGGCCTGCCGGGCGTGCGCCGGCGTGCCCAGCGGGGCCGCGGCGACCCGGGTGCCGTCGTAGGGGAAGATCACGTCGGTGGTTGCCGCGGTCTCCGTCCATCCGTCGCCGATGGGCAGTCCGGCGGGCCAGGCTTGCTCGATGCTCATGGCTCTTTCCGTAGGGCGCTGGGAAACACGTCGAGGTACGCGGGCGCGCCCTCGCGGCCGGTCGCGGCCAGCACGGCGTGCGCCACGGCGCGGCTGAACACGTCGGCCACCGCCGCCAGGGCGTCCTGGAGCACGTCGTGGTCGGGGGCGGGGCGGGCGCAGGTGGCCAGGGCGAAGATGGTGTCGCCGTCGGTCATGGTGTGCGCCGGCCTGATCGCCCTGGCCAGGCCGTCGTGGGCGACCGCGGCGAGCTTGCCGCACCGGGCCTTGGTGAGGGCGAGGTCGGTGGCCACCACGCCGATGGTGGTGTTGAACGACGGCGCCTTCTCCGGACGCCAGGCCGCGGCCTCCTCCGGCTTGGGAGGCTCCAAGGCGAACTCCCCGGGCAGGCCGTACCTGGCGCCGGAGAGGGTGGCGTCGGCGGGGTCGAGAACGGAGCCCGCGGCGTTCACCACGGCCAGGGCCGCCACCGTCGTGCCGTCGGGGAGCACGGCGCTGGCCGTTCCCAGGCCCCCGGCCAGCCCGCCCGCCACCGCGCCGGTCCCGGCCCCGACCGACCCGTTGGCCGTCGCCGGCGCCGTCGTGCACGACACCCCGCCGTCCTGGGTCACTGTCCCTTCACGGGGCCGGAGGGCCGGTCGTTCGTCGGAAAGGGCGGTCACCGGCGGGCGGGAAGCGGCCGGCGCGTCGCGGGTTGCCGCCGGGGAAAGGGCGGCGTCATAGGCGGCGGCGCCCAGCGCCGCGTCAGGGACGGCGCGGAAAGTGCCGCCCCGCCCGAGGTCGAAGATGACGGCCGCCGGGACGATCGGTACGGCGCCGCCCTCCACCGGATACCCGATGCCCGCGTCGGCGAGCCGGTCGACGACCCCGCACGCCGCCCCGAGCCCGAACGCGCTCCCGCCCGACAGCACCACGGCGTGCACGCGTTCCACCAGGTTGCGCGGGTCGAGCAGCTCCGTCTCACGGGTGCCGGGCGCCGCCCCGCGCACGTCGACCCCGGCCACCGCGCCCCCGGCGGGCGCCACGACCACGGTGGTGCCGGTGCGGTGGCCGCCGCCGACCCGCTGCGCGTGGCCGACGCGCAGGCCGGGGACGTCCACCAGCGCGTTGGCGGGGCCCGAGCGCATCAGTGGTCTCCGGTCAGGAACCGGCGGGCGGCCTCGGCGAACACCTCGGCGCACCGGACGATCTCGGCGATCTCGACGAACTCGTCCGCCTGGTGCGCGATCCACTTGCCGCCCGGCCCGTACACGACGGAGGGGACGCCGCCCCAGTGGGTCAGCACGGTCCCGTCGGTCGAGCCGGGCACGCCACCGTACACCGGTTCCCGCCCGGTCACGGTGCGGTGCGCGGCGGCCAGCGCCGCGACGACCGGGTCGGAGACGGGCACGTCCACCGGCGGCCGGTCCACCAGCGTCGACACCTCGGCGGTGATCCCGTCGCGGGAGGCGAGGGCCGCCACCCGCTCGGCGATGACCTTGTGCTCGACCCCGGGGACGGTCCGCACGTCGACGAAGACGGAGGCGAGCGCGGGGATGACGTTGACCTGCTCCTCGGACCCGGCCCGCAGCACGGTCGGCGTCACGTACACCTCGCCGAGGTGCTCGTGCGCCGGGTGCGACGCCTGGAGCTCGTCCTGCAGGGACCGCAGGCCGGCGAGGAGCTCGCCCACGGCCTGGATGGGGTTGCGGCCGTGCTGCGGCATCGCGCCGTGGGCCATCCTGCCGGTGAGGTCGACGCGCAGCCGCAGCGCGCCCTTGGCGACGGCGCAGATCTCGCCCGCCTCGGGCTCGGCGACGATCGCGCCGTCCACGTCGGCCGCCAGGCCTTCGGCGACGAAGTGGTGCGCGCCGAGCATGAGGCCTTCCTCGTCGGCGAGCGCGCACACCTTGACCCGGCCGGGGAACGGTCCAGCGAGCTGCAGGGCGCGGGTGGCGTAGAGGGTGGCCGCGAGACCGGACTTCATGTCGGCGCTGCCGCGGCCCCACAACCGCCCGTCGCGGATCTCGCCGCCGAACGGGTCGACGGTCCACGTGGACAGGTCGCCCTCGGTCACCACGTCGGTGTGGCCCTCGAACATCAGGGTCGGCCCGTCGCCGCCGCCGCCCTCGACGACCGCCACGACGTTGGGCCGTCCTGGCGCGGCCTCGTACACGACCGGCTCCCAGCCCCACTCGCGCATCTTCGCCGCGACGAGCTCGGCGGCGGGCCGCTCGTCGCGGCCGCGCGCCGGGTCGTTGGTGCTGGGGATCCGCACCAGCGCCCGCGTGAACTCCACCACGCCCTCGGCGTCGACCTCGATCACCACAAACCCTCCAATGTCGGTACGGCCCGCAGCAGCTCCTGCGTGTACGGGTGGGCGGGCGCCTCCCAGACGTCGTCCACGGGCCCGGTCTCCACGATCTCGCCCTCGCTCATGACCGCGACCGTCTCGCACACGTGCCGCACCACGGACAGGTCGTGCGAGACGAAGACGAGCGTGAGGCCCAGCTCGTCGACGAGGTCGGCCAGCAGGTTGAGGATCTGCCCGCGTACGGACACGTCCAGGGCGCTCACCGGCTCGTCGGCGACCAGCACCTTCGGCCGGGGCGCGAGCGCGCGGGCGATCGCGATGCGCTGCCGCTGCCCGCCGGAGAACTGGTGGGGGTAGCGGCCGGCGGCCTCGGGCGGCAGCCCGACCTCGGCCAGCAGTTCGCTCACGCGGTCGCCGGCCGGCAGGCCGAGGGCGACGAGCGGCTCGGCGACGAGGTCGCGTACGCGCATGCGGGGGTCGAGCGAGCTCATCGGGTCCTGGAAGACGATCTGGAGGTTCTCGCGCAGGAACCGCAGCCGTTTCTCCGGCCGGCCGGCGATCTCCTGCCCGTCGAAGCGGATGGAGCCGCTGGTGGGCCGGTCGAGCGCGCACAGCAGCCGCAGGAGCGTGGACTTGCCCGACCCGGACTCTCCGACGATGCCGAACCGCTCCCCGCGCCGGACGGTCAGCGACACGTCGCGCAGCGCGTGGACGGCGGCGCCCGGCCTGGCGAGCGAGGTGCGGGGCCGGTGGTAGACGCGGTTGAGGCCGCTCGCCTCAATCAGCGGGGTGCCAGCATGCGAAGGCATGTCCGTCTCCTGTCAGCGCCGGCGCCGCCTCGCACGCGGGGGTGGCGTGCGGGCAGCGGTTCCTGAACACGCAGCCGCCGGGGAACCGGCCCGCCGACGGGACGCTGCCCTGGATGGTGGGCAGCCGGGTGCCGCGCGGGGGGAGCTTGGAGGCGGCCAGCAGCCCTTCGGTGTAGCGGTGGCGGGGGCGGGCGAAGACCTCGCGGATGGGGCCGCTCTCGACGACGCGGCCGCCGTACATGACGAGGACCCGCTCGCAGACGGAGGCGACGACGGCGAGGTCGTGAGTGATGAACAGCAGCGCGGGCGCGACCTCGGCGATCAGCTCGAGCATCTGCTTCTGCACGGTGACGTCGAGCGCGGTGGTGGGCTCGTCGCAGATGAGCAGGCCTGGTCCGTTGGCCAGGGCGATGGCGAGCATGACGCGCTGCCGCTGGCCGCCGGAGAGCTGGTGGGGGTAGGCGCGGGCGACCTGGGCCGGTTCGGGAAGGCGTACGCGTTCCAGCATCGCGACGGCGCGTTCGCGGGCCTCCTGACGCGGCGTGCCGTGCAGCGTCATGACCTCGGCCACCTGGGCGCCGACGCGCATGAGCGGGTTGAGCGCGGTCATGGGCTCCTGGAAGACCATGGACACCTCGCGCCCGCGCAGGTCCTTGACCCGGCTCTCCGGCACGCCGGCCAGGTCGCGGTCGCCCAGCCTGGCGGTGCCCGAGGCGGTGACGCCCTCGGGGAGCAGGCCCATGAGCGACAGCGCGGTCAGCGACTTGCCCGACCCCGACTCCCCGATGAGGCCGACCCGCTCGCCGGGCGCGATCGTGAAGGAGACCTCGCGCACGAGCTCCAGCGATCCGGCCCTGACGGTCAGCTTCTCGACCCTCAGCGTGCTCACCGGATCCTCCTGAGCTTCGGGTCCAGATAGTCGCGCAGGCCGTCGCCGAGGAGGTTGAAGCCGAGCACCGCCAGCGCGATCGCCAGGCCTGGCCAGAGCGCCAGGCGCGGGGTGGAGAACAACAACTCCTGCGACTCCTGCAACATCCGGCCCCACGAGGGCGTGGGCGGGCGGGTGCCGAAGCCGAGGAACGACAGCGCCGCCTCGGCCAGGATCGCGATCGCGAACGACACCGACGCCTGCACGATCAGCATCGAGCCGATGTTCGGCAGCACGTGCCGCACGGCGATGGCGGGCCGCCGGCGCCCCGCGGCCCTGGCGGCCATGACGTAGTCGGTCACCATGACCTGCAGGGTGGCGGCGCGGGCCACCCTGGCGAACGCGGGCACGGTGGCCACCCCGATCGCGATCATGGCGGTGAGCGTGCCGGCCCCGTAGACCGCGCCGAACATCACGGCGAGCAGCAGCGCGGGGAAGGCGAACACCAGGTCGTTGACCCGCATGATCAGCTCGGAGAGCCAGCCGCGCGGCGTCATCCCGGCGATCATGCCGAGCGGGACGCCGAGCGCGGCGGCGATGCCGACGGCCACGATGCCGACGTAGAGGGTGGTACGCGCGCCGACCATGAGCTGGCTGAAGGTGTCGCGGCCGAACTTGTCGGCGCCGAGCGGGTAGCCGCCGCCCGGCTCGCGCAGCTTCTGCGCGGCGTCCACGAGCGTCGGGTCGTGCGGCGTCCAGAAGAAGGACGCCACGGCCGTCAGCACCACGAGCCCGACGAGCGTGCCGCCCGCGACCAGCCCGGCGTTCGTCCTGCCCCTCATCGCACCCTCCGGTTCACCGCAGCCTCGGGTCGAGCAGGTGGTAGGCGACGTCCACCACGAAGTTGATCAGCAGGACGGCCGCCACCAGCACCATCACCACGCCCTGGACGAGCAGCAGGTCGCGCCCCGCGACGCCGTTCAGCAGCAGGTCGCCGAGCCCGGGGATGACGAAGACCCGCTCGACCACGACCGCGCCGATCAGCAGCGTGGCCAGTTGCAGGCCGAGCACGGTGACCACGGGGACGGAGGCGTTGCGCAGCCCGTGGCGCCACAGCGCGCCGGTGCTGCCGCGGCCCTTGGCGCGGGCGGTGCGCAGGTAGTCCTCCCGCATGACGTCGAGCACGGCGCTGCGCACGTAGCGGGTGAGCACCGCGCCCTGGACGAGCCCGAGCGACGCCCACGGCAGCAGGAGGCCGCGCAGCCACTCCCCCGGGTCCTCCGTGAAGGGGACGTAGCCGCCGGACGGCAGCACCTGGGCCTGCACCGCGAACACGAAGACCAGCAGGATGCCGGCCAGGAACGCCGGGATCGCGATGCCGACCTGGCTGGCCGCGCTGATCGCCGCGCCGAGCGGGTCGCGGTGGTGCACGGCGGCGTACGTGCCCAGCGGCACCGCGACGGCCAGCGCCACGGCCATGCCGCCGAGCACGAGCACGGCCGTCACGCCGAGCCGCTCGCCGATCTGCGGCCCGATGGGCGAGCTGGTCACGTAGGAGGTGCCGAAGTCGCCCTGGAGGAGACCTCCGGACCAGTCGAGGAACTGCACGACGGGCGGCCGGTCGGTGCCGAACTGCTCGCGCAGCGCGGCCACCGCCTCGGGCGTGGCGTTGACGCCGAGCGCGATCTCGGCCGGGTCGCCGGGCAGCAGCGCCATGAACGCGAACACCACGACGGCGGCCACGGCGGTGCTGGCGAGCAGCACCGCCAGGCGTTTGAGCAGGTAGAGGGTCACTGTTTGGCGAGTGCGGTGAAGTCGAAGGATTCCGAGATGGCGTTCTTCGGCAGGCCGGTGACGCCCTTCTTCGCCACGATCAGGTTGGGGAAGAGGAAGAGCCAGTCGGCGGCGGCGTCGTCGGACAGGAGCTTGGCGGCCTGCTTGAGGTCGTCGGCCTGCTCCTGCTCGGTGCCCTGGTCGGCGGAGGCGAGGAGCTTGCCGAACTCGGGATTGTCATAACCGAAGTAATAGGACTTGTCAGCGAAGATCCCCATGTCTCGGGGTTCGACGTGGTTGATGATCGACAGGTCGTAGTCGCCCTTCGTGAACACCTGGTCCAGCCAGCGGGCGGGGAACTCCAGCGGCTCGATCTCGGCCGTGATGCCCACCTGGGCCAGCTGCGACTTGACGACCTGGGCGCTGGCCACCGCGTACGGCAGGTTGGGGATGCGCATCTTGACGTCGTACGTCTTGCCGCCGAGCAGCTGCTTGGCCTTGGCCGGGTCGTAGGGGTAGTCGCCGGTGCGGTCCTCGTACCAGGGGTCGGTGGGCGGCACCATCGAGCCGATCAGCTCGCCGCGCCCGGCCCAGGCGGTGTCGAGCAGCGCCTTGTGGTCGATGGCGTGCCGGACGGCCTGCCTGACCTTCTTGTCGTCGAACGGGGGGCGGCCGTTGTTCATCGACAACACGACCTCGCCGTTGGTGGTGCCCTCGATGACCTCGAAGCGGCCGGGGTCGGCGAACTGCTGCAGCGACTCGGGCGCCTGCACGCTGGAGATGACGTCGATGCCGCCGGTGAGCAGCGCGTTGTTCATCGCCGTCGCGTCCTTGAAGTATTTCAGCGTGATCGACGACAGCGGCGGCTTCGTGCCCCAGTAGGAGGGGTTGGCGTCGAGTTCGATCGAGTCGCCGCGCCGCCACGAGCCGAGCACGTACGGGCCGGTGCCGACGGGCTTGCCGGCCAGGTCGGACACTCCCGTGCGGCTGAACATCGCGCCCAGCCTGGTGGCCATCGAGTAGAGGAAGCCGTTGCTCGGCTGCTTGAGCGTGACCACGGCGGTGGAGTCGTCCTTCTTCTCCACCTTGTCGACGACGTCGAGCTGCGACTTGATCTTGAGCTTCCAGTCGGACTTCACCCGGTCGAGCGAGAACACCACGTCGTCGGCGGTGAAGGGCGCACCGCTGGAGAACTTCACGTTCTCGCGGAGCGTGAACGTGTAGGTCCTCCGGTCGTCGGAGACCTCCCACTTCTCGGCCAGCAGCGGCACGATCTCGCCGGCCTGGTCGAGCTTGACCAGGCCCTCGTAGACGTTGACGAGCAGCGCCTGCGGGATCGCGGCGCCCTCGGTGGAGGTGAAGTCGAGGTTGGCCGGCTCGGCCACGAACCCGACGGCCAGCGACTCGGCCTCGGGGGTGCCGGACGCGGATTCACCGCCGTCGCCGCCGCCGCAGGCGGCCGTGGCCAGCAGGAGACCGCCGACGGCGATCCAGATGCCGATGCGCCTCATATCTTCAGCCTCCTGGCTAGTGCACTGGTCGGACCAGTAGGCTGCACATTGCCAGTCGTCGGCGGCTCGGGTCAAGGGGGATTGCATGGGTGGTCCGCGGTTCGAGCCGGTGCGTGCCGTACGCGCCTACGAGCGGGTCGTGGAGCAGGTCGAGGAGGCCATCGAGAGCGGCGCGCTCAGCCCCGGCGAGCGGCTGCCCAGCGAACGCGACCTGATGGTGCAGTTCTCGGTCAGCCGGTCCACCGTGCGCGAGGCGCTGCGGGTGCTGCAGGCGCGCGGCCTGGTCCGGTCGCGTCCCGGCGATCCCCACGGGGCGGAGGTGCTGCCGTTCACGCCCGCCGCCCTGCACAAGTCGATGACCACGCTGGCCAGGGTGGAGGAGCTGTCGCTGGCCGAGCTGGTGCAGTTCAGGATGGTGCTCGACTCGTCGGCCAGCCTGCTGGCCGCCCGGCTGCGCACCGACGGGCAGCTCGACGAGATGGGCGCGGCCGTCGCGCGCATGCGCGCCGCGACGGACCACGACGCGTTCGTGGCCGAGGACGTCTCCTTCCACGACGTGGTGGCGCGGGCCAGCGGCAACAAGCTGATCCAGATCTGCACCGACGTCGTCCGCTCGATCGTGCTCGGGCTGATCTCGGAGAAGCTCGCCGCCGCCCCCGACCGGCCGGCGCTGATGCGGCAGACGATCAAGCACCACGAGGAGGTGCTGGCGGCGGTGCGCGCGGGCGACGGGCCGCTGGCCGCCCGGCTGACCCGCAGGGCGATGTACGACTATTACGCGGACTACGTGCCGGACGGTGAACGTCCGGCCCTGCGAGCCCTGCTGGAGTGATCGCGCTGACTCCGCACTGGTCACCTGACCCGGGGCCCCGAATGTTATCTTGCCCACGTGCCGCTCGATGATGGGGACGCGTTGCGCGAGGCGTTCCTGCGCGAGCCGCGCCGCTACACCAGCCACCAGGTCGCCGACATGGCGGGGGTGCCGGTCTACCGCGCGCGGCGGCTCTGGCGCGCCCTCGGGTTCCCCAACGTGGCCGACGACGCGGTCGAGTTCACCGACTCCGACGTCGAGGCGCTCAAGACGATGTTGCGCATGGTCGGCTCCGGCGCCTACGACGAGGAGCACATGCTGCTGATCGCCCGCTCCATCGGCCGGGCCACGACCAGGCTGGCCGAGTCGCAGGCCGAGGTGGGCGTGGAGTCGCTCGACCAGGCGGGCGTGCCGCTGGAGGAGCGGTCGCGGGCGTGGCGCAGGCGGGCGGAGCTCGTGGTGCCCGACCTGGCGCGGCTGCTGGTCTACGCCTGGCAACGCCAGCTCGCCGCCGCCGCGGGGCGCATCGCGGGCCAGGACATGAGCGCCGTACGGCTGTCCGTCGGGTTCGCCGACCTGGTCGCGTTCACCCGGCTGAGCCGGCAGATCACCCTCGGCCAGCTGGCCCGGCTGGTCGACAGGTTCGAGGGACGCTCGGCCGACATCGTGACCTCGTCCGGCGGGCGGGTGATCAAGACGCTGGGCGACTCGGTGTTGTTCGTGGCCGATGAGGCGCACGTGGCGGCGGACATCGCGGCGCGGCTGGTGGAGACGCACGCGCGCGGCAAGGACATGCCGGAACTGCGGGTGGGGCTGGCGGCGGGGCCGGTGATGTGGCGCATGGGCGACGTGTTCGGCACCACGGTCAACCTGGCCAGCCGGCTCACCGCGCTGTCGTTGCCCGGCACGATCCTGGCCGATCCGCAGCTGGCGGAGGAGCTCGAGGGCGACCGGGAGTTCCGGCTGCGGGCGGTCGACCGGCTGTCGGTGCGCGGGCTGGGCGAGCTGGTGCCGTTCACGGTCACGCGCGCCGAGACCCCCTGACGCCGGTTCCCCCGGCCGGCGGCGCCGGTTCGGCGCGGGGCAACCTGACGCCACGCTCGATGCGTCACTACCGTCAGCAAGCTTCGAGGAGGCATCTCACGTTGGCGGATAGGGCGATATTTCATGACTTTGTGGCGACCAGGTCCGATCGGCTGCTGCGCACCGCGTACCTGCTGACCCGCGACTGGGGAGTC
This sequence comes from Nonomuraea sp. NPDC049378, assembly GCF_055586745.1. Lineage (NCBI taxonomy): Bacteria > Bacillati > Actinomycetota > Actinomycetes > Streptosporangiales > Streptosporangiaceae > Nonomuraea > Nonomuraea sp. NPDC049378. The sequence goes on from NZ_JBVJHP010000029.1 coordinate 82,243, forward strand.
GCCGAGGACCTGCTGCAGGAGTCACTGGCCAAGGCCTGGTTCGCCTGGCCGGGCATCGACGAGCCCGAGGCGTACGTGCGCAGGGTCCTGGTGACCACGTACACGTCCTGGTGGCGGCGCAGGTGGCGCAGGGAGCTGCCCAGCGACGACCTGCCCCACGCCGTGGCGCACGATCCTCCCGGCGGCGAGCGGGAGGAGCTGTGGCAGGCGGTCGGCCGCCTGCCCGCCCGGCAGCGCGCGGTCGTCGTGCTGCGGTTCTACGAGGACCTGCCGGTGGCCGAGGTGGCCAGGATCCTGGGCTGCCAGGAGGGCACGGTCAAGAGCCAGTGCGCCAAGGCGCTGGCCAAGCTGCGAGTGGACGAATCGATCGTGAAGGAGCTGCACCGATGAGCGCGCACGACCTGCGTGACGTCCTGCGGGAGCGGGCCGGGGCCCCGGCGCCCCCGAACCCGCACCGGCACGACCAGATCCGCTCCCGCATCCGCAGGACCCGCGTCCGGCGGGGCGCGATGGCCGGCGCGGCGGTGGCGGCGGCCGTGGTGCTCGGCGTCTCCCTCCTCCCCGGCGCGGCCGAGCCCCCCGCCCGGGAGATCACCGCGGCGGCCAGGCCCGCGGCCGAGCTGCCCGAGACGTTCACCTCCGGTGACGGCACCGAGTACCGGCGGGTGGCCACGGCCGAGCTGGCGGCCAAGGGCGGTCAGAAGGCGTCGGTCACCGTCCCCGTCACCGGCAGGCCGCTGGACCTGGCCGGGTTGTGCCAGGGCAGGCCAGGGGGCCAGCCGCCGCACGTCGCCGTGAACGGCAGGCCCCACCGGGCCAGCTTCCTGAGATGTGGGAAGGACATGGAGCTCAGACCGCTGGTCGTACCGGAGGGCGCCACAGAGGTCACCGTCACCTTCGACACCGAAATAACCGGGTACGGCTGCGTACGCGAGAAGAAGGGCGGAAAGTGCGAGCCGGTCAAGCCGCACTGGGCCGCCTGGAGCCTGGCCGTCTACGAGTGGACGCCGCCCGCCGAGCCGGTCGAGCCCGGCGAGCTGCGCTCCCCGCCTGCCAAGCTGGCCGGCATGAGACTTGCCGCCAGGACGGGCGGCACGTGGACGAAGGAGCGCTCGTTCGAGCTGGTGGTCAGGAGCCCCGGCGGGAAGCTGGGCCTGGAACAGCTCTGCACGGGCGACCTGGCCCGCCGCATCTGGTTCACCTACCGGATCAACGGCAAGGACACCGGCTCGACCGCTGACTGCGGCACCTGGAAGAGCGGCCCCTTCCCGATGGCGATGGCCGAGCACAGGGTGCCCAAGGGCGAGAAGGTGACGATCACCGGGAAGGTGGGCCTGTGGGGTGAGGCCACCAACCGGCCGGTCCGCTGGGTCGTGGCGGCGTACGTGAATTGACCACCGCTGACCGGCCGCCGGGGCGGCCGGTCAGAACCGGTCGCGCAGTTCCCGCTTGAGCACCTTGCCCGAGGCGTTCTTGGGCAGGGACTCCACGAACACCACCCGCTTGGGGGTCTTGAAGGCGGCCAGCCGCTCCCGCAGGAACACGATCAGCTCGTCGGCCGTCACCCCGGCGCCCTCGCGCAGCACCACGGCGGCCGTCACCGCCTCGATCCACCGCTCGTCCCGCACGCCGAAGACGGCGGCTTCCGCGACCTCCGGATGCTGGTAGACGGCCTCCTCGACCTCGCGGCTCGACACGTTCTCACCGCCCGACTTGATCATGTCCTTCTTCCTGTCGACCACGGACAGGTAGCCGTCGGCGTCCATGACGCCCAGGTCTCCGCTGTGGAACCAGCCGCCGCGGAACGCCTCCTCCGTCTTGGCGGGGTCGTTCCAGTAGCCGAGCATGGCGTGCGGGCTGCGGTGCACGATCTCGCCGACCACGCCGGGCGGCACCGGCCTGTCCTCGTCGTCGACGATCCTGGTCTCGACGTTCAGGGCGGGCCTGCCCGCCGAGCCCAGCCGGGTGAGCTGCTCGTCGGGCCCGAGGATCGTGGCGACGGGGGCCATCTCCGTCTGGCCGTAGAAGTTGAACAGGCGCACCTCGGGCAGGCGGGCGGCGATCTCCTTCAGCACCTCGACGGGCATGATCGAGGCGCCGTAGTAGCCCTTGCGCAACGACGACAGGTCGCGGCGGCCGAAGTCGGGGTGGCGGAGGAGGCCGATCCAGACGGTGGGCGGGCAGAAGAGCTTCGTCGCGCGCTCGCCCTCGATCGTGGCCAGGATCACCGCGGGGGTGGCTCCTGGCAGGATGATGTTGGTGGCGCCCAGGTAGATGCCGGGCGTGAGGAAACAGTGCAGTTGCGCGCAGTGGTAGAGGGGCAGCGCGTGCACCTCGACGTCGCCGGGACTCATCTCGCCGTCGGCCACGCACGTGACGTACTGGGAGATCAGGCTGCGGCTCGACAGCGTGGCGCCCTTGGGGCGCGACTCGGTGCCGCTGGTGTACATGAGCTGGATCGGGTCGTCGTCGGCGATGTCCACCTGCGGCTCCGACGCGTCGTCGCAGGCCGCCCAGGTCGCGAACGGCTCCCAGCCGTCCGCCGCCGCGCCGATCACCCCGCGCACGGTGACCCGCGCGCCCGCCGCGGCGTCGGCCACCGGCAGCAACCCCTCCTCCACCAGCATCCCGGTCGCGCCCGAATGCTCCAGGATGTACGCGACCTCGTCGCTCCCCAGCATGAAGTTGATCGGCACGGAGATCGCGCCCAGCCGGGCCAGCGCGAAATACGCGACCACGAACGCGTGGTTGTTGTGGCTCAGCACCGCGAACCGGTCGCCCTTGCCGACGCCCCGCGCCGCCAGCGCGTTCGCCGTGCGGTTGACCATCAGATCGAGGTCGGCGTAACTCTGGCGCAGGTCACCGTAGACGACGGCGGTCTTGGCGGGGTGGCGGGCGGCCGAGCGCCGCAGCAGGTCAGCGATGGTATGCCGGCGGATCATGGGGACATCCTTCAGTCGCGCAGAACCATGTTCGGGTGATCCTAACCGTTCGCCGTCTCCTGCGCCCGCGCGCGATCCCCTCGCCGTCGGGCGGCGGGCATAGACGGTGGTCATCCGGGAACTCGCTTCGGTGACGACGTCATCTCAGTTCACGCAGACGCTCACGCGTCTCATCCGAGAGAGGCCGCGCCACCGCCATGCCGCCCGTTCCAGAGGTCATGCACCGTACGCTGTTCCGCGCCCTGTCACTGCTCCCGCCGCAGGCCCAGGGCATGGTCCTCGGCCGCTTCTTCGACTGGCGGCACCGGGTCCCCGACCCCTGGAAGTTGTCGACCGACACCTACGAGCGGCAGAAGTACGAGGCCACGCTGAAACACGTGCCGCGGAGGCCGTACCGGCGCATCATCGAGGTCGGGTGCAGCGAGGGCGCTTTCACCCGCGGGCTGGCGGACGCCTATCCCGAGGCCGAGATCGTCGGGGTCGACGTCTCCGCACGGGCGCTGGAGCGGGCGCGCCGGCGGGTCCCCGACACCGGCCGGGTGCGCTTCGTCCAGGCCGACATCCTCACCCATGTGCCCGAGCAGCGCTTCGACCTCGTGTTCTGCTCGGAGACCCTCTACTACCTGGGCCGCCACGAGCGCCTGCGCCTGGCCAGCGCCCGGCTGGGCCGGCTGCTCGTGCCGGGCGACGGGGTGCTCGTGGCCGTGCACCCATGGCCGGAGGCCGGGCGGCTGCACCGCTACCTCGACGCCGACGCGGCTCTGTCGCGGCTGGCCGAGGAGGTCTACCTCGCGCCTCCCCGCCCGTACGCCGTCACGATCTACACCACGAGGGCCGGCCCGCCGCCCGCGTGACTCACCCGCGACATCGGCGGACCGAGGGCCGTCCTCCCGGCGGCGGTCCGTGTCCTCCGGCTCGGCCTACCCCGCCCCACCCGGGTCCCGGATCGGGGAGGTGCCGGCAGCCGTGTTCCGTGGCCGTCCGGGCGGGCGGCGGTCGAGGGCCTGGGCCCATTTGACGGCCACGGCGGCCACCTGGACGAGTTCGGCACGCAACCGGTCCGGCTCGGTCTCCGCGAACGCCTCCATCACCTCCTCCTCCAGGATGTGCCGCCACGTCAGCGTCCCGGCGCGGGCGGCCGTGTCCGTCGCGTGCCTCGCCGCGCCGGACTCGGCCGCCGCCCGCTCGCCCCCGGTGCCGTCGGGCAGGATCTGCATGCCCCAGCGCGCGTCCTGCGCCGCCCGCTCCGCCGCCACGTCGGCGAGCACCCTCGCCAGCGAGCCCGGCACGCCCGCATCGCCGTCTTCAGCCATCTCCCCAGTCTGGACCATGAGCCTCGCCGGCCTCACCGGTCACGAAGGGCCGGGCTGCTCGCCGCGGAATCCCGGCCCCAGGTCCGTCACACCGGCGCACACGTGGTCCCTGAACACCCGCGCCGCGGGGGTCAGCCGCTCGCCCGCCGGCCAGCTCACGCCGATCGTCCTGAACACCGGCGGCGACAGGGGGATCTCCATGACCCCGGCGACCGAGCCGGGCGGCCCGGAGCGGGGCAGGATCGCCACCCCCAGCCCTGCCGCCACGAGCCCGCGCACGGTCTCCGACTCCTGCCCCTCGAACACGATCCGCGGTTCGAATCCCGCCCTGGCGCACAGGTCGTCGGTGATCTGGCGCAGGCCGTACCCGGGTTCGAGCGTCACCAGCTCCTCCCCCGCCAGCTCGGCGGCCCGCACCCGCCTCCTGGCCGCGAACCGGTGCGAGCCCGGCACGGACAGCACCAGCTCCTGGTCGGCGAGCCGCCTGCTGACCAGGGCCGGGTCGTCCAGCGGCATGGGCGCGAGGAACACCAGGTCGATCTCGCCCTCGCGCGCGGCCCGCAACATGGTCTGCCGCGAACCCTGGACCAGGCTGAACCGGATGCCGGGATGGCGCGCGCGGAAATCACGGATGAGGGAGGGGACGAGCGTGCGGCCGAGCAGGTGCAGGAAGCCGAGGGCGACGCGGCCCGTGCCCGGGTCGATCTCCTCGCGCACCTCGCGGACGGCGGCGGTCACCGAGCCGAGCGCGCGGGCGGAGGCGGCGGCGAGCACGCGCCCGGCCCTGGTCAGCCGGATGCCGCGGCCCGCGGGCAGCACGAGCGGCGCGCCTACCAGGTCGGCGAGCGCGGCGAGGCGGCGGCTGGCGGTCGGCTGGGGGATGCCGAGCAGCTCGGCCGCGCGGGTCACGTGCCCGGTCTCGCCGACCGCCGCGATCAGCGCGAGGTCGGAGGCGAGGCGGGCGGCCAGCTGCTCGTCGGACTCATCCATCACGGTATGAATCATGACCTGTTTCTGCATTGGACGTATCTATGTGCCGTGCCTAGCGTGGCGCGGGTGGTGGTCACTCAGGCTCAGGCTCCGCCCGCGGACACGCGGCGGGTCAGCGCGGCCGTGGCGGCGGCCGGGCTGTCGTCGTTCGCCCTGCTGTACGCGCCCCAGCCGGTGCTGCCGCAGCTCGCCGGGGCGTTCCGGCTGGATCCGGGGAGCGCGTCGCTGGCTGTCGGCGTGGCCACGACCGCGCTCGCCGTGACGGTGCTGCCGCTGGCCTGGCTCGCCGGGGTGGCGGGGCGGCGGCGGGTGATCCTCTGGTCGGTGCTGGGGTCGGCGGTGATCGGGCTGCTGCTGCCGCTGGCTCCGTCGTTCCCCGTGCTGCTGGCGATGCGGGCGGTCCAGGGGGTGGCGGTCGCGGGGTTCGCCGGGGTGGCGGCGGCGTACCTGGCCGACCGGCTCGGCACGGCGCGGTTGCCGGGCGCGGTGGGCGCGATGATCGCGGGCAACACGATGGGCGGGATGCTCGGCCGGCTGGGCGCGGGCTTCGCCGCCGGCCCGCTGGGCTGGCACGGCGCGCTGTTCGCCGTGGCGAGCGTCGCCCTGCTGTGCGCGCTGTTCACCGCCCTGGCCCTCCCCCGCGACCGGCACCCGTCCCCTGCACGCACGCCGCGCCATCCCCAAGCCCCGCGGCCCGGACGCGCGACGACCGCGCCCCCGCACCGCCAGGTCGCGGCATCCGCGCCGCAGCGTGAGGGGCCGGGGCGGCCGGTCGCCGCCTACGCCGTCGGCGCGCTGGGCATGGGCGCGTTCGTGGCGCTGTACAACGCCGCCGGCTTCCGCCTGTCCGCGCCGCCGATCTCGCTCAGCACCGCCGCCGCGTCCCTGGTCTTTCTCGCGTACGCCATGGGCACCGCCTCGTCGGCCGCCGCCGGACGGATGGCCGCCCGCCTCGGACGCACACCCGCCCTCGTCACGGCGCTGACGGTCACGGTGGCCGGCGCCGTCATGACCGCCAGCCCGGCCCTGCCGTTCGTCGCGCTCGGCTTCGCCGTGCTGACCGCCGGGTTCTTCGCCGCACACGCCATCGCGAACGCCTGGGTCACCGCCGATGCCGAGCCGAGCGCCCGCGGCCGGGCCGCCGGGATGTACACCCTGGCCTACTACCTGGGCAGCGGCGTGGGCGGCACCGCGGGCGGCGTCGTGTACGGGCACGCGGGCTGGACCTGGCTGGTGGTCCTGACGTCGGCCTGGCTGCTGCTGGCGGGCCTGGCCGTCCTCGTGTCACGCGCGGGGAGGCGACGACGGGCCGGGCCGTGAGGGCGGCACGGTCCGGCCGCGAGGGCGCCCCAGGTCAGGCGGTGAGGGCGCGCTCGAGCGCGTCGGCGAGCCACAGGTGGGCCGAGCCGAGCGTGGCCTTCTCGTCACTGACCTCACTCACCAGCCGCCAGTAGCGGCGGAAGCGCGGATCGCGGTCGGGAGCCAGGTTCGCCAGAAGCTCGCGCCGGAAGTCCGGGGTGTCGCCGACCCCCCGCACGGTGGCGTGCACCGCCACGAACCGGTCCAGCTCGGGCCCGGGACGCGGCGCCTCTCCCGCGATCACGAGCGGCTCGACCAGCGTGCACGCCTCGCCGACGCCGTACATCAACTCGTCCTCGTCGTGGATCACCTGCACGTTCTCCAGCGCCCGGGAGCGCAGGAGGCGCGTCAGCGACCGGTCGGCGACCAGGGTGACCAGCTCGGCGTACGCGACGACCTGGGGCGGGGTCGGATGGGCGGGCGGGTCGGGAACGGCCATGGCCACGAACGACGCGAACATCTCGTCGGCGATGGGCGCCACCATCTGCCGCCGCCAGAATCCGACCAGCTCGTCGCGGGCGGCGGTGCCCTGCTCGGCCGCGGCCAGCAGGTCCAGCCGGGCCGCTCGCTCGGCCGGGCCCGCCTCCTCGACGGCGCGCAGGGCGGCCCGCCGCCAGGCCAGCCCGGCGAGCTGGACGTCGAGCGCCGCGCGCTCCTCCGCGACCGCCTCGGCCACGGAGCGCTCGCCGGCGAGCACGCGCGCGATGGCGGCCAGCCCCAGGCCGAGCCCGCGCAGCCGCCTGACCATGCCGAGCCGCTCGACCGCGGCGCCGTCGAACCTGCGGTGGCCGCCGGCGCTGCGCACCGACTCGATGATGCCCTCGTCGCAGTAGTAGCGGATCGTCCTCACGGGTACGCCGGTCAGCGCCGCGAGGTCGCCGATCCCCAGCGTGTCGTTGCTCACAGACACTTGAACCTCCACCCCACTGGAGTTTCTACGCTAGCGGTCCACCTGCTGAGAGGAGTTCTCACCCATGACGGCACTGGACACCGCGCGGCTCGCGGAGGGCTTGCGGGAACACACGGCGGGGTTCGCCCACGCGGTCACCGGCGGCGAGCCGGACGCCCGGGTGCCGACGTGCCCGGAGTGGCGGCTGCGCGACCTGGCCGGGCACGTCGGGCACGCCCACCGATGGACGGCCGAGCTGGTGCGCCTGGCCGCGTCCGAGCCCGTCGCCGCGCCGGCCGCCGACGACCCCGGCCCGCAGGACACCTGGGCGCGGTGGCTGACGGACGGCGCGCAGGAGGTCGTCGACGCGGTCCAGGAGGCGCCCGCAGGCGCCCGGGTCTGGTCGATGACGGGTCCGACGCCGCCGGTGTTCTGGTTGCGCAGGATGCTGGGCGACACCGTCATCCACCACTATGACGCGGCGGCCACGACCGGCGTCGCCTTCGACGTCGCCGGCGACCTGGCGGCCGATGTGATCTCCGAGGGGATGGGGCTGCTCGCGGAGCCGTCCGCGGTGGAGTTCAAGCCCGAGCTGGCCGAGCTGCGCGGCAGGGGCGAGACGATCGTGGTCCGGCCGGACTCGGGGCAGGGCTGGGTGATCACCAGGACGCCGGACGGGATCCGCTGCGACCGCGGGAGCGGCGACGGCGACGTCGTGGTGTCGGGTCCGGTGACGGAGCTCATGCTGGTGTTCACCCGGCGCGTGCCGCCGCGCGACGTCGCGGGCGACCGCGCGCTGCTCGACCACTGGCTGGCGCACACCGCGTTCTAGCCCCAGGCGATCCGCTCCTCCAGCAGCGCCTGCTGGGCGGGGTTGGCGGTCAGTGCGAGGGCGCGCTCGTCGGCCCGCCGGGCCTCCGCCCTGCGGCCGAGATCGCGCAGCAGCTCGGCGCGGGTGGCGTGGAGGAGCGGGTAGCGGCCCAGCACCTCGCCGAGGTCTTCGAGCTCGGCGAACGCCGCCTTCGGGCCGTCCACGTACCGCAGGGCGATGGCCCGGTTGAGCCGGGCCACGGGCGACGGGGCGAGGCAGAGCAGCATGTCGTAGAGCATGACGATCTGCCGCCAGTCGGTGCCCGCCCATGACGCGGCCTCGGCGTGGCAGGCCGCGATGGCCGCCTGCAGCTGGTACGGCCCGGGACGCCGATGTGTGCGGGCCGTCCGGGTCAGGAGCCGGATCGCGTCCTCGATGGCGGCGTGGTCCCACAGTGAGCGGTCCTGGTCGGCCAGCAGCACGAGCCGGCCGCCGGCGCCGAACCTGGCCGCGCCGCGGGCCCGGTGCAGCCGGATGAGGGCGAGCAGCCCGGCCGCCTCGGGCTCGTCCGGCATCAGCCCGGCCAGCAGCGAGGCCAGCCACTCGGCGTCGTCGACCAGGTCACGCGCCTGGGCCCGCTCCAGCGTGCTGGACAGGTAGCCCTCGTTGAACAGCAGGTAGATGACGGTGAGCACCTCGCGCAACCGCTCCGGCCGCTCCCCCGCCGCGGGCACGCGGTACGGGATGCCCGCCTCCGCGATCTTCCTCTTGGCGCGGGTGATGCGCTGGGCCACCGTGCTCTCCCGGGTCAGGAACGCGGCGGCGATCTGCGCGGTCGTCAGCCCGCACACCACCCGCAGCGTGAGCGCGACCTGCGCCTGCCGCGGCAGCGCGGGGTGGCAGCAGGTGAAGATCAGCCGGAGCCGGCCGTCGGGTTCGCCAGGCTCCGGCACGCACAGCAGGGCGAGCTTGTCGCGGTGGTTGCTCTCGCGGCGCAGCAGGTCGAGGCCGCGCCGCCGGGCCACGGTGTACAGCCACGCCTCTGGCCGCTCCGGCACGCCGTCCTCCGGCCAGCGCACCAGGGCCTTCTCCACCGCGTCCTGCACCAGGTCCTCGGCGGCGGAGAAGTCGCCCAGCAGCGTCACCAGCGAGGCGGCCAGCCGGCCGGCGTGCTCGCGCACCACGCGGGTCAGTGCGGCGTGGGAGACGTCCGTCATGGCCGCTCCTTGTCGTGTTCCCCGGTGTCCATCGTCCTGTCTCCTTCGATCGTCATGGGACAGACGATCGGGGGCCCGCCGTCCGCGACATCGGGTCAGAGTTCGACGTGGGTGTCGGGATCGCCGCCGAGCCGTCCACCGCCGTCGAGCTCGGCCATCCTCGCCATCTCCGCGTCCGACAGGCTGAAGTCGAACACCTCCAGGTTCTGCCGCATGCGCTCGGGGTGGGCCGACTTGGGGATCGGCACGGCGCCGAGCTGCAGGTGCCAGCGGAGCACGACCTGCGCGGGGGTGCGCGCGTGGGTGGTGGCGAGGTCGGCGACGACGGGCTCGTCGAGCAGCTTGGAGCCGCGGCCGAGCGGGCTCCACGACTCGGTGACGATGTCGCGCTCGGCGTGCCAGGCGCGCAGCTCGCGCTGCGCCAGGCCGGGGTGGAGCTCGACCTGGTTGACGGCGGGCAGGACGCCGGTCGCCTCGGCCAGCCGCTCGATATGCGCGGGGGTGAAGTTGGAGACGCCGATCGAGCGCGCCAGGCCCTGCTCGCGCAGCTCGACGAAGGCGCGCCAGGTGTCGACGTAGAGGTCGCGGCCCGGCAGCGGCCAGTGGATCAGGTACAGGTCGACGTAGTCGAGGCCGAGCCTGGCCCGGCTCTCCTCGAAGCCGCGCATGGCGGCGTCGTAGCCGTGGTGGGATCCGCGCAGCTTCGTGGTGATGAACAGGTCGTCGCGGGCCACGCCCGCCTCGGCCACGGCGGCTCCCACGCCGGTCTCGTTGCCGTAGCTGGCGGCGGTGTCGATCAGCCGGTAGCCGAGCGATATGGCGTGTCTCACGGCCTGATGTGCTCCGTCGTCGTTCATGGGCCACGTGCCCAGACCGAGACGCGGCATCGGGCGGCCGTCGCAAAGCATGATGGTCATGGCCACTTCCTTGCCCGATGCCCACCCGGAACAACCACTTTTGTCGCATTCGTCCCCGCGGTGCTCCGAGCTGGTCAGCCCTCGAGGTAGCGCAGGACGGCCAGCACGCGACGGCTGTAGTCAGGGTCACGGGGGAGGTCGAGCTTGTCCATGATGGCGTTGACGTGCTTCTCCACGGTGCTGAGCGAGACGTGCAGGCGCTCGGCGATGGCGGCGTTGACGAAGCCCTGCGCCAGGTGCCGCAGCACCTCGCCCTCACGCGGGCTCAGCCTGCTCACCGGGTCGGCGTGGGTGGTGCGGGCGAGCAGCTGGCGCACCACCTCGGGATCGAACGCCGTGCCGCCCGTACGCACCCGCTCCAGCGAGTCGAGGAACTCGCCCACCTCGGAGACCCGGTCCTTCAGCAGGTAGCCGAGCCCCTCGGCGGGCCCGGCCAGCAGCCTCGCCGCGTAGTGCTGCTCGACGTACTGCGAAAGGACGAGGACGCCTACGCCGGGCAGGCGCCCGCGGATCTCCAGCGCCGCCCGCAGCCCTTCGTCCTTGTGCGTCGGCGGCATCCGCACGTCGACCACCGCCACGTCGGGCCGGTGGCGCTCGACGGCGTCGAGCAGCGCGGGCGCGTCGCCGACGGCGGCGACCACCTCGTGGCCCGCGTCGTCGAGCAGCCGGGTCAGGCCCTCGCGCAGCAGCACGGAGTCGTCGGCCAGGATCACCCGCACGGCGGAGCCTTCGGCAGCGACGCGGCGATCCTGGTGGGGCCGCCGGGCGGGCTGTCGACGGTGAACGCGCCGTCGAGGGCCATGACCCGCCGGGCCAGACCGGACAGTCCGCCGCCCGAGGGGTCGGCGCCGCCCTCGCCGTCGTCTGAGATCGCCACGCTCACCACCTGATCGTCCTCGTCCAGCACCACCAGGATGTCACGGGCGCCGGCGTGCTTGATCGCGTTCGTGATCGCCTCGCGGGCCACGAAGTAGAGCGCGGTCTCCACCTCGGAGACGGGCCGCCCGGCCAGCCCGTAGTGCACGGTCACCGGCACGCTCGACCGTTCGGCGACGCCCGCCAGCGCGGCCCGCAGCCCCAGTTCGTCGAGGGCGGTCGGGTAGATCCGCCAGGCGACGCTGCGCAGCTCGTCCAGCAGGCGGCGCGACTCGGTGTAGGCCTGGCCGACCAGCTCGGCGGTCCTGTCGTGGTCGCGCGTGTGCCGGGCGCGGCCGAGCAGCATGGCCAGGGCCACGCCTCGCTGCTGCACGCCGTCGTGCAGGTCGCGCTCGATCCTGCGCCGCTCGTCGTCGACGGCCCTGACGATGCCCGAGCGGGTGGCGGTCAGCTCGGCGATCCGCCTGCGCATCAGCTCCTCGCCTCCCGGGCCGAGGAAGCGGGCGGCCAGCCGCCGTTCCAGCGCCGCGACCCCCACCACGAGCAGGGCGGTCACCGCCAGCAGCACGGTCCCGCCGGTCAGCCCCAGCGTCCAGCCGCTGGTGACGAGCCGCACGCCGGGCAGGTTGAGCGGCACCGTCTCCGACCCGCCCGCGATCAGCTCCCACATCCCGCCGGCCAGCAGCAGCCCGCCGACGAACAGGATCGCCGCGCAGGCGTAGCCGCTCAGGACGCCCAGCGCGGCGCGGGCGGCGAGGAACGCGTAGCCGCCGTCCGGCCGGGCCGTCTCGTGGCCGAGCCACCGGGACAGCCTGGCCCGATCGGCGGCCACCAGCCGGTCCCGCCCCCGCGCCGCGAGCGGCCGGGCCGCCGGGATCAGGGCCGCGGGCCACGCCACCACGAGGAACGCCAGCTCGGCGAGGCCGAGGACCATCCCCAGGAGGACCCCGGCCAGCGAACGAACGACCACGGTTCCCGGCACGGGCGCGAGTCTAGGCGTCACGGCGGCGCAGCACGGCATATCCGGCCGCCAGCGCCACCGCCGTCCAGGCGAGCAGCCAGGCCAGCCCCTCCCCCGCGGAGTACGGGATCGGCCCGCCGGTCAGGTTGTCCGTGCTGCCCATGAAGGCCAGCCCGGCGAACGTCGGAAGGCGCATGGAGGCGTCCAGGGCCACCGGAGCGCCGGTCATCAGCAGGAGCAGCGGCAGGCCCATGAGCAGCATGAACACCACGGTCAGCGTGCCGGCCGCGCTGCGCATCACGGCCCCCGCTCCCACGGTCATCACCGACACGAGCGCCAGGTACGCCCCCGCTCCGAGCAGGTCGGGCACGACCTCGCCGATCGGCGCCACGACCAGGCCCCCGAACACGTCCGCCGACAACACCACGTGAACGGACGCCGCCGCCACGGCACCGGACACCACCCCGGCCGCGAACATCACGGGCCCCACGACCAGCGCCTTGGCGGCCAGCACCACGCCGCGGGCGGGAGTGGCCTGCAACGTGACCCGGATGCTTCCCGAGGCGTACTCCGACGTGATCACCAGCATCGCCGCCGCCACCATCGCGAACTGGACGAACGACGTCGCCGACACCACCGGCTCGCCGGCCGTCATCCGCACGCCCGCGCCGCCCTCGCGCAGCGCCTCGGTGGCCGTCGCGCCCCCCAGCGTGATCGCGCTCAGCACCATGAGCGCCAGCGCGCCGGCCAGGCACCACCACGTGGACCGCACCGACCACAACTTGCCCCACTCGGCCCCGACGGCCTGCCACAGCGTGCTCATGCCCCGGCCCTCCCCGCGCCGTACTCGACGCTCTGCGACGTCAGCTCCTGGTAGGCCTGCTCCAGCGACGCCTCTCGGGTGCGCAGCTCGTGCAGGCGGATGCCGGCCTCATAAGCCAGGTCGCCGACCCGCTCGACGGCGGCGCCGGTGGCCTCCAGTTCGTTCTCGCCGAGCCGGTCCACCGCGATCCCGGCGGCACGCAGGCGTGCGGCCAGGTCTCCCGCGTGCGGCGTGCGTACGAGCACGGCCGTGAGGGAGCTGCCCGCGATGACGTCGGCCAGCGGCGCGTCCATGATGAGCCGGCCCTTGCCGATCACCACGAGGTGGTCCGCGGTGAGCTGCATCTCGCTCATCAGATGGCTGGAGACGAACACCGTGCGCCCCTCGCCGGCCAGCGACCGCATGAGCCCGCGCACCCACCGCACGCCGTCCGGGTCGAGCCCGTTGACGGGCTCGTCGAACATCAGCACCTCGGGATCCCCGAGCAGTGCCGCCGCGATGCCGAGCCGCTGGCTCATGCCCAGCGACAGCGCTCCCGCGGGCCTGCGCGCCGCGCCCGCCATGCCGACCGCCTCCAGCACCTCCGCGACCCGCCGCCGCGCGATGCCGTTGGCGCGCGCCAGCGCCGTCAGGTGCGCGTGACCGCTGCGCCCCGGGTGCAGGGCGCGCGCGTCGAGCAGCGCGCCGACCGTGCGCAGCGGGTTCCTGATCTTCTGGTAGGGGACGCCGCCGATCAGCGCCGTGCCGGTGGTGGGCCGGTCGAGGCCGAGGACCAGGCGCATGGTGGTCGATTTGCCGGCGCCGTTGGGGCCCAGGAAGCCGGTCACCGCGCCCGGTTTCAGGTCCAGCGACAGGTCGTCGACCGCGAGCCGGTCGCCGTACCGTTTGCTCAGGTTCTTGAGGCTGATCACGCCGCCTCACGCTAGGCGGCCACCGCTGCGGCCACCATGGGGGCGATCCGCCGACCTCGATGGAGGAAAGCCGTAAACCAGTCATGACCATGCAGGCCGGTTGAAAGCCTCGGGCCCTACCCTGTTCCCTTTGATCGTGCCTGAACGTCTGTGAGGTCGTGTGTTCGGAATCATCCGCCCCTGCGGTGACCATGGGTGCCCGTCGTTGCGTGCCGCGTGGCGGGCGCACCTGTGCGGGTTGTGCCTGACGTTGCGGGACGGGCCCGGGCAATCGGCACGGCTGACCACCAACTACGACACGCTGCTCCTCTCGGTGCTCACCGAGGCCCAGCTCCAGGAGGGCGCGCCGCGCCGCACGGCCGGGCCGTGCGCGTTGCGGGGATTCCGCGCGGCCGAGGTGGTGGACGCGCGGGCGCGCGGCGCGCGGCTGGCGGCCTCGGTCTCGCTCGTGCTCGCCGCGGGCAGGCTGCGCGACCATGTGGCCGACGGGGACGCCGCCTTCGGCACCGCAGCCGCCCGCCGCCGGCTGGCCGCCCGCTGGGAGGCGGGCGGCGCGCGGCTGGGCGCCGGGGTCGGCTTCGACACCGCCGTGCTGGCCGCGACCGTGGACCGCCAGCTCGGCCTGGAACGCCTGGCCACCGCCCCGGACACCACCGGGCCGGACACCACCGGGCCGGACCACCGCGGCGCCGGTCCCGCGCCCGGGTTGAGCGTGCTCGATCTCACCGCACCCGCGGAGGACGCCGTCGCGGCGGCGTTCGCGCACACGGCCGTGCTCGCCGGGCGGCCGGGCAACGCCCCCGCCCTCGCGGAGGCGGGCCGGTTCTTCGGCCGGCTCGCGCACCTGCTGGACGCGGCCGAGGACCAGCGCGACGACCAGGCGCGCGGAGCGTTCAACCCGCTGACCGCCACCGCCACCACGGCGGCCGAGGCACGCCGGTTGTGCGACGACGCCGCGCACGGGCTCGCCCTGGCACTCGGGGACGTCGAGCTGGCCGAGCGGCACCTGGTGGACGTCCTGCTCGGCACCGAGGTACGCCGGGCGGTGGCCCGCACGTTCGGCTCCGCCACCGCCTCGTACGAGCGGCCCGGCTGGATCCGCAGGTCGGCGGCCGGCGTCGCGACGTTCCTGACGTGCGGGATGTGGCGGCCCCGGTGGAGCAGCCGGCGCGGCCGCCCGTGCGACGAGCGCTGCTACCTGCGCGAGTGCGCTGACTGCTGCGAGTGCTGCGACTGCTCCTGAGCGCGGCCGTCAGGAATCGGCGACGGTACTCGCGATGTCGAACGACTGGCCCGTCACGTCCTCCTCGGCCAGACGGTACGCCTCCACGATGGCTTCGCTCAGCGCCTTCGAGCCCAGCCGCATGGCGCGGGGGTCGATGTGCAGCGCGGCCAGCGACCCGGCGGTCGTGACCTCGACGGCGACCTGCCCTCCCGCGCTCTCGCCGCGTCCCCTGGTCTCCTGCAGCCGGCGGGTGACCTCCTCGAACCCGGCCGTCCGGGCCGCCATGTCGGCGAGGACGCGGTCGAGCTCGGGGTCGCCGGTGGGCGGTGGTGTGGTCATCGAATCTCCTTAAGCGTGGAGACCCCAGGCTTCAGCCCTGGGGAGGAAACGCGGCACAGCGCCGCATACCGAACACATGCACGATGCTTAGCTGATCGCGTGGTACCATGTGACGCGTGGCGCAGATCGTGAAGCGGGCCTACAAATACCGCTTCTACCCGACCCCCGGCCAGGCCGAAGAGCTTGCCCGGACGTTCGGCTGC